>DASSZP010000091.1:0-3085 GCA_035713465.1 Solirubrobacteraceae bacterium | reverse complement strand
AGCCGGTCCAGCCGGGCGCGCACCACCCGCTGGCCGGGCAGGGTCGCCCGGTGCACGACCGCGGCGGGTGTCGCGGCCGGGCGTCCGTGCCTGATCAACTCGGCGGCGATGAACTCGAGCCGGTCCATCGACATGAGCAGCACGAGCGTCGAGGCCCCCCCAGCCAGCCCGGGCCAGTCGATGCCCGAGTCTGCGGGGCGCCCCGGGTCCAGGTGACCGGACACCACGGTGAAGTCAGCGGCCACCCCGCGATGCGTCAGCGGAATCCCCGCCGCGGCTGGCCCGGCCAGCGCCGAGCTGATGCCGGGCACCACGCTGACCGGCACCCCCGCCGCGACGCAGGCGAGCCACTCCTCCGCTCCGCGCCCGAAGACGAACGGATCACCACCCTTGAGCCGCACGACGCGTCGGCCCGCCCGGGCGCGGTCAACCAGCACGGCATTGATCTCGTCCTGGGTGAGGTTGTGCCGGTGCGCGGATTTGCCGCAGTCGATCACTTCGACCGAGTCGGGCAGGTCGGCCAGCAGCGCGCGCGGCGCGAGCCGGTCGACGACCAGCACCTCGGCCGCGGCGACCAGCCGCCGGCCCCGCACCGTGATCAGCTCCGGATCGCCCGGCCCCCCGCCGACGAGCGCCACTGAGCCGCCTGCCGTACCCGCCCGCGCGGGGCGCCCGGGCAGCTCGCCCAGGTCCAAGGCCACCGAGATCGCGTCACGCAGGGCGACCGCGCGCAGCGGATCGTCCCCTCCGCTGACCGCCACCGTGAGCCCGTCGCGGCGCAGCACCGCGGGCGTGCGGGCGCTGCCGGACGGAGCCGCATCGGCGCGCACGCAAAAGACCTGCCTCGCTTGGGCGGCCTGGGCCACGGCGGCGTTGACGTCGCCGGAGTCCGCACAGGCGAAGGCCAGCCAGGCGCCGTCCAGGTCCGGCTCCGCGAACTCCCGCCGCTGGAGGGAAACCTCGAGCCCGGCGAGCTCGGCGGAGACCACGGGCGCCACCACCGTCACGACGGCGCCGGCCTCGAGCAGCCCGCGCACTCGGCGGGTCGCGACCGCGCCGCCGCCCACGACGAGCACGCGGCGCGCGGCCAGATCGAGCAACAGCGGAAACCCGGGCACCGGGTCATTGTCCTGGCTGGGATCGCGACCCATCGCGCGGGCGTCGGTTCGCAAAGCATCGCGCCGTGTGTCACCATGGCGCGATGCGGTCTGGGGCACGTGTGCTCACGTCCCGCCGTCACATCGATCTGCTTCGGGTGGCTGCGGCAGTCTGTTGACCCCGTGACGGCCTTTGAGCCGTCTCCGGTCATCGTCGTGCCTCACCTCCCGAAGGGACGCGCATGCGCGCGCGCAAAGCACAGGGCCAGTGGGCCCTGGGATACCGCGAACCACTCAACCCGAACGAGCGCAGCAAGCGCGACGACGACGGGTTGAACGTTCGACAGCGGATCATCGACCGCTACCAGTACACCGGCTTCGCCGGCATCGACCCGGGCGACCTGCGCGGACGTTTTCGCTGGTTCGGGCTTTACACCCAGCGCCGACCCGGCATCCCCGGAGGCCAGACCGCCACGCTGGAGCCGGAGCAGCTCGAGGACGAGCTGTTCATGCTGCGCATCCGCATCGACGGCGGCGCGCTCACCAGCACCCAGTTGCGCGTCGTCGCCGAGATCGCCACGACCTACGGCCGCGACCTCGCCGACATCACTGACCGGCAGAACGTGCAGCTGCACTGGATCCGGATCGAGGACGTCCCCGCGATCTGGGCCCGCCTCGAGGCGGTGGGTCTGTCCACCACCGAGGCGTGCGGTGATACCCCCCGAGTCATGCTCGGCTGCCCGCTAGAGGGCGTGGCCGCCGACTCGGTCCTCGACGCCGGGCCGGCCCTGCGCGAGACCGCCGAGAAGTTCCTCGGCGATCCCGCCTTCTCCAACCTGCCCCGCAAGTTCAAGACGTCCGTGTCCGGCTGCGCGCGCCACTGCAGCAACCACGAGATCAACGACGTCGCGTTCGTGGGCGTCCTGGGCCCGGACGGGGTGCCCGGCTTCGACGTGTGGGTCGGCGGCGGCCTGTCTACCAACCCGATGTTCGCGCAGCGGCTGGGCGTCTTCGTCCGGCCCGAGGAGGTCAGTGACGTCTGGGCCGGCGTCACCTCGATCTTTCGCGACTACGGCTACCGGCGCCAGCGCAATCACGCCCGGTTGAAGTTCCTGCTCGCCGACTGGGGTCCGGAGCAGTTCCGCCGGGTGCTGGAGACCGAGTATCTGCACCGCGCGCTACCCGATGGGCCCGCGCCGGCAGCCTCCCCGCGACACCGGGACCACACCGGCATCGAGGCGCAGCGTGACGGCCTGGTCTCGGTCGGAGCCACCACCCGGTCGGGTCGCACCTCGGGCAGCGCGTTGCGCCAGGTCGCGGAACTCGCGGACGCCTACGGGCGGGGCCGGGTGCGGCTGACCGCGCAGCAGGGCCTGGTGATCCTCGACGTCGAGCCGGCCGCCGCCGACGAGCTCGCCGACGAGCTCGCGCTGCACGGTCTCGAGGTCCGCCCCTCGGCCTTTCACCGTGGCACCATCGCGTGCACCGGTATCGAGTTCTGCAAGCTGGCGCTGGTCGAGACGAAAGCGCGCGCCGACACCATCCGGCTCGAACTGGAGAAGCGCCTGCCCGACTTCGACGCGCCCATCACGATCAACGTCAACGGGTGCCCCAACTCGTGCGCCCGCTTCCAAATCGCGGACATCGGCTTCAAGGGCATGGTGCAGAAGGGTGTCGACGGCGACGAGGAAGCCTTCCAGGTGCACCTCGGCGGCCAGCTGGGAACCGACGCCGCTTTCGGCCGCAAGTTCCGCGGCTTGAAGGTCACCGCGGACGAGGCGCCCGAATACGCCGAACGCGTGTTGCGCGGCTACCTCGAGCGACGTGAGGACGGCGAGGCCTTCGCCTCCTACGTGTCCCGTGCCGACGAGGCGTGGCTGCTGTGACGGCGGTACTGGCCAAGCAGGGGCACCTGCGCGAGCTGGCCACCCGCGCCGCAGCCGAGCTCGAGGGAGCGTCCGCGCTGGAGATCCTCGCCTGGGCCGACG
>DASSZP010000090.1:0-11428 GCA_035713465.1 Solirubrobacteraceae bacterium | reverse complement strand
CCGCCGCCGGTGTGTCGGCCGGCGAGATGCGGGCGATCGGCATCACCACCCCGCGCGAGACCACCGTCCTGTGGGACCGGGCCAGCGGCCGGCCGGTGGCCGACGCGATCGTCTGGCAGGACCGACGCACGGCCGCGGCCTGCGCGGAGCTGCCGGCCGGGCCGATCCGCGAGCTGACCGGCCTCGTTCCCGACCCCTACTTCTCGGCTACCAAGCTGGCGTGGCTGCTCGAGCACGCGGTCGACTCGCCTGACGGCCTGGCGTTCGGCACGGTGGACAGCTGGCTGATCTGGAAGCTGACCGGCGGCGAGGTGCACGCCACCGACCCCACCAACGCGTCGCGCACGATGCTCTGCTCGCTGCGGACGCTTGACTGGGACGACCGCCTGCTGGAGCTGTTCGGCGTCCCGGCCGACCTGCTGCCCGAGATCCGGCCGTCCAGCGGCACGTTCGGCGAGGCTCTGCTGCTGGGAGCACGGCTGCCGGTGATGGGCGTAGCCGGCGACCAGCAGGCGGCGCTGTTCGGCCAGGCCTGCGTCGACCCGGGCCTGGGCAAGACCACCTACGGGACCGGCTCGTTCGTGTTGCAGAACGCCGGCTACACCCCGCCGGATGCGGCCGAGGGCCTGCTCAGCACCGTCGCCTGGCGGATCGGCGAGCGGCTCACCTACGCCACCGAGGCGGCGATCTTCGTCACCGGCGCGGCCGTGCAGTGGCTGCGCGACGGGCTCGGCGTGATCGACGTGGCCGCCGACACCGAGCCGCTGGCCGCGTCATTGGACGCCAACGACGGCGTGTACTTCGTGCCCGCGCTGGCCGGGCTGGGCTCGCCCCATTGGGATCCGTACGCGCGCGGGACGATCGTTGGCCTGACCCGCGGCAGCACCCGCGCCCATCTCGCGCGTGCGGCGCTGGAGGCGATGGCCTACCAGACCGTCGACGCGATCCGGGCGATGGAGGCCGCCTGCGGGACCGAGCTGTCCGAGCTGCGCGCCGACGGCGGCGCGACCGTCAACGGCTGGCTGATGCAGTTTCAGGCCGACGTGCTCGGTGTCCCGGTGAGCCTGCCCGAGATCCCGGAGACGACCGCGCTCGGGGCCGCCGCGCTGGCCGGGGTGGGGGTGGGACTGTGGACGGTCTCCGGCGTGGCCGAGCGCTGGCGCGAGAAGCGACGCTACGAGCCGCGGATGCCGGCCTGCGAGCGCGAACGGCTGTGTTCGGACTGGCGGCGCGCCGTGCAGCGCTCCCGCGGATGGGCCGAGGCGTAGCCTGGTCCCCGTGGCCCTCTCCGATCCCGACCCGTCCCTGGACCTCGATCTGCTCGCCGCGTCGCTGCGCGCCGACGAGGCCGAGCTGGGCAGCTTCGTGGAGGCGGTCGCGGCCAAGTTGGAGGCGGCGGTTCCCGGGGCGGTGCGCGTGCAGCGCCAGCGCGACGGCCTGCTCGGTCCCAAGCGGGTCGCCCGGGTGAGCCTGGACGCCGGCGGCCAGCGCCTGGAGCTGATCCGCGAAGGCACCGGCGTGCAGGCGCGCTGCGCCCGGGTCTCGGGCGGGATCGTGCTCAAGTCAGAGACCGTGGACACCGACACGTGGCTGGCCGCGCTCAGTGGCGCGCTGGCCGACGAGGCGCGGCGCAGCCAGACCACCCGGGAGGCGCTCGGGCGCCTGCTCAACCCCTAGAGAGAGGACGACCATGGGCTTTCTGAACCGCAACGACGATCCGCCCCGGCCGCCGGAGCCGCCGGTCCCCGGCCCGGACGGCGTGGCCGGCGACGGCGGCGACGCACCCCACGCCGCCGCCTACGACGCGGGCTCGATGGCCGGGATCCCCGAGTCCGGCCGGGCCCGGATCGAGCGGATGAAGACCGATGTCGCCCGTGGCTTCTTCACCAGCGATCTGTCGGTCAACGAGTTCCTGCTCGTCAAGCAATCGGGTTTTGAACCGCTCGGCCTCGTGCTCGGCAGCTCGATCTACCACATCGGTTTCCAGCAGGCGGGCTGGAACCGCAACCAGGAGATGAACGTCCTCACCCAGGCCATGTACCACGCCCGGGAACTGGCCATGACGCGGATGGAGGAGGAGGCCGATCAGCTCGGGGCGGACGGGGTCGTCGGCGTGCGTCTGGAGATCGGCCGCTATGACTGGGGTGCGGATCTGGCCGAGTTCATCGCCGTCGGCACGGCGGTGCGCCACGCCGGAGGGGAGCTGCACCGCGCGCCCAACGGCCGGCCGTTCACCTCGGACCTCTCCGGCCAGGACTTCGCCACGCTGCTGCGGGCCGGCTACCGCCCGACCGGCCTGGTGATGGGCAACTGCGTCTACCACGTCGCACGCCAGGGGATGATGTCCTCGCTGAAGCAGATCGGGCGCAACGTCGAGATGCCCAACTTCACCCAGGCCCTGTACGAGGCCCGCGAGCTGGCCATGGGGCGGATGCAGACCGAGGCCGACGGGCTCGAGTCCGAGGGGATCGTCGGGGCCCGGATCGTCGAGCGCAGCCACGGCTGGGGCTCGCACGTGATCGAGTTCTTCGCGATCGGCACCGCGGTCGTCTCGACCTCCTCGGAGCACATCATCGAGGCGCCGGCGCTCGTGCTCCCCCTGCAGGGCTAAACGAGCCCGCCCGGACCGGGCGTGGTCGGCGCCGGCGTCCCGCCGGTCGCTTCCGGAGACGGTTGGCAGCACTTCACGGCGATATGCGCCGTCAACTGCTGCCAACCGCGGGCCAGGCCGGGCTGAGCGGCGCGCCCGCCGCCGCCCGTTGACAACCCAAGAGCGTTAGCCTACACTTACCGTAAGTGATCGCTAACGCCCCAGCCGCAAGCCCCGACCTCGCCTTCACCGCCCTGGCCGACCCGACCCGCCGCGAGATCTTCGAGCGGGTCGCGCAGCAGCCCCGGTCGGTCGGTGAGCTGGCCGAGGGTCTGCCGGTGAGCCGGCCGGCTGTCTCCCAGCACCTGCGGGTGCTCGGTGAGGCCGGGCTGGTGCGCGTCACGCCGCAGGGCACCCGCCGCATCTATCGGCTCGATCCCCGCGGGGTTCAGGCGCTGCGGGCCTACCTGGAGCGCTTCTGGCCCACCGCCCTGGCCGCCTTCAAGGCCGAGGTGGAGCGTCCCATCGCGTCGGCCGCGTCCACGGGCGAGGTCGAGCGTCCCGTCCACCCCTCCCCTCAAGGAGACACATGAACACCCAGTCCGTCGCCGCACCCGTCCAGGCCTCGATCGTCGTGCAGGCCCCGATCGAGCGCGCCTTTGCGGTCTTCACCACCGGCATCGGCTCGTGGTGGCCGGAGAAGAACCACATCCTGCAGGCCGAGCTGGCCGAGATGGTGTTCGAGCCCAGGGTCGGCGGCCACATCTACGACGTCGGCACCGACGGCAGCGAGTCGCACTGGGCACGCATCCTCGCCTACGAACCGCCTGAGCGCGTCGTCTTCAGCTGGGACATCAGCACCGACTGGCAGCTGGAGCCAGACCCGTCGCGGACCAGTGAGATCGAGGTGCGCTTCATCGCCGAATCGCCGCAGCGCACCCGGGTCGAGCTCGAGCACCGGGGCATCGAGCGCCACGGCCCCGGCTGGGAGGGGATGCGTGCCGCGGTCGGCAGCGGCTGGAACGGGGGCCTTGAGGCCTTCGCCGCTCGCATCGCCTCATAGCCGGCGCCTCGCGCGGGGCGCGCGGGAGAGGGGCGCGCCCCGCGGCGGCCGGGGCCCGGTCGCCGGCGGGCGCGGGAGAAGGGCGCGCCCGGCCGCCGGGTGGCGGATACTGAAGGGACGATGCCGGACGTTGACATCAAGCCCCAGCGCTACCGCGAGGAGCGTCCCAAGGAGGCCTTCGACGTCTTCCACGCGCGGACGCGCGCTGGGGTGCCGGAGACCAAGGTCTATGAGCCGGTTCGGATTCTCACCGTGCTGCACGCGCTGATCACCTTCCGCGCGCGCGGGGTCGGCTCTGAGAACGTCCCCGGGGGACCGCTCATCCTGGCCCCCAACCACGCCTCGTTCATGGATCACTTCTTCACCGGCGCGTTCGTGCGCCGCCGGATTCAGTTCATGGCCAAGTCACAGCTCTTCCACAACCCGATCGGGGCCTACATCTTCAGCCACGGCGGGGTGTTCCCCGTGCGCCGCGGTCACTCCGACGAGGAGGCGTTCACCACCGCCTTCACGATCCTGCGCCGCGGCGGGGCGGTCGGCATGTACGTCGAGGGCGGCCGCTCGCGCAACGGCCAGGTGTCCGACACGGCCAAGCCCGGCATCGGGCGCCTGGCCCTGGAGTCCGGCGCCCCGGTCGTCCCGGTGGCGATCCTCGGCTCCCACCAGGTCCGCAACTGGAAGCGCCTGCGCTTCCCCCGCGTCACCGTGAGCTACGGCGAGCCGTTGCGCTTCGAGCGCATCGAGCACTCGACCCGTGAGCAGCAGCAGGCCGCGGCCGAGGTGATCCTCGAGCGCATCCGGGGTCTGCACGACGAGCTCGAGCGCCTCGGGCACGCCGGCGCCCGCCGCCGCGGTCGCACCCCCGCCGCAGCCGCCTGACGCGCCCGCTCCCGCGGTTGCACCCCGCTGCCGTCGCCCGACGCGCCCGGCCCCGGACGCGCACTCATAGCTTCCTCTTCGGCGGCGCTCACGCTGTTGCGACGCGGGCCGTCGATGCTGGTCACCGTCACCGCACAAAGGACGACCCGCCATGACACCTGCATCCCGCCACCCATCCGATCCCGCCCAGCGCCGCGCCCGCGGCCAGGCCCTGCGCCAGGCGCGCGGAGCCCGCGTGGCCGGCATCCGCCGTCGCGTGGTGGCCAGCGCCCTGTCGCTGTTCGTGGCCACCTGGCTGCTGATCGCCATGCTGCTGGTCTCCGGGCACGATCCGGCCCTGGCCGGCAACCGCACGACGACCGCCCAGGTCGCTGCGGCGACGAGCACCACCGCGGCCGGCTCGGGCGCAGCCACGAGCACGGCCACCAGGACCGCCGCCACCCGGACCTCGGGCGCGGCCAGCACGACGGCGGCCACACCGGCGACCACGAGCGCCTCGGCGGCGGCCAGCGCCGGTTCGGGCAGCTCCGGATCGGCCAGCTCGGCCTCCAGCCCGACGTCGCTGACCTCGAGTCAGTCATGAGCGCCTCCGAGCGCCGCGGCTCTGGCCCCCACGCCGTCCCCGCGGGCACCGGCAGCGCCGCCGGCCCCGGCGCCCCCGGGGACCCTGCGGGCGAGGCGATCCGCCGCTTTGCCTGCTTCGGGGGCCGCTGCACGGTCGTTGTCGCCGACGCCGCGCGGCCCGCCGCGGCCGCCGCCGCCGCGGCGGACGCCGAGCACGCGCTGCGCCAGTGGCACGCCCAGTTCAGCCGCTTTGCGGCCGCCAGCGAGATCAGCCGGCTGAACCGCGACCCGCGGCGCACCGTGGCCGTCAGCCCGCTGATGGCGCGCCTGGCCCAGGCCGCCCTGCAGGCGGCGCGCGACACCGGCGGTCTGGTTGACGCGACGCTCGGCGCCGAGATCGTCCGGGCCGGCTATGACCGCTCACTGGACGGCGAGGGCATCCCGCTCGACGTCGCGCTGGCCCAGGTGCCCGACCGCGCTCCGGCCCGGCCGGCCGGCAGTGATCCGCTCGGGCGGCTGAGCGTCGACGTGGCGGCCGGCACGATCACCCGCTCGCCGGGCACGGTGCTCGATCCCGGCGGCGTGGCCAAGGGGCTGTTCGCCGACGAACTGGGGGCCCGGCTGAGCGGCTTTGACGCCTACGCGGTCGACTGCGCCGGGGACATCCGCCTCGGCGGCCGGGCCGGCGTGCCCCGGCCGATCCACGTGACCAGCCCGTTTGACGCCATCCGCCTGCACACCTTCCCGATCGCCGGCGGCGCGATCGCCACCAGCGGGATCGGCAAGCGCAGCTGGCTGGACGCAGACGCCCGCCCCGCGCACCATCTGCTGGACCCGCGCACGGGACGGCCCGCGTTCACCGGCGTCGTGCAGGCGACCGCGCTGGCGGCGACCGCGGCCCGGGCCGAGGCGCGGGCCAAGGCGGCGGTGCTCAGCGGCCCGCGCGACGCCGCCCGCCATCTGCCCGACGGCGGCCTGCTCGTCTACGACGACGGCAGCTACGCGCTGTTCGCGCCCGCGGAGACGCCCGCGTCCGGTCCGGCCCCTGCGGTGCCGTCCGGTCCGGCCCCGGCGGCGCCCGCCTCCGGTTCCGCCGCCGCGCCGCCGCCACTGCCGACCTTCGCCTCGAACCGCTCGGCCAGCCAGGCCCGGATATCGGTCAGCACCGACTCCCGCTCGGGCTCGTTGAGGATCTCGTGGAACAGGCCCCTGTAGGGGATCACGGTCACGTCGGCGGAACTGATCCGCTCGCCGACCATCCGCGCGCCTGACGGCGGGGCGAGCCCGTCCTCGGTGCCGTAGAGCACGAGCGTGGGCACGGTGATCGTGGCCACGGCCTGCGGGAAGTCATCGATCGCACGGGCGAGCTCGTCGACCGTCCGCGCCGGCAGCTTGCCGTGATGGTTGAGCGGGTCGTCGACGTAGTCGCGCACGACCTCGGGGTCGCGGCTGACCTGGCCCGAGTCGATCGCGATCAGCGGCAGCGAGGGCGCGACGGCCGACAGCAGACGCCCGACCAGGCGCAGCGGCGCCGGCGCCGCCTCCAGCGCGGCCAGCGGTCCGGAGAGGATCAGGCCGGACAGCACCTCGGGATGGCGGATCGTGTAGCTGAGCGCGAGCGTGCCGCCCATGCTGTGGCCGAGCACGACGATCCCGCGCTGAGGATGCTCGGCGCGGGCGCGCCCCACGAGCGTGTCCACGTCGGCGACCGCGTCGGCGAGCCGGTCGATCAGGGCCCGCGGGCCATCCGAGCGCCCGTGCCCGCGGTGATCCAGCGCGTAGACCGGATAGCCGGCATCGGTGAGCGCCTGGGCGACGTGCTCATAGCGCCCGCTGTGCTCGCTGGCGCCGTGGACGAGCACGATCACCGCCGGCGGTGGGGCGTCGCTCTCGGGACTCCAGCGCCGCCAGAAGATCCGGCGTCCGCCGTCGCCGGCGCCGGGAAAGAAACCCTCTTGGCTGATCACGCCTCGGCCTCGGCCCAGGGGACGATGACCGCATCCTCGGTCGGTGAGTCGCGCGCCACCACGTAGTCGGCGGGCTCGCTGTCCGAGGCGTTGATGAGCACATGGGTCTCGCGCGGGGGGACGTAGACCATGTCCCCGGGCTCCAGGCGCAGCTCCTTCTCCAGGCGATCGCCCCACTTGACCACCAGGCCGCCGGAGAGCATGTACACCGCGCTCTCGCAGCCCGCGTGGTAGTGCGGCATCGAGCGCGCGCCGGGCGGCACGCGGAAGCGCCCCATGTAGATGTTGTGGGCGCCCGCGGTCGTCTGTGAGATCTCCGCGCCGCCGACGACGCCCCGGGGGACGTCGTGGTCCTCTCCCGGCTTGACCACCCTCATGGCGCGAAGTCTAGGCGCCCGTCCGGTAGCGCGGGGTCGATTCCCGCCCCGGGTCCGGAGCCTCGATCTGCAGCGGCGGCTGGGCGGCGGCCTCGTGGTCGACCTGCAGCGTGGTGTGATCGATCGCGAAGCGCTCGGAGACCAGCGCCTGCAGTTCGCGCCGGCGGCCGTGGCAGTCATCGCCCGCGCGCACGACGATGTGGGCCGAGAGGGCCGGGAAGCCCGAGGTGACCTCCCAGACGTGCAGGTCGTGGACCTCGACCACCCCGGGCTGCGCGGCCAGCGCCCGTCCGATCGCCTCCGGGTCCAGCTCGGCCGGCGCCGCCTCCATGAACACGCGGCCGGAGGCGAGCAGCAGCCCGTAGGCGGCGTGGAGCATGAGCGCGGCGATCAGCAGCGAGGCGATCGCATCGGCGCGGTCAAAGCCGCTGGCCAGGATGACCACGGCCGCCACGGCGGTGGCGGCAAAGCCGAACAGGTCGGTGAGGATGTGGCGGTAGGAGCCCTCGACGTTGAGGCTGCGCTGCTCGCCGTCGCCCGCCAGGACCCGGACGACGATCAGGTTGACCGCCGCCCCGGCCAGGGCCAGGATGAGCACCGGCAGGGCGCTGACGTGCGGGGCCGAGAACAGCCGGCGCACCCCGTCGATCACGATCAGCACCCCGAGGATCAGCAGCGTCACCCCGTTGGCCTGCGCGGAGAGGATCTCGGCCCGGCCCAGCCCGTAGGTCATCGCCCCGCGGGCGGGACGGGCGGCGAGCGTGGCGGCCAGCAGCGAGACACCAAGCGCGACCGCATCGGTGAGCATGTGCGCGGCATCGGAGAGCAGGGCCAGTGAGCCGGCCAGCAGGCCGGCGGCCAGCTCGGCGACCATGAAGCCGGCGATCAGGCCCAGCGCGAGGCGCAGGGAGCTGCGGTCGGCTCCGCGCCCGTGGCCGTGGAGGTGGGAGTGGCCGCCGCCGTGGTCGTGGCCGTGAGCGGCAGCCTGCTCGTGGCCGGCCATCAGTTGACCGAGGGGTCGAGCGGCATCCGCGCCACGAGCGCGTAGTGCCCGCCCATCCGCGTCAGCACGTCGGCCCACAGGTCCTCCGGCCGCTCGGTGAACGCGTCCTCGCGCAGCGCCGGCTCCACGAACCAGTCACCGGACTCAAGCTCGGCGTCGAGCTGTCCCGGGCCCCAGCCGGCGTGGCCGACGAAGGCGCGCCCGCGGCGGATCTCCGGCGGCCCGTCCTCGGACTCGGAGGCCAGCACGCCGATGTCGGCGAAGGCGATCAGGGCGGCGTCGTCGGGCTGCGCGAACTCGGCCAGGACGATCAGGGCCGACGGCGCCACCGGGCCCCCGACCCAGAGCGGCTCCTCGGGCGCGAGCAGCGCCTCGAGCTCGGAGACGACCTCACCGACCGTCGTCTCGGAGGGGCGGTTGAGCACCAGGCCGAGCGCGCCGGCCTCGGAGTGCTCGATCACGAGCACGACGGTCCGCAGGAAGTTCGGGTCAGTCAGGGTGGGACCGGCGATGAGGAGCTGGCCGCGCGTGGAATCGATGCTCACTGCTGGCGAGGCTACAGCCCCATCGAGCGACCGAGGATCTCCTTCATGATCTCGTCGGTGCCGCCGCCGATCGGACCGAGCCGCGCGTCGCGGAGCGCCCGCTCGAGCTCGGCCGGGGCGTCGAGCCCGTGCAGCTCCACGCAGGCGTCGATCGTGTCAAAGGCGGCCCGCTGGGTGCGCAGCTTGGCCACCGTCACCTCGCGCACGGCGTCGCGGCCGGCCAGGTGCAGGCGCAGGGCGTGGTAGGTGATGTCGCGCCCGGCCTCGATCTCGACCGCGATCTCGGCCAGCCGGTGGCGCACGGCCTGCCCGGGGCGACGCCCGTCGCGCTGCACGAAGGCGACCGTCTGCTCAAAGCAGGCCTGCATCGCCCCGACCGCCCCGAGCGCCATCAGCAGCCGCTCCCACTGGAAGTTGGCCATGATCAGGTAGAAGCCGCCGTGCTCGGGACCGAGCAGGTTGGCCTGCGGCACGACCACGTCGTCAAAGGCGATCTCGGCCGTGTCCGAGGCGTGCCAGCCGAGCTTGCGCAGCGGCCGCGCCGACACCCCCTCGCCCTTGTCGATGAGCAGGAAGGAGATCCCCTGGTGCCCTCCTTCCGGCTTGGTCCGCACCGCGGTGACGAGCACGTCGGCGCGCACGCCCCCGGTGATGTAGGTCTTTGACCCGTTGACGATCCAGCCGTCGTCGACCCGCCGGGCGTGGGTGCGCAGCCCGGCCACGTCGGAGCCCGCGCCGGGCTCGGTGATGGCCAGCGCGGCCACGAGCTCGCCGCGCAGCCCGGGCACGAGGTAGCGCTGCTTCTGCGCCTCGGTGCCGAAGGCCTCGATCGGCGGCAGCGCGATCCCGCTGTGAGCGCCCAATCCGGCCGCCACGCCGCCCGAGCCGCAGCGGGCCAGCTCCTGCACCCACACCGCGGCGGCCACCGTGTCCCCGGCGCCTCCGTAGGCGGGATCGAAGCGCAGGCCGAGATAGCCGGCCTGCGCCAGCCACCCGAAGACCTCATCGGGGAACCACCCGGCGGCCTCCCACTCGGCCGCGCGGGGCTGCAGGCGCTCGGCCACGAAGGCGCGCATCTGCGCCCGCAGGGTCTCGTGCCCGGCCGTGAAGGGCGGGATGGGACGGGCCGCATGCGGCCCGTCCGCCGGGCGCGCATGCGCGCCCGGCCGGGTCGGTGCATGCACCGACCCGTTCCTAGAGGCCGTAGGAGCGGCCGATGACGTCGAGCATGATCTCGTCGGTCCCGGCGCCGATCCGGTTCAGGCGCAGGTCGCGCCAGGAGCGCTCGATCCCGTACTCCTTCATGTAGCCGTTGCCGCCGTGGATCTGCAGGCACTCGTCGGCGACCTCGAAAGCGATCCGGCTGGAGTAGAGCTTGGCCATCGAGATCTCGCGCACCGGGTAGTCGCCGTTGGCAAACCGCCAGGCCGTCGTGTACACCATCTGCCGCGCGGTCTCGATCTTCGTCGCCATGTCGGCGAACTTGTGGCGGATGACCTGGAAGTGCCCGATCGCCCGGCCGAAGGCCTGGCGCTCCTTGGCGTACTGCAGGGTGCGGTCAAACACCTGCTGGGCTCCGGCGACGGCCCCGGCGGCGCCGATCAGGCGCTCGCCCTGGAGCTCCCACATGATGTGGTAGAAGCCCTTGCCCACCTGGCCAAGAACCGCCGACTCCGGGACCCGCACGTCCTGGAAGGCGAGCAGCGCGGTGTCCGAGGCGTGCATGCCGAGCTTCTGCAGGCGCTTCTCCCGGATGACCCCGGGGCTGTCCATCGCCACCAGGAACAGGGTGAAGCCGTCATAGCCGGCCGCGGGGTCGGTCTTGGTCACCAGGACGATGGCATCGGCGCGGTGGCCGTTGGTGATGTAGGTCTTGGAGCCGTTGATGACGTAGCCGCCGGTGGCCGCGTCGCGCACCGCCCGGGTCTTGATCCCGGCGACGTCGGAGCCCGCATCGGGCTCGGTGATGCCGATGCACAGGATCTTCTCCCCGCGGATGGCGGCGGCCGCCCACCGCTGCTTCTGCTCCTCGGTGCCGAACGCGAGGATGGGCGGCATCGCCATGTCGGTGTGGACGGCGACGCCCATCGCCAGGCCGCCGCAGTTGGCGTGCACCATCGCCTCGGCGAGCACGATCGCGGAGAAGTAGTCGCCGCCCTGTCCGCCGTACTCCTCGGGCTTGTCGAGGCCGAGGAAGCCAAGCTCGCCCATGCGCGGGAAGATCGAGTCCGGGAACGTTGACTCCTCCCACTCCTCGGCGTGGGGGGCCAGCTCCTTGGCCACGAACCGGCGGATCGAATCCCGCAGCTGCTCGTGCTCGTCGGTGAAGATGAAGTGCTTGCGCTGCGCGGCGTGATCGGGCTTGAGAACGTCGGCTGTGGCCATGGGGCTCCTCGGACGGGCGGTCGAAGGCGGCGGGACGGAGGACCGGACCGTATCC
>DASSZP010000089.1:0-48035 GCA_035713465.1 Solirubrobacteraceae bacterium | reverse complement strand
GACCCGTTGATCCTGGTCTCCAACCGGGGTCCCGTGACCTTCCAGGCCGACGGCGAGGCCAAGCGCGGCACCGGCGGGCTCGTGACCGCGCTGATGGGGCTCGCGCGGCACCGCGAGGTCACCTGGATCGCCTCCGCGATGAGCGAGGCAGACGTCGCGATGGCCGGACGCCACGGCGGCCGCGCCTTCCCGGTCTCGGGCCCCGACGGCACCGACTACCGCGTCAAGCTCGTCGCCTCCGACCCCGAGGCCTACTATCGCTTCTACAGCATCATCGCCAACCCGATGCTGTGGTTCATCCAGCATTACCTGTGGGATCTCTCCAACGCGCCGGACATCCGCCGCAACGAGACCGAGGCCTTCGAGTTCGGGTACAACGTCGTCAACGAGGACCTGGCACGGGCGGTGCTCGATGAGATCGACGGCATCCAGCGGCCGGTGGTGATGGTCCACGACTACCACCTCTACACGCTGCCGGCACTGATCCGCCGGGCGCGGCCCGACGCGTTCATGACGCACTTCGTGCACATTCCCTGGAGCCAGTCGGACTCGTGGCGGGTGCTGCCGTCGGTGATCCGTGAGGAGATCTATGGCGGCATCCTCGCCAACGACATCGTCGGCTTCCACACGACCTCATACCGGCGCAACTTCCTGCAGTGCTGCGAGGACCTGCTGGGACTCGAGGTCGACCATCAGACCGGCGTGGTGCAGCTGGGCGACCGCGAGGTCTGGGTGCGGGCATACCCGCTGCCGATCGACGCAGACGCCATCCGCGGCGCGGCCGAGCGGCCGCGCGTGCGCGAGTTCGAGCAGGAGATCCTGCGCCGCCGCCGCGACCACCTGATCCTCCGCGTCGACCGCGCCGACCTCTCCAAGAACGTGCTGCGCGGCTTCTCCGCCTTTGACCTGTTCCTCGAGCAGCACCCGGAGTTTCGCGAGCGCGTCACCTTCATCGCCCAGCTGATGCCGTCGCGAACCGACGTGGCCGAGTACGCCGAGTACCTCGAACGCATCGAGGCGGTCGTGGCGCTCGTCAACCATCGCCACGGCTCGCCCGACTGGATGCCGATCCAGCTGAAGCTGCGCGACGACCTGGAGGAGGCCGTCGCCGCCTACAAGCACTACGACGTGCTGATGGTCAACGCGATGTTCGATGGGATGAACCTCGTCGCCAAGGAAGGACCGATGGCCAATCAGCGCGCCGGCGTGTCGATCCTGTCGGAGAACACCGGCGCCCATGAGGAGCTCGGCGAGCACGCGCTGTCGGTCAACCCGTTCGACATCCAGGAGCTGGCCGACTCGATCCACGCCGCGCTGACCATGCCCGTCGAGGAGCGCCGCCGCCGCCACGAGGGACTGAGGTCGATCGTGACCGCGCGCAACCCCGGCGACTGGATCGACGAGCAGCTCGACGACATCCGCGCCAAGGGCCGCTCCTAGGACCGGTCACGGGTCCTCGAGCGTGCGCCCCTCACGCAGCCGCTCGACGTAGCCGGCGATCCGCCGGGCACGCCCGGCCGGGGTGCGGACGCCGGCCAGGCGGTGCAGGAAGGAATAGCGACGCGAGCCGGTGAGCGTGGCGAAGAAGTCACGCGCCGCCGGATCGGCGTCCAGCGCGGCCTGCAGGTCATCGGGCACGGTGGCCGTGCTCTGCGGGGCGTAGGCCTGATCCCAGCGGCCGTCCGCCCGCGCCGCGTCGATCGCCGCCTGACCCGGCGGCTGCATCCGCCCGGCGGCGATCAGCGCCTGCGCCTTGGTGACGTTGATCTCCGACCAGCGGCTGCGCGGGCCCCGAGGGGTGAAGCGCTGCTGGAAGTAGACCTCGTCCAACCGGCGGACCTGCCCGTCGATCCAGCCGAAGCAGAGCGCGCACTCGACCGCCTCGGCGTAGCTCGGACTCCGGCCGCCGCGGCCCTGCTTGGCCAGCAGCAGCCACACGCCCGGCGCATCGTGGTGCTCGCTCAGCCACTCCTCCCAGGCCGCCGCGTCGGGCACGTGCAGGCGGGGCAGCTCGGGCTTGGGCGCCGGCGGGGCCATGGTGACCCGGGATGGTGCCATGCGTTGCCGCTATCATCGGCCGCCGTCCGCTTCCCGGACCGAATCCCATGACCAAGCCCCCCACCGTCTACGACCTGATGCTCGTCCTCTCGGCCACCGCCGAGGAGGAACAGCGCGCGCGGATCCTCGCCCAGGTCGACACCCTGATCACCGACGGCGGCGGCACCGTGGAGCGCACCGACGACTGGCACACCCGCCCCCTGGCCTACGAGATCCGTCACCAGGGTGAGGGCGAGTACCACCTGATCCAGTTCACCGGGCCGACGAGCATCCTCGAGAACCTCACCCACAGCCTGCACATCGAAGACGGTGTGCTGCGCTTCCGGATCATCAAGGTCCTGCCCGGGACCCCCCCGCCGCCCGACGCGCCCCCGGCGCCCGTCGCCGCGGCCGTCCCCGCCGAGTCCTAAGCCCCGGCCCGCGGTTCGCGTGGTCGGGTCGGCGCGTCGCTGCGCGGGTCGGCGCGTCGCTGCGCGGGTCGGCCGCTGTGCCCGTGCGCCGGCTCGCGCCCGTCCTCACCGATCGCCCATCGCCGCCCTGACAGTGGCGCGCGCCGTCGGGAGCCCGGGCGCCGGGGCGGTTTCGACATTCGGCCAATGACGGGCGGGGCGGGGCTTGCCAGCCTCGTGGCATGGGAGACGCATGGATATACGCCCGTCGCGCCGACGCCGCCGAGACTCCGTCACGGATGCTGGCCGAGCTTGGCTTCAGCCCGCGGAGGGTCTCGATCAACGGTTCGCTGCGTCCGGCCGGCGAGCCCGGCCGCGAGCGTCGGCCCGATCTCGCGCTGGTGATCGACGGCGACGGTGACGTGAGCCCGATCTACTCGCGCCTGCGCGACGACGAGGAGCTCGGCTCGGTGCCGATCGTGGTGTCGGTCGAGCCTGAGCGGATCGCGCTCAGCGAGGAGGTCCTCGGCGTCCACGAGCTGATCGTCTCCCCGTTCACCTCGGCCGAGCTGTCGGCGCGGATCGCCCGGGCGCGCCGGGTCGTGCGCGGCGTGCAGGAACACGAGATCTTCCGTGACGACGGGCTCGAGCTGCACCTGGCCGCCCACGAGGCGCGGCTCGATGGGGGCCCGGTCGACTTCACCTTCATGGAATACGAGCTGCTCAAGCACCTGGTCACCCACCCTGGACGCGCGTTCACCCGCGAGGCGCTGCTGCGCAGCGTGTGGGGCTATGAGTTCTTCGGGGGAGCGCGGACGGTGGACGTGCACGTTCGGCGGGTGCGGGTCAAGCTCGGCGACCGGCACGCGCCGCGGCTGCGCACGGTACGGCGGGTGGGCTACCGCTGGGAACCCTGAGGGCGCGCTGAGAGCCCCGGGTGCGCTGAGAGCCCCGGGTGCGCTGAGAGCCCCGGCTGCGCTGGATCGCCCCAGCGCGCGGGCGTCCGTCACGGAACGGTGACGAAACGGCACTCGTGTGCCGGCGGGGCAACGATTCCGTTCCATTTTCCGGGGAGCACGGGGGTTGCCGTCTGCACCGGCCATAGACTCGGGCCACGACCTTCACGTCCCTGAAAGGAGCCTCACATGGCAGGCACCAACATCAACCGGGTGATCATCACCGGCAACCTGACCCGCGATCCCGAGCTGCGCACGCTGTCGGGCTCCGGGACCTCGGTGTGCTCGATGCGCATCGCCTGCAACGGCCGGCGGCGCAACAACGAGACCAACCAGTGGGAGGATCAGCCCAACTACTTCGACGTCACGGTCTGGGGCGCGCAGGGCGAGAACTGCTCGCGCTTCCTCACCAAGGGGCGCCCCGTGGCCATCGACGGGCGCCTGCGCTGGCGCGAGTGGACGACCGATAACGGCGACAAGCGCCAGGCCGTGGATATCATCGCCGAGTCAGTGCAGTTCCTCGGCGGTCGCGACGACGCCGGTGCTGGGAACGGAAACGGCTACTCGAGCAGCGTGCGCGCCGCCGACAGCGACGTCCCCATCGACACCGGCGACTTCGAGCGCACCCCCGTGAGCGCTGCCGCTGACGAGGACATCCCGTTCTGATTGCCCGCCGTCGGGCCGGCGATCGGCTGTAGAGCGGGGTCCTCACCGACCAGCTCGCTCCACCAGGAGCGGGAACCAGCTAGATTCAAGGCACGTATGGCTAAGCAACGTAGACGTCCGGTGCGCCGGCGCGACAGGAAGGGCGGGATCACTTCGACCCGCCGGAAGTCGTGCCCGTACTGCCGGGACAAGATCGAACAGGTCGATTACAAGGACGTGTCGGCCCTGCGGCGGTTCATCTCCGAGCGCGGCAAGATCCGCTCGCGGCGCATGACCGGCGCGTGTCGCCGTCACCAGAGCCAGGTCGCCCGGGCGGTCAAGCGGGCGCGTGAGCTCGCCCTGCTGCCCTACGTGGCGGAGGGCTCCGAGCATCGCGGCGGACGAGGCGAGCGTGGGGACCGCGGCGATCGCGGCGACCGCGACCGCGACCGCTGATCGGGTTCCCAGCATGCCCCAGGCAATCCTGCTCCAAGACGTCGACGCGCTCGGTGAACGCGGCACGGTCGTCGACGTGTCCAACGGCTACCTGCGCAACTACCTGCTGCCCCGCAAGCTCGCCGAGCCCGCCACCGCGGCCTCGATCAAGGTCGCGGCCAAGCGCCAGGCCGAGGCCGAACGCGCGCTTCAGGAAGCCAAGGCGCGCTCTCAGGAGAGCGCTGCCGTGCTGGGCCGCACCGTGCTGACCATCGCCCAGCAGGCCGGTGACGACGGTCGCCTGTTCGGATCGGTGACCACGCAGGACATCGCGGATGCGATCCGCGATGCGCGCGGCATCAAGGTGGACCGCCGCAAGGTCCACCTCGAGGAGCCGATCAAGAACGTCGGCACGTACATGGTCGTGGTCGAGGTCGCCGACGAGGTGACCGCGTCCGTGAAGACCATGGTCGTCGCTTCCTAGTCGGTTCGGTTCTCCGGCTGCGTTGGGCCGCACGGCTGCTGTCGCGCCGGTCCGGCGGAGGCGTGGTCATGATCGCGCCGCGTCTGGTCGGGTTTGTCGAGCCGGACCGTCACGGCAGCTGCCGCCCGGCCCGCGCTGCCTCGCCCCTTGCCGGGCGTCGCTCCCTGCGCGGGAGTGGCGAGGGGGTCGTATTTCGGACCGGCCGGCGTGGCTAGATTGAGCGGACTTCGTTTCCGTCCGGGAGGTCGGCGTGCCGGTTCGCATTGGGGTCCAGATTCAGCCGCAGCAGGCCGATTTCGCGCAGATGCGCACAGCCTGGCTCAAGGCCGAAGAGCTCGGCGTGGACTCGATCTACACCTGGGATCACTTCTATCCCCTCTACGGCGATCCGGACGGCAAGCACTTCGAGGGCGCCGCGTCGCTGGCCGCCCTGGCCGCCTGCACCGAGCGGGTCCGGATCGGCGCGCTGGTCTTCTGCAACTCGTACCGCAACCCGCAGCTGCTGGCCAACATCCACTCGACGATCGACCATCTCAGCGGCGGCCGGGTCGTCCTCGGCATCGGCGCGGGATGGTTCCAGCGCGACTACGACGAGTACGGATACGAGTTCGGCACCGCCCCGGACCGCCTGCGCGCGCTGCGCCGGGACCTGCCGCTGATCCGCGAGCGGCTGGGCAAGCTCAACCCGCCGCCCGTCGGCGAGATGCCGATCATGATCGGCGGCGGCGGTGAGAAGGTGACCCTGCGGCTGGTCGCTGAGCACGCGCAGCTCTGGCACACCTTCGCCGATCCCGAGGCCTACCACCACAAGTCTGAGGTCCTGGCCGAGCACTGCGCCAAGGTGGGACGTGACCCGGCCAGCATCCAGCGCGTGATCGGCTCGGGTGGCGCGATCGCTGACCACGCCGACGCGTTGGCCGACGCCGGCGTCAACGAGCTGACCATCGGCGTCGGCGGCAGCTCCGGCGGTTATGACCTGGGCAAGCTGCGCGAGCTGCTGCAGTGGCGCGACCGGCGTAACGCGGCCGGCTGAGCCTTGGCCGGGGGACCGGCGGCAGTCGCCGTTTCGGTCCGGCGGGGATGTGGTGAGAGGCGCGTGACGGCTGGTCGGGTTTGTCGAGCCGGACCGAAACGGCAACCACCACCCCTCCCCAGCATCAGCGCAGGCCACCGCGGCCGGTTGGCGCGGGCGGACGCACCCAGAAACGGGGTCCTGAAGCAAACCTCGCAGCGAGCGGGATGGACGCCGATGAGACGCCGACCGGAAACCTAGACTCGGTCCCGAGATGAGTGCCGTGCAGAACATCGCGATGCCGCCTCACAACCTCGAGGCCGAGAAGTCGGTGCTCGGGGCGGTACTGCTCGACGAGCGCCACCTCAACGTGCTCATCGTCGAGGAACGGCTGCGGCCCGAGCACTTCTACCGGGAGCAGTACGGTGCCGTCTTCGCCGCGATGCTCGCTCTGTCGGAGGCCGACCGCAAGATCGACCCGCTAACCGTCTCCGAGACGCTGCGCCAGCATGGCAAGCTCGATGAGCTCGGCGGCCCAGAGGCGATCGACGAGCTCACCGGATGGGTCCCGGCGGCCGGGCACGCTCGCGAGTACGGGCGGATCGTCCGCGACGCCGCGCAGATGCGGGCGCTGCTGACCACCTCGTACGAGATCCAGGCCAGCGTGCTGGCGCGCGAGGCCCCGGCGCGCGATCTCGTCGAGCAGGCCGAGCGCGCCGTGCTCGAGGTGGCCCACGATGACCGCCAGAAGAAGATCCGCTCGATCAGCGACGTGCTCGACGCCGAGATCGACAAGCTGCACCGGCTGTCGGTCTCCCGTACGCCCCTGACCGGCACCCCCTCGGGCTTCAAGGACCTGGACGAGAAGACGGGCGGATTCCAGCCCGGCAACCTGATCGTGCTCGCGGCCCGGCCCTCGATGGGCAAGTCGGCGCTCGTCTGCAACATCGCCGAGAACGCTGTGCTCGCCGGTCGTCCCGTCGCGCTGTTCTCGCTGGAGATGTCCGAGTCCGAGCTCGCGCAGCGCTTCGTCGCCTCCCAGGCCCGGATCAAGGGCGAGGAGCTGCGGCGGGGCAAGGTGGCCGAGCACCGCTGGCCGAACATCCTCGAGGCCTGCTCCCGGCTGTCGGCGGCCCCGCTGTACATCGACGACTCCAGTGACACCGGCGTGCTCGAGGTCCGCGCCAAGGCCCGGCGGCTGCACTCACGCGTGGAGGGCGGTCTCGGGCTGATCATCATCGACTACCTGCAGCTCATGCGCCACGAGGGCCGCGTCGAGAGCCGGGTCGAGCAGGTCAGCCAGATCTCCCGCGCGCTCAAGGGCCTGGCCCGCGAGCTGGGGGTCCCGGTGATCGCGCTGTCGCAGCTCAGCCGCGCCGTCGAGCAGCGCGGCAAGGAGGACAAGAAGCCGATCCTCTCCGACCTGCGTGAATCGGGCGCGATCGAGCAGGACGCCGACCTGGTCATGTTCATCTATCGCGACGAGTACTACGACAAGGACTCAGAGCGCCAGGGCGAGGCCGACATCATCATCGCCAAGCACCGCAACGGCCCCGTCGGCGAGGTCATCCTCACCTTCCAGAAGGACTATCCGAAGTTCATGAACTACGCCGGAGATCGGTTCGAGCCGTGAGCGACGGCTGCCCCTACGACCAGTGCGACGGCAGCGGGTTCCTCTACGACACCGCGAGCAACACCGCGTATGACTGCCGCTGCCGGCCGATGCGGCGCGCCCGCGCCCGCGCCCGCAGCCTGTCGGCGCTGATCCCGCGCCGCTACCGCGACGTCTCCTTTGACCGGCCGCCGGTCTCCGACATCGAGCCGGCCATCGTCGCCGCGACCCGCCGCTTCGCCGGCTCGATCGAGGACCAGCTCGACGCCGGCCGGGGCCTGTGGTTCATGGGCCCTCCCGGGACCGGCAAGACGACGCTGGCCATGCTCGTCGCCAAGGCGGCCCTGGACGCCGGTCGCACGGTGGCTATCTACTCGCTCCCGCGGCTGCTGAACGAGATCCGCGACACCCACCGCGCCGAGCGCTCGCACGTGGAGCTGCTCGACCGTCTCACCGAGGTCGATCTTCTCCACATCGACGACATCGGCGCCGAGCGCAGCAACGACTGGGTGCTCGAGGAGCTGTACTCGATCGTCAACGGCCGCTACGAGGACCGCCGGTCGATGGTCATCACGACGAACATCCTGGACCGCGACGCGCTGTGCGAGCAGATCACCGCTCGCACGGTCTCACGGCTGACCGAGATGTGCGACGAGCTGCCCCTGATCGGCCACGACCACCGTATGGAGCCGGGCCTGCCCGAGCCGGTGGTCAGCGTCCGACGCGCCTGAGGCCGTCGGCGCCGCCGGGCGACGGCGGCTTCACCGTGGCATGAGACCCGATCGCCGGCCGGCCGGCTCTCCGCCGGCCGGCGCGTCCCCCGGGCTCCACAGCCCGAGGTAGCGGCCGAGCGTCGCGAAGGCGAGCAGGCAGAGCGCGCCGTCGGCGATCCCGCGGGCGATCCCGTCGTAGAGGTCGTGGCCGGGTACCCCGGCCAGCGCGATGGCCACCGCGACGCCCCCGGCCACCAGCACCGCGAGGCGCCAGGGATGGCCGCGCAGGACGGCGGGCACGAACGGGCCGAGATCGTCGAACAGGTCTCCCTGCGGCCCGTCGGCGACCGGCCGCAACCGGATCGCGGCGCGCAGCGCCGGCAGGGCGGCGGCGATGGCCAGCGCCCCACCGCCGGAGGCGATCAACGCGAGCGTCTGCCAGCCCGAGGACACATGGCCGGAGAACGCGAGGGCGATCACGCCGAGGCTGATCATCGCGGCCAGGCCGGAGCCGGTGGCGACGATCGCGCGGCGGACGATCATCCGCGCCGCCGGGGCGCCGATCACCCGGGCATGGCGCCCGGAAACCGCCCGCAGCATCGCGAGCAGACCGGCCGCGAAGGCGAACTGGGGGGCGAGCACGGCGACGATCCGGGCCAGCTGGCCGAGCAGCGGCGCGTTGGCGGGCGCGGCTCCGAACGCAGCGGCGGGGGAGCCGATGAACGCGGCTGCGAACAGCAGCCCGGCGACGGCCAGACCGGTGAAGCTGCGGACGGCGGCGCGGCGCGCGAGCAGCGTCCCGAGCTCATCGGCGAACTGCCGCGCGAGGAGGCGAGGATCGCCGAGGTCGGCTCCGGGATCACAGGCCAGGTGGTCCTCGATCTCGGCCACGATCCGCTCGCGCCGGAGCCCGATGATGCCGGCGGCGCCGAGCTCGGCGCGCAGCGTCCGGGGGTAGTCCGAGCCGCTCATGCCATCACCGCCTCGATCGTCCCCACGAAGTCGCGCCACTCGCGCCGGCGGGAGCCCAGCTCGCGCTCTCCCCGGTGGGTGAGCGCATACACGCGACGGCGGCGGCCCTCGGCCGTCGACCACTCGCTGCGCAGCAGCCCGGCGGCCTCGAGCCGGTGCAGGGCCGGGTAGACGGTGCCCTCGGGCAGCTCCAGCGCGCCGTCGCTGCGCCGGCCCAGCTCCTCGATCACGGCGTAGCCGTGCAGGGGGCCACGGGCGAGGACGGAGAGGAGCATCCCCTCCAGGTGACCCTTCAATGATTCCGATCTCATGCCTCGTGATGCTAGGCCTAGTGATCCTAGGTGTCAAGAGAGCAGCCGTGCGGCGGCGTTCGGGATCACGGCCTTCGTGGCTGTGCCCCACCCGTCCGGGGTGCACTGCAGCCGTGGCCGGCTCCTGGCCACCGAAACGTCGCACGCAACCCGACTCCGTCCCGACCGAGTGACATGGTGGCGGTCGAAACCGCCACGATCTCGCGCGCACATGGCGTCGACGGCGGCGAGCGAGGTTTGTGCGGCTGGAACCGGTCGGGTTTGGGAGCCGGGCTCGATCCTCTGATCGGCCGCACCTCGGATCAGGCGCGGGTGCGCCGCGACGGCCCGGCTACAGGACCCCCCGGGCGACGAGCCACTCCCGCAGCGCCGCAGGACCCTCGAATCGGACCGCTTGGAGCCCGAGCTCCGCGGCGGCGTCCACGTTGCGCTGGGCGTCATCGATGAACACCGTGGTCGCGGGGTCGAGCGCGAACCGTGACAGCAGGCGGCGGAAGATCTCCGGGTCGGGCTTGACGATTCCCTCCCAGGCCGAGACGACGGCGCCGTCGAACCAGCGCATGAAGGCAAAGCGCTCGCGCCGCTGCGGGAAGGTCTCGGCCTCCATGTTGGTCAGCGCGTAGAGCGGCACGCCGCGGTCGCGCAGCTCGGCCAGGATCTGCACAGTGCCCTCGATCACGCCGCCGACCATGTCCTCGCTGCGCTCGCCCCAGGCGATGATCGCCTCGGCGTGCTCGGGATGCCGGCGGGCCAGTTCGGCGCAGTTCTCACGCACGGGCCGGCCGCCGAGATCATTGGCGACGTGCCAGTCCAGGGTGCACACCTCGGCCAGGAAGCGCTCCATCTCCTGCTCGTCGTCGAACAGCTCGCGGTAGAGGTAGCGCGGGTTCCAGTCCAGCAGCACCCCGCCGAGATCGAAGACCACGGTGCGCACGGGCGCCGCGGACCGGGGGCTCACGGGCGCGGCCGCCGGGCGGGGGCGGAGGCCAAGGGCCGGGGGCTCACGGGCGCGGCCGGCATGCGGGGGTGGGCGCCGGGCAGGGAGATCACGGCCATAGGGTGCCATGACACAGCCCTCGGGCGCCCGACTCCCGCGCTCCGGCCGCCCGGCGGCCCCCTACACTCAACCCGGCCATGCCAGGAATCGTGATCGTCGGCGCCCAATGGGGCGATGAGGGCAAGGGGAAGGTCACCGACATGCTCGCCGAGCGTGCCGATGCCGTCGTGCGCTTCCAGGGCGGCAACAACGCCGGCCACACGATCGTCCGCGACGGCGAGACGTGGAAGCTGCACCTGATGCCCTCGGGGATCCTGCACCCCGGCAAGCTGTGCGTGATCGGCAACGGCGTGGTGATCGATCCGCGGGTGCTGGTCGACGAGCTCGACGAGCTGCGCCGGCGCAAGGTCGACATCCGCGGCCTGCGGATCTCGGCCAACGCGCACCTGATCATGCCCTATCACCTGATGCTCGACCACGCGGGCGAGACCAAGCTCGGCAAGCTCGAGATCGGCACGACCCGGCGCGGGATCGGCCCCTGCTACGCGGACAAGGCCTCGCGCCTGGGCATCCGCGTCCAGGATCTGCTCGACGAGAAGATCCTCAAGAAGAAGATCGTGGCCGCGCTGGAGCCCAAGCGGCTGTCGCTGCGCCCCTACGCCAAGGACCCGGCGCTCGACCTGCAGGCCATGACCGATGAGTACCTCTCCTTCGGCCACGTGCTCGAGCCGTTCATCGCCGACACCTCCCGGCTCGTGCTGCGCTGCCTGGACGACAACGAGATCGTCGTCTTCGAGGGCGCGCAGGGCGCGCTGCTGGACATCGATCACGGCACCTATCCCTTCGTCACCTCCTCCAACCCGGTGGCCGGCGCCGCCTGCACCGGCGCCGGGGTCGGGCCCAAGGACATCGACGAGGTATGGGGGATCACCAAGGCCTACGTGACGCGGGTCGGGGCCGGACCGTTCCCGACCGAGCTCGACGGTGCGCTCGCCGACGCGATCCGCGAGGGCGGCGGCGAGTACGGCACCACCACCGGCCGCCCGCGCCGCGTCGGCTGGCTGGATCTCGTCGCCCTGCGCTACGCGGCGCGGCTGAACTCGCTCACCGCGCTGGCCGTGACCAAGCTCGACGTGCTCTCGGGCTTTGACCGCCTGTGCGTGGCCACCAGCTACCGCGGACCCGAGGACGCGCAGTTCACCGACTTCCCCTACCACCAGACGGTGCTGCACCACGCGACCGGCGAGTACGTCGAGCTGGAGGGCTGGAGCGAGGACCTCAGCGAGTGCCGCGACGAGTCCGAGCTGCCGCCGGCCTGCCGGGAGTACCTGCGCTTCGTCTCGGAGTACGTCGGCGTGCCGATCGCCCTGATCGGCGTCGGACCCGGCCGCGAGCAGACGATCTGGACCGAGGCCGGTCACGCCAGCGCGGTCAGCTCCTACGCCGCTCGCGACGCCGCCTGACGCCGCGACGACGCTCGGCGCCGGCGTGAGCGTCAGCGCCAGCGCTCGAGCAGATCCGCGTCGCTGACCTGGCGCACGACGCGGGCCGGCACGCCCATGACCACCGCCCGCGCGGGGACGTCGCGGGTCACCACCGCCCCGGCGGCCACGAACGCCTCCTCCCCCACTTCTACCCCGGGGACGAGCACCGCGCCGCCGCCGATCCGGCAGGCTCGCCGCAGCACGGGGCCGGCCAGGCCCTCGCCACGCGGATGGCGGCCCATCGTGTCGTCGTTGGTCGTCGTGGCCCCCGGGCCGAGGAACACGTCGTCCTCCACGATCGACCCGGCCGTCACGTACACGCCGGTCTGGATCAGCACCCGCGCGCCGACCACGGCGTCGAAGTCGACGCTCGAGCCACGGCCGACCACCGTCCCGGCACCGATCCTCGCCCGCTCGCGCACCTGGGCCTGATCACCGATGATCGCCCGCTCCCCGATCCGGGCGCAGGCGTAGAGCACCGCGCCGGCGCAGACGGTCACGCCGTCGGCGAGCACGAGCGGGCCGGTCTGCGGCCGTGCGGCGCTGGAGCCCGGACGCAGGCGGGGTCGCTTGCCGAGCACCGCGCCGTCCTCGATCACCGCCTCGCGCCCGATCTCGGTGCGGGCGTGGATGACGGCGCCGGACCCGACCACGGTGGCCTCCCCGATGCGGACCCCGGCGTGCACGACCGCGCCGGGAGCCAGGCTCACCCCGGCGCCGAGGGTCACCTCCGCGGCCACCCAGGCCCCGTCCTCCCGCGCCTGGAGGCGATCAGCGTCCACGCGGACCCGGCTCCCGGCGCGAGGACTCCAGCGACCGCTGCAGCGTCTCCAGCACCCGGACCACGCGCAGCCCGCTGTGACCGTCCGAACGCGGCCGCTCCCCGGTCAGGGCGCAGTGGACGAAGTGCTCGCACTCCAGGCGCAGGGGCTCGAGGTTGGGGATCCGGGGCGAGAAGATGTCCCCGCTGCGAGTGATGTACTCGCCGTAGGTGCGCGCGTCCTCGTCAAAGCCCTTGTCGTAGATGGTCAGCTTGCGCTCGAGATCCATGTCGTCGAAGGTGGCCATCCGCCGGGAGCCGACCACGGTGAAGCGGCGCTCCTTGTGGGGATCCAGCCAGGACAGATGCAGGTGGGCCGACAGGCCCGAGGGGAAGCGCAGGAAGCAGAAGACGACGTCCTGCACGCCGGGGCGGACGTACGCCTCGCCGTGGGCGACGACCTCGACGGGCTCCTCCTGCGCCAGGGCGAGCACGACCGAGACGTCGTGGGCGCCGAGGCTCCACAGCGCGTTCTCATCGGCCCGCAGCTTGCCGAGGTTCAGGCGGTTGCCGTAGATGTAGTAGATCTCGCCCAGCTCACCGGAGTCGGCGAGCTCCTTGAGCCTGCGCACCCCGGGGTGGTACTCGAGCAGGTGCCCGACCATGAGGATCCGTCCGCTCTGCTCGGCCGCGGCCACGGCCCGCTCGGCGTCGACGACCGACTGGGCCAGCGGCTTCTCCACGAAGCAGTGCTTGCCGGCGCGCAGCACCTGCACGGCGAGGTCGGCGTGGGACGGGACCGGGGTGGCCAGGGCGATCGCGTCGAGATCGGGATCGGCCAGCAGCGTGGCGAAGTCGTCGGTCGTCCGGACTCCCGGGAGCATCGCGGCCACCCGGGCCCGCGCCGCCTCGGACAGGTCGCAGCAGACCGCCAGCTCGCAGTCGGGCAGGGCGGCGAAGTTCCGCGCGAGGTTCGGGCCCCAGTAGCCGAGGCCGGCGACCCCGACGCGCAGCGGGGGCTCGGACATGACGGGCGAGTCTAGGCCCCGCCGCGGCCGCTCATCGTCCCAGGAAGGCGGTCATCGCCGCCACCACGCGCTCGCCGGCCCGGCCGTCGCCGTACAGCTCGGGACGCTCATCCGGCGCGCGGCGCGTCACCGCGGCCGCGGTCGCCGCCGGATCCAGATCGACGAGCACGTTCCAGCCCGTCTCCACGGTCTCGGTCCACTCGGTGCTGGGACGCAGCGTCGCGCACGGCACGCCCGCCAGGTAGGCCTCCTTCTGAAGCCCTCCCGAGTCGGTGAGCACGGCGCGCGCGTGACAGAGCAGGGCGGTCAGCTCGAAGTACCCCAGCGGCGGCTCGACCCGGACTCCGGGCATCGCCCGCAGCTCGTCGAAGCGCCCGGCGTCCCGCAGCCGGGCCTCGGTGCGCGGGTGCAGGGGCAGCACCACCGGCAGCGGCAGCGCGGACAGCACCTGCAGCAGCGCCGACAGGCGGGCCGGGTCGTCGACGTTGCCGGCGCGGTGCGCGGTGGCCAGCAGGTACCCCCCGGGCTCAAGGCCGCGGCCGGTGATCAGCTCGACGGCGGCGCGCGCCCGCGGCTGGGCGGCCAGGGCGACGTCGACCATCACGTCGCCGACCAGCTCGCAGTGGCCGGTCACGCGTTCGGCGCGCAGGTTCTCCATCGCCACCTCCCCGGGGCACAGCAGCAGCGCGGAGGCGTGATCGCACAGCACGCGGTTGAGCTCCTCGGGCATCGTGCGATCGAACGAGCGCATCCCCGCCTCCACGTGGACGACGGGCACCCCCGTCTGCGCCCCGGCCAGAGCCCCGGCCAGCGTCGAGTTGGTGTCCCCGTAGACGAGCACGGCATCCGGCGCGACCCGCGCGAGCACGGGCTCCAGGGCGGCGAGCATGCGGCTCGTCTGGGAGGTCGCGCTGCCTCCCCCCACCCCGAGCTGCTCGTCGGGGGCGGGGAGGCCGAGCTCGGAGAAGAAGATGGCCGAGAGGCGATCGTCGTAGTGCTGCCCGGTGTGGACCAGGTGCTCGGAATGGCGCTCGCGCAGACGCGGCGAGACCGCGGCCGCCTTGATGAACTGCGGGCGGTTGCCGATGACCGTGAGGACCCTCACCCGGTCAGCTTTGACCGGATGTGGGCGACGACCGCCGCCTCGGTCCGCTTGGTCACCGGACCGGGGGCCGCGATCTCGGTCTCGTCGACGGCGATCACGCCCTGCGCCTCGCGGGTGGTGGAGGCGATGAAGATCTCGTCGGCCCCGAGCAGCCGCTCCAGCGGGCACACCTCCTCGCGGGCGCCGGTGACCTGCAGGATGATCGCCCGCGTGATCGAGGCGAGGATGTGGTCGTCCAGGGGAGGCGTCAGCAGCGTCTCGCCCTCGACCCAGAACAGCGAGCTGGTCGGTGCCTCGAGCACCCGGCCGTGGGGGGTGACGAGGATCGCCTCGTCGTAACCGGCCTCGGCGGCCAGCCGCCCAGCCTGCATGTTGGCCGCGTAGGAGAGGGACTTGATGCCGTCGAGGATCCGCGTGGGGGCGTAGGTGACGGTCTTGCAGCGCAGGAACTCAGGCCGATCGGGGAGCTGCTCGGTCATGATCAGCCGCCGCCCGCCACGGGTCACCATCACCCGCACGAGCTGATGGTCGGGGCCGTCGCCGGCCTGGGCGAGCAGGCGGAAGGTCTCCGCGCGCACCGCCTCGACGTCGATCGGTAGGCGCAGGTTGGCCCCCGAGCGCTGCAGGCGGGCGAGGTGCTCCTCGACGGCGAAGGGGACCCCGTCGTAGACGCGCATCACCTCAAAGGCCCCGTCGCCGCGGACCAGGCCCGGGTCGGTGATCGGCAGCGTCGCCTCGGCGACGGGCATGATCGCGCCGTCGACAGAGGCCAGCGAGCTCGGGCCCGGGCCGCTCATGCCGCCGCGCTCCCGGTGTCGCCGGCCGCCGCGCTCCGGCTGGCCGCCGCGCTCCCGGTGCCGCCGGAGGCCGCCCAGACACCGGCGAGGCGAACGACGGTCGCCGCGGCGGCGGCCATGTCGTTGAGCGAGGCCCACTCGCGCACCGAGTGGTACTCATGGCCACCGGTGAACAGGTTCGGGGTGGGCAGGCCCATCTCGGACAGCAGCGAGCCGTCGGTGCCGCCCCGGATCGCCGTCCGCACCGGCTCGATCCCCTCGGCCCGCAGGGCCTGCTCGGCCGCGGCCACAATGCGAGGCTCGGGGGCGATGAACGACTTCATGTTGCGGTACTGCTCGCGCACGTCGAACTCGGCCCGCGCACCGGGAAAGGCCGCGAGCGCCTCGTCGGTGATGACCCGCAGCAACGCGACATGGGCGCGCAGCAGGTCGTCGTCGAAGTCCCGGGCGATCACCCGCAGCTCGGCCCGGGCGGCGTCGCCCTCGATCAGGTGCGGGTGCAGGAAGCCCTCGCGGCCCGAGGTGGTCTCCGGCGAGAGCCGGTCGGCGGGCAGCGCGGCCACAATACCCGCGACGACCCGCAGCGCGTTGACGAGCTTTCCGTACGCCGTCCCGGGGTGGACGTCGACCCCGCGCACGGCGATCCGGACCTCGACGGCCGAGAAGCTCTCATCCTGCAGCTCGCCGATCTCCGAGCCGTCGAGGGTGTACGCGCAGGACGCGCCGAAGGCGGGGATGTCGAACAGCGAGGCGCCCTGGCCGATCTCCTCGTCGGGGGTGAAGGCGACCCGCAGGGTCGGTCGCGGCAGTTCGGGATGCGCAGCCAGGTGGGCGACCGCGGTCACGATCTCGGCCACGCCCGCCTTGTCGTCGGCCCCGAGCAAGGTATCCCCGCTGGAGGTGACGATGTCGTGGCCGTGCTTGGCGCTCAGCGCCGGCATCGACACCGGGTCCAGGCGCGTGCCGCCGCGCGGGAGTTCGATCACGCCACCGGGGTAGTCGCGATGGACGATCGGTTCCACGCCCGCCGCGGGGGCGTCCGGGGACACGTCCATGTGGGCGATGAGGCCGATCACCGGGGCGTCGGGAACGGTGGCGGGCAGGGTCGCGAACACGTAGCCGTGCTCGTCCTGGGCCGCGTCGCGCAGACCCGCGGCGTGCAGGTCCTGGACCAGGACGCGGCCGAGCTCGATCTGACCGGTCGAGCTGGGCGAGTGCGTGCGCTCGCGCACGGCCTGGGTGTCGACGCGGACGTAGCGGTCAAAGCGCTCGAGCAGCCCGGGGGCCAGGGCCGCGGCGAGTTCTGAGGTGAAGAGGGGGTCGGGCATCCCAGTGAGTATTCCCAATCGCGTGACGCCGCAGCCCAGCGGGTAGTCCCCCAGGGCCCGCCATGAGTGCCACGACGACATCACGACGCCCCCGCTTGCGCCGCTCGGACTGTTCGGGCCCGGGTCTGCGCCGCCAGCGCCGCGGCAAGGGGTTCTCCTACACCACCGACGCCGGCGAGCCGCTCCGGGATCCAGACGAGCTGCTGCGCATCAAGGCCCTGGGCATCCCTCCGGCCTGGCAGGAGGTATGGATCTGCTCCGATCCGCTCGGCCACCTGCAGGCCACCGGGGTCGACGCCGCCGGGCGCAAGCAGTACCTCTATCACCCCCGCTGGCGCGAGATGCGCGACCGCAAGAAGTTCGAGCACATGACCGACTTCGCCCGCGCGCTGCCCGCGCTGCGACGACGGATGCTCTCCGACCTGCGCGGTGACGAGCTGGACGAGCGCCGGGTGCTGGCCTGTGCCGTGCGCCTGCTCGACATCGGCCTGTTCCGGATCGGCTCCGAGCAGTACGCCGATGACGAGGGCGGCGTCGGCCTGGCCACGGTCGCCCGCGCCCAGGTGACCGTGCACGATGGCGAGGCGGTGTTCGATTACCTGGCCAAGGCCGGCGTGCACCGCGTGCAGGCGATCCAGGACCCGGCCGCCGTGCCGGTGGTCGACGCGTTGCGCCGCCGTCGCTCCGGCCCCGACCAGCTGCTCGCCTACAAGCAGGCCGGCCGCTGGCGGGGGGTGCGTTCGGAGCAGATCAACGACTACCTCAAGGCGGTCATCGGCGAGGAGTACAGCGCCAAGGACTTCCGCACCTGGAACGCGACCGTGCTGGCCGCGGTGTCGGTCGCCGCCGACGGCCGCCAGGCCCGCACGCAGCGGGCGCGGCGGGGCGTGATCAACGGCGCGGTCCGGGGCGTGGCCACGGTGCTCGGCAACACGCCGGCGGTGGCGCGCAGCTCCTACATCGATCCGCGCGTCTTTGACCGCTACCTCTCCGGGTGGACGATCGGGGGCGAGCTTGACCGCATCGGCGGCCTGAACGGGCCCGACGACCGGCGCCGGGCTCGGCTGGAGCGGGCGGTGCTCGATCTGCTCGACGACGAGCGCGGATCGCCCGCCGTCGAGCGCATCGCCGCAGCCTAGACGCGGCCTCCCCCCCACCCGGGGGGAAGTGTCCGATGAGGGCCCGGGGCTGTGATAAAACGGGCAGGTCTGCGAATAGGGAGGGCAGGATGGCGCTGTCTCAGGGCTCGCTCCCGCTGGCCGGAGCGCCCGGCACGGCTGAGTTGTTTCACCGCTGGCAGGAGCGGCGAGACCGTCGCGCGCGCGACGAGCTGATCGAGCGATTCCTGCCCTTGGCGCGCAAGCTCGCGCGTCGCTATGCGTCCGCCAACGAGCCGTTCGACGATCTCGTGCAGGTGGCCAGCCTTGGCCTGGTCAAGGCGGTGGAGCGCTTCGATCCCGGCCGCGGGTTCGCCTTCACCTCGTTCGCGGTGCCGACGATCGTCGGCGAGCTCAAGCGCTACTTCCGCGACACCGCGTGGGCGCTGCACGTGGACCGCAGCGCGCAGGAGCGCTCCCGGCGGATCGCCGACGCGCGCAAGGAGATCGGAGCCCAGCGCGGGCGCTCGCCGACCGTGGTCGAGCTCGCCGAGTACCTGGAGTGCTCGACCGAGGAGGTGCTCGACGGCCTGCAGGTCGGCGAGGCCTACGACACCGTGTCGCTCGACGCGCCGCGGGCCGGCGACGACCAGGGGATCATCAGCCGTCTGGACGGACTCGGCGACGAGGACGAGCGGCTGGCCCTGATCGACGATCAGGCGACGATCTTCGCCGCCGCCCAGTGCCTGCCCGAGCGCGAGCGCCAGATCCTCTTTCTGCGCTTCAGCGAGGACCTGACCCAGACCGAGATCGCGACGCGGGTCGGCGTCTCACAGATGCAGGTGTCGCGCCTGCTGCGCCGCTCGCTGCAGCGGCTGCGCGACATCTGCGGGCAGTAGGCCCCGCTCAGCGGTCGCAGTCCTCGTCCTCGGCCGCTCAGCGGTCGGAGTCCTCATCCTCGGCCGCTCAGCGGTCGGAGTCCTCATCCTCGGAGGAGTGCTCGGAGTCGGCCTCGCCGCCGGCCGCGCCGGGCGCGGCCTCGTCGGCCGGTGCATCCTCGAGGATCCTGTCCGGGGTGTGCATGTCGCCGTGGCTGGCGTTGTCGATCAGCGCCTCCTCGGCCTGCTCAAAGCCCTCGGCCTCGCCCTCCCCGGCCTCCATCAGCGGGATCTGTGCAGGATCGACCTCCTCGCCGTCCTCGACGTAGCGCTCGGCGCCCGGGTTCCCGCCGATGCGGGCTGCCTCCGCGGCCGCCGCCTCTTCCTGCTCGCGCTCGAACTCACTCATCGCACACCTCCGGGTCGGTCACTCTCGGGCACTCCGACCCAGTATGTCGCCGCCATGTCCTCGTCGCCGTGCCCGGCGCGCTCCGCCGCCCGCAGGCGGGCGACGACGGCATCCATCACCGGTGTGTCGAGTCCGACCCCCGCGACCGCGGCGAGCAGCAATTCCGCGTCCTTGCGCGAGAGGGCGAGGCGGAAGGAGACCTCGTCGAAGCTCTGGGACATCATCGCCGAGCCCTTGGTGCGCGCGTAGGGGAGATCGAGCGGGCCGCCCTCGATGGCGGCGAAGAAGAGCTGGGGGTCGACCGCGAGCGCCTCGGCGACGTGGATCGTCTCGGCCAGGACGGCGACGACACCGACGATCCAGCCGTTGACCACGACCTTGACGCGAGCTCCCGCACCCGCCTCGCCCAGCCATACCGTTCGTCCGCCCACGGCCTCGAAGATCGGCTCGCAGAGCGATTGCCGATCCTCGGGGCCGGAGGCCAGCACGACCAGCTGCCCCTGCTCAGCCGGCGCCTTGGTGCCCAGCACCGGAGCGTCCACGAAAGCCACTCCGGCCTCGCGGGCCAGGCTCGCGCAGCGCTCCGTGGCCTCGATCCCGATCGTGCTCATCTGGATCCACGTGCCGCCGTCGTCCAGCGCCGGCAGCGCCTGGGCGGCGACGTCGAGCACGGCATCGCCGTCGGACAGCATGGTGATCAGCGTGCTGACGCCCTCGGCGGCCGCCGCCGGCGTCTCGGCCACCGTGGCCCCCTGGCCGGCCAGCGGACGGGCGCGCTCCAGGGTCCGGTTGTAGACGTGCAGATCAAAGCCGGCCGCGAGCAGGTTGCGGGCCATCGGCAGGCCCATCGTCCCGGTGCCGAGGAAGGCCAGGGAGGTCATTGCGCGGTGCTACCCCGGCCACCTTTCAGTAAACGGTCAGGCCGGGCAGCTCAGGTGCATGCGCAGGATCGTCTCCTCGCCGCCGCTGCGCAGCTCGACGAGGTCACAGACCTGGTTGATCAGCCACAGACCGCGTCCGTCCTCGGCGTCCCAGGGCGGCCGGCGGCGCCCGGCGAAGGCATCCCGGATCGTCGACCGTGTCCACACCTCGCTGATGACCTCGGCGCCGGTGCTCCACAGCCGCATGACGCACGTGCCGTCGGCATGCTTGAGCGCATTGGAGGCCGCCTCGCTGACCGCGAGGACGAGATCGGAGCGCCGCGATCCGAGCGCCGCGGCGTGCGGATCCTGGGCCACCGCGCGCCGCAGGGAACCCAGATCACCGCTGAAGGGATGCTCGCTGATCGGCGGCACCGGCTCCTCCAGCGGCCAGTGCCGGCCGGTGGCCACGGCCAGCGGGTCGGCGAAGTCCGGGCTCTCGCGGCGCTGCCCGTGATCGTCGATCAGCCACGGATGCGTCATCGCGGCCCCGGTGAGGATCTCGGCGTCGAGCTGCCCGGCGTCGTACGGGCACAGCAACGACACGGGGGCGGCGGCGAGCTCGTGGTTGACCAGCGCCTCATGGCGCAGGCACTCGACCGCCTCGGACCGGCCGCGGCCGGGCCAGACGGGCTCGCCGACGATCCGCACCCTCCCCGAGTGCTCGGTGATCCAGTCGCTGTAGAGCGAGAGCAGCCGGCTGGGATTGCGCGCGACATCCTCCATCGCCGTCCAGCGGACCGCGTCGGCGTGCTCGCCGCAGGCCCGCTGCGCGGTGGCCAGCCCGCCGGAGGGGAGCACCGCGAGCACCGGCTCGGCCGCGGCCCGCGCCCCCCGCACGAACGCTTCGAGCTGGCTCCCGTAGCCCTCGGGGGTCCGGTAGAGCAGGGCCACGTGGATGAGGGAATCCTCGGCGGGGCTCGCCCCTGAACTGGGTCCTTCGGTCACGCAACCCCCTTGAAACGGAACGGGTGCTGGCAGCACCGTTTCCGGGTGCGCCGGCTCTCAAACCGGCATCAGTGACAGCCAGCGGCGGTTGCCGGTAGGCTCAGGGCCTCGTGCAGAGCGATTTTCGGGTCCAAGCGCACACCGACGGTCAGGCGGTGGTGATCGGGGTCAGCGGTGAGCTGGACCTGGCGAGCGCCCCTGCGCTGGAGTCCGAGCTGCAGGCGGCCGTCGCCTCGGACGCCACGGTGCTCGTCCTGGACCTGCGCGATCTGCAGTTCATGGACTCGACCGGGCTGAGCGTGATCGTCAAGACGCACCAGCGACTGGCCGACAGCGACCGCCGGTTGTGCCTGGTCCGCGGCCCCCAGCAGGTCCAGCGACTGCTCGATCTCACGGGCGTGGCCGAGCGGCTGACCCTCGCCGACACACCTGAGGAGATCCTCAACGAGGTCTGAGCGCCCGCGCCGTCAGCTGCGGCGATCGATCACGACCACCCGCACGCGGTCACCGGCTTCTGCGGTCACGATCTCCACCTCGTCGCTGAGCAGCGCCAGCGGGGACCGCTTGCCCCGGGTCGCGGTCAACTGCTCACTCGCGCCGGGGCGCAGCGGGCCGATCTCGAGCTCGAGCCGGCGGTCGACCGCCTCCAGGCGCGCGTCGACGCGACCGTCCAGCGCGCTGTCGGCGGCGTGTGCGGCCAGTGCGTCGGTGATCAGATAGACGTCGGAGAAGCGATCCAGGGAGAAGTGAGCTGTGGCCGCGAGAGTGCGCGCCATGCGCCCGAGCACCGCCGGCAGCAGCCCGACCGGGGAGACCGAGAGCCCGACCTGCTCTCCCTGGACATCGGGCCAGCCGTGGCCGCTGAGCGCGGGGTCGGGCACGTCGAACAGCGCGCGCCCGTCACGCTCGGCGGAGAAGCTCATCGAGAGTTCCGTGCCTCCGTCGCGGCCAGGCTCGATGGTCATCTCCCGCGTCAGCGCACGGATCACCGAGAGCCCGATGCCGGGCGTGCTCTCGTCAAGATCAGCCGGCACGCCGGCGCCGTGGTCGGCCACGACGACGTTCACGCCCTCCGCGGTCGCACGCAGGCTGACCACCATCGGCCCCGGCTCGCCTCCGTAGGCGTGCAGGACGACGTTGTTGCAGGCCTCGCTGACGGCGGTCTTGAGATCGTCCAGCAGCTCAGGGTCCAGCGCCAGCGGCTCGGCCATCCCCGACAGCATGCCGCGGACGATCGTGAGCACCTGGGCACGGCTCTCGAGCTGAAGACAGACGGTCGGCGGCGGTTGCATCGCTCCAGCTTCGGGTAATGCCCCGGCGCGGCCCGGGCAAAACGACGGGAGAGGCGACTAGGGCGTCGAGGGCCGGGTGCCGCCCTCGGTGAGCTCACCCAGACGGGCGATCGACCGGCGCAGGATCCGCGAGATCTGCATCTGGGAGACACCGACGCGTTCCGCGATCTCGGTCTGGGTCATGTCGTGCACGAAGCGCAGCCCGAGCACGGTGCGCTCGCGTTCGGTGAGCTGACCCGCGGCGGCGCCGACGGTGAGCCGGGTCTCGATGTCCTGCAGGCGAGGGTCGCGGTGACCGATCGTGTCCACGACCGTCGCGCTCTCGGCGTCGCCGTCGTCACTGGGCGCATCGAGCGACGCCGCGTGGTGGGCGCGGGAGGTCTCCAGAGCGTCGAGCACGTCCTCGAGGCTCATCTCGAGGTACTCGGCGATCTCCCCCACGGTGGGGGCGTGACCGGTCCGCGCGCTCAGCTTGTTCTGCGCGTCCTCGACCTTGACGGCGCGCTCCTGGGCTCCGCGGGGGACGTGGACCGCCCAACCCTGATCACGGAAGTAGCGCTTGAGCTCGCCCATGATCGTCGGCACCGCGAACGAGGAGAAGGCGGTCCCGCGCGAGGTGTCGAAGCGATCGACGGCCTTGACGAGGCCGAGGCTGGCCACCTGGAGCAGGTCTTCGAACGGCTCACGGGCGCCGCCGTAGCGGCGCGAGAGCTTGCGGGCGAGCGGGAGATAGCGCTCGACCAGCTCGTCGCGCGCCGTCCGGTCACCCTGCCGCTGCCAGCGGTGAAAGAGGCGCTCGGTCTCGGTCCGGGTCAACGTCCCCGAACTGCGACGCAGGGCCGGGCGCGGGGAATCTGTCGTGGTCGGCATCCCCTTGTGCCTACCCGCTGGCCCGATCCTCAACCAGGCTCGGCGCGGCCGGGGGAGAATCCGGTCCGCCCGATGACCGGCCGGCCGCGCACCGTGGACAGGCTGTTGAGGTTAAGCTACACATCATGTAATGCCAAGTCGCGTCCCTCCCGCCGCAGCAGCCGGCGCCTCCTACTTCGGGCCCGGCTCGGTCATCCGCCGCGTCCAAGGCGAGCGCGCGGTCGCGCTCTCGGGCCCGCGGGCGCTGCTCATGCAGGCATCGCATCCGCTGGCCGTGGCCGGGCTGCTGGCCCACTCCAGCGCGCTGGATGAGCCCTATGACCGCCTCGCCCGCACCGCCGAGGTGATGAGCCTGATCACCTTCGGCCCGCGGGACCAGGCCGATCGCGTGACCGGGCACGTACGGGCCATGCACCGCGCCGTGCGGGGGCGCCTGCCCCGCGCCGTGGGTCCGTTCGCGGCCGGAACGCCGTACCGAGCTGACGACCCGAGGCTGCTCATGTGGATCCTCTACACGCTGATCGACTCCGCGGTGCTGGTCTACCGCACCTACGTCGGCCGGCTGTCCGAGCGCGACCGGGACGCGCTGTGGCACGACTACCGGATCGTCGGCGCGCTGTTCGGGCTGCGCGATGCGGACATGCCCGAGACCCTGCGCGGCCTGGACGAGTACGGTGCCGCGATGCTGGCGGGCGGTGAGCTGGTCGTCGGCGAATGGGCCCGCCGGCGCGCGCGGGAGATCGTGCTCGAACCACCCGTCCCGCAGCTCGCGCGACCCCTGCTGGAAACGGTCAACTTCATCACGGTGGCGCTGCTGCCCGAGGTGATCCGCCGCCAGTACGGCTTTGCCCCCCTGCCGCCGGCGGCCGTGCGCAGCGCGCTGGTGGCGGCCGGGGCGCTGTACGTGCGCCGCGGCGTGATCCCGTTCCTGCCCGCCCAGATCCGGAGGGTGCCGGCCGCCCGCCGCGCCGGCACCGGGCGGCGCGGGGCACCGATCACCGTTCCCGCGGCGGCGGCCCGGGCGGCGTGACCGGCGCGGACCGGGCCTGCGGTGGCGTGACCGGCCCGGACGGCGAGCTATAGCCTGGGCCGGTGCCAGCCAGGATCGCGGTCGTCGGTCACGTCGAGTGGGTCGAGTTCATCCAGCTGCCGGGCTTCCCCGCGCGCGGCGGCATCACGGCCGGTGACGGCGCCTTCACCCATGCGGGCGGCGGAGCGGTGGTCGCGGCGGCCGTCCTGGCCGAGCTCGGCCACCCGGTGGACTTCTTCTGCGCGCTGGGTCGTGACGCCGACGGCGAGGCCGCGGCGGCCGAGCTGTCGGCGCGGGGGATCACCGTGCACGCCGCCTGGCGACCCCCGCCGACGCGGCGGGTCGTGACCCTGCTGGAGCCCGCGGGCGAGCGCACGATCATCACCCTCGGCGAGCGCATCGAGCCGCACGGGGCCGATCCGCTGGCCTGGGAGCGGATCGACGAGGCGGCGGCGGTCTACGTCACCGCCGGGGACGCCGCGGCCGTGACGCAGGCGCGGCGCGCGCGGACACTGGTGGCCACGCCGCGCGCCCGTGACGGCCTTCAGGCCAGCCACGCGACGATCGACGCGCTCGTCTACAGCCGCGGCGACGCGGACGAACGCCGCTGGGCGCAGCCGCTGATCGGGCGCACGCGGCTGATGGTCGAGACCGAGGGCGCCCACGGCGGGCGCTGGTGGGGCGAATCCGAGGGCCGCTGGCCGCCGGTCGCCCTGCCCGGCCCCCGGCGCGACGACTACGGCTGCGGAGACGCCTTCGCCGCCGGCCTGACCGCCGGACTGGCCGACGGGCTGGCGCTGCTCGAGGCGGCCGGGGTGGGGGCCGAGCGCGGCGCCGAGATGCTGACGCGCGTCGGCGCCCCCTGATCACGTCCGGCCCCGGTGCGAACATACGTTCGTGCCTGGTATCGGTGATCCCGGCGTGATGCACGCCGACCTCGACGCTTTCTACGCGGCGGTCGAGCAGCGTGACGCGCCGGGGCTGCGGGGGCGCCCGGTGATCGTCGGCGGCGGGGTGGTTCTGGCCGCGAGCTATGAGGCCAAGGCGCGGGGGGTGCGCACCGCGATGGGCGGCGCGACCGCGCGCCGCCTGTGTCCCGACGCGGCCGTGGTGCCGCCGCGGATGGCTGCGTACGCGCAGGCCAGCCGGGAGGTGTTCGCCGTCTTCGAGCGCTTCTCGCCCGTGGTCGAGGCGCTGTCGATCGATGAGGCATTCCTCGACGTGCAGGGCCTGGAGCACATCCTGGGGACACCGCGGGAGATCGCGGTCGCCCTGCGCACCGAGGTCCGTGAGCGGGTCGGTCTGGCCATCACGGTGGGCCTGGCGGGCACGAAGTTCCTGGCCAAGGTGGCCAGCGCGGTCGCCAAGCCCGACGGGCTGCTGGTGGTGCCCCTGGGATCGGAGCTGAGCTTCCTGCATCCCCTGCCGGTCGAGCGGCTGTGGGGCGTCGGGCGCGTGACGGCGGAGAAGCTGCGCGCCGAGGGGATCGAGACCGTGGCGCAGGTGGCGGCGCTCGGGGAGGGCGTGCTCGTGGAGCTGCTCGGGCGGGCCTCGGGGCGCCATCTGCACGCGCTCGCGCACAACCGCGACCCGCGCCCGGTGCGGCGGCGGGCGCGGCGGCGGTCGATCGGGGCCCAGCGCGCGCTGGGGCGCCGGGCGCGGGCGCCGGCGGAGATCGACGCCGCGCTGCTCGCGCTGGTGGACCGCGTGACCCGGCGGCTGCGTGCGGCCTGTCGCGCGTGCCGGACGGTCGTGTTGCGGCTGCGCTTTGACGATTTCGGCCGCGTGACCCGGTCACGCACGATCGCCGAGGCGACGACCCGGACAGCGACCATCCTGGCCCTGGCGCGCTCCCTGCTGGCGGCGGCGGCAGAGCTGGTGGCGCGGCGGGGGCTGACCTTGATCGGGGTGGCCCTGACCAACCTGTGCGACGCCGATCGCGTACAGCTCGCGTTGCCCTTTGACCGGGCGGGAGAGCTCGATCGCGCCGTGGACGCCGTGCGTGACCGCTTCGGTCCTGCGTCGATCGCCCGCGGGGCCCTGGTGGGGGTCAGCCCCGAGCCGTGGGTCCCGCTGCTGCCGGACTGACCGCGCCTACTCGGGGTCGGTCGGGGTGCGGAACATCATCGTGACCACGGTCATCGCCTCCCCGGGGCGCGATCCGGCGTCCGCCGCCGGTTCGTCGGTCGCCTCGTCGGTCGCCGGTTCGTCCGCCGCCCCTTCGATCGCCGCCCGATCGGCCGCCGCCCGTTCGTCCGTCGCCCCTTCGATCGCCGCCCGGTCGGCCGCCGCCCGTTCGATCGCCGCTCGTTCGATCGCCTCGAGCCGACGGGCGCACGCCGCCAGCTCGGCCGCGGCCTCGCGACGGCCGGTCGCGTCCACGGCCAGGCGGCGGGTGACGACCTGGGCGTCGGGAACGTCAAAGCCTCCCTGGGCGGCGGCGAGGCTCACCGTCTCGCCCAGGCCCGTCAGAGCGCTGGCCAGCATCGAGCCGCGTACGGCGGCCGGCATCCCCGCCCACGCCTCGTCGCTGACCGGGACCGCGGCGACGGCGGTGTAGTAGTGCTCGACCGCGCCGCGGCGCGGGACCCGCCGGACAAGGCGCAGGAAGCCGAACGCGGCCAGCCGCCGCACGTGGTAGCTGAGCACGCCCAGCGGCACGTCGAACTCGGCGGCGAGCTCGCTCGGGCTGGCCGTGCGGCCGTCCAGGGCCGCGAGGAGGCTGGCCCGCAGGGGGTGCGAGAGGGCCTTGGCGACCGTGGGGTCAGTGATGTCTGGACGGGGGCTCAGAGCAGGCTCCGCCAGCGGCCGCAGAAGCCCGGCCACGTGGGGAGCGGACGGGCCCAACCCCCGAACCGCGACGCGAATGGTGCGTGCATCATGCCATTTGTCGTGCGCCAACGCTGAGGCGACGCACTACGATCGCGGGCCGGCCCGCGATGACCGCACCGTTCGATCTCGTCATCTTCGACTGCGACGGCGTGCTGGTCGACAGCGAGCCGCTCTCCAACGCGGTCCTGGCCGCGGCGCTCACCCGAGCGGGCCTGCCCACCTCGGCCGAGCAGGCGGTCGCCACCTACAAAGGGCTGCACATCCGCGACGTGATCGCGCGCGCCGAGGCGGGGCTCGGAGCTCCGCTGCCGGACGGATTCATCCCCGCCTACGAGCGCGCGCGAGCCGACGCCTTCCGGCGCGAGCTCGCCGCCGTCGCGGGGGCCGCCGAGGCCGTGCGGGCGATCAGCGCGGCGGGAATCGCCGTCTGTGTCGCCTCCCAGGGCAAGCTCGCCAAGACCGAGCTGACCCTCGGGCTGACGGGCCTGCGCCCGCTGTTCGCCCAGGGGGCGCTGTTCAGCGCCCACGATGTCGCCCGCGGCAAGCCTCACCCCGACCTGTTCCTGCACGCCGCCGCGCGGATGGGCGCCAGTCCCGGGCGCAGCGTCGTCGTCGAGGACACCCCGATCGGAGTGACGGCCGCCGTCGCGGCCGGGATGCGGGCCATCGGCTACGCCGCCGACAGCGACCGCGCGGGGCTGCGCCGCGCGGGGGCCGACCTGGTGCTCGACTCCCTCGGCGAACTGGCCCCCGCACTGGGCCTCGCGCCGTCGCAGAGCTGACTGCCCCGGACGGCGATCCGCACCGCGTGCCGTGCCGCGCATCGCCGCCCGCCCCTGATGGGTCTGCGTAGTTTTCGCGGAACGCGCCCTAGGGCGTCCCGGCACCGGCCCTGTGGCGGCTCGCGGACGCGGTGCAGAGCGAGTGACGCCACGATCGGGGTCAATTCCTGAACATGACCCGCGGAGGTCTCCATGTCACGCCGAGTCTTTGATCTCATTACCAGCGCCGGAGGCGCTGTTGCCGTCGTCGTCCTTGTCATCGCCGGCGGGCTGCTCACCTGGGGCCACAGCTTCGTGAGCTCCAACGTCCACGACCAGCTGGCTCGCCAGCAGATCACCTTCCCGTCCCGGGCTGCGTTCGCGCATGCCAAGCCGGGCACCGAGATCACCCCGGGGATGATTCCCTACCTCGAGCGCTACGCCGGACAGCAGATGACCACCGGTGATCAGGCCAAGGCCTACGCCGATCACTTCATCGCCGTCCACCTGTCCGAGATGCCCTACGGCGGCGTCTACAGCAAGATCAGCGCCGCGGCCATGGCCCAGCCCAAGAACACGTCCCTGGCCGCGCTCAAGCAGGTCTCCTTCCAGGGCACGACCCTGCGGGGGCTCCTCCTGGAGGCCTACGCGTTCGCCACCATCGGCACGGTCATGCTGTGGGGCGCGATCGCGGCCTTCGTCGGCGCCCTGCTGATGTCCCTGCTCGTCGCGGTCGGCATCTGGCACGCCCGGCGCACCCCGGCCGAGGAGCGGCTGCTCGCCGGCCGGGCCATCGCCCAGGTCTAAAACCGCAGATCAGCTCGCCGGCTCGGCGGCATCAGGCCCACGCCGCCGCCGAGCCGGACCGGAGCGTGACGCGACACTCCCGACGGTAGGCTGAAGGCATGAACCCCCGGGCCGAGGCGACCACACGGCTCGGGGGTCGCTATGACGCCCGAGTGCTGGAGCCGTCCCCGCCGGCGGTGACGACGGCGCCGTGGTTCGCTGATGACCCGGTCGACCCCGGGGAGGCCCCGACCGGTCGCCCGCTCGTCTCGCCCGTGGCCAGGGCGCAGCTCCCCGGCACCGGCACGACCTGGGAGCAGCTGGCCGCCGAGGATCCCGCGCTCGCCGACTGGTGCGCCGAGCGCTGGCTCGGTCCGGTGCGGGCGCTCGGTCCCGCACCGCCGGGCCTGGTCGCGACCCGGGTCGCGCTGCACCGCCTGGCCGAGCAGGTCATCAGCCCCGCACGCCGCCGGGCCAACACGAAGATCGGGCTGCGCTGGACCCGGGGCGGCTTCGGAACGCCCTGGTTTGCCCCGCAACGCCAGCTGCGGGTCCAGGGCGACATGCTCGTCGTCGTCGACGGTGAACGGGAGCACCGCGAGCCGATCCGCAGCCTCACCGCCGCGGCGGAGCGACTCGGGGCCGGTTGGCTGCCCGACGACGTCACGCTCGACGATGCGCCCCTGACGCTCGATCCGGGCGCGGCCGCCTTCATCGGTGACTGGTTCGGCTTGGCCACGCACGTGCTCGAGACGCTGCGGGCGGGGGCCGGCGCCGAGGCCGAGCCGTCCCGGGTCCAGCTCTGGCCCGAGCACTTCGATGTCGCGCTGGAGCTCGGCGCCGAATCCGACGGAGCTCGCGCTGCCTACGGCCTGTCTCCCGGCGACGAGGCGCACGACGAGCCCTACCTGTACGTCGCCCCGTGGCAGGCGCCCGAGCCGGGTCCGCTGTGGCGGGCGCAGGCGTTCGCCGGCGCCGAGCTCTCCTACCGCGATCTGATCGCCGCCGCCGACCAGCGCGCTGAGGCGCTGGCCTTCTTCACCGCGCGGCTCCACGCGCTGACCCGGGGCTGACCGGCGCGGCCCTGGCCGCGTGCCCTGGCCCCTCGCCCGATGGCGATCATGCCTGCCGCCGCTGACCGCTCACCCGAGCAGGAGCGCGCCCGCTTCCGGGCCGGGATGCGCGACGGCGTGCCCTACGCGCTGGCGGGGATGCTCGTGGCTGTGTCCTACGGCGTGCTGGCCAAGCCCGTGCTGGGCAGCGCCGCTCCGATCGTGATGTCTGCCGTCGTGTTCGCCGGCTCGGCGCAGTTCGCCTCCCTCGCGGTGCTCGCCGCGGGCGGTGGCGCGGCCACGGCGATCGCGGCCGGGCTGCTGCTCAACCTGCGCTTTCTGCCCATGGGAATCGCCGTCGCCCCCTCCATGGTGCACGGTGCCCTCGGCCGCGCCGCCCGCGGTCAGGCTCTGGTCGACGCATCGTGGGCCCTGTCCAACCGGGGCGGGGGCCGCTTCGACATCTCGGCGCTGCTCGGGGCTACCGCCGTGCAGTACGTGACCTGGAACCTGGGCACGGTGCTCGGCGTGCTGGCCGGCGGGGTCCTCGGGGACCCCAGCCGGATCGGCCTGGACGCCGTCTACCCCGCGTTCTTCCTCGGCCTGCTGGTGACCGAGCTGCGGCGACCGGGAGCGCGCCTGATCAGCCTGACCGGGGCCACCATCGCGCTCGCCCTCACCCCCGTGCTGCCGGCTGGGGTGCCGATCCTCGCCGCCGCGGCAGCCGCGACGCTGGGGTTGAGATCGTGAACGCCACCGTGTGGATCACCGTGATCGGACTGGTTGTGGGCACGGCCGCGATCAAGGCCCTCGGGCCGATGGTGTTCGGCGGGCGGGATCTGCCCGGGGCGCTCGTGCGGGTCATCCCGCGGCTGCCCCCGGCTCTGCTCGCCGCGCTCGTGCTCACCGACACCTTTACGGGTGTGCACCGCTCGTTGGTTCTCGACGCGCGCGCGGGTGGGCTGGCCACCGCCGCCCTGGCTCTCGCCCTGCGCCTGCCGCTGATCGCCGTTGTCGTGCTCGCCGCGGCGACCACCGGCCTGCTGCGCGCGCTGGGCTGACCGCGGCCGGGACCGTCGCGGCGAGACGCTGGGCGGCCTGGTCGCGAGCGCGGGCCGCCAGGCCGTCGCCGGCCGCGCTCAGGCTTCGGCGGCGAGCCGGTCGAGCACGGCGAGCAGCGCCTGGGTGCCCTTCTGGCCGAAGCCCTGGCTCTGGGCGGCGACGTACAGCTGCTCGGCCAGGGCGGTCCCGGTGAGGGGCAGGCGCATCCGCCGCGCCTCGAGCAGGGCGAGCCCGAGGTCCTTGACGAAGTGGTCGATCTTGAAGCCGGGCTCGAGGTCGTCGGCGATCAGCCGAGGGCCGTAGTTGGACAGTGACCACGACCCGGCGGCGCCGTCCTTGATCGTGTCGAGCACCCGCGCCACGTCCAGTCCCGCGCGGCGCGCGTAGAGCATCGCCTCGCACACGCCGATCATGCCCGAGGCGATCGCGATCTGGTTGACCATCTTGGTGTGCTGACCCGATCCCGGGCCGCCCTGCAGGGTGGCGCTGCGGCCGAGCACCTCGAACACGGGCTGCGCCCGCGCGAACGCCGGTTCGTCGCCGCCGGCCATGATGACCAGCGCCGCGTTGCGCGCGCCGAGGTCCCCACCCGACACCGGCGCGTCGAGCGCGGCCACGTCGTGCCGCGCCGCCGCAGCGTGAATCTCCACCGCGAGCGACGGCTCGCTCGTGGTCATGTCGATGAGCAGCGAGCCGGGCGCGATCGCCGTGAGCACCCCGTCGCCGGAGAGGATCGTCTCGCGCACGTCGGCCGGGTAGCCGACCATCGTGATGACGATCGGGCATTCGGCGGCCAGCGCAGCGGGGTTGTCCGCACGCTCCGCGCCGGCGGTGACCAAACCGTCCGCCCGCGAGGCGGTTCGGTTGTAGACGGTCAGCGGGTAACCGGCGGCGATCAGATGGCCCGCCATCGGGGCGCCCATCACGCCCGTCCCGATCCAGCCGATGCGGGGCTTCTCGCTCATCGCCTCATCGTATTGGACCGCCTCCCGCGGGCTCACCTGGCCCGTGACGCGCGCGAGCCCGGGTCGCGGAAGCGCCGGCGGTAGGCGGTCGGAGTCGTCCCCAGCCGCCGGCGGCCACGAGGCTCGCCACGGCCTGACCGCGATGCCGTAGCGTTGCCGGGCACGGCACCCTGAACCGGAGCAGACCCCATGACCGATGTCGTTCACCGGCAGTGCACGCTGTGCGAGGCCCACTGCGGCATCTCCGTCGAGGTGCAGGGCGATCGGGTCCTGCGCATCACCGGGGACCCCGACGACGTGCTCTCCCGTGGCTACATCTGCCCCAAGGCGTCCGCGCTGACCGACCTGCGCGACGACCCCGACCGCCTGCGACAGCCGGTCGTGCGCGATGGGGATGCGTTTGTCGAGGTCGGCTGGGACGAGGCGCTGGAGCGGGCCGCGCGCGGCCTGCGCGATGTGCAGGATCGCCACGGCGCCGACGCGGTGGCCACCTACCTGGGCAACCCCGGTGCGCACACCTCGGCCGCGCTGGCCGCCGTGCTGCTGCGCCGGCTGCTCGGCTCACGCAACAACTACTCCGCCACCTCGGCCGACCAGCTGCCCCAGTACATGAGCTCGCTCGAGATGTTCGGCCACCACTTCATCTTCCCGCTCCCGGACCTCGAGCGCACCGAGCATCTGCTCGTGCTCGGCGCCAACCCCGCGGTGTCCAACGGGTCCCTGATGACCGCGCCCGGCGTGCGCGACCGGCTGCGGGCGATCCGGGCCCGGGGCGGCACGGTGGTGGTCGTCGATCCGCGGCGCACCGAGACCGCGCGGCTGGCCGATGAGCACATCGCGATCCGGCCCGGCGGCGACGCGTATCTGCTGCTGGGCATGCTGCACGTGATCCACGCCGAGCACCGGGTCGACCTCGGGGCCTGGTCACGGCGCAGCGAGGGCGCCGCGGAGCTCGCCGCGGTGGCCGCCGCATGGTCCCCCGATCGCGCGGCACCCCACGCCGGCGTCGAGGCGAGCGTCATCACCCGGCTGGCCCGCGCCTTCGCCGCCGCGCCGGCCGCGGTGGCCTACGGCCGCGTTGGCCTCTGCCACCAGCAGACCGGCTCGGTCAGCCACTGGCTGATCAACGCGCTGAACACGGTGACCGGGAACCTGGACCGGCCCGGTGGGGTGATGTTCACGCGCCCCGCCGTCGACGTCGTCACCCTCACCGAGCGCCTGACCGGCAGGCCCCACCGCGCCCGCTACGCGCAGCGGGTCAGCGGCCTGCCCGAGTTCGCCGACGAGCTGCCCGTCGCCGGCCTGGCCGACGAGCTGCTCACCCCGGGCGCGGGCCAGGTCCGCGGGATGCTCCTGTACGCCGGCAACCCCGTGCTCTCGACCCCGGCCGGCGCCCGCCTGGACGAGGGCATGGCCGGCCTGGACTTCTGCGTGGCGGTCGACATGTACGTGACCGAGTCCACCCGGCATGCCGACGTGATCCTCCCTCCGGTCGCGCAGCTGGAGCGCTCGGACGTCGATCTCGTGTTCCCCACCCTCTCGCTGCGCAACCAGATCCGCTACAACCGCGCCGCGGTTCCGGCGCCGCCCGGCGGGCGCGCCGACTGGCAGATCCTGATGGCCCTGGCCGCACGGGTCGGCCGCGGGCGCACGGGCGCGGTGACCAATCCGCTGCTGCGCCTGTTCGGTCCGCTGGGGACGGCGGAGCGGATCGCCGATCTCGCGCTGGCGGCTGGACCGTACGGCCGCCTGCGTTCACGCCGCGCGCTCAGCATGGGCAAGATCCGCCGCGCCGAGCACGGCATCGACCTCGGACCGCTGACCCCCAACCTGCGCAACCTGCTGCGCACCCCGGGCAAGCGGGTGCGCCTCGCGCCCGCGGTGATGCTCGAGGCGGTGGCGCAGCTCGAGGCGCTGGCCGCCGAGCGCGAGCGCGCCCGGGCCGGCGGCTATGACCTGACGTTGATCGGCCGCCGCTCGCTGCGCTCCAACAACTCCTGGATGCACAACTCCGCCCGCCTGATGAAGGGCGCGGATCGATGCACCGCCCGCCTGCACCCCGATGACGCGGCCCCGCGCGGCCTGCGCGACGGCCAGCGGGTGCGGATCGCGTCGGCGGTGGGTGCGATCGAAGTCCCGCTCGAGGTCAGCGACGAGATGCGCCCCGGCGTGATCTCTGTCCCGCACGGGTTCGGCCACGGGCGGCCCGGGGTCGGGTGGCGGCGCGCCGCGGCCCAGCCCGGAGCGAGCGTCAACGACATCACCGACCCGTCCGTGGTGGACCGGCTGACCGGCAACGCGGCCTTCAACGATGTCCCGGTGCGGGTCTCGGCGGCCGCGCCGGACGCCGAGCCTCAGCTCGCCGCGGCGGGCACCTCGCCCGCGCGCTCGTAACCCTGGCGGAGCATCTGCAGCAGCAGTTCGGGTGGCTGGGCGCCGGTCACGCCGATACGGCGGTCGACGATGAAGGTCGGCACGCCGGACAGCCCCAGGCCGGCGGCGGTCTGCTCGTCCTCGCGCACCGCAGCGGCGAAGCGGTCGGAGGCGAGCGTCTCGGCCACCTCCCCGGCGGGGAGACCGAGCTCGGAGCCGATCTCGTGCAGGGTGGCCGGATCAGAGATGAGCCGGCCCTCGATGAAGTACGCCCGCAGCAGGCGCTCCTTCATCTCGGCCTGGCGCCCGTGGGCGGCGGCGAGGTGGACGAGCCGGTGCCCATCGAAGGTGTTGCCGCTGCGCGCTCGGTCGAGGTGGAACTCGAGCCCCTCACCGGCGGCGGCCTCGGTCAGCTGGGCCTGGGAAGCCCGCGCCTGCTCGATCGGCATCCCGTACTTGCGCGCCAGGTGCCCGGCCAGCTCGCCCTCACGCTCGGGCGGCGCCGAGGAGTCCAGCTCGAAGCTGCGCCAGGTGATCGTCACCTCGTCGCGGTGCTCGAATTCGGCCAGCGCGCGCTCGAGCCGGCGCTTGCCGATGTAGCACCAGGGGCAGGCGATGTCAGACCACACCTCGAGTTCCATGGATTTTTAGGTTAGTCCGGCCGGCGCGCCGCCCCGGCCCGGGTCTGCCCGGGCGGCCCGTCGCTCAGCGCGGCCAGGGCGGCCTGCCGGCGGGCGAGGAAGCGCACATCGGTGTCGAACTGCCGCTGCCAGGCCGCGGACGCGGTGGCCTGCGTGGCGTGATGGTGGTAGGTGAAGGTCAGCTGGGGCACGTAGACGCTGGCCCAGGCGGCGTCGACGCCGATGAGCAGTCCGATGTCGCTGCCGCCGACGGTCGCCGTCCAGCCGCCGGCGGCGAGCACGGCCTCGGTGCGCCACATCGCCCCGGCCAGGTGCATGGGGACCCAGCGCTCGCTGGCCCAGATCGCCGACAGATGACCGGCAGCCAGGCGTCCGGGAGCAAAGCGCGGCTGCGGCGACCAGGGCTCGCGATCGGGCCAGCGCTCGATCCAGTCTCCGAACGCCAGGCCGACGGTCGGGTCGGCGAACGCGCCCGGCAGCGCGGTGAGCGCTGCGGGCTCGGGCACGTCGTCGGCGTCGGCGTTGAGCAGCAGCGGGGCGCGGGCCCGGCCCAGGGCGCGGTTGCGCGTCGCGGCGATGCCGAGGCGGCGGCGGTTGGACTCGATCACCGCGCGCGGGTCGGCGGCGATCGCCTCGGGTACCGACGGCAGCCCCTCCCCGTCGTGCTGGATGAGCCATTCCCAGCTCACGGGGACGGCGGTCAGGGTGGCGTGGACCTCGGCCAGCCGGTGCTCGGCCCGGTCGGCGAGCGCCGTGAGCACGGAGATCTCGGGGGCGGCCATCGCCGCGACGTTAGCCAAGCCCGGCGCGGCCAGAGCCGGGCCCGGAGAGCGAGTAGAGCATGACGGCGACCGCCGTGGCCAGGTTCAGGCTCGAGACGCCGGCGCGCATCGGGATCGCCACGCGTGCGCTGGCCCGCGCGATCACCGCGTCGCTGAGCCCGTCGCGCTCGGTCCCGAAGGCCAGGGTGGCGCCGGGGGGCAGGGCGCGCGTCGCAAGGGGCTCGCCGGCGGGATCGACGGCGATCAGCGGCCGGTCCGGATCGTCGGGGACGGCCGCCACCCGGCCGACGGGGAGGGCGAAATGAAGCCCGGCCGAGCCCCGCAGGGCCGCGGCGGACCACGGATCGCTCGGGCCGGTGGTCAGCACCCCGGCAGCGCCGGCGGCGGCGGCGACGCGGATCACCGCTCCGACGTTGCCCAGGTGCCTGGGGTCCTCCAGGAGGATGAGGGGTCGGCCCGGATTCGTGCCGCGCGCACCCGGACCGCCGTCGCGGGGCCGCCGGGCGAAGGCGATCACCCCGGTCCTTGGAGCGTGCGGGCTGAGCGTGGCGATGGCCTGCGCCGTGGCCGGCCGCACGCGTGCGGCGATCTCCGCGCCGACGTCGGGGGCCAGGCGCCGGGCCAGGGCGTCGAGCCCCGCCGGGTCGGCGGCGAGCACCAGCACGATGTCCGCGCCGAAGCGCAGGGCGTGCTTGAGGGCGTGAAAGCCCTCCAGCACCGCGAACGCCCGATCCGCGCGCAGCCGCTGGGCAGCCTCGATCAGCGGGTCATCAGCGGAGAGCACGCCTGCATTCTGCCCACGCGTGGGCGCGGCTTGATCCGCTCTGGGCCCCCGGGGTCACCGGTGAGGCGACGTTGGAGGAGATCCACGCGCGGATCGGGCGGCAGTTCGGGCTCGATCCGCCGACCGTGTCGGCGCTGATGGACGAGGTCTGGGCCGAGTACGTGGGTACGGCCAACGCACCCCTGCTCGACTACGTCGCCGGCCTGCGTCCTCGCTACCGGCTCGGCGTGCTCAGCAACAGCTTCGTCGGCGCGCGCGAGCGCGAGCAGGCCGCGCACGGCTTCGCCGAGCGCTTCGACATCCTCGTCCATTCCCATGAGATCGGGATCGGCAAGCCCGACCCGCGCGCGTACGAGATCGTCTGCGATCAGCTCGGCGTGCCCACGTCTGAGACGGTGTTCGTCGATGATCTGGCCGTCAACGTCCGGGCCGCGGAGGCGGCGGGGATGACCGGGGTGCTCATGCACGACACGGCCGCGGTGCTCGCGCGGCTGCGCGAGCTGCTGGAATGATGCCGTGCCCGGCGTGACCCTTCACGACCCCGAATGGCGCGCGCTGGCCAGCGACAACTACGCCGGCGTGCACCCGAAGGCGCTGGCGGCGATCGCCGCCGCCAACGGCGGTCATCAGGTCGCCTACGGCGAGGACGCCTACACCGCGCGGCTGCAGGAGGTGGTGGCGGCCCGGTTCGGAGCCCAGGCCGAGGTCTTCCCGGTGTTCAACGGGACCGGCGCGAACGTGATCGCGCTGACCAGCGTGATGCCGCGCTGGGGCGCGGTGATCGCCCCGGCGACGGCGCACATCCACACCGACGAGGCGGGTGCGCCCGAACGGATGACCGGCCTGAAGCTGCTCACCGTGCCGACCGGCGACGGAAAGCTCACCCCCGAGCTGGTCGCGCGCGAGGCGTGGGGATGGGGGGATGAGCATCGCGCCCAGCCACTGGCGGTCAGCCTCACGCAGAGCACGGAGCTCGGCACGGTCTATACCCCCGCGGAGCTGCGGGCCCTGGCCGACCTCGCCCACGCGCACGACATGGCGGTGCACATGGACGGCTCGCGCCTGTGGAACGCCGCCGCCGCCCTGGGCCTGCCGCTGCGGGCGCTCACCACCGACGCCGGCGTGGACATCCTCAGCCTGGGCGGCACCAAGAACGGCCTGCTCGGCGCCGAGGCGGTGGTGGTGCTCGATCCCGAGCGAGCGGCGGGACTGCGCTACCTGCGCAAACTGACCATGCAGCTGGCCAGCAAGATGCGCTTCGCCTCAGCCCAGCTGCTGGCCCTGTTTGACGACGATCTCGGACTGCGCAGCGCGGCCCACGCCAACGCGATGGCCGCGCGCCTGCGGGCGCGATTCGCGGCCGGGATCGGCGACGGCACCCTGCCGGGACTCGCGTTCACCCAGGAGACGCAGGCCAATGCGATCTTCGCCACTCTCCCCCTCGACGCGGCGGACCGCATCCGTGCGCGGGTGCCCTTCTACGACTGGGATCGAGGGCGCGGAGAGGTGCGCTGGATGACCGCCTGGGACACGACCGAGGCCGACGTGGACCGGTTCGCCGCCGTTGTCGCGCAGGAGCTGGCCCGAGGCTGAGCGTCCGCCGCCGGGCGGCGGGCGACATCCTGGCCACGCGGGCCGAGGGCCTAGACGCCCCTGGTTCTGCGATGCGCGCGCCGGCGGGCGACGTGCCCGTGCCGCCGGTGTCGCGTGTGCCGCGCGTGCCGGGCGGGCACCTTGGCCACGCGGTCGGTGAACGGGGTGAAGGCCCGGCACGGCTCGTTGCGCAGGCCCGGGCAGGGCGGCAGCGGTGTGGGGATGCTGACCCCCGGAACCACGGGCAGGATCAGGCTGGAGGGCATCCGGCGGGAGAAGGCGATCCACACCCGTGCCGTTCCCCGCGCCGGCTGGGTCTGGGTGGAGGACCAGATCGGCTGGGTTCCGTTGGGCGCGGCGATCGTCACCCGGATCCGCGAGCCGGTCCGGTAGGCGTGGCCCTCGTAGTAGAGCGGGATGACGACCGGCACGAAGCGGTTGCGGGGCAGCGGGCGGACGTCCCTGGACAGCTCGGACAGAATCGGCTCGAGCAGCGTGCTGCGCGTCTTGAAGATGTCGTGGGTGCCCGTCGCGAGCTTGCGCTCGTTGGCGCGGACCCATCCGTTCTGCACGAACGTCTCGCGGCCGTCCGGCCTCACCTCGCTGACCGTGGCCTGCAGGTCGACATTCGGCCGGGAGGCCTTGACCCACAGATGGACGGCGCCGCCGCCGATCACCGTGGTGTCGGTCTTCAGCGGCGGTGACAGGTACGAGACCGCCGTGCCCGCGGGATTGGGCCTGTAGTCGTACTGCCACTGCGACGCGTTGCCCCACAGCCCGCCCCCGCCGGTGTTGTCGGTCGCGTAGTCCGACAGCGGCAACGCCCTGACGTTGGACGTGTACCAGTTGACCGTCTCACGGCGCGGAGGGGCGGCTCCCAGGCCGCCGCGCGGACGCAGGTAGAGACGTAGGGGCCGGGTCCCGGGGACCGGGAAGCTCGCAAACGAGTGCTCAAAGCCGGGATAGGGATCACCGGGGGTCTGGCTGCCGGAGGGTGAGTCGCCGGCGCCGTTGTCGAACAGGACGCGGATCGGTTCGAGCGCCTGGAAGGCGGCCAGCGCCGTCGCGTAGGTCGGCTCGGTCTGGATCGGATCTGGCGGCAGGGTGATCGGATCGTTGGACGGTGTGCCCAAGGCCGACTGGTAGATGACCGGCGCGGCCGCCCGCACCAGGGACTGGTTGGTGATCGGGGCCTGCCCGGCCACGTAGAGCTCCAGGAAGTCGAACCAGCGATTGAAGGTCGTCGGATCCAGCGAATCGATGTGGGCGCCGTTGGTGAAGGTGAACCACTTGCGATCGGTCCCGGTCATGTGCTCGGCCAGGGTGGGGCAATGACCGCCGGTCTGCTCGTCCTCCCACTGGCAGGCCATGAACACCGGCACATGGATCCGGTTCACGAAGGTGACGGGGTCGAGCGGGTCGGCGGTCCTCGGGACGTAGTGGCTGTTGGCGCGGATCTTGGCCATCAGGTTGTTGGCCTCGCCGTGCAGGACCTGGTTGGCCGCACAGGTGGCGTCGCCGTTCTTGATCTGCTGCTCGGCGTAGGCCTGAGTGCCCTTGGCCCCGGTCCCGGCGGGTTGGGCCTCCTGCTGGCGCTCCTTGGCCCACGCGACGGCGAAGCCGGTGTTGAGGATCCCGCCCGGATACAGGGTGGTCGCGGTGGCGTCGATCGTCGAGAGCGGTGAGATCGCGGCCAGATCGGGCGGATCGAGCTGAGCGGTGAACAGCTGGCTGATCGCCCCGTAGGAGATCCCCATCATCCCCACCTTGTGGTTGAGCACCCACGGCTGGTGGGCGATCGTCTCGATCACGTCGTATCCATCGAGGTTCTGCAGCGGCTCGAAGAAGTCATAGGCGCCGCCCGAACAGCCGCTCCCGCGCATGTTGACGTCGACCACGGCAAAGCCCATCAGGTTGGCCAGGATGGCGATTCCGTTGACGGGGCCGGCCGGGTCCGCGTAGCCGTAGCCCGAGTACTCGATCAGGGTCGGATACGGAGGCAGAAAGCCCAGCCCGGTGGCCCGGCGCCGGGCCAGAGCCGAGGCTCCACCGCCGGCGATGACCGGCGGCAGGCCCAGCGAGGGCACCGGCAGGGTCACCCCCGGCTCCCCGGCGGGACTGCTCGGAGGATGCACGTCGATGGCCAGTCTGGTGCCGTCGCGCGTGGTCAGGTACGTGTAGCCATTGTCGGGGATCGACTGGTGGTAGATCCCCGGGTCCCAGGGAGCAGCGGCGGCGGCGTGAACGGTGAGCGGGTCGGACTCGGCGCCGCTGCCGAGGTCCTTGACGCGGTAGCCCGATCCAGGGCTCACGTTGCGGAACAGGACGCCACCCAGCGAATCTGCGCTCCGGATCGTGACCGTGTGGCCGCCGGCATCGACCAGCGCCGCGCGTCCGTTGCCGGGCAGGCCGGTGGCGTACACCTGCTGCACACTCCCGGCGGCGGTGAAGGTGGACGCCTGGGCGCCGGCCACGCCGAGCCAGAGCGCCGCGACGAAGGTCACGCACACCGCCGAGAACCGCCCCCGCACGCTCAGACCAGCACCACGATCTCTCCTCATGGGGGCAAGCCTTTCACATCCGCCGCCGCGACGTGCCGCTTATTGGACCGTCGCGGCGTGCCCTGGCGGGCCGGGGGGCGCGCCGACTCGGTGAGCGGATCCTCCCGGCCGCGGGGCGCGCGGCGACGCGGTGGGCGGATCCTCCCGGCCGCGGGGCGCGCGGCGACGCGGTGAGCCGATCAGCCCGGCCGCGGGGCGACCGTGGCCACCGCGAGCTCCGGCGCCGAGCGCGCGCGGCGCGCCAGCTGCTGGTCGGCGATCGCCCACGCCGCGTAGCCGAGCGATCCCGTCGTCCCGGTCACGGCCACCAGCACGCCCGCCGCAGCCGTGGCGGCGACTCCGTGCGAGCCGAGGATGAGCACGGCGGCGGCCGGTCCGATGCTCGGCCCGATCGGCAGCTGGCCCAGGGTGAACATCGCGATCAGCCAGGCCATCGCCGCCAGCACGGAGACATCCACGCCGATCGCGTGCAGCATCAGCCAGTTGCGCCCGACCTGCGCGCACACGGCGAGCAGCGTGAACAGGATCATGCGCCCCCGGGCTCGGCACCGCAGCACCGCGAGACCGGCCCACAGCCCCGTCTGGCGCAGGCGCGAGACCCGGCACAGCCCGGCGACCACCCCCGCCATCGCCACGACCGCGATCGCCGGCGCCCACCACGGGATGCCGAGCGGCGCAATCAGGGTGAACGAGAACACGGCGGCGAGCACGACCTCGATCGTGATGATCGGGATCTCGGCCGCGACCAGGGCGGGCACGCGGGGCACGGTGTCGCCGCAGGCCCGTCGCAGCGAGGCGATCCGCGCCGCCATGCCCAAGGACCCGTTCAGGACGCTGGCCAGGTAGCCGACCCCGGCGGCGCGGAACAGGACGCGCCGCGCCACCGTCCCGCCCGCCTCGCGGACGCACACGTTCCAGGCTTCGCTGCGCGCCAGCAGCGCGAGGACCTGCAGCAGCGCGGCGGCCGCCAGGAGGGAGAGCGGAGCATGCCGCAGCGCAGCGACGAACTGCGCCCGGCGCCCGGCGAGCACGAAGCCCAGGACGGCGCTCACGGTCAGCGCACCGAGGACACTGAGGACGATCTTGCGCCGGCGGATCGACCCGCGCCCGCCCGTGGCGACGGCCAGGACCAGCGTAGGGTCAGGCTCCAGCGACACAGCGACCTCCGGGCCTGGGGCGATTTCGGAGGATCAGATGGCGCTGCCACGCGTGGGCGCCTGCGTCAGGCTGGTACTCCCGTCATTCGACCGTATCAGTGAGCGCTCGGGCACGCGAGGCGCGGCCACCGCGGCTGGCGAGCAGCGCCCGAGCGCATCATCCTCGCTGCCGCGTGCCGTGCGCGGCACGGCAGGTGATCAGGTTACCTGCTCAAGTTACTTGTGTACTTGCTACGGTCACGGGGATGGTTGATCGCGACGCCCGGACCGTGGCCAGCCCGGCGGTGCGACTCGCGCTCGCCGTGTCCCGGCTCAGGGCCCGCTCCCGAGAAGAGGCGGACGCTCCGAAGCCGGGGCTTTCGATGTCGCAGTGGGCGATCCTCGTACGCATCATCGGGACCGGCCCCGCCACCGCGTCCGAGCTCGCGTCCTCCGAGCACGTCAGCCAGCAGGCGATCGCCCAGAGCGTCGCCCCCCTGAAGGCGGCGGGCCTGCTCCAGGCTCGCCCCGACGCCACCGATCGCCGCAAGAGCCGGCTCGACGTGACGCCGCAGGCCACGCGCTTGGTCCACGCCGTCGCGCGCGACTCCTGGCTGTCACGAGCCATCGAGGCGGAGGTCGCGCCGCAGGAACGGGACGCGCTCGAGGCCGCGATCGACCTTCTGGAGCGGCTTGCCGCCACCGAACTCGACCACCCCCACCGCACACCAAGGAGCACCGATGACCGAAGCCGCTGAACCGATCGACCCGTCACGCACCGCCCTGCTGATCATGGACTATCAGAACGGGATCCTGCCCCTGGCGCCCGACGCCGCGACGCTGCTCAGCGGTGCGCGGCAGGCGATCGATCTCATCCGCGCTCACGGCGGAACGATCGGCTACGTGCGCGTCGGCTTCGCCGACGCGAGTGAAATTGGCGGATCGATGGGCAAGCGCGTTGGCGGCCCGGCCGCCCTGGAGCGGTTTCACGCCGACCACGCCAACACGCAGATCCATGCCGACATCGCCCCGCGGGAGGGTGACATCGTCGTGCGCAAGACCCGGGTGGGGCCGTTCGGCAGCACCGATCTGGACGCGCAGCTCCGGGACCGCGGGATCGACACGCTCGTCCTGGCCGGCATCTCCACCTCGGGGGTCGTGCTCTCCACCGTGCGCGACGCGCACGACCGCGACTATCGCCTGATCGTGCTGGCCGACCTCTGCGCCGATCGCGATCCCGAGGTCCATCAGGTCCTGATCGGCAAGGTGTTCCCGGGACAGGCCGAGGTGATCGCCGCGGCGGATCTGCCTGGCCTCCTGCGCTGAGGCGGCGCGGGCTGCCGTGGGCTGACTTGCTTGACACCAGTCGCAGCTCGCCCTACTCTGGCTTGCATGAAACAAGCCAGACTGCCTGCTCCCTACATCCCTGATCACCGCTGGCGAGCGTTCGCCACGCTCGCCGTGGCGGTGTTCATCTCGATCCTCGACCTGTTCATCGTCAACATCGCCTTCCCCTCGATCGAACGCGAGTGGCCCGGCGCCGGCCTGTCGGGGCTCTCCTGGGTGCTCAGCGCCTACGCGATCGTGCTCGCCGCGCTGCTCGTGCCGCTCGGACAGCTCGGCGACCTGATCGGGCGCAGGCGCGTGTTCCAGGCCGGCCTCGGCGTGTTCGTGCTCGGCTCCGCCTTGTGCGCGGCGGCACCCTCGCCGGAGATCCTGATCGCGGCCCGGGTCCTGCAGGGCGCCGGCGCGGCCGCGCTGACCCCCACCTCGCTGAGCATGCTGCTGCCGCTCTTCAGCGCTCGGGAGCGCCCGATGGTGATCGGCGCGTGGGCGGCGCTGGGCGGCGTCGGGGCCGCGATGGGACCGCCGCTCGGCGGCCTGCGGGTCCAGGCCAGCTGGCGGTGGATCTTCCTGGTCAACGTTCCGCTGGGCCTGGTCGCGCTGTACGGCAGCCCGAGCCGGCACGAGGTGCTGCACGCCTTCCACCGCGGCTACGGCTACATCCGAGCGTGCTCGCTGCCCGCCGCGCTCACGCTGCTCGCACTCGCGGCGAAAGCGCGCCGGAACCCCCAGCCGGCGCTGGCGACATCATGAGCCCGCAGCCATCCGACATCGGCCGCGCGACCGGTTTCAGGCTGGCGCGCGATGACCAGGCGCCCGCACGCGGCGCCGGTCCCGCACGCGGCGCCGGTCCCGCACTGCAGCGCAACCGGGCCTTTGCCGCCGCGGGGGGACATCAGGGCGCCGTCGTGTTCCCGGCTCTCGGGCTGTTCGTCGTCACCTGCGCCGACCCTCGCGTCGACCCCGCGCACTTCCTCGGCCTGGGGCTCAGCGATGCGCTCGTTCTGCGCAACGCCGGCGGCCGGATCACCCCCGAGGCGATCAACGACATCGCCTTGATCGGACAGCTCGCCGGCACTGCCCTCGCGGACGGTCCGCTGTTCGAGGTCGCGGTGATCCACCACACGCAGTGCGGGACCGGCGCCCTGGCCGATCGCGCCTTCCGTGAGCGTTACGCCGAGCGGATCGGGGCGGAGCCCTCGAGCCTTGCTGCCCACGCGGTTCTCGACCCTGCGGCCACCGTGACGCACGATGTCGAGCGCCTGCGCCGGGCGCGCTCACTCTCCCCGAGGATCACCGTGTCCGGCCACGTCTACGACGTGGTCAGCGGCCGGGTCGAGACCGTCGTCCCCACCGTTCCCGTCGTCCCTGGGGAGCTCCCCCACCAGGCCGCACGCTGATTTCCGGCCCCGGATCGCCGCTGCTCGGCCGCGGATGATGGGGCGCTCACCGCCCTGCCCACGAGCACCGTGCTGATGACGGCGCCGGCGGCCGCGCAGCAGGTCTGGATCCCGCGGGCGGGGCACAGGATCGCCGCGTGCGTGCAATCCGGCAGGCCGTCGCGCGCACGGCAGCACGGTGACGCCCAGTCCGGCCGCGAGCAGCGCCTGAACGGTGACGTAATCATCGGTGGCGTATGCGATCCCGGGGTTGAATCTGGGTGCCCGAGCAGTCGACGGTCTGCGTAGGGTCGATGGCTGAACCGAGGTCTGGCTCCGAATGCGATTGACCTCCGGCAAGGTGTCTTGCTGACGAAGTGTCGGCCTCGGTTCGTGCCATCGAGGATCGGCCTGAGCTATAGGAGCGTTCGCCCTTTGTGCGTGCACCGGGATGTTGTCGACCGGTCCGTCACCACCATAGTCGTTGGAGGACAGGTCGATGAGAAGAGTCAAGACGGGTGGTCCGGGACCCTCGCACTTATTGATCACGCCCGGTCACGTGGGCAACGTGGTCGGGATCGATCCGCACAAGCGGACGCTGACCGCGACGGTCGCCGACGCGCGCGGCGGGATCGTCGTCACGGCTCACTTCCGTGGCTCGGGAGAAGGTCACCGCGAGCTGGAGGCATGGGCGCGGCAGTTCGGGCAGATCGCTCGCTGGGGAGTTGAGGGCTCAGCGAGCTGGGGTCGGCACACAGCGATGTTGACGAGCAGCACCAGCTGTTGCGCGCTGTGGCACAACCGGCGCCGGTCGATCCTTACCAGCCGCCAGCACCTCGTCGGCGAGGCCGAAGCTGTGCTCTGTGACCTTCCGCTGGACTCTCAGAGCAGCTGCCGGACATCAAGTCGGTCAAACCGCGGCTCGCCGCGCTCGCCCGCCGCAACCGCCGTCGACGCTACGACGCCGACACGTCTGCGGCTGCAACTGCTTGATGGCTATCGCACGCAGATCGCCGCCCTCGATCTCGAGGAGCAACACGTCGTCGCGCAACTCCGCATCCTGGTCCGCCGAAGCGGCTCGACACTGGGCGAGCTCTGCGGACTGAGCACCCGCTCGGTCGCCGAGCTGCTGGTCGAGATCGGCGACCCACGCCGCTTCACCGAGTGCGGCTTCGCACGCTTCAACGGCTCAGCGCCGCTACCCGCCTCGACCGCTGAGCGACCCGGCGAACCGATCCGCCACCGCTACAGCCCCGGCGGCAACCGGCGGGTCAACTCGATCCTCTACATGATGGCGGTCGCCCAGCTGCGCTGCGAACCACGCGCCCGAGTCCATCTACGACAACGCACGAACCCGCGGGCACGCCAAGAAGGAAGCCCGCAGCTCGGAGAGATTCACGGGCCGAGAACGCTGCGCCCAGGGGAGGATCAGGAAGCGCGTGTCCTGCAGCAGCGGCTCCAGGACGAGCTCCGGATTGCCCACGGCTTCGGCCTCGGGGTAGCTGAAGGTGAGCGCGAGGGCGATCTCTCCGGCCTGCAGGAGCGCGAGTGGCGCCGGCGGCTCGGCCTCGAGGCGATCGCCGTCTGCCTGATCGATGTCACCGCCGAAGTGCAGGCGCCCCGGCTGACCGCGAAGGTGATGACCCGGCGCTGCTGATGCACCACCGGGCGTTCGCCGACTGGATGCGCCACCAGGCGCGAGGTCCGCTCACATGCTGCACGTCGTCTCAGACCATGGCGGGGACCAGATGCGCTGGGAGCGCGTGGAGGCGGTGCGCGCATTATGCGTTGCAGACCCAGGTGTGAGATGTTCCCTGCCATGAGCGTCGAACTCGATCGACTCGGATGACCGAGCCGACGCCGGAGCCCGGTCCCGGCGATCTGGCTCCCCGGCTCAGCAAGGTGGTTCGCGACGCTCTCGCCTGGAGCGAGGAGGCGCTCTACATCACGGTTGGGCTGTTGCTGCTCGCCGCCGCAACCGTGGTGCTGGTGGGGACCGTCAGTGGCCTCGTCAGCTCGATCCGGACGCATCAAAGCGCCGTCAATATCGGCGTTGTCCTGCTCGACCACATCCTCCTGACTCTGATCGTGGCCGAACTGCTGCACACCCTGCGGTTCGTCGTGCTGCGAGGCGAAATCGTCGTGGAGCCATTCCTGTTCGTAGGCCTGATCGCCGTGGTGAGACGGATTCTCATCGTCACCGCCGAGTTGGAGCGTCAGGCGCCGGGGGGACGCGCGCTCACCAATCAGCTGCTCGAACTCGGGCTGCTCGGCGTCCTCACGCTCGCGCTGTCAGTCGCGATCTACCTCGTGCGACGCGCCAGCCCCGCCGGCCACGCGCTCGATTCCCTGCCGGACCGCCCAGCGCGTTGACCGCCGCGACGCATGATCGTGTCGCTCCCCCGGAAACGACAAAAGCCCCGTGGCGACGGGGCTTCTGCGATGGGCCGTGGAGGAATCGGACCTGCAACCTTGGGATTAAGAGACACCCGTTTGCAGTGAGCGCGTCCCTGAAGGCCTGAACGAGCGCGGCCGCGCGAGCGCGGTGGTGCAACCTGCCGGCTGCTGTCAGTCGAGGCCGGACTCTGCGACTTGGACGATGCGTCGCCCAGAGTCCGGACCGCGCTCGTATTGACTTGCTTTGAGACAGGAGGACGCAGGCGACGAGGAGCGCTGTTGACTGGCGAAAGGTGGTCGCCTACGGGTCACCGCCAGCCAGCTCGTTGGCTTTCATCGCGTCCCAGCCTCGTGGCTGCTCACGGCGGCAAGGAGAAGCCGATCGGCGCCATTGCAGACGAAGAATTAGTACCGCCGCTTCGTGAACGGAGCAGCGTCGGCCCCTTGGCGACTGACTGCTCCGTCTCTCCCGATCCGAAAGCGACGAACGACGGTGATCGTCGGACGGCAGCTACTGAGAGTCGCCGCCGGCTCCTCGTTTCGGGAGTGAGTTGGGTGCAGGGTCGTCGATATCGAACGAGACCACGCCCGGCCGGTGACCGTTCAGCCAGCTGGGAAGCTGCTCCACAACCTTCGCATCGAGCTCCGCCTCGACTTGCTCAGCGGATTTAGCCCACACGTATGCCCAAAGGCCCCCTTGTCCATAGTCGTAGACCGCGAGAAATGGCCGCTTCATACGCGCAAACGTCTCTTCCTACCTGCGCAGCGAACGCTGCTTCTTTGACTGCGTCTCAGGGCGACAAGCAGCAGCCGGGCACCGGCCCATTCCGCTTCTGGACTGGCGCCCTAGGAACGGTGATGCCGCTGCCTGCTGCATACCGCCGCGGCGACGGCAAGGGAGCAGTTCGAGCAGTCCTCCGGACCAAGAGTTCAGCCAACGTCGATCAGCCACCGCTCGCCGTACCGTCGGAGTTCAATCGTGTCGTTGCCGCTGTCAGATACGTTGGCATCGCCGATCAGGACGGCCGCGGTCTGGTGCGGCCCGAAGGTGATCTTG
>DASSZP010000088.1:0-63731 GCA_035713465.1 Solirubrobacteraceae bacterium | reverse complement strand
CTAGGTCGCCGGCGGCTCGGTCAGCCGCATCTCGTACTGGCGCGCGACGATATGCGCGCCGAGCCGTTGCAGCGCCGCGGCAGCCGGATCACCGTCGGGCACGTTGACCAGCCTCACCGGGCGCTCGGGCCTGACCGCTGCCCGCAGCAGCCCCGCCGCGGCCACGGCATCCTCGGCGGCGATCTGCAGCACGCCGGTGATCTCGTCCTGATCGCGCAGCACCGCCGCCGCGGCCGTCGTCCCGTCGCGCCGCAGCGCGATGCCCCGCAGCGCCGTCCCGCGCTCACGGAGCCGCTCGAGCACCGCCCCCGCGCGTTGCCACGGCTCAGGCCCTTCCCGGTGGCCGGTCACCCAGCGCTCGGCGTCGCGGTCGCCCACCTGCATCACGGTGCCGCCGGCGGCGACGGGGGTGGACGAGCCGTCCCCCGGGTCCAGCTGCGCGACGACCAGTTCACGCACGCGCGTGAAGCCCAGCTTGGCGTAGAGCGCGATCGCGCGGTCATTGCCCTCGACCACCTCCAGGCGCACCTCCCCGCACCCCTCCCCCCGTGCCGCCGTGACCGCGGCGCGCAGCGCCGCCTCGCCCAGACCCCGCCGGCGGTGGTCGGGGTGCGTGCCCATCCCGCCGATCCAGGCCCGGTCGTCGCGGCGGCCGACGAGCGCGAAGGCGGCGGGTCCTTCGCCGTGCACCACCCGCGAGGCGCGCAGGTCGATGCCGTTGAGATCCAGGTGCTCCTCCAGGTCGGCGGCGCGCATGCGCATCGGGACGAGGTAGTCCGAGTAGCTCGCGTTGAACAGCTCGAGCAACGCGACCCGGTCCAGCTCGGCGGCGGGGCGGACGATCACCGGCCAAGGGTGGCAGACGCGCGCGCGGCACCCGCCGTCAGCGCCACAGCGCCCGGGGCAGGCCGCGCGGGGTCAGGATCCGCTCACGGTGGCGCTCGTGGACGAGGTCTCGCAGGTGCGCGGTGAGCAGGTCCTCGACCGTGACCACGCCGACCACCGCCTCGGGCGCCTCACGCGAGACGACGATGGCCGTCGTCACGTGGGCATCGGCGAACCGGCGCGCGAGCTCGCGCAGCGTCGCATCGGGGTAGGTGGTCAGCCGGGCGGGAGCGGCGATCGCGGCGGCCGGCTCGTGGCCGTCTCCGTTGAGATCGGACAGGCGGCTGCGCGGGATCACGCCGATCAGGGCACCCTCGCCGTCCACGACGGGATACAGCCACTGACGCTGCAGGTCGGCGCGGTCGCGCAGCGCCGTCAGGGGCTCCCCGCCGAGGCCTGTCGTCGGACGGGGTGACATCACCTCATCGACGAGCAGGACCTCGAGCGGATCGACCGCGTACTCGCGCGAGATGTGCAGCCCCCGGCGCGCGATCTTCTCGGTGAGCACGGATCGCTTGAGGATCAGCGCCGAGACGGTGTACGCCGCGGTGGAGGCGATCAGCAGGGCAAGGCCCAGCGGCCACGCGTGCGTGAGCTCCAGCGGAAAGATGACTCCGGTCAGCGGAGAGCGCATCACGCCCCCCACCACGGCGGCCAGGCCCGCGAGCGCCCAGAAGCCGGGGACGACGTGGGGCAGGATCTGGCTCTCCAGCGCGCCGAGCGCCCCCCCGATCATGAACACGGGGGCCAGCACGCCGCCCGAGGTTCCCGAGCCGAGCGAGAGGCTCCAGATCAGGGTCTTGACGACGAGGATGCCGAGGATCAGCGACAGGCCGGCCCGGCCGGTGAGCAGCTCGTCGATCACGTTGTAACCGACGCCCAGGGCCTGCGGCTCGACCAGGCCGCCGAGCCCGATGATCAGCCCACCGATGGCCGGCCACCACATCCAGTGCAGGGGCAGGCGGCCGAAGGCGTCCTCCGAGGCATACACCAGCCCGGTCGCGGCGACGGCGAGCAGCCCGCCCACCGCGCCGGTGACGACGCACAGCAGCTGATCTGAGGCGGTCAGGTGAAGATGCGCGAGCGACATCGCGAACAGCGCGTGGTGTCCCAGCAGCAAACCCCGCAGCAGGGTGCTGGTGACCACGCCGCAGACGACGGGGATGAAGCTGCGGGGCCTGAACTCGAACAGCAGCAGCTCGACGGCGAGCAGAATCGAGGCCAGCGGCGCGTTGAAGGTGGCGGTCATCCCCGCGGCCGCGCCGGTGACCAGCAGCGCCCGGCGCTCTCCGGCGGTCAGGTGAAGGCTCTGGGCCAGGATCGATCCCACCGCGCCGCCGGTCATGATGATCGGTCCCTCGGCCCCGAACGGGCCGCCGCTGCCGATGCTGATCGCCGCGGAGATCGGCTTGAGGATGGCCACCCGCGGCTCGACCCGGCTGCCGCGCGTGAGGATCGCCTCGATCGCCTCGGGCATGCCGTGGCCGCGGATCTTCTCGGACCCGAAGCGGGCCATCAGTCCGACGAGCAGGCCGCCGCCGATGGGTGCGAACAGGATCAGCAGCGGCCCGGGGTGAGCGGCGCCCGGCGCCACCAGCGCGGTGCTGACGCGCTGGGCGAACACGAGGTTGGTCAGCAGTCCGATCAGGCGCAGGAGCCCGAACGCGGCCACCGCGCCGGCCGCCCCGACCACCACCGCCCAGGCGGAGATGGTCAACACGCGCGGGGTCAGCGTGAAGTCGCCGAGGTGGGCGACGCGCTCGCGCTGCCCGGGGGTTCTGCCCGCGGGCTCAGAGAGCTCGCCGCTTCCGTGCGCGTCCGCCGCATCCACGTCGCGAGACGATATCGCGTCACGATATAAGGCCGGCTACGCCTCCCGGCCCCCATGGCGGGCGAACGAATCCCAGAGGGCCGCCTGCTCCTCTCCGGTGCGCGCGAGCCACTCGAGATGACCCGCGGCGATCGCGTCCAGGGCCGTGGCGCCGGCCGTGGTGAGGCGGACGTGCACCCGGCTGAGCGTCACCTCATCGCGAACGCGGGTGACCAGCCCGGCCCTCTCGGCCCGGTCGACGAGACCGACGACGCTGTGGTGACGCAGCAGGAGCGTCTGCGCGAGGTCGGTCAGAGTGGGCCCCGCCGGCGACGGATCGGCGCGGACGGCGAGCGCGAGCTGCACCTGCGCCGGCGTCAGGCCGTGATCGGCGGCCAGGCGCTCGGCCCAGGCCAGGTAGCCGCGGATGCCGGCCCGCAACCGAGCCAGCCGCGCGTAATCGGCGTCATCGGGTCGCGGACCCTCGTCCGCCGGCCTCGGGTGCGCGTCAGAGGGCACCGGTCCGCACGGGCGGGGTCAGCCCGCGGGGTGCGCGACCGCGACGCGGATCAGCGCCGTGAGCGCGGGCGCGTCGATCTCCTCGCGCTCGGCGATCCGCGCGTCGATCTGCGCCGCGGACGCCTCGGTGCGCTGCGCCGGTTCGGAGGCCATGGCCACACGTTAGCGCCGCCGGCTTGTCTAACCCTGCGACGGACGCTGAGTGCGAAATGGCGCGGCGAGCTGTTGCCGGTAGCCGGCGGGGAAGTCGGGCTGCTTGCCAATCCCCAGGTCATCGCTGGTGAACCGCTTGGCCGGGTTATAGGAGAACGTCTTGAGCAGCAGCCGGTCGTAGATCAGCGTGAACAATCCGAAGTTGACGTCGCCGACACCCGCCCACTTGAGATGGTGAAAGCGGTGTCCTTCGTTGAGGGACAGCCAGCCGCGCAGCGCGCCGACACGGTAATCGGCGTTCGAATGCTGCATCAGCAGTTGGACCGCGACCGCGAAGGCCAGCGCCCACGCGACCTCCTGCGGGAGCCCGATCACGAGCAGCGGCCCGACCCCGAAGGACAGTTCCACCGCCTGGTGCAACGGATGCTTCATCAACCCGTTGAAGCCGTACGCCCGCTTGACCGAATGGTGGACGGCATGCAGGCGCCAGAGCGGGCCCCAACGGTGGCTCAACCAGTGAGCGACGGTGATCCCGAAGTCGAACACCAGGACCGTCCCCAGAACCTGAACGACGAACGGGAGATGGTGCGGCCAGACATCGGTGATCGTGGCCACCCGCGCGAGCCCGGGCAGGGCGATGACCGAGCCGAGCGCGAGGGTCTCGTTGACCAGCGCGTGCAGCACGTCGCGATCGACGTCGTCGTGGGGCAGGTTCCAGTCCGGCTCGTACGGAATGAGCCGCTCCACCGCAAACGAGACGCCAATCGCGACGATCAGCAGCCCGGCCAAGACCACGTGCGGAGCCCCACGCGTGATTGCCACGATGGCAAGCCCGTTGAACCCGATCAGCATGAGCCACGGGTACGTCCAGCGCAGCAGGGATCTCGTCATCGCGTCCTCCATGTATCGCTAATGCTGCGTCAGTGTAACATAGTTGTTGCATCGGTGGCAGAGGTCTGTACGCTGGTCCGATGGCGAACGACTCCGCGAACCCGGCCCTGCTCAACGCCGCCCGGCGCGCCTTCGAGCGCCACGGCTACACCGGCGCCACGCTCGAGCGGATCGCCGCCGAGGCCGGCCTCTCGCGGGTCACGCTGCACCGCCGCGGGATCACCAAGGACGGGCTGTTGGAGGCGCTCATCACTCAGGCGACCGAGGACTACCGCCGCCGGCTCTGGCCGGCCCTGACCACCGACGGCACCGGCGCGCAGCGGCTCGCGATCGCTCTGCACGCCCTGTGTGACGCGGCCGAGGACCACATCGGGCTGCTGCTGGCGATGCGCGCGCACAACGACGCCCTGTTCCACCGCTCCGACCAGCCCGAGGCGCTCACACGCACCGTGTTCACCGAACCGCTGGAGCGTTTGCTGCGCGATGGCATCGCCGACGGGACGCTGCGTGAGGTCGACCCGGTCCAGACCGCCACGGTTCTGTTCAACATGGTCGGCTGGACCTACGTCCACCTCCGCGCGGGCCATGCCTGGAATCCGCGCCGGGCGCGCACCGCGACCCTCGACCCCGTGCTCCACGGCCTGCTCGTCGCGGGCCGACCGGCGCCCTGATCCTTCAGGCCACGGCGCCGCGCTATCAGCACGGGCGCGCGCTCGTGGCGACGAAGCCGGCCTACGTGGGCACGCCCTCAAGCGATCCGGCCGGGCGCGAGACGTCCGCGACGAGGCGGGCATTGACGAACAGCTCGCTACGCGGCGCGATCATTCCCAGCGGGCTGTAGGTCATCCCCAGCTCCCGGCGGTCGACGCCGGTCGACACCTCGATCTCAAGCTCGCCATCGCGCCGGCGCACCTCCGCCTCGAGCTCGAGCACGACCGAGTGCCCGCGAGCCGACAGCCGCCCGCGCACCGTGAGCCCATCGGGCCCCGGCTGCACGGAATCGGAGACGAACCGCACGTGGGGGTACTCCTCGACGCCGAAGAAGGTCTTCGAGCGGAGGTGCCTGTCGCGCCGACGGTTCCCGGTCTGGAGGCTGGCGGCCTCGATCTCAAGCTCGATTGAGGGGTCGGCACCGAGGTCAAGGTGTCCGCGGTAGTCGGTGAACTCGCCGCTGACCGTGGTCAGGCCCCACAGCAACTTCACCTGAAAACGGATCTTCGACCGCTGTGGGTCAAGCTGCCAATGGCCGCTGATGCCCTCACCGGTGATGGTTTCTGGAGCTGACACTGGGATTCCTCCTGACGTTGACATGGATGAGGCTCGGCGCATGCGCCGACACCCGCTGGGCGGGCTCGTGGTCGCCGCGTGACACGCGAACAAGGCTGGGGTCGCTACCCGATGAGCGAGGTGAGATCCAGCTTGCGGAGTCGCTCGGGATCGGCGAGGACGTTGATCTCGGTGATCCTGCCGTGCGCGAAGGTGAACCCGAGGACCGTGTAGGGCCGGCCGTCGACGAGGGTCACGATCCCGGGCGCGCCGTTGACCAGCGCCCGTTGCTCGCGATGCCCGAGCCGAGCGAACGCCCGCGCGCCCGAGGCGACGGCGTGCGCGCCGCGGAGGATGGGCGGGACTTCCGGGCCCGCCGGTCCGGCATCGACGCGACGGATGACATCGGGATCCAGTACGTCGAGCAGCGCCCCGAAGTCGCCGTCGCGGGCCGCGGCGAGGAACGCATCGACAAGCCGCCACTGTGAGCCGATGTCCATCTCCGGGGGTTGTGTCGTTCGGACTCGGCGACGCGCACGGCTGGCGATTTGGCGTGTCGCCTGCGGTGAGCGGTCGATGATCGGTGCGATCTGGTCGAACGGCACGTCGAAGATGTCGTGCAGCACGAACGCGAGCCGTTCCGCCGGGGCCAGCGTGTCGAGCACGATGAGCAGCGCGAGTCCGACCGAGTCAGCGATCAGCGCCTCGCGCTCGGGGTCGACCCCATCGGCGGCGGCGATGATCGGGTCGGGCACGTACAGCTCATACGGCTCCTGTCGGCGGGCGTGGCGAGCGCGGAGCATGTCAATGCTCACGCGTCCCACCACCGTGGTCAGCCAGGCCGCGAGGTTGTCGATGTTCGCCTCGCGCGCGCGGGTCAATCGCACCCACGCCTCCTGCACGGCATCCTCGGCCTCGCTGAGAGAGCCGAGCATCCGGTACGCGACCGCCAGCAGCTGGGGGCGTGCCCGCTCGAACTGCTCGGCCTCCCACGCGTGGCTGTGCTCTGGGCGTTCTTCGGGCATGTCGTCGCTGCTCTCGGGTCGTTTTGCGGTCATACCGTCGCTGCCCCCTCCTCATGCCGCCGCCGGCGCGCTCTCGGCCAGGCCCGTGGCGGCAGGCCTCGGTTCGTGCGTCGGTTGGACGAGATCGCGTTCCCGGACCGTGAGCACCGTCACCAGCGCGGCCACGACCGCGACGCCGGCTCCGATCAGCAGGATCACGTTGAGCCCGTCGACGAACCCGGCCCGGCCCGCATGGGTGATCGCCAGGCGCGCCGAGGGGCTCGCCGCCGTGACCGCGGCACCGAGACGGCCACTGGCCGCCGCGTGCGCGATACCCGCGACGTGCGGCGTCATTCCGGGGGACAGCGCATGGCTCACGCTGGCCCGGATATGGCTGGCAAAGATCGAGCCCAAGGTGGCGACCCCGGTCGCCGTACCAACCTGACGGAACGTCGTGTTGATCCCGGACGCCATTCCCGCGCGCGCTGGCTCGACGACCCCCACCGCGGTCGCGGCCAGCGGAACGCTCACCATGCCGGCGCCGACCCCAGCGACGATCATCCCACTCAGCAGGTGCGTCCATGTCGAGCCGGTGGAGATGCCCCGCATCAGCATCAGCCCGGTGCCGACCAGCGCGAAGCCGGGGGCGATCAGCCAGCGCGTGGGGACGCGATCGCTCACCCGTCCGGCGATGGCCGAGGCGACGAAGATCGCCACGGTCAGAGGCAGGAAGCGGACGCCCGTCTGCGCGGCGGAAAGGTGAAGCGCCTGCTGGAAATAGAGAATGAGATAGGTCACGACCGAGAACAGCGAGCCGCTGAGCGCCAGCGCCGCCGCCAAGCCGCCGACGAACGTCGGAACGCGCAGCAGCCCGAGGTCGAACATCGGCAAGCGCTGCCGCCGCTCGACGACCACGAACGCCACGAGCAGCGCCGTGGCCGCGGCTAGGGATCCGATCACCGTCGCCGACGTCCACCCGTCGGGGTTGCTGCGGATCAGCCCATAGGTGAGGGCGATGAGGCCGCCCCCAAAGGTCAGGAACCCGAGGAAGTCCGGCCGTCGTGCGATCGGGCTGCGCGACTCCTGCACCTTGGTCATCGTGACGATCAGGGCGAGCACCCCGGTGGGCAGGTTGACGAAGAAGATCCAGCGCCAAGAGATTCCGCTCGTCAGGACACCGCCGAGCACCGGTCCGACGGCGATCGCGACGCCCGTGATCGCCCCGGCGATGCCGAAGGCGACCGCTCGCTCGCGGCCGATGGGAAACGCCTGCGCGATCAGCGCCAGCGAGGTGGCGTACACGATCGCGCCGCCGATGCCCTGGCCCGCTCGCGCCAGGATCAAGAACAGCGAGCCGCTCGCCAGCCCGCACAACGCAGACCCGAGCGTGAAGATCGCCAGGCCGATCGCGAACAGGCGCCTGCGGCCGAACTGGTCAGCCAGTGCCCCCCCGGTGAGAAGGAAGGCGGCCAGGCTCAGGGCATAGGCATCAATGGTCCACTGCAGGTCCGAGAGCGGGGCGTGAAACGTCCGCTGGATGTCCGGGAGCGCCACATTCACGATCGTCACATCCAGCAACAGCATGAAGATGCCCGTGCTCACGGCACCGAGCGTCCACCATTTTCGGGACATCGCTTGTCCTCCTCCGAGCCGTGACGGCGTCCGCCGGCGGCTCGGGTCACGATTTCTGTTTCTACGTAACCGACGAGGGAGGCGCGCAGAATGTGACACCCGCCCGAAACCCGGCCTGACCATCCGCCTGCGCCGTCGAGCCGTGCCCCGCTGTCGGGGTCATGGCCGCCTCGGCAGGCGGGGCGGCGCTGATTCCGCACGGCCCCGCGTTCACTGACGCGCGGGCGGCTCGGGGTCGAGCGGCAACCCCGCCTCCAGATGCTCGAGCCCGCGGTCAAACGCGGCGAGATAGTCGGCTTCGGGGTCGCCCGTGAGGTCGTTGACCGCGGCGAGCGAGATCCCGACCAGCGCCCCGGCGAAGTTGCGCACGGCGAACTCGCTGGGGTCGCGGCCCATGCGCTCGGCGATCGCCTCCGTGAGGATCTGAATGGTGTCGGCGATCTGGTCCATGAAGCGGCCGCGGAGCTCGGGGACCGTGAAGATGAGCCGGCCGCGCGTCTGCTCGAGCTTCAGATCGTCGGCCGGAAGCCGGCCGAGGACCTCGGCCAGCGCGCGCCGCAGCGCCTGGACCGGAGTGAGCTCGCGCGGCTGCGCGTGGAAGGCCGCGAGCAGGAGCGGGTCATAGCGGTCGTGCATCACGACCTCTTCCTTGGTCGGGAAGTAGCGGAAGAAGGTGCTCGGCGAGACCTCGGCCGCCTCGGCGATCTGCTCGACCGTGGTCGCCTGATAGCCCTGTATCGAGAAGAGCCGCAACGCGTGAGCCTGGATCGCCGCCCGCGTCTTGGCCTTCTTGCGCTCTCGCAGGCCGGGGCGTGCGTCAGCCGGTTGCGACACCGGGCGCCGCCTCGGGCCGGCCGGCGGGGGACGGACTGCTCGTCCCGGCCGGTAGGAAGATGGCGGCGAGCACGGCGCCCGCGAGGCCGATGACCGCCGAGACCAACAGCGCCTGGTCCATCCCGTGCACGAAGGCGGCGCGCGCTGTGTGCAGGAGCCGAGGATCCCCCAGGTGCGTGGCGACGGCGACGGCACCGAAGACGCTCTCACGAGCGACGTGCGCGACGGCCGGCGGCAGCGCGGCGAGGTGCAGACGGGCGAGGTAGCCGGCGCTGAGCACGCTGCCGAGGATGGCCGCTCCGAACGGGCCGCCGGTCTTCTGCAGCGCCTGCATGACGGCCGCTCCGACACCGCTCTTCTCCTCGGGCAGCTCCGCGACGGCCGCTGACGCGGAGGTGGCGAAGGCCAGACCGAGGCCGACGCCGGCCAACGCCATCCAGCCCGCCCCGAACCAGCCGCTGGAGCGCAGGCTGGTCGTACTGCCGATGGCCAGGCCCGCGGTCAGCAGGGCGAAGCCGGCGCCCACGACCGCCTTGGCGCCGAGTCGGTGCGCCAGACCCTCGGCGGGCAGGGCACCGACGATCAGACCGCCGACGAGGGGCAGCAGGCGCACGCCGGAACCCATGGCGTTCGTGCCGCGCACGCCTTGAAAGTACTGCGGCATCGTGAACAGCACGCCGATCATGGCGACGCCGGCCAGAGCGGCCAGAAGCACACCCCAGACGAAGGCACGCGAGTCGGACAGAGCGGGGTCGATGAGCGGCTCACCCCCGCGCCGACCGAGCCTGCGCTCCCAGGTCATCAACGCACCGAGAAGGGCGACGCCGGCGGCGATCAGCGCGACCGCGCCGGTGCTGCCCCACCCGTGCTGGCCGGCGCGGATCAGCCCATAGGTGAGGGCGACGAGGCCTGCGACCGATGCGAGCATCCCGACACCGTCCAACCGGGGACGGCGCAGCGCGCGTGACTCGGGGACGAGCACCGCGGTCGCCAGCATGCCGACCCCCGCGACGGGGATATTGACCAGGAAGGCCCAGCCCCACCAGAAGTGGGTCAGCAGCCACCCGCCGAAGATCGGGCCGAGCGGCAGCGCGAGGAAGTTCGCCGCCGCCCACACGCCCACCGCCTTGGGCCGCTCTTGTTCTGAGAACAGCACGGCCAGCACGGCGAGCGCCATCACGATCACCCCCGCGCCGGCGATGCCGAGGAGTACGCGCGCGGCGATGAACTCTCCCGCGGTCACCGCGGCGGCCGAAGCGGCTGACCCGACGGCGAATGCACCCAGGGCGACGATCAGCAGCCGCTTGCGTCCGTAGCGGTCGCCCAACACGCCGGCGGGCAGCATCGCCGCCGCCAGGACGAGAAGGTATCCCGAGGAGAACCACTGCAGGTCGGATTCCGACGCCCGAAGGCTCCGCGCCAGGGTGGGCAGCGCGACGCTGAGCAGGGTGGCGTCCAGACCCACGGCGAGCACCGCGAGGCTCAATCCGCCCAGAGCCCACCAGCGACCCGACGTGCCCGGTGGGTGAGTCGACGATGCCATGTAATGATAGTAACACCCAAATGAAAGTTGCTCTCATATTCCCATGATGATGAGAGCCCACGCGCATGATCAACCCTCTGACCATCGTGTATTAGGCCCACGTGTCGCGGGTGATGCGGATGAGCTCTCTGGCAAACCCCTGCCGCGACTCGAGCATGACCATATGACCGGCGGGCAGGACGGTCGCGCGTTCGAATGGCACGGGGAACCGTCGAAGGTCGCTGAGGGGCGCGATGCGGTCGCGTGCGCCGTTGATGGCGTACGTGGGCGGGAGGTCGTATTCCGGACGCTCCCAGCCGGTGATCCGGGCGAGCGCCCGGGCAGTGGGCAGCGATCCGCGTGCACCGCTCCCTCCGATGAGCGCAGCGGCGTATGGCGTGGGCAGCGCCGAGGACTGATCCACGAAGGGCCAGAGGATCAGCCGTCGCAAGGTCAGGTTCCGGGCGAGGAGGCCGTGCAGGGCACGCGGGACCGTGACCGAGGTGAGAGCGAGCTCGGCCACGGTAGCGGTGGCGGTGCGTGGGGCCCGCAGCCAGGGACGGATGCGGCCGGCGAGCGTTTGCTGGAAGGTCTGGACTGTGCCGCACACGAGCACGAGCGCCGACGCCCAGCCCGGATGACGCTGAGCGAACCGCATCGCCAGCGGACCGCCCATCGAGTGACCGGCCAGGATCAGCTGCTCGACGCCGGCATCGCGGCAGACGTCGGCGACGGCATCGACGTGCTCGTCAAGGGACATGGGCTGACCTGGCAGCGCGCTCAAGCCGAAGCCGGGTAGATCGACGGCCAGCACGCGGACGTGCTCGGCAAGCTCGAGTGAGGCGGGTTCGTAGTGCTGCCACCGGCCGCCGAGCCCATGCACGAGCACGAGCGCGCGCCGCCGGTCCCAACCGGCCGGACCAGAGCGTTCCACGTAGTGGACGGCGGGAGCGTCAACCCGCGGAGCACGGCGGTGCCGGGTCAGCGGTCCCGTTTCCACCGACGCCAGCCTTCGCGGGTCAGGCCGACGAATCCGGCCGAGGTGATTGCGAACGATCCGCCCACGCCGGCGCGGTAGACGGGATGGTCGCTGAGGCCTGGACGGAGGACGAGGACACCGAAGCTCATCGCGTTTGTCCAGCTACCGAGGGTGAGCGTTGCCGATGTGCGCTTGGGGCGGTTGGGAATGGCGAGGCTCGCCAGGACCGAGATGCTGCCGAGAGCGATGAGATCAAGGTGCCACTGGCGCAGGCGGCCCACCGAGCGGATCCCAAGCCGCCTCGCGCGATCCGGGTCGGCGATCGCCAGGGCATACGGCCAGCCCGTCAGCGCGCCGAGGGCCAGTTCGGTCAGCCCGGAGAGCATGAGACCATCCACTCGGGGCGTCGATGCCTGATCGATCATGTGAGTGCCTTTGGGTCGGTGTTCGGCTTTGCCGCTGTCCACAGCTCGAGTCTGCCCCAGCCGGTGCGCAGGCGGTCTCTCATCGCGACGTCCGCGAAGCCGGCCTTGACGAGCAGGGACGGGAGGCCGCCGTCAGCCAAGCTCTGCGTCGTGCCGCGGCCGTCGACGCGTTGCAGGTTCGCGAAGGCCGCGCGCATGATCGGGTCTCCAGGTGGGCCCCAGTCGGCGATGTGCACGCGTCCTCTGCAGCGCAGGACGCGAACGGCTTCGGCCAGGGCCGAGCGTTTGGTCGCGTCGGCAAGGTGATGCAGCACCAGCGAGAAGACGACCCGGTCGACGGAACAGTCCTCGAGCGGGAGGGCCTCTGTCCGCGCGCGGGTCCAGCGCACAGCGGTCGCTCCGGGCTTGGCTCGGGCCAGTTCGAGGATCCGCGGATCAGCATCGATCGCGGTGATTTGAGCGCCTGACTCGGCCAGTGCGATAGCCAGGGTGCCGGTGCCACAGCCGACGTCAGCCACCTTCAGCGGCCGTTCGCCCGGCGGGTCTGCCAGCAGCTGGGCGATCAGCCGCGAGCGGAAGGTCCGCTCGCGCATCGTGAGAGCGAGGACCGCGTCGTACCGCTTCAGGGCCCGACCCGATCCTGTGGCGGGCAAGAAGTCAGGTGTCGCCTCGCCTGGGTCGTGAGCATGCATGATGCGTTAATGTAACAGCTTTGTTGCATTTGTGCGCTTCGCGCTCGCAGCCAGCGTCTCGGTGGTCGCGCGCTCGGTGGCGTCGGAGATCGTCACGCCGCCGCCGGCGCGGAAGCCAAGCTCCGGAGCGTCTCGTGGGCGGCCCGTTCACCGGACCGGACGGCGCCATCCATGTACCCGTTCCAGATGTCGGATGTCTCGGTACCGGCCCAGTGGATGCGACCGACGGGTTCACGCAGGGCACGCGCATAGCGCGTCCATACCCCTGTGCCCATCCGTCCGCCGTAGCAGCCGCGCGAGAATTCCTCCGCCGCCCAATCCTGCTCGATGCATTCGCTGGGCCGGAGAGCCTCCTCGCCGAAGAACTTCGCCAGACAACCGAGCACGAGCTCGCGGCGTTCCTCGGCGGCCAGCAGCGCGGCGGCGGTCGCGTGCTCGCCTTCGAAGAATCCCAGCAAGACGCCGCAGCGGCCGTCACGGGGGCTGTTATCGAATATCACGCTCATGGGATCCTCAAGACTGAGCACGAAGCCCGACAGGCCGGCATGACGCCAGAACGCCTCCGGGTAGCGGACCTGGACCTTGATGACGCACCCCATCGGCACCTGCTGGGTGAGGTGGTCCCGCAGGCCCGAAACGATGGGCGAGTAGCGAATGCGGCCGGCAAGCGCAGGCGGCACGGCAACGATGACGCGCTCGGCACGTACGCTGCCCTGCCCGTGGGTCACCTCCACCCCCCCCTCGCCTTGGTGGATCAGATGGACCGGACAATTGAGGCGGACCGCGTCGCCGAGCTCCTGCGCTCCACGGATGGCAAGCCGTTGGCTGCCGCCGACCAACCGGCTGTCCTGGGCACCCCCGGCGGTCGCCACGAGCATGTCGAGCAAACCGCCAGAGTGGATGTAGAAGAGGAAGTGCAAGAGGGACATCTGATCCGCCTGGGCGGAGAAGAGCGCCGGAACGAGCATGCGAAAGAAGGCCAGGCCCTGCGCGGTGCGCATGCGTGAGCCCAGCCAGGATCCGAGGGTCTGACCATCGAGCTCAGCGGCGTTCGGGGTCTCCCAGGGGGCGGCGAGGGGGACCGTAACGGCAAGCGCCTCGAGCGCGGCCTGCGTCTCGCCGACGTCGATGAGGGCGTCCTCGTCAAGGCCAAACGTCTCGCCCGTCCAGCGGCGGACCCCGCCGTCGACGCCGGCCAGATGATCCCCGGCCTCGTAGGTGGGGAACGTGTCAACTCCCAAGTCGCGAGCCAGAGCAAGCACACGGTCCTGCGTGGGCCCGACCCACTGGCCGCCGAGCTCGACGATCGTCCCGTCGGAGAAGGTGTGGTTGAGCGTGCGCCCCCCAACGCGGTCGCGAGCTTCGAGCACCCGGACCGAGCACCCCTGCTTCTGCAGGAGCCGCGCCGCGGTGATCCCCGCGAGCCCGGCCCCGACGACGACGCAGTCAACGGCTTGCATATCGACTCTCTTTTCGGTTGCGGTGAGACGGGCGCCGACGCGGTGGGGCCCTCAGACGCCGAGGCGTTCGGAGACCTCGAGGGGCGCCAATCCCCCCAGTGCCTCGGCGACTCCGTGGTTTGCGGCCATCTGGCGATAGAGGTGGGGCCTCGAGCGCCGAAGCCAGATGGCGACGGTGCCCCCGACGGCGGCCGCGAGCAGATAGAGCCAGGGCAGGAGCTTCACCAGCGTCGAGGTCGACGTGGTCAAGGCCCCAAAGTTGATGCAGACGAGGATGGCCGAACCGGTCAGCCCGGCGCTTCCCAGCGCGGGAGCAACGAGCGTTGTCCACGCACGCGGGTCCTGGCGGCGGCGGAAGAACGCGACGACCGACACGGACGCGCTGGCCTGGAGCAGGATGACCCCGAGCGTCCCGAACCCGAGGATCGGAACCGAGATCTGCAGGTAGGGGTCCTCGCCGGCCAGTCCGAGGAGGCCGACCACGAGCACCACAAGCAGGATCTGAATGATGCTGGCGACGAACGGGGAGCGATGGACGGGATGAACTCTCCCCACCTGGCGGGGAAGCAGCCCGTCTCGGCTGAGGGCAAACATGTAACGGCTCGCGGCCTGATGAAAGGCGAGGAAGCCGGCGAAGATCGACGTCACGACGAGCACCTGCATGACATCGGTCGTGAATTTGCCGACCTCGTGAAGGTTGGCCGCGAACACGAACGAACTCGGGTCTTTGGCGGCCGCGGCCTGGGCGTGACTGGCTCCATACGACGAGACCGCCGCCCAGGTCGTCAGCGTGTAGAAGACCGCGATGATGGCCAACGCGATGTAGGTCGCTCGGGCGACGGTGCGGTGGGGGTTGCGCGCTTCCTCCCCATAGATGGCGGTCGCTTCGAACCCCACGAACGACGCGAACGCATAGGTCAGCGCCACTCCGACGGCGCCCGAGAAGACGGTCGATGGCGAGAAGTCATGCGTCGAGAAACCGTGGAAGCCGTGGTTGACGAGAACGGCGGCGTCGAAGACCAACAGGATCAGCACTTCGCACCCGAGGGCCACGCCGAGCGCACGGGCGGTGAGCGTGATCTCCCGGTAGGCGAGCAGGGCAACGATCGCGACGGCGATCAGCCACCAGACCGCCCACGGCAGATTGATCGAGAACTCGCTCTGGAACGTGACGTGGGCGAAGTAGCCCACGGCAGCGCTGAGGGCGATGGCCATCGCGTTGTAGGCCACGAGCGCGACATAGCCGGCGGCCGACCCCAGGTCGCGGCCAAGCCCCCGGGTCACATAGCTGTAGAACGCGCCCGCGTTGGTGACGTGACGACTCATCGCGGCATAGCCAACCGCGAACAGAAGCAGGACGATCGCCGCCACCAGGAACGAGCCAGGGAACCCAGCGCCGTCTCCGAGTGCGACCCCGACGGGCATCGCGCCGACAACGGCGGCCATCGGCGCGGCTGCTGCCAAGACGAGAAAGACGATTCCCCCGACACCTACGGCATCTCGCTCCAGCGTCGTGCGGTTCCCGTCCATCACCTGCGTGCCTGTGCTCACTGACTCCTCCTCTGAGACCGGGCGGCGAGATGAGTCGGCGCCCGATGGTCTAACTGGCGTCACGATCCTCGCCGGCCGAACGTCCGACGGACTACGCGAAACCCGGAAAAGGGGGAGCGCCCGATGGGCGAAAACCCCAATCCACATCGGTTCCCCGTTGTTAGGGTTAGGCCATGCCGGAGCAGGCGCACTCCAGGCGAGGGAACCGCGAGCTCGGGGTTCACGCAACGCTGCGCAAGCTCGCTGAGACCTTGACGGCCGAGACCGACGAGCTCGTCGAGACGATGTTCGCCCGCATGATCAACGAGGTGCCAACGTTCGCGGCCGAGTCGCGCCCTGAACTCGCGTCGGCGCTCCGAGCCTCCTGCTACGGCAACGTGCGAGCGGTGCTCGCGGCGCTGGGGAGCGATCGCATCCCGCCGGTCGCATCACCCGGTGAGGCCATGGAGGAGGCGAGGGTCACCGCTCGGGCCGGCGTTGCCCTTGAGCCCCTGCTGCATACCTATCGGATCGGCCACGCGGTCGTCCTCGAGCGGCTGATGGACCTGGTCGACGAGATGCAGATCTCAGCCCGCGAACGCCGCAACGCGCTCCAGATCGGGTCGCGCTACCTGTTCACCTACATCGACCGAGTCGTGTCCATCGTGACCGATGAGTACTCGGCCGAACGCGATCGCGTCTTGCGCAGCAGCATCCAGCGGCGGGTACAGCTGGTGAGAGATGTGTTGAGTGGCGCCACGGTCACCGCGGCCGAGCTCGGCTACGACCCAGAGCAGGAGCACCTGGGGCTGATCGCCGACGGCCACGGCGCCGAGCACGCCGTCCGCGAGCTGGGGGAGCTGCTGGACCGGCGACCGCTCACGCTGGCCATGAGTCGCGAGACGGTGTGGGCCTGGCTTGGTTCCCCCAAGCCCCTTGAGACGCGGGAGTGGCGGCGGTTGACGACCTTCTCGCCGCCGTTCGGGACCGTGCTCTGCCTCGGAGAGCCCGGTTTTGGGCTTCGCGGTTTCCGGGAGACACACGAGCAGGCGCTGGCTGCGCACCGTGTCGCGTCTCACCTCCCGTGTCCGGTGACTCGGTACGACGACGTCGCGCTGGAGGCAGCCCTGCTCGCCGATACGCGGACCGCCCGGGCGTTTGTCAAGCGCGAGCTCGGCCCGCTCACCGGGGATGATGCACGCACCGAGCAGCTCCGGCTCACGCTTCGGGCTTACCTCGGCACCGGCCTCAATGCCGCCGCCGCGGCCGCGATGCTCGGCGTCAACGACCGAACCGTCGCCTACCGGATGCGAGGGATCGAGCATCTTCTCGGCCGAACCGTGGCCGGCCGCAGCGCCGAGCTCGCGGCGGCTCTCCGGCTGCATGAGGTCTTCTCGGCGCCGCGTGGGCTCGGCCTGGCCGGTGAGTAACCCGCGCGAACACCGCAATCCTCAGTTGCCGGGGAGCAGGTCGCGTTCGGCGAACACCTTCTTGGCGGCGATGCGTTGACGTGGACATAGAGCTGGGCTTCGCAGCCACCGAGCGCGGTGAGCATGCCCAGATTGACCGCGGCGACCGACGCCGGCGAGCCCACTGCGCGTCGGTCGCCGCCGGAGGGCTGTGTGAGCATCTCGCTAAGCCGGGCAGGGATGTGAAAGCCATGTGAAAACCTAGGGGCATGGACTGGTCGATCGCTCACGCTCTGAACAGCTTCCTGGCCCGCAACGATGTCGTCGAGGATCCGCTGCTCCTCTACGTCCAGGCGTCCGAGGCGCTGTTTCTCGGGATGCTGGTCGCCGTGATCGCACTCGCGCGCCACGCGGCGGGCGCGAGCATCCGCCGAGCCGCGGCGGCCGCCGGTTTGAGCGCCGCGCTGGCGCTTCTGGTCGGCAAGCTCATCACCGAGGTCTACGATCGCCCGCGCCCCTTCGTCGCGCACCCGGGACAGGTCCATCTGTTCATCAGCCATGCAGCGGACGCCAGCTTTCCCAGCGATCACGCCACCGCTGCGGCGGCGATCGCCGTCGCGATCCTGCTGCGCAGCAAGCTGCGATGGGGAGCGGTGGTGATGCTGTTCACCGTGATCCTGATGTTCGGCCGGGTTGCGCTCGGCTTCCATTACCCGACCGACGTGATCGGTGGCGCGCTGATCGGCGCGCTGGCCGCGCTCTATCTGTGGACGCGGCCGGCTCGCTCGCTCATCGATACCGCCACCGATCGCGCCGGGGGATGGTGGGATCAGGGACTCGACGCCGCCCTGCGAATCCCACGCCGCTTCGCTCGCGCCTCCCAGCGGTGAGCGACGACGGTCACGGTACGGCCGTCTCGCTCACGGGCGTGAGCTCGCCGATCTCGACGCCGCCGCCCAGCTCGCCGAGGGGACAGCCGGCCGCCAGTTCGCGCGCCTGCTCGAGCGTGTCGGCGTTGATCACGGTGTAGCCGCCGAGGACGGTGTCAGGGCCGGTGGCGCCGATCGCCTGGCGGTTGAAGATGGGGTTGCCGATGTCCTGCAGGTGGGTGCTGATCGCCTGGAAGAACGCGTTCCACGCGACCTGGGTGTCGGCGGTGGATCGGTAGTCGGCGGGGGTGCGGAAGCTGAGCAGGTAGCTGGGCATGGGGTTCTCCTGGGTGCGACCGGCCGAGGCCGGCGTTTTTGCGTTACTGCCCCTCTGACACCAGATCGGGGGTGCAGGGGGCGCTCGGCAGCCCGAACGCCGCCAGCGGGGCGACGCCGACGAACCACGTGATGGCCGCGATCTGGCCGCCCGTCAGGCTGAGCAGCAGCAGACCGGTGGGGTGAGCCAGCCCCGAGGCGGGATCGATGCGATAGGAGCCGTACGCGGGCTGGCGGTTGGCGCGAGTGGCGATCAGCCGGGGCGGCTGTCCGGCGCGGTGGTCGACCAGCGCGCGGAGCATCGCGTGGATCCTCGGCTGGCCCTGGTACTCGAGGTTGGCCGGCGGCATCCGGAACCAGGCGTGCTCGGTGACCAGCGCGACCATCCCGTCGGGATCATCGGCGAGGAACGCCTGGACGAAGCGCGCGAGCAGTGCCTCTTCCTCGGGCGACTGGGGTGCCGGGGGCGCCAGTCGCTCGGGCCGCTCCTTGGCCAGGGTGGCGCGAGCGCGCTTGAGCGCGCTCTTGACCGCGTCAACCGTGGTCTCGAGCATCGCCGCGGTCTCCTCGGCGTGAAAGCCGAGCACGTCGCGGAGGATCAGCACCGCGCGCTGGCGGCCCGACAGCAACTGGAGCGCGGCGATGAAGGTGATCTCCACCGCCTCCCGGGCCTCATAGCGGGCGGCCGGCCCGGGTGCGGTGTCGGCCAGCCAGCCGAGCCGGTCATCCGGATAGGGCTCAAGCCATGCCGGGTCGGCGGTCCGCGTCGGCTCCGGCATCGGGAACGGGGCGCTCGGCGCCAGCGGCGGCCGGCGCGAGGCGTCGCGCAACGCGTTCAGGCAGCGGTTGGTGGCGATGCGGTACAGCCACGTCCGCAGGCTCGAGCGCCGTTCGAAGCCGCTGAGGCTGCGCCAGGCGGCGAGCATCGTCTCCTGCAGGACATCCTCGGCGTCCTGACGGCTGCCGAGCATCCGGTAGCAGTGAAACTCGAGCTCCCCGCGCAGGGGATCGGTCAGCTCGCGGAAGGCTGCCGCATCGCCGCCGCAGGCTCGCTGCAGTAGGGCCGCTGTCATGGTCGAGACCATTCTTGCCCCCTGGACACCGCCCCGGGGCAAAAGGGGTCGCGCCCCCTCCGCCCCCGCTCCCGTGTCAGAGCCTCCAGACCATCGATTTGGAGGTGATGAGGTTGTCCAAGCAACGCTGGGTCCTGGTCCTCGCCGCCGCGGCGTCGTTCATCGTGGGGCTCGACTCACTCGTCGTGACAACGGCGCTGCCGACGATCCGGCATGAGCTCGGCGCGTCGCTGAGCGCGGTGCAGTGGACGGTCAACGCCTACACGCTGAGCTTCGCGGTCCTGCTGATGAGCGCCGCGGCCCTGGGGGACCGCTACGGCCGCCGGCGCGTTCTGTGCCTCGGCGTCGGTCTCTTCGGCGCGGCGTCCGTCGCCTGCGCGCTGGCCCCGAATGCTGCCGTGCTGGTGGCCGCGCGGGCCGGGCAGGGCGCCGGCGCGGCGTTCGTGATGCCGCTCGCGTTGGGTTTGTTGACCGGCGCCTTTGCGCCGCGCGAGCGCCCGCGGGCGCTCGGGATCTTCGCTGCCGCCGCGGGCGCCGCGGTGGCGCTCGGGCCACCGCTCGGCGGCGCTGTCGTGCAGGGCCTCTCGTGGCCGTTCATCTTCTGGCTCAACGTGCCGCTGACCATCGCGATCATCGTGCTCGCCCGCGCGCGCGTCGATGAGCAGCACGGGCCGAGGGCCGCGGTGGACATTCGCGGCGCCGCCCTGCTGACGACGGGCTCCTTCCTGCTGGTCTGGGGCCTGGTGCGAGCCAACACGGTGGGTTGGGGCTCACTCGAGATCCTCACGGCCCTTGTCGCGGGCCTGACCGTGATGGCAGCGTTCGTGTGGGTGCAGTCGCGCCTGCCCGCGCCGATGCTGCCGGTCAGCCTGTTCCGTTCGCGCTCGTTCACGGCCGGCAGTGCCGCGATCTTCTTCCTGTGGGGATCGGGGCTCGGTGGCCTGTTCTTCATGACCCAGCTGTTGCAGACCGGGCTCGGAGACACGCCGCTGTCCGCCGGCCTGCGGCTGATGCCCTGGGGGGCCGTCACCTTCACCCTGCCGGCGCTCAGCGGCCGGCTGATCACCCGCTACGGCGAGGCGCGCTTCATCGCCGCCGGGGCCGCGCTGCACGCGGTCGCGTTCACGTGGGTCGCGCTGGTGGCGCGAGCGGGGATGCCCTACGGGGAGCTCGTCCCGCCGCTGATCCTCTCCGGTTGCGGGTTCTCGCTGGCCATGCCGGCCACCCAGAGCGCGGTGCTGACCTCGGTTGCGCTCGAGCAGGCCGGCAAGGCCTCGGGCGCGCTCAGCATGATCCGCCAACTCGGCGGCGCCTTCGGGCTGGCCATCCAGGTCGCGGCGTTTGCGGCCGCTGGCTCGTACGCATCGCGGCCCACGTTCATCGCCGGCGCGCGACCTGCGCTTGCCGCGTGCGCGGGGCTGGGGCTGCTGGCCGCAACGGCCGGAACCGCGCTTCACGCGCGTCGACGCGCCGCGGTGCCGCGGGTCGCACCCGCCGAGAGCTCATGACGGCGGCGCGCCCCACGTCCAGCACGCTGTCGCGGTCGGGGCCGGGGGCTTAGAGTCCGCCACCGGATGGCCTCGATCCTCACACCCCAGGCTCAGGACTTCCCGCGCTGGTACCAGGAGGTGATCGCCAAGGCGCAGCTCGCCGAGAACGGGCCGGTGCGTGGAACGATGGTCATCCGGCCGTGGGGATACGCGATCTGGGAGCGTCTGCAGGCGGCGATCGACGAACGGATCAAGGCGGCGGGGGGCCAGAACGCATACTTTCCGCTCCTCATTCCCGAGTCGTTCCTGCGCCGTGAGGCCGAGCACGTCGACGGCTTCAGCCCCGAGCTGGCGGTCGTCACGCATGGCGGGGGCAAGCGGCTCGAGGAGCCGGCGGTCGTCCGTCCGACGAGCGAGACGATCGTCAACTCGTCCTTCGCCCGGTGGATCTCCAGCTATCGCGATCTGCCCCTGCTGATCAATCAGTGGGCCAACGTCGTGCGCTGGGAGTTGCGTCCGAGGCTCTTTCTGCGTACGTCGGAGTTCCTGTGGCAGGAAGGACACACGGCGCACACCACGCGAGCCGAAGCACACGCCTACGCGCTGCGGATCCTCCACGAGGTCTACGCGGACGCGATGATCCAGGAGCTCGCGATCCCGGTCTTTCGCGGGCGCAAGACCGAGCGGGAGAAGTTCGCCGGCGCGGAGATCTCCTGGTCCTGCGAAGGGGTCATGCGGGATGGCAAGGCCCTGCAGATGGGGACCTCGCACGAGCTGGGGCAGAACTTCGCCCGCGCCTTCGGGATTCAGTTCACCGATCGCGACGGTCAGCTGCGCCACGTCTGGCAGACATCCTGGGGTGTCTCGACGCGGCTGCTCGGCGCCATGATCATGGTTCACGGCGATGATCAGGGGCTCCGCGTCCCACCGCGGCTCGCTCCGATCCAGGTCGTCGTGATGGCCGCGCGCGCCGGGGAAGGCGTGCTCCAAGCCGCCGGCACCGTCGTTGAAGACCTGCAACGCCGCGGGATCCGGGTGGAGCTCGATGGGCGGCTTGAGATCTCGCTCGGAAGGCGAATCATCGACCACGAACTGCGTGGTGTTCCGTTGCGGATCGAGCTCGGCCCCCGGGATCTGGCGGCCGGGCAGGGCATCGTCGCGCGCCGTGCCCTGGGCTCGAAGGAGACCCTGGCCCTGAGCGTCCTCGCCGAACGGGTGCCGCAGATGCTGATCGACGACCAGCACGCGCTCCTGGGCCAGGCGACCACGCTGCGGGAGGCACGGACACGGCGCGCGACGACGATCGAGGACGCGCAGGGCGCCGCCGCCGAGGGGTTTGCCCGCATCGCCTGGCGCGAGCTCAACGTCGACGGCGAGAAGCAGCTGGCCAAGGCCGGAGTCTCCGTCCGGTGCCTGCTGCGCGAGGACGATCAGCCCGTCGACGACACCAGCGCCGCCGGCGTCGACGCGCTGCTCGCGCGCGCCTACTGACCGGAGGAGTTCAGCCGGCTTCGCGGCCCCGGCGCAACCGCGACCTCCGGTTGACCCACACGACGCGGTAAGCGCGCCGCAGGCGGGCGTTTCGTGAACTCATCACTGCGGCACCGGGACGCGGCGAGCGTCGGCGTTCGGTCTGCGTCACCGCAACGCACGCGAGCACGAGCACCGCGACGGCGATGTCGGCCGGCCCGATCTGCTCTCCGAGCAGCAGCGCAGACCAGCCCAGCGTCAGCACCGGCTGCCCCAGCTGGATCTGCCCAATCTTGGCCACGCCCCCGCGGGCCAGCCCCGCGTACCACGCGAAGAAGCCGAGTATCTGGCTGAACACGACGACGTAGCCAAGGCCGAGCCAGGCGGTCAGGCCGACGGCGGAAAGATCGCTGAAGGCCGTCTGGATGACCGCGAGCGGTGCGGTTAACGGCAGCGCCACGACCAATGCCCAGCAGATCGTCCGCGCCCCACCAAGCGTGCGACTGAGGACCGCGCCCTCGGCATACCCGAGGCCACAGACGACCACGGCCGCCAGCATCTCCGCGTCGCCGGCATCGACACCAACGCCGCCGCCATGGATCAGGGCGAACGCCACGACGGTCGCCAAGCCGGTCAACGCCGCGGCCCAGAACCAAGGACTGGGCCGCTCGCCGGCGCGCATCACGGCGCAGATCGCGGTCATCGCCGGAAGCGCGCAGTTGATCACGGCGGCGTGGCCGACCGACGTCGTCTCAAGCGCCAGCGTGGAGAGCAGCGGAAAGCCGATCACGACACCGAGGGCGACGATCACGAGCGATCGCGCCTGGGCGGCGCTCGGACGCTTTGCTCGCATGCCCACCAATATCGCGGTCGCGATCCCGCCCGCCACCGCCGCCCGACCAAACGCCACGACCGACGGCGCGAGCCCGTCGACGGCGAACCGCGTGGCGGGCAGCGAGAACGAGAAGATCAGGACCCCAAGGGCGCCGAGCGTTACTCCGCGGCCTCGGGTAACGTTATTGTCGTCTTTCATGGACCACGATAACACTGCGGACCGCGTTATCCGGGCTCTCCGTCTCGCGACCAGCGAGCTGCGGCCCGGAAACCGTGTCCCGTCGGTCCGGCGGCTGGTCTCCGAGCACCGCGCGTCACCGGTCACCGTGCAGCGGGCGATCGCCCAGCTGGCCGCCGAGGGGCTGCTGGATCCGCGCCCGGGGATCGGCACCTTCGTCGCGTCGCCGATGGCAGCCCACCCCGCGGTCGAACCGGATACCTCCTGGCAGGAGATCGCGCTGGGGGCGAACGGCGCGGCCGGCGACAGCGGCATCGAAGCCCTGCTGTCACTCCCTCGCCCGCGCCAGCTCACGCTCAGCTCCGGCTATCTTGACCCGGCGCTGCAGCCCACCGCGGCGCTGGAGTCAGCGCTGGCGCGGGCGGCGAGGCGCCCGGGAGCCTGGGGCCGCATCCCGGTCGAAGGACTTCCGGAACTGCGCGCATGGTTTGCGGCCGAGTCCGGCGCGGGCTTTCGCCCCAGCGACGTCGTGGTATGCAGCGGTGGGCAGGCCGCGCTGGGAACGACACTGCGCTCGCTCTCCTCCCCCGGTGACATCATCCTCGTCGAGTCACCGACCTACATCGGGCTGCTGGCCGCGGCGCGCACGGCCGGACTCCAGGTGCTGCCGGTCCCGGCGGACACCGACGGGGTGCGGCCGGATCTGCTCGAGGCCGCGCTGCGCCGTACCGGGGCGCGGCTCGTGTACCTGCAGCCGCTGTACGCCAACCCCCATGGCGCGGTCCTCACGCCGGAGCGCCGCGCGCGCGTGCTCGCCACGGTCAGCGAGGCCGGTGCGTTCGTGATCGAGGACGACTGGGCGCGTGACCTGGCCATCGACCGCGAGCCGCTCGCACCGCTCGCCGCCGCGGATCCGGACGGTCATGTGGTCTATCTGCGCTCGCTGACCAAGGTCGCCGCACCCGGGCTCCGCGTCGCCGCGATCGCCGCCCGCGGGATCGCGGCCCGACGGCTGCGGACGATCCGCCACATCGACGACTTCTTCGTCTCCGGTCCACTTCAGCTGGCCGCGCTTGAGCTCGTCGGCAGCGCCGCGTGGCGGCGGCACCTCAAGCAGCTGCGACCCGCCCTGCGTGAGCGCCGTGACGCGCTGATCGCTGCCGTCACGCGTGAGCTGCCTCACGTCCGATGCGGTCCCTCGCCGGCCGGCGGCTTTCACCTGTGGTGCCGGCTTCCCGATGAGCGTGATGACCGCCTGATCGCACAGAACGCGGCGGCCGCCGGGGTCATCGTCCACCCCGGGACACCCGCGTTTGCCGGTGACCCACCGGGGCCGTTCCTGCGCCTCACCTTCGCCGGTACCGGCCCCGCCGAGCTGACGGAGGGCGTACGACGGCTGGCCACCGTCGTCACCTGACGGATCGCGCACCGGCCGCGGGGTGGTTCAGGGCCGGCGTCCGTGGAAGGTGCGGCGCAGGTCGCTGACCCACGCGTCGGGGTTCTCCCACGGGATGAAGTGGCCGCCGCGCTCGTGGGCGTTGACGTTGACGTGGTGAAACCAATCCGCCTGCGGGCCGGTCGTGAACGCGCGGATGCGCTCCTCGGCGGTGTGGATGCCCGGCGGGTTCTCGTAGGTCACGAGGGTGAGCCCAACCGGAGCCTGCACGACCGGCGTGCGGTGATGGACAGGGTTCCAGGGATAACGGTTGGCGTTGGCGTAGTACCGCATCGACGTGGCGATCGAGTTGTTCACCCAGTAGATCGTGGCGTGGGTGAGCAGGTCGTCCTTGGTGAAGACGGATTCCACGTCGCCGCCGTTATCACTCCAGGCGTTCCAGCGCTCGAGCAGCCAGGCGAGCAGTCCCGCGGGTGAGTCGCTGAGCCCGTGGGCCAGCGTGGCGCCATCGAGCATGTGCACCGTCAGGTGCGATGCGAAGCGATGGTCTTGCTCGATCAGCCGATCGCGGATCCCGGCGGGCTGGTCGTCGGTGAGGGGGCGACCGCGGGCGAAGTCCCACGCGCGAGGTCCGTTGAAGAAGTCGAGCGGCAACCCGGAACCGATGTGGATGCCGTACAGCGCCTCCGGGTACTTGTGTCCCAGTTGGCTGGAGACGAGCGCGCCGATGTCGCAGCCCCCGGCGGCGTACCGCTCGTACCCCAGCGTCTCGGTCATCAGGATGTGCCAGAGGTCAGCGACCTTCCAGAAGGTGACATCCGGAAACCCGGTGAGGGGACCGGGGAACCCGAAGCCGGGCAGCGACGGCACGATGACGTCGAACGCGTCTGCGGGGTCAGCGCCGAAGGCGGCCGGGTCGGCGAGCGGCTCGATGACCCTCGACCAGTGCCAGAAGGTCCACGGCCAGCCGTGGGTCAGGATCAGCGGAACGGGACGCGGGCCGCGACCCGCCTTGCGCATGAAGTGCACCGGGACACCGCTGACCGTCACCTGATAGTGCGCGTAGACGTTGATCGCGGCCTCGGCCCTGCGCCAGTCATAGGCATCACGCCAGTAGGCGATCAGCTCACGCAGGTAGCGCTCGGGGACGCCGTAGAACCAGTCCTCGTTCCCCTCGTCCAGCGCCGGCCGCGTCAGCGCGAGGCGGGCCCGCAGGTCGTCGAGGACCGCGGCGGGCACCTCGATCGGCGCCGGCGTCACGCGCGCGGCGTCAGGCGTCTCGTGGCGGTGCGGGCTCGGCGGCATGGCGGCCTGGGCGAGGGGAAGGTCAGCGGCCGGTCGTCACCGGACGGCGAGGGCGATGAAGGAAGCGAGGATCAGGATCGCGAGGATGGTGATCTGAGGCCACGGGCGCCAGGGGTTGGCCTGGATCGCATAGGACATCAGCTTGATCGGACCGACCGGCGGCGGCGGCGCCTGCTCAGGCCCCAGCGGCGCGTGATAGCGGTGAAAGTAGGTCTGGATCAGGGTCGCGCCGATCCAGATCCCGATGAGAAAGCTGACCGGGTGCACGCCGGCCAGGAACAGGACGACAGCCAGCGCCACGACGATGAGCAGGAGCACCCAGTCAGAGGTCGTCGTCGCTGAGAGCGCGCTGCCGTAGGCGCGATCCAGCTCCGCGCGGCGCCGCTGATAGGGCATGGCGAAGAACGCGAACTTGATGAGAACGTGGGCGCCGAGCGACCAGGCGAGGATCGTTGCCGCGGTATTCATCATCTTCTCCTTTCCGCTACGGATCTGTATCGAAACATTACCGTATCGTATGGCATGTGACCTCGAGTCGACCAGGGCGGCCGCGGGATCCGCGGTTGGATGAGGCCATCCTCGACACTGGCCTGCGGCTGTTCGTCGACGGGGGACTCGCCAGCGCGTCGTTTGAGGCGATCGCTGAGCGCACCGGCGCCAGCCGCAGCAGCATCTACCGCCGCTGGCGCACTCGGGAGGAGCTCCTGCTCGCCGCCATCGAGCGTCTGCGTGTGCAGCGTGAGGCCGGGGCCGAGGATTGGGCCAGCCGGCCGATCGCCGAGCTCCTGGACCTGTTCTGCGAACTGACCGTGGTCGCGACGAGCGACCCGCTCAGCCTCGGGCTGCTGCGACAGATGCTCGCGCTCGAGCCGAGCAACCCAATCAAACGTCGGTACTGGTCGACCGTGATCGCGCCTCGTCGGGAGGAGTTCGCCAAGATGATCCTGGCCGCGCGTCACCGGGGCGAGCTCCCCCCCGGGCCGGAGCCCGAGCTCGCGCAGGATCTGCTCGCCGGCGCCATCGCCTACCGGCTGCTGATGCACCCGGCATGCCCGGATGAGCAGGAGATGGAGAGCTACGTCCGCCGCGTGCTCAACGTACTCGGACTGGACCCCTCAGCCGTTTCCTGACCCCAGTCCCCACGCCGGCGATCTCGCGCGAGCTCCGCCCGCGGCGCGCCGGGGGGCGTGGCCCGCTTGGCTCAGCTCGTGGGCGGGTGGTCGAGGCCTTCCTCCGCGGGCTGGCCGGGAGCCAGGATCTCGACGTACCCCTCGGTCCCGTGGACGCGGATTCGCTGCCCATCTTCGATCAGCCGGGTCGCCTGCTGCACTGCGACGACGGCCGGTAGCCCGTACTCGCGGGCGATGACCGCGCCGTGGGTCATCAGGCCCCCGACCTCGGTCACGAGGCCTTTGATCCCGAGGAACAGGGGCGTCCAGCTGGGGTCGGTGGAGATGGTGACAAGGATGTCGCCGGTCTCAAGGTCGGCCTGAGCGACGTCGTGGATGACGCGGGCGCGCCCTTCCACGGTTCCGGCGCAGACGCCCAGTCCGGCCAGCGCGCCGGCGGGCAGGTCGCGGCGTCGGTAGCTCCCGGCGATGACCTCCCCGTCTGACGTGAGCACGCGGGGGGGCGTGAGCGCCTGGTGGCGCGTGAACTGTTCCTTGCGCCGGTGGATCAGCTGCTGGTCCGCTCGGCCGCCGCGGGCGACGTCACGCAGTTCGGAGAAGCTGAGGTAGAAGATGTCCTCGCGGTCCCCGAGCGCGCCGGCCCGCACGAGGCGCTCGGCCTCCCGCAGCAGCGCCTGCTTGTAGACGAAGTAGCGGCTGACGATGCCGTACTTGGGGTACTCGCGGTAGCCGCTGAACGTCCGCACGCGGTCGATCATCCGCTTGACCTCCGTCGCCTTCGCCTCCCCGTCGGCCAACGCGTGCACGCGCTCGAGCAGTTCGCGCTCCTTCGCCCGGGCCGCGTGCAGGCCCTGTTCGAGGCGTCGCCTCGCCTCGCCCGGCGCGAAGTTCCGGACGTTGGCGAGGATCATCGGCACGAGCGCGCCGGGACGCTCGCTCCATCGCGGCCGGGTGATGTCGATCTCGCCGGGGCACCGCATCCCGTACCGCTCGAGGTAGGCCCGGATCGCCGTCTGCGCCTCGCGGCCGCCCGCAAGTTCGGTCAGTTCACTCAAAAATCCGTCGTCCTCCCATCCCCCGTCCTCGACCTGCCGCAGGAACGCCAGGACGCGGGGATAGCGACGAAGCGCGTCGGCGAGATCCAGCAGCGCCAGCCCCATCTCAGAGGTGACGTTGCCCGGGGCCGACAGCGTCAGCGTGTCGGCCGCGTTCTTCTCCCCCAGCCAGGCCTCGAGCCGCTCGTTCAGCCACCACGATGCCTGCATCCCGGCCATGATCGCCTGGATGCTCAGCGGATCGGCGAGGACCCGCTTGTGCTCCGCGAAGGCGTCCTGCAGGTAGTCAAACAGCTCCGGTCCGGATTTGCTCTGGATCTCGTCCTTGAGCACGGCCAGAGAGGCCTGGTTGCGCTCGATGAGCTCGGTGACGATCGCCGGGTCGGTATCGATCTGGGCCGGCGCGGCCCAGACGGACGCGGCGCCCGGGGCCGACGGGCTCGCCGTGGGGAGCGAGGGGAGAAAGTCGCCGCGCTCGACGAGGGTCTGCAGCGCGTCCGCGGTCAGCGGATCGCCTCGGCCCATGAGCTCGATCAGACCGTCCCGGGTGCTCGGCGAGGCCAGCCGTTGCGTGACGTCGACGAACAGACGGCCGCCGGCCTCATGCATGGGCGCCATCGCCGTCAGCTGCCACACCGACACCCCGAGGGGCCTCATCGCCTCGGTCATCATCTGCTGGTGGCCCACCGAGACGTACACGTGGTTCTCGGCGTCGGCGGTCTCGGGGGTCGGGAACAGCGTGGTGATCGGCCGGCTCTGGACGATCCAGAACCCATCCTCGGCCCGGCACCACTCGATGTCCTGGGGGTGCCCGAAGTGCGCTTCGATCCGCCGGCCCAGGTGTACGAGCCCGACGACCTGGCGGTCGGTGAGCGCCGGCTCATCCTGCCGCGCCCGCGCGACCGCCACGGTTTCGGTCCCGCCCCCCGGCGCGGGGTGGACCGCGTGCGGTTTGCGGACGACCGCCCGCGCCGTGAGCTCATCGCCTCGGACCGCGAACGTGTCCGCGTTCACCCGGCCCGAGACAAACGCTTCGCCGAGGCCGAGGGTCGCCTCCACCGAGGCGACCTTCCGGTTGCCGGTCACCGGGTCGGCCGTGAACATCACCCCGGCCGCCCGCGGGAGGACCATCGCCTGCACGACCACGGCCATCTGAACCGCGCGGTCGTCGCGACCGGCGCGCAGGCGGTAGGCCACCGCCCGCTCGCTGAACAGCGAGGCCCAGCAGCGCTTCACGTGCTCCAGGATGGGCTCTGGGCCCACGAGGTTCAGATAGGAGTCGTACTGCCCCGCGAAGGACGCGCCCGGCGTGTCCTCGGCCGTCGCGCTTGACCGGACGGCGCATGGCTTGCCCGCGCCAAGCTGGGAGAGCGCGTCGGTGATCGCCAGCACCACATCGTCGGGGAGCGCCATCCCCTCGACCGCCGCCCGGATCTCCGCACTGCGCGCCTGGATCGCCCTCGCGTCGTCCGGGTCCACGCGCGAGAGCCGATCGAGCCGATCATCGATCGACGCCACCTGCGCCATGGCCCGTTCAAACGCGTTCGTCGTGACGCAAAATCCAGCGGGCACCCGGACGCCCTCGATCCGCGACAGCTCTCCCAGGGCCGCGCCCTTGCCGCCCACGAGCGCCACGTGGGTGTGGTCGATCTTTTGAAATTCCATCGTGTACGCCATCCGCTCCCCTTCTGGAGTTGACGTGAGTCAGCTCCGATCGGTAGGTGGGTTCCCTCATGCGGCGGGCGATTATGCGGGACGGATCAAGACCTCATGAGGGCCTTCTGCGTGGTATAAGTTGGGAAGTGGGGGGAGCGGGCGGACGCGGGCTCCCGAGCGCGGAGCCCGCTCCACACGCGGGTCACCACGGCCTACGTCGTCCCGAGGCGAAGGTCCCTCACCCACCTGGACATTTAGAGTCCGGTCGATGCAGATCGGTGATGTACCCCGGATCAAGACGCCGCGACTCACGCTGCGCGAGTGGCGAGCAGCCGACGCGGAGGCCTACGCGGCGCTGGCGGCCGACCCCGAGGTCACGCACTACATCGGTGGCGTCATGAGCCGCGAGCAGAGTTGGCGCTCGATGGCATTGCACGCCGGTCACTGGACCCTCCGTGGTTACGGTCACTGGGCGGTCGTGCGCACCGCCGACGGTCAGTTCTTGGGCCGCGCCGGTCTCTGGAGCCCCGAGGCGTCCGGGTGGCCCGGGCTTGAGGTCGGCTGGACGTTCGCGCGGCATGCGTGGGGTCACGGATACGCCACGGAAGCGGGGGGTGCCGCCATGCGGTGGGCCTGGACCGTTCTCAAAGCCGCGCGGTTGATCTCGGTGATTCACCCTGAGAACACCGCATCGGTGCAGGTCGCCCGGCGCTTGGGCCTCGCCTTTCTCCGCGCCGCAGAGCTGTCTGGTCAGATCGTCTCCGTCTTCGGCATCGAGCGACCGACCGACGTCGTCTAGCTCGTCCGGGCGGCCGAGGAGGCTGGGTGGTCCCGGCGCCAGTCCCATTGCGCCACCCAGCACCGCGGAGCCCAGCCGGCCACCGCGCCCGCCTGAACCTAGACGTCGATGGTCTCGCCGAGGCTCATCGCGGTCGCGCGATCAGTGGCGGCGTTCAGCCGCTCGAGGGGGTCGTCGACCGGCTCGTACACACCCGGCAGGTCGTAGGCGCCGTAGTGGATCGGGACCAGGCGACCGGCCTGCAGCACCTCGGCGGCCTGGGCAGCCTGCTCGGGGTCCATCGCACCGGGCAGCGAGCTGGCCGGCCGGCGGTGCGGGAACGTGAGCCGGGGGCCGTTGACCGGGGCCAGTACGACATCGGGCGCCCCGAATCGCTCGCGGATGCGCCACCACCAGCCGTGCCACATCGTGTCGCCGAGGTGCAGCACGCGCTTGCCCTCCGCCGCAAACAGCCAGGACACCTGCGGATCTCCCGTTCCGTCGACCGCGGGGAGCGCGGTGAGCGTGAACGCCCCGGCCGTGACGCTGGTCCAGGCCGCGGTCGGCCGCCGGGCCAGCCCGGCCGCGGTCAGCTCACGGTCGGCCTGGGCGACCGCCAGCTGCTCACTGCTCTCGCCGCCGCAGGCGACCGGCTCATAGACGGGCGCGCCGGCCCTGAGAACGGTGGTGAGCGCATCGGCGTCGGCGTGATCGCGGTGCAGGTGCGTCAGCACGCCGGCGATCGCCCCGGGCTGGGCCGGCACGACATCGGGGATCGGGATCCCGCGGGCTCGCTCCCTGAGCCACGCGAACACGGCGCCCGCGTCCTGGAGTGGATCGACCACCACCCGCTCGCCTCGGGCCTCGAGCTCCACACCGGCCCAGCCCAGCCATCTGATCCGCATGCGTCCTCCATCGGTGGGGTAAACAGAACGATCGTCCGCAATATATAGGAGACGCTCGTTCGGTTTATAGAATTCGCGGCCGATGCCACGCCGATCCGCCACCGAGGTCGCCGGCTCGCGCGCTGAGACGCTCGCCGCCGCCGTGGCGCTCGCCTCGGTCGTCGGCCTCGAGGGACTCACGATCGGCGGGCTGGCCGATCGCCTCGGCATGAGCAAGAGCGGGATGGTGGGACGCTTTGGCTCCAAGCAGCAGCTGCAGCTGGCCACGCTGGAGCAGGCCGCCGGCATGTTCCGCCGCGCCGTGTACGGGCCCGCGTCGGCGACGCCACCGGGGCTGGCTCGCCTGAAGGCAATCTGCGACGCCTGGATCGCCTACCTCGCTGAGCCTCCCTTCCCGGGCGGCTGCTTTCTCACCACCGCGATGGTGGAGTTCGACGCGCGCCCGGGGCCCGTCAACGATGCGGTCAGGGAGGTGATGCGGCGCTGGCTGACCTTCCTGGAGCAGGAAGCGCGCACAGCGATCGACCATGCCGAGCTTCCCGCCGACACCGACCCCCAGGACGTGGCCTTCACCCTCAACGCGCTGGCGGTCGGAGCCAACTGCGATTTTCAGCTCAACCGTGACCCCGGATCGCTCCAGCGCGCCCGCCGGGCCATGGCCGCCGTGCTCGACCGCTGACCCGGGCGATCGTCAGGAGAGCTCGGCGAGTCCCTGGGCCACCCAGGCCTTCAGAGGCTCGGCCTGCGTGAACGGAGCGCCATCGGCCTCGGCGCGCGCCAGCACCTCATCGGCCGAGGCGCCGGAACGCAGCCCCGAATAGAGATACACGAGCGCTGATGACCGGGGCCCGGTGCGGCATGTGACCAGCGTCGGCCTGGGCATGTCATCCAAAGCCGCCACTCCGCGCCGCGCGACATCCATATCGAAAGGACGAGGCGGGTCCGCGATCAGGTTCACGGGCTCGCGAACCGCAGACTGGACGTCAGCGAAGGACATTCCCCCGGGCATCCCGGCGAACTCCTCGCCGCACAAAAACAACCAGGATTCGGCGCCCACGTCCTTCGCGTAGGCCGCCGGATCGGCGATGAGCTCCCGGTTATGGATCAGACCCGTCAGATCCTGCCACCCGTCGGCCATAAGGCCCCCTTCCGTGTTCGACCGGGCCGAGCCTACTGCGGGCGGCCGGTGCCGGCCCGAAACCGTTGTCGTCGCCTGCGGCCCACCACCGTCGATACAGTCGCCGAGCGCTCCGGCGCGGCCAACCGTCTTTCCCATCTTCAAGGAGCGCCGCATCGTGAAACTGGTCATCGCCATCGTCCGCCCTGAGAAGGCGAATGACGTCCTGGAGGAGCTGTATCGCGCGGACGTGCGCGGGCTATCGCTCAGTCGCGTCCAGGGTCACGGTGGCGAGCTGGACCGCGTCGAGACCTACCGCGGGATGACGGTCAAGATGGAGCTGTCGGACAAGGTGCGGTTCGAGATCGCGGTCTCAGACGAATTCGTCCAGCCGACGATCGACGCGCTGTGCCGCGGGGCCCAGACCGGCCAGGTCGGCGACGGGAAGATCTTCGTGGTTCCGCTCGAGCGGGCCCTGCGCATCCGCACCGGCGAGGCGGACAACACGGCGGTCACGCCCGTCAAGGGCGAGTGAGCGGCGATGATGACGATGGCCGCCCGGGTCAACTCGGGAGATACCGCGTGGATGCTGGTGGCGACCGCGCTGGTGCTTATGATGACCCCCGCGCTGGGCCTGTTCTACGCCGGCCTCGTGCGCTCCAAGAACACCCTGAACACGTTCATGATGACCATCGGGGCGATCGCGGTCGCGACCGTGACCTGGGCACTGGCCGGCTACTCACTGGCGTTTGACTCAGGCAACGGCTTCATCGGAGGCCTGCGCTTCGCGCTGCTGCGCAACGTCACGTTCACGCCGAGAGCCGGGACCGCGATCCCCCACCTGCTGTTCTTCGCCTTTGAGGCCACCTTCTGCATCATCACCGTCGCTCTCGTCTCCGGGGCCGTGGTCGAGCGGATGCGCTTCGGCGCCTTTCTGGTCTTCGCGGCGCTGTGGTCGATCCTCGTCTACCCCGTGCTCGCGCACTGGGTCTGGGGCGGCGGCTGGCTGCAGCACCATGGCGTGCTGGACTTCGCCGGCGGCGTTCCCGTCGAGATGGGCTCGGGCTTCTCGGCGCTGGCGGCTGCGCTGGCGGTCAGACCCCGCAAGGACTACGCGCGACAGGCCCAGCTTCCCCACAACGCCGTGTACGTGCTGCTCGGGGCCGGGCTGCTGTGGTTCGGCTGGTTCGGCTTTAACGGCGGCAGTGGGTACTCGACCGGGCACCCGAGCGTGCTCGCGTTCACCAACACGCTGCTCACCCCGGCGGTCACGCTGCTGACATGGTTCGTGCTTGACCTGGTCCGCGACCGGCGGGTCACCGCGATCGGAGCCGCGACCGCGATCGTCGTCGGGTGCGTGGGCATCACACCCGCGGCGGGCTACATCAGCCCCCTGGCCGCGATGCTGCTCGGGCTCGTCGCCGCTCTGCCGAGCTACGCCATGATCATGTGGCGCCCGCGGACCAGGCTGGACGAGACGCTCGACGTGCTCGGGGCGCACGGGCTCGCCGGGTTGACCGGCATCCTGTTCATCGGCGTGTTCGCCCAGCTGTCATGGAACGGCGTCGGCAACGGTCTCGCGTTCGGCGACGCGGCACGGCTCGGCTGGCAGGCGATCGCCGCGCTGGCCACCCCGGCCTACGCGTTCGGCGCGACCTACGCGATCCTGCGGCTGCTGGGACTCGTCATGCCCCTGCGCGCCAGCGAGCGCGAGGAAGCGATCGGGATGGACGTGGTCGAGCACGGCGAGGAGGCGTACGCGACCGGAGAGGGAGCCATCCTCGTCGCGCACCACGTGCCCCGAGGAGCGCACCCGCGGCCGTAGGGGTTCGCTCCGTGCCCGATGCCGTCCTGGTCTGCTGGAACGTGGCCGGCCGCCTGCGCCGTCAGGCGGCGCAGGCGGAGCGGGTGACCGCGCTCGCGCCGGACATCGTCTGCCTGCAGGAGGTCATCGCCCGCACGGTCGATCCGTGGACCGAGCATCTGACCGAGGCGGGGCTGGACGACGTGCGGATCGCCGAGCCGCCCGCAGGGGCCGGTCGCGACCGGCCCCTGCTGACGCTCGTGGCCTCGCGCTGGGCGCAGCAGCCGGTCTGCGTGGGACGTGTCCCGTGGCCTGAGCGGGTTCTGGCGACGCGCCTGGCCGGCCTGGAGGTGGTCAACGTGCACTCCCCGATCAGCCCCAAGCCGGGCCTGGCCAAGGTCTTGACCCATGAGGCCGTGCACGCGCATCTGAGCGCGGGGCAGGGTCCGCGGTTGGTGTGCGGCGACCTCAACACGCCGCGCCGCGAGCATCCCGACGGCACGGTCTGGACCTTCGCCCGTGATCGCTACGGACGCCTGCGGGCCGACCGCGGCGAGCGCTGGGACGCCGCTGAGCTCGGGCTCATCAAAGGCTTGGAGGACTGCGGCTTCCGGGATGCCTTCCGGTGCCGGCACGGGCGCGAACCGCGGGAGCCCAGCTGGGTCTGGCCGCGCTCGGGCGGTGGCTACCGGCTTGATCACCTCATCGTCTCCTCCGCGGTGGAGGTGCCCGTCTGCGGCTATCTGCACCCGTGGCGCGACGAGGGTCTGTCGGACCACTCGGCCTTGGTCGCGCACATCCGCTGGGCCGAAACGGAGCGGGACTAGCCCCCCCACAGACGCCCGAGGAGTACGCGGGCGCCGGTACAGCCCCTGATCCGAGCCAGCCTGTAGGTTAGAATGTCAGAACAAAGTCGACGAGCACGAGGGTTTATGACCGACATCTCTGCGCCGAGCGCAACGAGCACCCTGCAGCGCTCAACCGAGGCCTTTCCCGCCACCGCGTTGTGGAACGACTCCGCTGACCCGGACGAGCTCGCCCGTTCGATCGCTTTCGGCGCCGTCGGCGCCACCTGCAACCCGGTCATCGCCTACTCGGTGATCTCGCGCAACCTCGACGTCTGGGCACCTCGCATCCGGGAGATCGCCGCTGCCCATCCCGCCTGGGGTGAGTCGGCGATCGGGTGGCGGGCCGTGGAGGAGCTCTCGATCGAGGCGGCGCGTCTGCTCGAGCCCGCGTTCCGGGCGTCCGCTGGCCGCAACGGCCGGCTGTCGATCCAGACGGACCCTCGGCTGCACCGTGACGCGGAGGCACTGACCGATCAGGCCGAGCGCTTCTCCCAGCTGGCGGAGAACATCATCGTCAAGCTGCCGGCCACGTCGGTCGGCATCCGGGCGATCGAGGAGGCCACCTACCGGGGTGTGTCGGTCAACGTCACCGTGTCCTTCACGGTCTCCCAGGCGGTGGCAGCGGCCCAGGCCATCGAGCGGGGTCTTGATCGCCGGGCCGCCGACGGCCTCCCCGAGCGTGAGTTCGGCGCGGTGGTCACTCTCATGGCCGGCCGCCTTGATGACTGGCTCAAGCAGGTCGCGGCCCGGCAACGGGTTGACCTCCCGCCCGGATACCTCGACTGGGCCGGGGTCGCCGCGCTCAAGCGCGCGTACGCGATCTTCGTCGCGCGCGGCTACCGGGCCCGGATCTTGGCCGCGGCCTTCCGCAACACCTTGCCGTGGTCTGAGCTGCTCGGCGGAGACCTGGTGATCTCGCCGCCCTTTGACTGGCAGCTGTTGATCAACGAGAACGCCTTGGCGGTGGAAGCACGAATCGACCGGCCCGTGGATCCGCTGATCATCGCAACGCTCAGCGAGAGGCTCGGGGAGTTCCGCCGCGCCTATGAGCTCGACGGGATGACGCCGGCGCAGTTCGACGACTTCGGGGCGACCCGCGCAACCCTCCGTCAGTTCCTGGACGCCGACGCCAAGCTCGATGCCCTGGTCCGCGACATCATCGTCCCGGCGGCCTGACCGCGCCCGCCGCCCTACTTGTCGACGAGCGTGACCTCAAAGGCGTAGAGGTCCGGGCGGTAGCAGTGCCGGCCGTACTCCACCGCCGTTCCATCGCTCCCGTAGGCGGTGCGGTCCATCGTCAGCACGGGACTGCGGCTCTTGATCTGCAGCAGGCGGACCTCCTCCGCGGTCGCCCGGCGCGCGCCGATACGCTGCTTCGCGATGGCGATCGTCGCCCCGCGGGCGCGCATGAGCTGATAGAGGCCACGGTTCTCAAGCTCGGTTCTCGACATGTCCGCGAAGCGCTCGGGCAGGAAGTTCTCGAGGATCGCCAGCGGAGCCCCGTCAGCCAGCCGCACGCGGCGCAAATGGAGCACGCCGGCTCCGGGCGGCAGCGACATGCGGTCAGCCAGGGCGGGGTCGGCGCCGACGACCTCGTGCGTGAGCAGCTGCGTGGCCGGGTCCAGGCCAGCGCGGCTGAGATCGTCGTAGAGGCTGGTCAGCTCGACCTTGCGGGTCACCGGCTGATGAACCACCTGGGTGCCGATTCCGCGACGGCGGACGAGCAGCCCCTTCTGGACCAGCTCCTCCAGCGCGCGACGGATGGTCGGCCGCGACAGCCTGAGGCGCTCACCCAGGGCGATCTCGTTCTCCAGGCGAGAACCGGGCGGCAGCGCTCCGTCGACGATCGCCTGCTCGATCCGACTGGCGATCTGGAAGTACAGCGGGACGGGGCTGGAGCGGTCGACATCGAGGAACAACGCCTCCGGCAGCGTGACCGGACCGCGGTCAAGGGCGGTCACGGCAATTCTCCCTTCGCTCTATCTCCACGCTTCACCTCGCCACCGATCGTAGGGGCCCAGACGTCCGGAGGGCCGGGGAGCCGGGGCTGGGCATTGCCGAATGTCATATTGTCAGGACAAATGATACAGTGGGCATCAGAGTGGGACAGAGAGAGAGCCCCGGACCAGAGACGACGCCCGACCGACCGCCCCCCGATCTGTTGACGATCGGCCGTATCGGTGTCGACATCTACCCGCTTCAGGACGGGGTCGGCCTCGAGCACGTCGAGACCTTCGGCAAGTACCTCGGCGGCAGCGCCACCAACGTGGCGATCGCGGGGGCGCGCCATGGGCTGGACAGCGCCGTGATCACCGGAGTCGGCGACGACCCCTTCGGACGCTTTGCCCGGATTGAACTGCGGCGCCTCGGCGTCGACGACGCCTACGTGGCCACGGTTCCGGGCCTCAAGACGCCGGTCACCTTCTGTGAGATGTTCCCTCCGGATGATTTCCCGCTCTATTTCTACCGTGACCCGATCGCGCCGGATCTGGCGATTACCGGCAGCCAGATCAACCCGCCGATCGTCGCTGAGGCTCAGATCTTCTGGTCAACGGTGACCGGCCTCTCCCGCGAGCCCAGCCGCAGCGTGCACCACGCCGCCTGGCAGATGCGGGGTCGCGCGCCCCTGACGATCCTGGATCTCGACTACCGGCCGATGTTCTGGAGCGCGCCCGCAGAGGCCACGGCCGAGGTGACACCGGCTCTCGAGCACGTCACCGTGGTCGTCGGCAACCGTCAGGAGTGTGAGATCGCGGTCGGAGAGAACGACCCCGAGCGCGCCGCCGACGCGCTGCTGGATCGGGGCGTCGAGCTGGCGATCGTCAAGCAGGGGCCGCGGGGAGTGCTCGCCAAGACCCGAGAGGAGACAGTGCGGATCGCCCCCCATCCGGTCTCGGTCGTCAACGGGCTGGGGGCCGGTGATGGCTTCGGGGGCGCCCTGTGCTTCGCGCTGCTGCAGGGTTGGTCACTTCGGCGCGTGCTGCGCTTCGCCAGCGTCGCCGGGGCCATCGTGGCCAGCCGGCGGGAATGTTCGACGGCGATGCCGACGACCGCAGAGGTCACCGCAGCGATCAAGGAGTTCGACGGTGTCCACGCCTGAGGTGATCGACCGCTCATCTGTACCCGTCAGCGAGGCGGACTTCGTCCGTCTGCGCCAGATCCGCCAGAGCGACCCCGACCGGATCACGGCGACGCTCGCCGCGCGCCCCCGGCGACCGCTCGTCCAGGGGGACGGCCGCCTGCTCATCGTGGCCGCTGACCATCCCGCGCGGGGCTCGCTCGGCGCCGGCCCGGACCCGCGCGCGATGGCCGATCGCTACGAGCTTCTGCGGCGCCTGACCGTCGCCCTCTCCCGCCCCGGCGTCGACGGCGTGCTCGGCACGCCGGACATCCTCGAGGACCTCGCGCTGCTCGGCGTTCTCAACGACAAGATCGCCGTCGGCTCGATGAACCGCGGTGGTCTGCGCGGGGCCAGCTTCGAGCTCGACGATCGTGACACCGGTTACGACATCCCGGCGATCGTGGGTGCCCGGCTCGACGCGGCCAAGCAGCTCATCCGCATCGGCCTGGAGGACGCGTCCACGGTCCGGACGCTTGAACGCACCGCCCGAGTCGTCTCCGCCGCCGCCGCCGCCCGGCTGCCGATCATGCTCGAACCGTTCATGAGTCGCTGGATCGACGGCAAGCTCGTCAACGATTTGTCGACCGACGCGGTCATCCTCTCGGTGGCCATCGCCTCAGGTCTCGGCGCCAGCTCGGCCTACAGCTGGCTCAAGCTGCCGGTCGTGCCCGAGATGGAACGGGTCATGGCGGCCACGACGCTGCCCACCCTTTTGCTCGGCGGCGACGGGGACGCGGACCCGGAGGCGACGTTCGCCGCCTGGCGCGGTGCGCTGGCCCTCCCCGGGGTCCACGGTCTCGTCGTCGGCCGCACCCTGCTTTACCCGTCCGACGGAGATGTCGCCCAGGCGGTCGACACCGCCGCTGGCCTCGTCCACGGCAACAACCCCGTCCCCTGATCTCGTCCCGGAGAAGGAGCCCAATGTCCAGCACCACATCCGCCCCCAGCGGTGCCGTCTCTGACCGCGACCTGCCGATCATCCCCCACTGGATCAGCGGCGCCGAGTACCCGTCCGCGAACAGTCGCACCGCCCGGGTGTTCGACCCGGCCCTGGGAGTCGCCACCAAGCGCGTCGCGCTCGCCGACCGGGCGGAGATCGACGCGGCCGTCGCCGGTGCCAAGGCCGCGTTCCCCGCCTGGCGCGATCTCTCCCTCGCCCGCCGCCAGGCCATCCTGTTCCGGTTCCGTGAGCTGCTGGACGCCCGCAAGAGCGAGCTGGCGGAGATCATCACCTCAGAGCACGGCAAGGTGCTCTCTGACGCGCTCGGGGAGATCTCCCGGGGACAGGAGGTCGTCGAGTTCGCCACCGGGCTGGCCCATCACCTCAAGGGCGAGTTCTCCGAGCAGGTCTCGACCGGCATCGACGTCTACTCCACCCGCCAGCCCCTCGGCGTGGTGGGCATCATCAGCCCGTTCAACTTCCCGGCCATGGTCCCCTCCTGGTTCTTCCCGATCGCCATCGCGGCCGGCAACGCGGTCGTGCTCAAACCGTCGGAGAAGGACCCCTCCGCCGCGCTTTGGATGGCCAGGCTCTGGCAGGAGGCCGGACTCCCCGACGGCATCTTCACGGTGCTCAACGGCGACAAGGAGGCCGTGGACGGGCTGCTCGAGCATCCCGACGTCAAAGCGATCTCCTTCGTCGGCTCCACGCCTGTCGCCCGGTACGTCTATGAGAACGGGACCCGCCACGGCAAGCGTGTCCAGGCCCTCGGCGGTGCGAAGAACCACATGCTCGTCCTGCCCGACGCCGACCTCGACCTGACCGCCGACTCGGCGATCAACGCCGGATTCGGCTCCGCCGGCGAGCGGTGCATGGCAGTCGCCGTCCTCGTCGTGGTGGAGTCAATCGCCGACGAGCTGATGGCCAAGATCGTCGAGCGCATGGGGACCCTGGTCACCGGCGACGGTCGCCGCAGCTGCGACATGGGCCCGCTGATCACCGCCGAGCACCGCGACAGGGTCGCCTCCTACATCGACGTCGCCACTCGGGACGGGGCCAGCGTCGTGGTGGACGGGCGCGCCGTCACCCCCGATGGGGACCCCAACGGCTTCTGGCTGGGACCGACGCTGATCGACAGAGTCCCGACGAGCTCGCGCGTCTACACGGAGGAGATCTTCGGGCCGGTGCTGTCGGTCGTACGCGTTCCCTCCTACGCCGCGGGGATCGAGCTCATCAACGCCAGCCCGTACGGCAACGGCGTCGCCATCTTCACCAACGACGGGGGCGCGGCCCGACGCTTTCAGAAGGACATCGAGGTGGGCATGATCGGCATCAACGTGCCGATCCCCGTGCCCGTGGCGACGTTCAGCTTCGGTGGTTGGAAGGATTCGCTGTTTGGCGACACGAAGGCCCACGGAGCTGAGGGTGTGAAGTTCTTCACCCAGCTCAAGGCGATCACCAGCCGGTGGCTGGACCCCTCCCATGGGGGCTTGCACCTCGGGTTCCCGGAGAACGACTGATGGCGACGATCAACGAGCACTTCCACCCGCGCGGGACCCTCTCCCGGGACGGGTGGGAGTCGGTCGTCGATGCGGCGCTCCCGAACTGGCGCTACACGGGCATCCACGTCGCCGATCTGGACCGGGGCGCCCGGCAGCTGCCGGCCGCGGCGGTCGAGCGTCTCGTCGTGCCCCTGAGCGGCGGTTGCCGCGTCAGCGTGGGGACGACGACGACCGAGCTTCAGGGACGCACGCGGGTCTTCGACGGTCCCAGCGACGCGATGTTCGTCGGGGTCGGCCAGAGCCTGGACATCTCCGGTCACGGCCGGGTCGCGGTGTGCTCGGCGCCGACGGCCACCGTCAAGGCCAACCGCTACATCGCGCGCTCCGAGGTGCCCGTGGAGCTGCGCGGCGCCGGTCGCGACACCCGTCAGGTGCATAACTTCGGGACCCCCGAGGCGCTCGACGCCGGCGCGCTGATCGTCTGTGAGGTACTGACCCCAGCCGGCAACTGGTCCTCGCACCCGGGTCACAAGCACGATGAGGTGGTCCCCGACGGCGAGACCTACCTGGAGGAGATCTACTACTTCGAGGCCGCGCCGGCCCGGGGTATCGGCGCTCCGCCCGATGCCGACCCCTTCGGCAGCTTCTCCACCTACAGCTCATCGGCGGGGGAGATCGAGACCCGCGCGCTGGTCCGGACCGGGGACATCGCTCTGGTGCCCTTCGGCTACCACGGCCCGGCCGCCGCCGCGCCCGAGTACGACCTCTACTACCTCAACGTGATGGCCGGGCCGGTCCGCAGTTGGCAGTTCTCCGATGACCCTGCCCAGGCATGGATTCGCGGGAGCTGGGCCGATCAGACGCCGGATCCGCGTCTGCCCTTCCGCCCGGCCGAGGAGGCCATCCGATGAGTTCCCGGCGCCTCACCGTCAGCCAGGCCCTGGTCACCTTCCTCGCCCACCAGTGGACCGTCGACGGCGATCATCGCGAGCGCACGATCCCCGCCATGGTGGGGATCTTCGGCCACGGCAACGTCGCCGGGGTCGGCCAGGCGCTGAAGCAGTTCAACCTCGCCGATCCGGGCCTGATGCCCTATCACCAGGCCCGCAACGAGCAGGCCATGGTCCACCAGTCCGTCGGCTTTGCCCGCATCCACCGTCGCCGGGCCACGCTGGCTGCGACGGCCTCCGTCGGTCCGGGCTCCTCGAACATGCTCACCGGCGCGGCCCTGGCCACCGCCAACCGGCTGCCGGCGCTGCTGCTGCCTTCGGACACCTTCGCCACCCGCGTCGCTGACCCGGTGCTCCAGCAGCTCGAGCACCCGCATGACCTCAGCCTCCAGGTGACCGACGCCTTTCGGCCGCTCTCGCGCTTCTTCGGCCGCGTCGAGCGTCCTGAGCAGCTCTACTCGATCGCCCTGTCTGCGATGCGCGTCCTCACCGACCCGGCGGAGACCGGCGCGGTGACCATCGCGCTGCCCGAGGACGTCCAGGCTGAGGCGATCGACGTGCCCGCGGAGTTCCTGGCCGAGCGCGAGTGGCACATCCGCCGCCCCGTACCCGAGGCCTGGGCCCTGGACGCCGCGGTGGCCGCCATCCGCGGCGCGCGGCGCCCCTTCATCATCGCCGGCGGGGGGGTCATCTACGCCGCAGCCGAGGCATCACTCGCCGCCCTGGTGGCGGCCAGCGGCATCCCCGTGGGCACAACCCAGGCCGGCGGCGGCGCCCTGAATTGGGACCACCCGCAGTACCTCGGCGGCGTCGGCGCGACGGGAACGACGGCGGCGAACCGGCTTGCGGCCGAGGCCGACCTCATCATCGGGATCGGCACCCGCTACAGCGATTTCACCACCGCCAGCCGCAGTGCCTTCCAGAACCCAGAGGTCGCCTTCCTCAACATCAACGTGGCGAGCTTTGACGCCCACAAACACGGCAGTCAGCTGGCGATCGTCGCCGACGCCCGCGCCGCCCTCGACGCGCTTGGCGCCCGCCTGAGCGCCCATCGCATCGAGCCCGACTACGCCACCCGGATCGCGCGAGAGAAGGCCGAGTGGGACGCGACCGTCGACGGCGCGCTGGCTCCGACCGGCGCGCCGCTCCCCGGTCAGCCCGAGATCATCGGCGCGCTGCAGAGCGCCGTTGACCCGCGCGACGTGCTCGTCCAGGCGGCCGGCTCCCTGCCCGGTGACCTCCACAAGCTCTGGCGAGTGCGCGACCCGCTCGGCTACCACGTCGAGTACGCCTTCTCCACCATGGGCTACGAGATCGCCGGGGGAATGGGCGTCAAGCGCGGGCTGGAGGCGCTCGAGGATGACCGCGACGTGATCGTCATGGTTGGCGATGGCTCCTACCTGATGCTCCACTCCGAGCTCGCCACCGCGGTTGCCGAGGGGATCAAGCTCGTGATCGTCCTCATCCAGAACGAGGGCTACGCCTCGATCGGCCATCTCTCGGAGACGGTCGGTTCCCAGCGCTTCGGAACCCGCTTCCGCTACCTGGACCGTGACGCGGCGAACTTCGAATCAGGTGAGCTGCTGGCCGTCGATCTGGCCGCCAACGCACGCAGCTACGGGATCGACGTGATCGAGATCCCCGCCGGCCCGGACGCGATCACCCGGTTGTCCGAGGCCGTTGCCACCGCCAAGGCGAGCCCCACGGCGACGCTCATCCACGTCCCGGCCGACCCGTTCGTCTACGCGCCCGACGGTGAGAGCTGGTGGGATGTCCCGGTCGCCGAGGTCTCCGAGCTCGCCTCCACGACCCGGGCGCGCGCCGGCTACGAAGATCAGCGCCGACGCCAGCGCCCGCTGCTCGGCCCGACCCCGAACCGACCCTCCGCCGGCGACTGAACCCTGGGCCGGAGGCCCACGCCGGAGCGCCTCATGCGGCCGAGGTCGCGAGCTCGCGGCCGAGGCGCGCGAGCATCGTGTCCAGGTCGACACCGGAGATGCCGAGACGCTCGGCGGTGGCGACCGAGGCGAGGCGGGTGTCGACGGGAACCGGTTCACGGCCCAGGGCGCCGGCGGGCGGCGGCCCGGTCCGCAGCAGGCTCGCGTCGAGTCCGTAGAGGGCGCAGGCCCGTCGGGCGAGGTCGGCACGGTGGACGTGATCGGCCCCGCAGCAGTGCAGCGTCCCGGTGACCTCGCGCTCCACAGCGCGCCAGACGAGCTCGCCCGCGTCGGTGGCGAGCGTCGGAGTGGCGAGCAGGTTCAGACCCGGGCCGTCCCACAGCGTGAAGGGCCGTCCCGCCGACAGCTCGCGCACCAGCGAGGCCACGAGGTAGCCGAAGCCGGCATCCTGGCTGCGGGGCAGGTCAGGGCGGGCGCGCGGGATCCCCTGGACGCCGGAGAGGCGCGCGACCGTACCGCGCTCGGCGCGGTCGCGAACGACCTGCTCGGACATCGCCTTCAGGAACCCGTACGTGTTGATCGGGTTGGGCGGGGCATCCTCCTGCGCCGGTCCCTGGGTGCCGTCGAAGACCCAGTCGGTCGAGATGAGCACGATCTGGGCTCCGGCGGCATTGGCCGCGTCGACGAGGTTGCGGGTCGCCTCGACGTAGCTGTCCCAGGCCAGGCGTCGATTCGAGCGCAGGCCCGCCGGGTCATTCCAGATCGCCGCGTGGACGATCGCGCTGGGCGCCGCCGCGGCCACCCTCGCCCCCACCCCCTCCCGGTCACGGAGATCGAGTTCGGCGTGGGACGGAGTGACGAGCTCGGCGCCATGGCGCTCGGTGAAGACGGCGGCGAAGTTCGAGCCGACGAACCCCGCGGCCCCGGTGAGCAGGATGCGCGGCGTCATCCGCGGAGGGGCACCGCGACGGGCCGGCCCTCCCGCAGGGATCGACCGGCCGCAAGGCCGATGACGAGGGGCGCCCGGGCGTCGCTGATCCCGGCCGGGGAGGGGCGCTCGCCGCGCACAAACTCGACGAAGGCCTCCCATTCACGCACGTAGGAGGGGATGTAGCGGTCGCGGAAGAAGTAGGGCAGCGCCGCGCCGCTGCGGCCATCGGCCCGCAGGACGAACCCGGCGTGTGCCGGCGGGTTCTCCGACGCCGCGACCCCCTCGGAGCCGAATACCTCAACACGCTGATCGAAGCCGTATTTGGCCTGGCGGGAGTTGTCGATCGAGGTCAGGCAGCCGCTCTCATGGACCAGGCTGATGAGCGCGGTGTCAATGTCACCGGCCGCCTGGATGGCCGGGTCGATGCGCGCCGCACCGCGGGCGAAGACCTCCACGACCTCCGAACCGGTGACGAACCTGGCCATGTCGAAGTCGTGAATGGTCATGTCGAGAAACAGCCCGCCGGAGCGTCGGACGTAGTCGATCGGAGGCGGCGCGGGATCACGGCTGGCGATCCGCGCCAGGTGCGGGATCCCGACCTGCCCGCTGCGGACGGCCTCCGCGACCGAGGCGTGGCCGGGATCGAAGCGGCGATTGAAGCCAATCTGGAACGGGACCCCCGCGGCGGCGACCGCGTCCAGGGCCCGGTCGACCTCGGCGAGATCGAGGGACACGGGCTTCTCGCAGAAGATCGCCTTACCGGCCCTGGCGGCAGCGACGAGCAGGCCGGCGTGGGTGTCGGTGGAGGTGCAGATGGCCACCGCGTCGACGTCGTCTGAGCTCAGCAGCTCCTCGGCGGAGTGCGCCCGCTCGACCCCGAGTTCGCGGGCGACCTGCGCGGCCCCGGCGGCGAACACGTCGAACACCGCGGCGACGGTCGCCCCAGGGACCTGCCGCGTCAGCAGCTCGGCGTGCATCCGGCCGATCCGCCCGACGCCGAGCACGCCCACGCGAATCGACTTGACGGCGGAGGCGACGATCATGCGCGCGCCTCCGCGGGCCCGGCGGCGCCGCGGTGGTCCTCCCCATGTGCCGAGGCGGCGGCTTGGAGTGGACGCACCTGCTCCCAGGTGCCCGACTCGACCGAGGCGAGCAGCGCCGCCTGCACCTCGTTCCAGGCCAGCGCCTGTTCCAGGCCGGGCGCGAAGCGCCGGTCCTCGACGAGCGCGGTGCAGAACTCGTGGTCCTCGATGGCGACGAGATCCTCATAGCCGAGGGAGTTGCCCGCTCCGGGTACGAAGGCGCCATGCCGGGGGAAGCGGTCGCCGGCGAGCACGGTCGTGTAGCCGGTGTTGCGCGCGGTGAGGGAGTCGTCCGCGGGATCGGCCGCGGTGTAGACGCGAAGCTCGTTGAGCTGTTCCAGGCTCCAGCCCAGGGCGCCCCGGGTGCCGTGCACGTCAAAGGCCATCTGGGATTCCGGGCCGATCACGGATCGGCTCGCTTCAAACGTGCCGAGGGCTCCGGAGGCGAACTGGGCCAGCATCGACGCGTAGTCCTCGTTGGTCACCGCCACCATCGGATCCTCGGCCCGGCCGCGGCCGTAGTGGGAGGCTCCCGGGGGCGGCTGGGGCCGCTCGGGGATGAAGGTGTGGACGGTGCCGACCACCCGGGTGATCGGTCCGGCGAGATACAGGGCCATATCGCCCGCGTGCGAGAGCAGGTCGCTGGTCACGCCGTAGCCGCCCTCATCGAGCCGGAAGCGCCAGGAGCTGACCCCGAGCGGGTCCGAGCCGTACATCGAGAAGAAGCGGCCGCGGTAATTGGTCAGCTCGCCGATCGCGCCGGCGTCGATCAGCGCCTTGGCGTGGCGCACGAGCGGCGCCCAGCGGTAGTTGTAGCCGACGCCCGATTGCACCCCGGCCTCCCGCGCCGCCCGAAAGGCTGCGAGCACGTCCGCCGGGCGACCTCCGACCGGCTTCTCACAGAACACCGGCTTGCCGGCGCCGGCGACCGCCTCCACGAGGGCAACGTGGAACATGTTCGGCGCGGCGATCCAGACGACATCAACCTCGGGATCGTCGATGACGGCCTGGGGATCGGCCGAGCCGCGCCGAAAGCCCCAGGCGTCGATCGCCTCCTGGACCCTGGAGGGCAGCGGGTCGGAGACGGCGACGAGGACCGGCTCGTAGACGCGGTCGGCGAACAGCGTGGGGATGCGCATCAGCGAGCGTGAGTGGGCCTGGCCGAGCCAGCCAAACCCGATCACGCCGACACCGAGACGCCGACGCGCCTGGCTAGCCACGAGGGTTGACCTGCGGCGGGACCTCGGCCGCCAGCTCCTGCGCGACGGCCTGCATCTTCGGGTCGGTGGCCAGATCGGCCAGCTCATGGCTGAGGGCCTCCAGCTCCGCGCCTCCGGCCATCATCGAGGTGAGCGCCTCGATCGAGGTCTCGGACTTCTCGTAGCTGCCCATCATCCGCCCGCGGCGCAGCAGCACGAAGCGGTCCCCGACCGGAAAGGCATGGTGGGGGTTGTGGGTGATGAAGACGACGCCACGGCCCATCTGCCGGGCCTGGATGATGTACTTCAACACGATGCCCGACTGACGCACCCCCAGCGCTGAGGTCGGCTCATCGAGGATGAGCACCTTGGCGCCGAAGTACACCGCCCGAGCGATGGCCACCGCCTGGCGCTCGCCGCCCGACAGCGTGCCCACGGTCTGGTTGGGATCGCGGACGTCGATGCCCATGTTCGACAGCTCCTCGAGCATCACCCTCTGGCAGTAGGCGCTGTCGAGGTACTTGAACGGACCCCAACCCTTCCGCGGCTCGTTGCCGAGGAAGAAGTTGCGCCACACCGACATCAGCGGAACGGTGGCCAGATCCTGGAAGACCGTGGCGATGCCGACACCCTGAGCATCCCGCGGCCCGTTGAAGCTCGCCTCCTCACCGTTGACCAGCAGCCTGCCGGCGTCGTGCTTGTGCACCCCCGCGAGGATCTTGATGAGCGTCGACTTGCCGGCCCCGTTGTCACCGAGCACGCAGGTCACCTCTCCTGCGTTGACCTTCAGCGAGATGTCCTGGAGCGCGTTGACCGAACCGAAGTACTTATCGACGTGCTCGACCTCCAGCAGCGGCGTGCCGGTGTCCGCCCGGTCCGAGCCCTCCGGCCGGCCGGCGTCCGCCCGGTCCGAGCCCTCCGGCCGGCCGGCGGCGCCCGCCTGGGGGCCGACGTCCTGCGGCGCTGACGTCGCGCGTTTTGCCTGAGCCATGTTCGGGTCCTCCGTGCTCATTTCCGGGCTTTCTGGGCGCGGCGATAGATCGCGGTGTTGATGATCACCGCGAGGAAAAGGATCACCCCGAGGAAGGTGAAGTTCCATGAGGAGTCCCAGCCGGCGTAGATGACGCCCTCGAAGGCCATCCCGATGATGCAGGCGCCGATCGCGGCACCGATCGCCGAGCCGTAGCCGCCGGTCAGCAGGCAGCCACCCACCACCGCGGCGATGATGTAATAGAACTCGTACCCGACGCCCTGCTCGGATACCGCCGAGTTCGCCTGGGCGAAGGAGATGACCCCGACGAGCGCCGCCGCCACGGCGGTCGAGAGGAACAGGATGATCTTCGTGCGCGCGACGGGCACGCCGGTGTTGCGCGCCGCGTTGTCATCTCCGCCGGACGCGAAGATCCAGTTGCCGAAGCGGGTTTTGGCGAGCACCCACGTCCCCAGCAGCGTCACGGCGATGAACCACAGGATCGCCGTCGAGAAGCCGTTGTACAGGGAAGGTGACTTTAAGAAGGACGAGCCGAACAGGGTGTGCAGGCTCGTCATCCCCGCGGGGTGCGGACGGGTGACCGACACGATCGTCGAGCCGTTGTTGAGCAGCTGCACGCCACCGACCGAGACGCCGCGCAGGACGAAGAAGGTGGCCAGGGTGACGATGAAGCTCGGCAGCTTGGTCCTCGTCACGAGGTAGCCGTTGATGAAGCCGATGACCAGCGCGAAGCCGACCGTGATGACGACGGCGACCCAGGCGTTGACCCCCCACTTGCCGACGAGCAGCGCCATGAGGATGGCCGTCGCGCCCGACATGACGCCGGTGGAGAGGTCGAATTCCCCGCCGATCATCAGCAGTCCGACGGGGACGGCGAGGATGCCGAAGAAGGCGGCCTGCTGAAGCCAGGCGGCGAGCCCGACGGTGTGCAGCCAGAGATGATTGGGGGTGGCGTCGGTGATCGCGAACAGCACGAAGACGACGACCGCCCCCAGCACCGAGCCGAGCTCGGGACGGCGCAGCGTCTGAGTCAGGCGTGAGGCCTTGAGGAGACGGTCCGAAGGGTCGTTCGATTCAGGCGGGGACGGAGCCTGCCCTGAACTCGAAGCGGATGTGGTGGAGGGAGCTGCGCTCATGAATGGTGTCCTTGACCAGCTGACGCCGGGTGGGCGGTTGAGCCCACCCGGCGGGACAGCGTGTGTGGCTGGTTCCTCTCGCTCAGTCGTCGCCGGCGTTGGCCGAGGCCGTCACCGTGGAGGCGTTGGACTTGTCCACGAGCAGGGGGCCGGTCGGGACCGTCTGGCCGCCGCCGGGAGTCTGCCCGTGGTACTTCAGATACTGGTAGAGGAACATGATCGGCAGGTAGCCCTGCTGGAACTGCTGCTGGTCGACGACGAACTGCATCTGGCCGCCCTTGACGAGCTGGAGATCCTGGCTGTCGACGTCGAAGGTCGCCACCTTGGCCTGGGGATGGCTGGCCACGATCGACGCTCCGATCGCGTTGTTGAGCGCCATCACGGCGTTGATGCCCGGGTGAGCCTGCAGGTAGGCCGTGACCTGACCAATGGCCTGCTGCGGGTTCGAGGCCGCATTCGGCGTCGAGAGGGTCAACTCCGTGCAGGCCGGACCCTTAGCGGGCGCGTTGCCGGTGGAGCACTTCGAGCCCACACCAAGACCCTGGGCAATCCCGTTGCAGCGATCGAGCAGGTTCTGACCGGACTGATGGATGACACACAGAACGTTGGTGTCCCCGCTCGCCTTGAACCGCTGACCCGAGACCTCTCCGGCGAGCTGCTCAGGCTGGCCCACACAGGTCAGCGCGTGGGTGGCCAGGATGTCGGCGCTGTCACAGCCGGCGTTGCTCAGGACGACCGGGATCCCCGCCTTGACGGCGGAGGCGATTGTCGAGTTCATCAACGCCGGATTGTGGTCGGAGACCACGATCCCGTTGACCTTGGCGTTGACGGCGTTCTGGATCTGGGCGTTCTCAGCGCTGTCGTCAGGCTCGGCCTGACCTTGCTGCTGAGAGCCGTAGACCTCACTCAGCTGGCAGCCGAGGTCGGCAGCAGCAGCCTTGGCGCCCTTGTACACCACCGTCCAGAAGCTGCCGTTGTCACCGTGGGTGATGACGGCGAACCGGTAGGGACAGTGGCTCGCAGACGCGGCTTGGGTTGCCTTGATGCTGACGCTGCTCGTGCCGGAGCTCGCGCTGCGCGTCGTCTTGCTCGTCGTCTTGGATCCACCACCGCAGGCGGCGATCAGGATGGCCGCGAGGCCCGCGACCGCCAGCATGACGATCCCTCGAGGGACTCGTTTCACTAGACCTTCTCCTCTCCTGTGAGCTGAGCCGTGCTCTTGATGAAGCCGAGGCTGGACTCCACGTCCCGCATCGGTCCGACCACGCTCTCCGGTGGCTCATCCCCGGTGAGGCTGGTGTCCTGTTCGAGTACGAGCCAACCGTCGTACCCGCATGCCCGCAGCGCAGCGAGCGTTCCGGCGACGTCCACGTCACCGGCTCCGAGAGGCCGAAAGACGCCCATCTGGGTGGCCTCGAGAAGGGTCAGTTGCCGCGCGGCGAGCTGCCGGGCCAGGGTCGCGTCCACGTCCTTGAGATGCACGTGGGTGACCTGCGCAGCATGGGCCCGCGCGAAGCTCGCCGGATCGGTTCCGGCGATGGTGAGATGGCCGGTGTCCAGGCACCAGCCGATCCCCGTGAACTCCGCCAGGGCCCGCTGGATCTGATCGTCGTGCTCGAGCAGGGTGTCGAAGTGGGGATGGAGGGCGAGCCCGACCCCGTAGCCGGCGCAGATCGCCCTGACCTGAGCGAGGTGGCGCGCGGCCTGAGCCCACTCATCGGATGTGAGCTCGTGGGGTGCAGACCAGTCCATGTCCTCGACGAGCGCGACGTTGAGCACCGGCCCGGGCACCGGCGCGGTGTCGTTTCCCCCCGCAGTGGCTCCTGCCAGTGTGGCCGCAGCTCGGTCCGCTTCAGCCAGGGACTGCGCGCCGACGTCAGGATCAGGGCTCCAGAGGACGAGAGGCAAAAAGCCGCCGGCCACGTTCAGGCCGTGGGCGCTCACGGCGGCGCGTACCCCCTCAGGGTCGTCACCGAGATACCCGGTCGGGCCGAGCTCGGTCCCGGCCAGGCCGAGTTCGTGCATCTGGGAGAGCACCAGATCCGGGGGCAGGGGCGGACCCCAGCCCGGCACCTCGCACACCCCCCAGGAGATCGGGGCGCCGGCCAGGAAGAGACCTCTCGGCCCGCGGTCGGCGGAGCTGTCCGTCGAGACGGATGCGCCCATCACCGTTGCCGAGCCCTGCGGTCCTGCTTGCATCTCTACACCCTCTCCTCGCGAGCACCGCTTCACCTTCTTCGGCTCACCCCCCGCCCGGTCCTGCCTCCCCGAGCCGAGTGCGAGACGTCCAAAAGTAGAGCGCTCTAAGTTCGGGAACAACTAACACGCGCCCACGCCGGTGTCAAGGCGCGGGAGACGGTCGAGCGGCATTCTCCCGGCGGCGGTGCGGCGGCCCGAGCGGCATGGACACGCGGCTTGCCCCGGTGGCCGTGCGGCGACCCGAGCGGCATGGACACGCGGCTTGCCCCGGTGGCCGTGCGGCGGCCCGAGCGGCATGGACACGCGGCTTGCCCCGGTGGCTGTGCGGCTGCCCGAGAATGAGGGAAGATGGCCCGGTCACAGAGCGCTGAGGAAACCCATGTCAGATGACGAGGTAGCAGGGCACGGCGGGGCGGGCAACGCACAGGGGCGCGAGGCGCGACGCCACCCGACGATGGAGGACGTGGCCGCAGCGGCCGGCGTCTCGCGAGCCCTCGTCTCGCTCGTCTTCCGCGACCAGCCGAATGTCTCGGCCGAGCGACGCGCCCGGGTGCTCAAGGCCGCGGCCGCCCTCGGTTACCGCCCCAATGCCATGGCCCGCTCCCTGGCCAGCCGCCGCACGCGAACCGTGGGGGCGATCATCGACGATCTGCGCAACCCGTTCTTCGCTGAGGTGGTGGGCGGCATCGAGGAGTTCGCCTCCGAGCTCGGCTACCGGCTTCTCCTGGCCGCCGGCGGCCGCTCAGGACAGCGCGAGCGCTCAGCCCTGGAGGCGCTGCTGGAGTATCGGGTCGACGGCATCATTCTCGTCAGTCCGCGCGTCCCGATCAACGAGATCGTCGCCGCCGGAGACCAGCTCCCGCTCGTCATGGTCAGCCAGGCCCTGCGTGGACTCGACGCGGTGATCACCGATGATCGCGGCGGCGTCGAGCAGGTGATCGACCACCTGGTCGCGCTCGGCCATCGCGACATCGTGCATATCGACGGCGGCCCGGCGCCGGGCGGGCGGCAGCGCGCGGCGGCGTTCCGCCGCGGCATGAAACGCCGCGGGCTGAAGTCCGAGATCATCCCCGGCGACTTCGTCGAGGAGGCCGGCGTGCGCGGCGCGCGCGAGCTGATCGACCGCGGCGGCGAGCTTCCGACCGCGGTCTTTGCCGCCAACGACCTGGTCGCCGTCGGCGTCCTCGGGGTGTTCGCCCAGGAAGGCGTCAGCGTACCTGGGCAGGTCTCCATCGTCGGCTATGACAACGTCTCGATCGCGCGGCTCGAGCACGTCTCGCTGACGACGATCGACCAGCCGCGGGTCGCCATGGGCCGGGAGGCACTCGGGCTGCTGCTGTCCCGGATCAACGGCCGTCAGGAACCGGTGACCGTGACGCTCGCGCCCGAGCTGGTCGTGCGCTCCACCACCGCCCCGCCGCGCGGGTGAGGTCGCCCGGCCGGGCAGGGCCCCGGCGCCCGCGGCGGCGGGTCTCACAGCGTCGTGAGCTCGCCGGCGCCGGCAACGGCCCGTCGCCCCGCGGCGGCCGTGATCACAGCGTCCCGGCACTGGAGTGGGACGCACGCCATGTTGGAGCGCTCTAACATCCTCGGCCGAGACGCGTTCTGAGGGGAACGCGATGGTCCGAGGAGAGTGCCGTGCCCGACGACGTCTGTGCCGCGACGCTGGTGGAGCCCCGCCGGCTGGAGGTCCTGCGCTATCCCTACCCGGACGAGCTTGCGCCCGGCGCCGTTCTGCTGCGCATGCTCGCCTCCGGCATCTGCGGCACCGACAAGCACACCTTCAGGGGCGAGACCGAGCAGTACGCCGGCACCGAATACGCCCGGTCGACGCCCTTCCCGATCATCCAGGGACACGAGAACGTCGGGGTCGTCGCGGCGCTCGGCGCCGGGGGCGCGCGAGCCTTCGACGGCTCGCCCCTCAGCGTCGGTGATCGCGTCGTGCCCGCCCCGAACCGCGCCTGCGGCGCCTGTCACAACTGCCAGCGCGGCTTCCCCTACTACATGTGCAGCTCACTGGAGAACTACGGCAACTCCCTCACGTCGGCCAGGCCCCCCCATCTGTTCGGTGGCTGGTCCGAATACCTCTACCTTCATCCCAAAACCGCCGTGTTCCGGGTGCCGACGAGCCTGCCCGACGAGATTGCCGTCCTCACGGAGATCTTCGCAGTGACCCACAGCCTCGAGCGCGCGGCCGCGCTGCCACGGCCCAACGGCTTTCGCCCCGGGGACTCGGTGGCGGTCATCGGGGTCGGAGCCCTGGGCCTCGCCCATGCCATCAAGGCGCACCTCATGGGGGCCGGTGAGGTCTTCGTCGTCGACCCGTCCGAGCGGCGGCGCACCCTGGCCGCAGACCTCGCCTCCGCCATTCCGCTGCGGCCGGGACCTGACGCTGCGCCGTCCGCGCGCGCGCATCTCGCCGGAGCCGGGCGGGGCGCTGGGGGGCGCGGGGCGGGCGTGGACGTGGTGGTCAACGCCACCGGGTTTCCCGGCACCTTCGACCAGGCGCTCGCACTCGTCCGCGACGGTGGCACCGTCATCGAGGTCGGAGCGTTCGTCGACATGGGCGCCGAATCCTTTAACCCGGCGCAGATCTGCGGACGCAGCCTGGCGATGATCGGTGTCGGCGGCGAGGATCTCACGGTCTATGACGGCACCCTCGCGCTGCTCAGCCGCCACCGCCGCACGATCGCCTTCGAGCAGATCGTCAGCCATCGCTTCGGCCTCAGCGACGCAGCCGCGGCGATGGATGCCGCGCTGGATGCGGAGGCCTCCGCGAAGGTCCTCATCATGCCCCAGCTCTGAGACCTCGGTCCCTGGGGGGATCGGGGCCGGTGACTGAGACGCGGCACGTGTCCGTGCCGGATGGCGAATGGGCGCTTGAGCGCTACCGATCCGTGATCGACGGCGCGAACCGGATGGTCGGACGAACCATGACGCCGATGGAGCGCAGACACGAAAGTCGTCAGCTAGCGTCTCCCGTTCGGACCGGGTGGCTGTGGGGGCCGGTGCCGGTTGGATCTGAGGAGTCGGCTCGGGGTCAGCGCGTCATGGTCACGCTTCGGTCGATCTCGAACGTCGGTGCTCCGCGTTCGCCGATTCGCAGCGCCAGCGTCATCCGTTCGCTGCGGTGGGGGCCGAGAACGGTGTGCAGCAGCTGGACGGGGGCGCGCAGGATCAGCTTCACGTGCCCGGAGCGGCCGGCGGTCACGCGCCGGCTGACGGCATAGATCTGGTTGCCGTGCTCCAGCGCCGCCTGCACACGCGTGCCCGGCCGCTTGACCCGGAATGAGAGGACGATGCCGGGTCCCGCCACGGTCGTGGTGGCATAGGAGCGGCGGGGGTGTAGCGCGACGAGCACGCTTGACAGCGGCGGGCCGGCGACGGTCTTTGAGAACGTGGTGGCCGGGATGGTCACGCCGCCGACCGTGTAGGCGGGGACCGCCAGCGACAGCCGCAGCCAGCCGCCTGGCCCGGGCGCCGCCAGCGGGTACAGCTGCTCGGAGGGCGTGCCCGCCAGCGTGCCCTTGCCACCCTGGATGTGGTCCAGCGGATTGCTGGAGGTGACGCTGAGCGTGGCCGGCTGGCCGGCCGCCGGGAACTCGGCGTTCATCACAAACTCGACCGTGGGCCCTGGCCGATTGACGGCAGCGATGTGGACCAGGGAGCGTGCCGGCGGCGGTCCGGCGGCGGTGAACGAGAAGCTCTGGCTCCAGGAGCGCGGCGTGAAGGCGTCCGCCGCGGTGGAGAAGGTGACCGTCGCGGTGTAGTGCGCGCCGGGGACGAGCGGGGAGGTCGGGATCACGAACCCGGCCCCGCTCGGCACCAGGCTGGACTGCTGGTCAGAGACGATGTCGACCGGAAGCTGACCGCCGGGACCGGTCATCGTTGCCGCGCTGAGCACGTCCAGCGGCGGGTTGCTGGCGTCGCTGGGGCCGCGCCAGTAGGCCATCAGCGCCGGTCCGGCCACGGTTCCCGCCGGCATCCCGGCGACGGCCTGCGGCGACGTGGGGTACTCGTTGGGGCTGGGCTCGGCCCATGCCACCGAGGTGCCGTCGCCCGGGAACGAGTACATCGTGTCGATCACCGGGGCGGGTCGAGCGCCGCCCTCGCCGATACACAGCCGTCCCTCGGTGTCAGCGCCCCAGACGGTGGTGTTTGCCGGGTTCAGCAGCCCCATCAGGTGAAACGGAGCCCCGACGAACGGCGCGTTCCACTCCGGGTGCCCTTCGTCGAACGGCGCGAACGCCGACGTCAGGCCGCTGCCACCGGCGAGCTCGGAGTTGCGCGCCGCCCAGTCCCCGCCGGTCGTGAAGCCGGGCTTGCCCGGCGTCTCCTGGTGGGGGTTGGGGTAGTCGTTGCCGTTCACCGCGGCGTAGTGGTTGTGCAGCGCACAGTTGGCCGAGCTCGCCTGGTCGAGCGCCAGGTCGCCCGGGATGCCGTTGGCCGACCGCAGCTCGTTGTAGTAGGACTGGATCTGCGACGGGCTGACCGCCAGCGCTGACGCCGGAATCAGGGCGGCCAGAGCAGCGGCCAGCAGGACACACCGGCAGACTGAAGCCGACCTCAGGACAGAAAGCTGCTGCATCATCCGCTCTCCAGGCCCGGCCCATTGTCGTCGCCGCCGCATCACGCGGTTACAACCCGTACTTACCGAGCTTGGCCGCATACTTGATCGTGCCGGTGTCACAGCGTTTGGGGGCGTCGGCGCTGTAACGCATCGTGCCCGTGATCAGCGTCGGGGACACGAATTTGCCGGTGATGACGACCTTGACCTTGTTCCCGGCAAAATCCGGCCTGACCCCGGAGAAGGCAAAGCTGCCGGCCCTCGAGATCTCGAAGCCACCGGGGTCCTTCTTGAAGGGAATGTTGTTGCACTTCGTGAACGCGCGAAACACCGCGATCTGCCTGCCGTTCGCGGTCACCTTGATGTAATTGACCAGGCACGTTCGCTTCGTGCATTCCCCGTAGGTTCCGCCCTTTCTCGGCGCGGCCGCGACCGCGACGGCCGTCGTCATCGCGACGGCAAGTCCTGTCGCGATCAGCGCGCGGCGGATTGATCGACTGAGCTTCATCGTGTTCCTCCCTGAGCGATTGGATGTCAGTACGAGCGCTGGTGCCGGGATGTGGCCCACTCGAACCCGAGCTGAGCATCGGTGGCAGGTACGACGTCGTTCGGATGGCGGTAGTCAGTGCAAAGACCCAACCCGCCCCCATGTGCATCTCCTTGAGTACTGGATCCGGAACGGCACAATCGCCGTTCCCAGCGCGCTTCGCGCCAGGGAAACACCCGAGCATTCCCGTCTGTGGTCGTCGCGTCGGTGATGCGGGCGGTCAGGTCCTGGGGTCTCTGCCTGGCGCGAGGGCGGGTCGTTCGATGCGAGACTCGGCCGACCTTGGAGTCGCTGTCTTCGCTACGCGTGGTGCTTGACCTGGATCCCACGTCTGTGCCGATCCGGGGACGCGTGACGGCCGAGGGTGACGGCGACACGCACCCGTTCTCGGGTTGGATCGAGCTCTCCAGCCTGATCGAGCGGATTCGGGCCGAGATGGTCCGCCCGAAGCTGTGACCTCGCAAACCGCGGGCGGCCAGCCCGCAGCTCGGCCCGGGTACGCGAGCAGCCCCTGCTAAGGCGTCAATCAGTCACGTTCGCCGCGGCGAACGCCACGATCAGTCGCGCCTCGCTGTGGGTCAAGGAGCGCGCGGCTCGAGGCGCAGCACACTTCGCAGCTGTCGCCGCGAGCTGATGTCGAGCTTCTGAAAAACGTGGCGGAGATGAAACTCGACGGTCTTGCTGGTCACGAACAGAGCCTGGGCGATCTCCGGGTTGGTGAGTCCGTCGGCGGCCATCTTCGCCACCCGCAGCTCGCTCGGTGTCAACGCATCGACGCCGTCCCGCCGCTGCGAGCGCGGGCGCGCGCCGGTCGCGCGGATCTCCTCCCGCGCTCGTTCGGCGAGGATGACCGCTCCGCAACGCATTGACAGCTCCAGGCCCTCGTCAAACGACTCTCGCGATTCTCGGCGCCGCGCGGCTCGTCGCAGCGCCCCGCCGAGGTCGACCAGCGCCCGGGCGAGCTCGAGCATGGCGTGCGTGGCGCGCAGCTGTGTCACCGCCCGCGCGAGCAGCTCGATGCCGCCCTCGCCGCCTTCGATCAGGCCCGAGATTCGCAGGGCGCGACCGGTGGACACCGGGATCTGTGCGCGGCCGCCGAGCTCGAGCTCGGCGGCGATCAGCTCACGCGCCCGGCCTGGCTCGCTTGACTGCAGAGCGGCGAGCGCGGCATAGGCGCGCCACGGGATCACGGTGCGCTCGACGCCGAAACGACCGGTGATCACTTCGCCGAGCTCGATCAGGCCCGCGTAGGCCCGGGGATACAGGTGGCGAGCCATGTCAAGGCGCGCCGACGCCATCCGGCGCCGCGGTGCGCTCAACAACAGCCGGGCGTCCTCGACCTCGATCGCCAGCGCCAGAGCTCGCTGAGCGTCGTCGAGCTGTCCCCGCTCGCGCAGCGCGTCGGCACGGATGGCGTGGGCCATGGCCACATACCGGCGCCACCCGAACCGCTGCGCGTCGAGCGCCAGCTCGGCGTCCGCCAGGGCCTCGGCGAGACGACCCTGTCGCAGATAGCAGTCCGAACGCCAGTGCAGCGCTGACGCGTGCGCCAACACCAAGCCGAGCCGCTGCGCCTGGTCGACGGCAGCATCGGCCACCCGCTCGGCGCCGAGGTAGTCCTCGGCCAGGGCCAGCGCCCAGTAGACAAGTACCCATCCCTGGCCGTCGGGCCCCTCGTCGCCGAGCAGCGCGCCGTCGGCCCACGCCCTCTGCGCCAGCGCGACCGTCGCGGCGGCGGGCTCCGCGCGCTGGCCGGCACGGACCGCCAGCTGGGCCAGCAACGCGCGCTCGCCGCGGCTGGCGCCGCCGAGCTGCGAGATGTCGAGCGCGTCCACACGGCTCAGGGCGTCGGCGCGCAGATCGATGTCGAACGCCGCCGCAGACACATATTCGGCCAGCAGCTCCTCGCGCAGGCCCTGGTCGTCAGGGTCGACGCATTGGTCCAGCGCCAGCGCGAACGTGCGCGCAGCGGTCGCGTCATCCCCTTGGGCCGCGAGCACGCGCCCCGCGAGCTGGCGGACACGGACACGCCTGCTCATCTCCTCGACGTGCTCCAGCGCTTCGTCGCACCGCTGCAGCGCGTCCGGGCTCCCGCTGGCCGCCTCGGCCGCGGCGAGCTCGATCAGCACCTCGCCGCGCAGCCCGGGCGCCGGCGGCTCGCCCAATGCCCGCGTCAGATACCGCGCCGCCGACTCAGGAGCGCCGCGGGCGCCGGCGACACGCGCCGCATCCCGCAACGCTTGGACCACCCAGCCCTCACCCCCGGCGGCGGACAGCAGCAGCTGCGCGGCGATCGACTCCGGCGGCGCGAACTCATCAGCCAGCACGCGCGCGCCGCAGAGATGCAGCATTCCCCGTTGCGCGGGCGACAGGTCGCCGTACACCGACGCGCGCACGAGTGGATGCGAGAACGACATCAGCTCCGCGCGTTCGAGGATGTCGAGCGTGGCCAGGCGATCCGCGGTGTCGGTTGCGGCCTGCAACCCCAACCCCGCGACCGCGGCCGCGTGGCGCAGAGGCGAGCCGTCCCCCAGCACCGCGACGGCATGAGCGAGTCCGACCGCGTCGTCTCCCATCCGACCCAGGCGAAACAGCACCCAGCGCGAGATCGACTCCACGCCCAGCCCCCCCAGGCGCTCGGTGGCCGCCGCTGAAGGCTCCAAGCCCTCGTCGAGCAGCGCCCGCAGCAGTTCGCCCAAAAAGAACGGGTTGCCCCTGGTCGCCTCAGCGCACGCCAGGCAGAAGTCGGCGTCGACCGTCGTGGACAGGCGCGCATGGACCAGCTCGCTCACGCCGGACGCGGTCAACGGCGCCAGCGGCAACTGCCGCACCGCGGCAAGCCCTCGCAGCGCCCGAGCGGGATCGGCTGAACCCCGCGCCTCCGCTGGGCGCGTAGCCGCGAGCACGACGATCGGCAGCTCCTCCACGCGCTGCGCCAGGTAGGCGAGAAATCGCCTCGTGGGCTCGTCGCACCAGTGAACGTCGTCCACGCACAGCAGCAGCGGCTCACGCTCGGCCAGGTTTGCCGCCAACCAATGCAGCCCGTGCAACATCGAAAACAGGCCCCGCCCGGACAGCTGCTGCGGGTCTCGCAGCTCGAACACCGGCTGCGCCAGCGCGGCGGCACCAGCGAACAGGGTGGCGCGATCAGTGCTCTCGTCAGCCAGAACGGGCTCGAACAGCTGCAGGGCGACCCCGAAAGAGAACTCCGTCTCCGCCTCGTTGCCCCGTCCGCGCAGGCCCCGCAACCCCATCCCGGCGGCCAGCCCCAGCGACTCACGCAGCAACCGCGACTTCCCCAACCCGGCCGCACCCTCGACCAGCACGATCCCGCCCCGCCCGGCCCCGCGCGCGTCGTCAAGCAGCTCGCCGACCGCGGCCAGCTCCCGTTCCCGCTCAATCAACCGATCAGCCGGTCGCTCGGCCCCTCTCAAGCCACGCTCGATTCCACGTCCAACGCCAATCGGTCCCGGCTCAGAACTCTAGAGCGTTGCCCGAAGCGCGGAGACTACGGTCCCCCTTCGGCCGCCGCCGGACCGGCAGAATAGATCGCGAGCGACACCGCCCACGCCTCGTCCCCGTCGAGCGCGAACTCACCGAACTGCTTGCCCCGTGCTCCAACACGCGCCCTGGGAACCCTCAGCGCCCGCCCGGTCCGCAGGCAAGCGACAGCCGGCGAGCGATCGCCCGGCGGCCTGCCCATCGCAACCCTCCTTCATCGAGCGTTGCGACCACCAGTTGAATCCGCCTTGCGTGCCGCGGTCGGAGTGGACAATCAGCCCGTCGCGGCCCTCCCGGCGCTGGGTTGCCATCCCGAGGGCGTTGAGGACCAGGACCGTGGTCTGCGTCGACTCGATCGCCCAGCCGACGACGCGGCGGGAGAACGTGTCGAGCACCACGCAGCAGTAGAGCTTGCCCTCGTTGGTCGGGTGCTCGGTGATGTCCATCAGCCACAGCTGGGGTGATCGCGAACAAAGACGCGCCGCACCAGACCGAGCGAGGTGATCTGTGCGAGACGAGCGCCCCGGGGCAACCGCCGCGTTAAGGTGCCCTCGATGACGAGTTCGCGCATGATCAGCTCAACCGCGTTGTGACCGACCTTGATCCCGCGGCCGTACTCCAGCTCGGCGGTGACGCGGTTCGAGCCGTAGGTCCCGCCGGAGGACTTGTGCACGTCCGCGATCTCGCCGGCCAGCCAGATCCGCGGCAGCGTGCGAGGCGGGTCGGGGCGGTCCTTCCAGGCGTAATGGCCAGACTCAGACACGCCGAGGGTTCGGCAGGCGTGGCGGACGTTGAATCCCTGCCCGGTCAGAGAGTCGATCACCGGCAAGAGCCTGTTGGGCAGATGCCCTCCCGCAGGAACACCTCGTTGACCTTCCGGGCAACCGCCAGCTCGGTCTCTCACTGCCTGATCCGCCTGCGGGCTGCGGCGAGCGCGAGCTGCTGATCGGTCGTCTTGCCGATCTCCTCGCCGCGATCGATGCGGTCCTGCTTGAGCCAGTTATGGACCGTCACCTCCGACATCTGAAGCGTGACGGCCAACTGCGTAACACGCGTCCCGGACCGAGCGAGCTCGATCACCTGACGGCGAACGTCCGGCGGATACCTCGAAGGCATGCGACAGGATCCTCTCCGCCGCGCACCTCAACATCCTGACTCCAAAATTCCCGGGGGTAGATCCCCGGTGTCCACCAAACCGGGGGAAGTCCAGCCTGAAAGTCCCTCGTCGGAAAGCGTCGGATCGGTTAGGCTCGCCATGCACGGTCGGCAACTCGGGCACGGAGGGGTGTGATGACTGGTGTGCACGGTGGAGTGGACACGCTTCGGGGCGTGATCGCTGGGGCAGTCTCGGTGCCGGGCGAGGCGGCGTACGACACAGCCGTGTCGATCTGGAACGGCGTCATCGAGCGGCGCCCTGCGGTGGTCGTCAGCTGCGCGAGCAGCGGTGATGTTGTCGTGGCGCTGGCGTTTGCGAGAGAGAACGGACTCGAGGTCTCGGTCCGCGGCGGCGGCCATAACTACGCCGGCCACGCGCTGTGTGACGGCGGTTTGATGATCGACCTCACGCCGATGAAGTCGGTGGCTGTCGATGCTCCCGGACGCCGGGTGGTGTGTGGCGGGGGCACCACGTGGGGGGAGTTGGATGCAGCGACCCAGGAGCATGGGCTGGCGCTGCCGGGCGGGTTCATCAGCACCACCGGTGTTGCCGGGCTGACGCTCGGCGGCGGCTTTGGGTGGCTTGGCCGGCTCGCTGGATTGACCGCCGATAACCTTCTCGCGGCTGAGGTTGTCACCGCCGACGGCCGCGTAGTCCGCGCCAGCAGCGACGAGAACGCCGACCTGTTCTGGGCGCTGCGCGGGGGCGGCGGGAACTTCGGGGTCGTGACCTCGTTTGAGTTCGGGCTCACTCAGGTCGGTCCGCTGGTTCAGCTGGGGATGTTCATGTACGCGCCGGAGCAGGGCGGCGACCTGTTGCGCTTCGCCCGCGAGTACGTCAAGGAGCTGCCGGACGATTGCGGGGTGTTCCTGGCCGGTCTGAGCGCTCCGCCGGAGCCGTTCGTGCCCGAGGAGCATCACCTTGCGCCGGTCTACGCATTCGTGATCGTGGGCTTCGGCGACGCTGAGACGCATGCCGGGTTGATCGAGCCGGTGCGCCAGGCCGTTTCGCCGCTGATCGAGCTTGTGACCCCAATGCCCTACACAGCGCTTCAGCAGATGTTCAACGGTTCGGCGCCCTGGGGCATCCTGGCCTATGAGAAGGCCGTCTACCTCGACGAGCTCAGCGACGATGCGATCGAGGTGATCCTCGAGCATCAGCCCAAGAAGGCGTTCCCGCTCTCCTTTTTGCCGATCTTCGTTCTCGGTGGCGCCTATAGCCGCTTTGACGACGATGCCACGGGCTTTGGCGGGAGCCGAAAGCACACCTACATCGTCAACATCGCGGCCGCCGCCCCAACACCGGAGATCTACGAGGCCGAGCGAGAGTGGGTGCGGACGTTCTGGTCTGCGCTGGCACCCCATGCCCCCGGTGTCGGCAGCTACGTCAACTTCATGACCGACCCCGACGAAGACCGCGTGCGGGCGGCCTACGGCCCTCGCAAATACGAGCGGCTCACCCAGATCAAGGCGCAGTACGACCCCGACAACGTGTTTCACCTCAACGCCAACATCCGCCCGGCAACGCGCAGCAGCTGAACGGCGCGGACAAGTCTGCTTGGGGTCTGTCCGACCAACTGTGTGTCGTCTGGGTCTGACTGAGCGGCTGTGATTTCGCCGTGGTTGGCTGAAAATCGCATCCGCTCCCGATCCGCTGCACGGCTTGCGACGGCATCGGCGACGAAGTGCTCGCGCGCCGGCTCCGGTCCGCGTGATGGGTTGCCGCGAATCCGATCCCCGACATGGCGCAACCCGACGATCCAGTCCGCGGAGATGCGAGAGCCAACCAATGGGCCTGCGCTTCGTGGATGGCCGGAGGCCGATCAGCGCTACGAGCCCGACATCGGCGCACACACACCTCCCTTCGGTCGCGGAGCGGGCTGCGCCGTCAACGCGTATATGCAGGACGTGGCACTCGCGCGCGGAAAGACGGCAACATGGAAGCAGCCGAACCAGGGCGACCGACAAGTAGCTATGTTGCGTTCGTCGTCCGTGGCTATACGAAGGAGACACTCGCCCAGCGCATCGCAGAGCGTCTGAAGGACTACGAACCAGAGGACATCATCAGCATCGAGGTGTTCTGCGATCCGTGGATCACGTTCTTTTGGAGGCGGAACTCAGCCGTGATCACATTGCGGCCCTGAACAACCGGCGGGTTCCGCCTGCGGTGCGATCGCGATCGCATCCGCGGCAACACGATCATCTGACGCCGAATCGGCTGACGATCGGATCCACGCGATAGGGATGGCCACCAGGGGCCGCCAGAATCCAGGGGAACACACAGCCCCCACGCTGCCTGCACCCGGTCGGCCGCTCAAGACCTCGCTTCTTCGCCGCGGCTCAGCGGCCCTCGTCCAGACATCCACCCACCCTTCAAACACAGCTGGCGCGACCAGACGCTCCCGTGGGTCAACAGCCTCGGTCACGTTACGTCCGATATTGCGACGGGCATCCAAGCCCGTCACAACACCGCTCGTGCGGGCTCCTCGGTGCAGAACAACACGCTCGCATCAGAAAGCCGATTCCTCATCAACTGATCCTCAGGCGCCGGGAGGGCGCGGACGAGAAGGGCGACGACCTGGTCCCTTCTTCGCTCTACGGGTTGAATCAGGCAATTGCCCGGCTCCCCTGAGTTCGGTCCACCCTTTGTGAGAGCTTCAACGACCCTTGAGAATGTCGGGTCAGAGGAGCACGAGAATGTCGCGACGCAGGCACACGCCGGAGCAGATCGTCCGCAAGTTGAGGGAGGCCGATCGG
>DASSZP010000087.1:0-35944 GCA_035713465.1 Solirubrobacteraceae bacterium | reverse complement strand
CCCGGAAAGCGGGGCCTTTTGCCTCCGGCGCGTCCTTCGGGCCGGCCACGCGAGGCCCGTTGCCTCCGGCGCGTCCTTCGGGCCGGCCACGGGAGGCCTTTTGCCTCCGGCGCGTCCTTCGGGCCGGCCACGGGAGGCCCGTTGCCTCCGGCGCGTCCTTCGGGCCGGCCACGCGAGGCCCGTTGCCTCCGGCGCGGCGGGGACCGCAAAGATGTCGCTCGCCGCAGGCGGCGCGGGGTCCCGAGCGATGTTGCGGCGATTGAAACCGCCACAACATCGCGCGCGGCCGGCGAGTCGGCGTGCGTGCGAGGTTTTGGTGGCCAGGTCTTGGTGGCCAGGTTCTGGTGGTCAGAGGCGGCCGGTGCGGCCCCATGCCTAGCGGATGATGAAACCCGTCATCCCCTCGGGAACCTCATCGCTGGCCTCGACCCGGTCGACGCGCGCGTCGGGTGGGCCGGTGCGGATGAAGGCCTCGACCGCGGCGACCGCGTCCGCCTCGCCCTCGAGGATCGCCTCGACGGTGCCGTCGGGCCGGTTGCGGGCCGCGCCGGCCACGCCGTGGCGCTCGGCGCAGCGCCGGGTCCCGTCGCGGAAGAAGACTCCCTGCACGATTCCGTGCACGATCAGCCGGCGGCGGATGGGCTCGGCGGACATGCGCTGATTGTCCCGTGCCGGCGGGGGGATGGAGCCGCGCACGGGCTCGCCGCGGCGGCGGCCGCCGGGCCTCCGGCGCACGCCGGGCGGGCAAAGCCGCAGCTGAGCGCGGCTTTCCGTCCGAGGGGAGCGCAACGCTGACTGATCCCATGACCGCCCTATGGCTCATCCTCGGACTGATCGCCGGCGCCGGCGCCGTGCTGCTCGCCGTTCGCCCCCGGCTGCGTGCCCTCTCCGCCGAGGCCGCCCGCGCGGTCGAGCTGGATCGCGAGCTGGTCCGCACCCAGGCCGACCTCGAGCACGAGCGCACCCTGGGCCAGGAGCGCCTGGCCACCCTGGGTGACGCCCAGGAACGGCTCAGCGCGTCCTTCAAGGCGCTCAGCGCTGAGGCGCTGCAGTCGAGCCTGGCGCAGCTGGCCGAGCTCTCCAAGGCCCAGCTGCAGACCGCGCAGGCGCAGGCCAGCGGTGATCTGGAGAAGCGCCAGCAGGCGGTCGAGTCGCTCGTCGCGCCGCTGCGCGAGCAGCTCGGCCGCGTCGATCTGCAGCTCACGCGCCTGGATCAGGAGCGCCGCGAGTCGCGCGGCCGGCTCGAATCGCAGCTCAAGAGCCTCAACGAGACCGGCGAGCGGCTGCGGACCGAGACCGGCGCGCTCGTCACCGCCCTGCGCAAGCCCAACGCCCGCGGCCAGTGGGGTCAGATGCAGCTGCGCAACGTCGTCGAGATGGCCGGGATGCTGCGCCACTGCGACTTCGCCGAGCAGTCGACGCTGGGCGGGGACGAGGTGACGCTGCGGCCCGACCTGATCGTCAACCTGCCCGGGCGCAAGCAGGTCGTCGTCGACGCCAAGGCGCCGCTGCAGGGGGTGCTCGACGCCTACCAGGCGCGTGACGAGACCGAACGCGAGCAGCACCTGCGCGATCACGCGCGGCTGCTGCGCAAGCACGTCAAGGGACTGGCCGACAAGGCGTACTGGTCGGGCCTGGCCACCACGCCGGACTTCGTGGTCATGTTCCTGCCCGGGGAGCACCTCTACAGCGCCGCGCTGGAGGCCGATCCGAGCCTGATCGACGAGGCGATGGCCAAGCACGTGCTGATCGCCACCCCGACGACGCTGCTGGCGCTGCTGCACACCGTCGCCTACGGGTGGCAGCAGGAGCGCGTGGCCGAGTCCGCGCAGGCCATCTCCGACCTCGGCCGCGAGCTGCACACGCGGCTGGTCAAGCTCTCCAACCTCGTGGCCAAGCTCGGCACGCGGCTGAACAGCACGGTGACGGCGTACAACGAGGCCGTCGGCTCCTACGAGGCGCGGGTGCTGCCCGCCGCGCGGCGCTTCGCCGACCACGGAGCGGTCACCGAGGGCAGCGACCTGCCCGAGCTCGAGCCGGTGACGACCAGCGCCCGGGCCGTCCACGCCGAGTCGCTGACCCTCGATCTCGGCCTGGACAGCGAGAGCCGCGACGAGGTCACCGCCCGGCGCCTGCGCGCCGCGGAGTAGCGCTGACGACGCTCCGACAACCGGTGTCCTGATTGGATACCGGGATGCCCTCCGCGATCGCCGACGGCGTCCACATCGCTCAGACCTTCGCCCGCGCCGGAATGCTCCGCCCCTCGCGGCCGGACCGCACGGCGCGCGCGCTGCTCGGGCTGCACCGTTTCGGCCCCACGCTGGCCGCCGGCTACCTCGGGGCCGCCGCCCGCTATCCCGACGCGCCGGCGATCATCGACGACCTGGGGACGGTCAGCTTCGCTGACATCGACCGGGCGGGCAACGCGATCGCCCGCGGCCTGGCCGGCTACGGGGTCAGGCCGGGGGACAGCGTCGCTGTGCTGTGCCGCAACCACCGCTGGTTCGTGGCTGTGAGCATCGCCTGCTCGCGGCTCGGCGCCCACGCCCTGTATCTCAACACCTCGTTCGCCGGCCCGCAGGTCAGCGAGGTCTGCGCCCGCGAGGGAGCGACCGCGATCGTCCACGACGCCGAGTTCTCCGCGGTGGTTCGCGCCGCCGCGCCGGGGCGCGCCGTGTTTCTGGCCGACACCGATACCGACACCGCCACCGACCTCGGGCCGGGCGCCGGGCCGCAGCCTGGGTCCGGACCGCCGTGGGGCCCCGCGGTGGCCACGCTGGCTGAGCTGGCCGCCTCGCGCTCCGGCGCGCCGCTGCCCCCGCCCGAGCAGGCCGGGCGCACGGTGATCCTCACCTCCGGCACCACCGGAACACCCAAGGGGGCCAACCGGCCCAACCCGGCGTCCCTGGCCCCCGCCGCCGGGCTGCTCTCGCTGATCCCACTGCGCGCCCGGGAGACCACCCTGATCGCCGCGCCCCTGTTTCACGCCTGGGGCTTTGCCCACATGTTCCTCAGCACCGCGCTCTCCTCGACGCTCGTCCTTCAGCGCCGCTTCGAGCCCGAGGCGACCCTGGCCGCCATCGCCGAGAACCGGGCGCAGGCCCTGATCGTCGTGCCGGTGATGCTGCAGCGGATCCTCGAGCTGCCCGCCGAGCGTCGCCGCGCCCACGACACCTCGTCGCTGCGGGTGATCGCTGCCAGCGGATCCGCCCTGCCGGGCCCGCTGGCCACCCGCGTCATGGATGCCTTCGGCGACGTGCTCTACAACCTCTACGGATCGACCGAGGTCGCGTGGGCGTCGATCGCCTCCCCGCAGGACCTGCGGGCCGCGCCGGGCACCGCCGGCCGGCCGCCCCGCGGGACCGTCGTGCGCGTGCTCGACGCGTCGGGCGATGAGCTCGGTCCCGGCGAGCGCGGGCGGATCTTCGTCGGCTCAGAGCTGCTGTTCGACGGCTACACGGGCGGCGGGGACAAGGCCCGCCTGGGCAACCTGATGGCCACCGGCGACATGGGTCACTTCGACGCCGCCGGGCGGCTGTTCGTCGACGGGCGCGACGACGACATGATCGTCTCCGGCGGTGAGAACGTGTTCCCGGCCGAGATCGAGGATGTGCTGGCCGGCGCCGACGGCGTCGCCGAGGTGGCGGTGACCGGAGTGCCCGACGCACGGTTCGGCCAGAGGCTGCGCGCGCACGTCGTCCCCGCCCCCGGAGCCCAGCTCGACGAGGACGCGCTCAAGGCCCTGGTCCGCGGGCGCCTGGCCCGCTACAAGGTGCCGCGGGAGATCGTGTTCGTCGACGTGCTGCCGCGCACCGCGACCGGCAAGGTGCTCAAGCGCGAGCTGTGAGGCGCCCCCGGGCCGCGGGCGGACCGGGGGGCCGGGCCGCCGGGGTACCGTGGAGCCTGACTAAGCTCGCGATATGCCCGCGCTGACTGACATCTTCGACCTCGGCGGGCTGCGCCTGACTTCGGGGGAGGGCCGGCGTCTGGAGCTCGCGGTCGCGCTCGATGATTACGACCTGGCCGGCCAGCGCTACGCCGTGGTGCCCTCCCCGGTGCCGGTCATCGTCGATGTCTCGAGGACGACGGGCTCCGGCTACGCGCTGCGCCTGCGCTTCTCGGCCGGCCTGACCGGGCCCTGCATGCGCTGCCTGGTCGACGCCACCCCGTCCTACACGGTCGACGCGTGGGAGATCTCCCAGCCCGGCGGCGGCGACGAGCTCGAGTCGCCGTATCTGCAGGGTGGAGATCTGGCCGTGCGCGACTGGGCCCACGACGCTCTGGCCCTGACCCTGCCGGCGCAGATTCTCTGCCGGCCCGACTGCGCCGGCCTGTGCCCCCAGTGCGGGGTCCGCCTCGACGATGCCGACCCTGAGCACGGACACGAGCCGGCGCCCGATCCGCGGTGGTCTAAGCTCTCTCAGATCCGGTTTGACCCGTGAAGTGCTCAGACGAGCAGACTAGTCACAACGGACCTAATTCCGTGGACTACGCGTTAAACCTCATCATTTGTCCCTAAACGCTCAAGCCGTACCGGCGAGCGGCCGATGATGTCCTAGATGCAACGGTCCGGAGAGCCCGTGGCACCCAGTGAGATCGCCAGCGCGGCCCACCTGCGGGCCCTGCTTGACCTTGCGCGTCTGCTGCCCGGCGACGGCGAGTTGTCCTCCGTGCTCGATGCGGTGGCCCGGATCCTCTCCGAGGCGATCGGCTTTGGCACCGTCGTCATCAACCTGTTCCGTGAGGAGCACGGTGATTACGAGGTCCGCACGGTGTTCGGCAACGAGCGGACCCGCGCCGCGCTGCTGGGCGACGTCACCACCGCGGCCAGCTGGGAGCCGATGCTCGATCCCCGCTTCCTGCGCTCGGGCGCCTTCTTCGTCCCCGCCGGCGCGCTGGCCTGGGATCCGGCCGTGCGCTCCTACACACCGGAGCCGCGGGATTCCGAGGGCGACCTGTGGCAGCCCGACGAGAGCCTGTGGCAACCCGAAGACGCGCTGTTCGCACCGCTGGACGGCGCGGACGGACGCCACTACGGGATCATCTCCGTCGACGAGCCCCGCGACGGCATTCGCCCCGGCGACGCCCGTCTCGAGGTCCTCTCGGCGATCGCCGCCCACGCCGCGCAGACGATCGAGAACGCGGGCCGGGTGCGCGAGCTGCGATCGGCCCTGCGGCGCCACCGGGCGGTCCTGGATTCGTCGCTGGACGGGGTCATCGCGATCGACGCACAGGGGCGGGTGCTCGAGTTCAACCCCGCCGCCGAGGCGATCTTCGGCTTCTCGGCCGCCGACGCGCTGGGCTGCGAGCTGGCCGAGCTGATCGTCGTGCCCGAGGACCGCGACGCGCACCGGCGCGGAATCATCAGCGGCTTTCAGGAGGGCCGCTGGAACATGCTCGGACGGCGCGTGGAGATGATCGGGCTGCGCGCCGACGGCAGCCGCCTGCCGGTCGAGCTGACCCTCACCCTGGTCCAGGACGCCGGCGAGCACGGTCCCGTCGTCTACGGCTTCGTGCGCGACATCTCCGAGCGGCGCCAGGGCGAGGAGCAGCTCGCCTACCTGGCCTATCACGACCCGCTCACGTCGCTGCCCAACCGGGTCCTGGTCGAACAGCAGCTCGACGTCGCGCTGGCGCGCGCCCGGCGGTGCAGCACCGCCGTCGCCCTGATGTTCGTCGATCTCGATGACTTCAAGGAGGTCAACGACCGCCTCGGCCACGCCACCGGCGACCAGCTGCTCACCGGCGTGGCGGCTCGCCTGCGGGGCGTTCTGCGCGACTCCGACGTGCTCGCCCGCCAGGGCGGGGACGAGTTCCTGGTCCTGCTCACCGATCTGGCCGAGGACCCCGTGGCCGCGGCGGAGATGGTCGGGGCCAAGCTGCTGGGCGCGCTGCGCGATCCGTTCGTGGTTGGCGACTCGGAGGTGCGCACCGGGGCGAGCGTCGGCGTCAGCCTGTACCCCGCCGACGCCGCCGACACCGAGGCGCTGCTGCGCCACGCCGACGCCGCGATGTACCGGGCCAAGGGCGACGGCGGCGGCCGGCTGGCCTTCCACCGCGCCGACCGCGGGCTGACCAACCGCCGCACCAGTGTCTCGGCGCAGTTGCGCCAGGCCATGACCCACGGGGAGCTGGAACTGCACTACCAGCCGATCTGGCGCCTGGGGCCCCGGCAGGGGATCGAGGGCGTGGAGGCCCTGTTGCGCTGGCGTCACCCCGAGCGCGGGCTGCTGCGTCCCGGCGCGTTCATGAACCTGGCCGATCAGAGCGCAGTCTCTGACGATGTGATCGACTGGGTCCTGGCCGAATCCTGCCGCCAGGCCTCGGCCTGGCAGGCCCGGGGCCTGAGCCCGCGGCTGAGCCTGAACATGTCCCATCATCAGCTCCTGGCCGACGCCTTCGCCGAGCGGTTCACCGCGCAGGTGGACGACTTCTCCCTGGACCCCAGCCGCTTTCTCATCGAGCTGACCGAATCGGCGTGGACGGTCGACGCCGAGGAGACCCTGGCCGTCGTCTCCCAGCTGCGCACCGCCGGCGCGACCTTCGCGATCGATGACTTCGGGGCCGGCTACTCGTCGCTGTCACGGCTGCGCGATCTCGCCTTCGACGTGATCAAGATCGACCGCGAGCTCATCTCCGGGGTGCCCGGCGAGCGCACCGCGGACGCGGTCATCGCCGCGATCATCGGCCTGGCCGGCGCCTGCGGGGCGCAGATCATCGCCGAAGGGGTGGAGACCGACGAGCAGCTGGACTTCCTGGCCTGCCACGGCATCGAGCTCGTGCAGGGATACCTGTTCGGCCAGCCCGGCTCGGCTCAGGAGACGACCGAACTGCTCGTGCGGCGTCTGCTCGACACCGACCCGGCGGTCTGAGACGGCGGCGGCCCGGCCGCCCTCTCCCGCTCGCGACGGTCGCAAGGCGAGCGCGGGCCGGCGGGCCCTCTCCTGCTAGCCTCCGGCGTCTCATGGCCGTCCCCAAGCAGAAGCAATCGCACGCGCGCACGACACAGCGCCGCTCCCAGCACAAGATCACGGCACCGACCCACAACGAGTGCCCGCAGTGTCACACCCCGCGGCGACCCCACCGCGTCTGCCCGAACTGCGGCAGCTACCGCGGGCGTGAGGTCATCGCCCCGGCCGAGCACCCGAGCCTCTAACCGGCTCGCCGATGGTCACCGTCGCGGTTGACGCGGGCGGAGCCGATCGCGGGCCCGCGGAGGTGGCGGCCGGCGCGGCCCAGGCCGCGCGCTCCGGCATCGGCGTGATCCTGTTCGGCCCCGCCGAGCAGATCGGAGAGGTCCCCGACGGCGTGCAGGTCATCGACGCGCCGATCTCGATCGCCAAGGCGCCGGATCCGGCCTTCGCCGTGCGCTCCACGCCCGAGGCCTCGATCGTGCAGGCCGCGCGGGCGGTGGCCGACGGCCGCGCCCAGGCCCTGGTCTCCGGCGGCTCCACCGGCTCGGCCCTGGCCGCCGGGCTGTTCAACCTCAAGCGCGACCGGGGCATCTACCGCCCGGCGCTGGCCCTGCCGATCCCGATGCCGGGCTCCCATCCCGTCCTGTTTCTCGACGTCGGCGCCAACGTCACCTGCCGCCCCGAGCACCTGGTCCAGTTCGCGCACATGGGCTCGGCCTTCGCCAAGGCTGTGATGGGCCTCAAAGATCCGCGCGTGGCGCTGCTGTCCAACGGTGAGGAGCCCGGCAAGGGCACGCCTGAGCTGATCTCCGTCCACGAGCAGCTCTCCGGCCCCGCGGGCACCGGGCTGAACTTCATCGGCAACGTCGAGGGCACCCAGGTGACCGACGGCGCCGCCGACGTGATCGTGATGGACGGGTTCACCGGCAACATCACCCTGAAGCTGATCGAGGGCGTCTCGGGCCGCACGCTGCAGGCGGTGCGCGACGCCGCCATGAGCTCGCTGCGCGGCCGGCTCGGCGGGTTGCTGCTGGCCCCGGCGGTGCGCCGCCTGCGGGCCGAGATCGACCCCGAGGGCCCGGGGGGTGCCTACATGCTCGGCCTGCGGCAACTCGGCGTGGTCGCCCACGGCCGCTTCAGCCGTCGCGGTTTCGCGCGCGCGATCGAGGTCGCCGCCCGCGGGGTCGAGGAGGACGTCATCGGGACCACCCGCCGTGCCCTGCAGGAGGCGGGCGCCCTGCGCAGCCCCGCCGCCACGGTCTCCGGAGGCGCCGATGCCTGACCGCCCGGCCTCACCGGGGCGGTCCCCGGCGGCGCGGGTGCCGGACCGCCGCGATACCGCTCCGCCGTCCGGAGCCCTGGCTACGGTGTTCGCCCGATGACTCGCGAGCAGGTTTTCTCCCTGATCCAGGCCCATCTCGTCGATGAGCTTGAGATCGATCCGAGCCGCATCACCGAGGCCACGCGCTTTCGCGAGGACCTCGAGGCCGATTCGCTGGACCTCTACACCCTCGTCCAGGAGCTCGAGGACTCCTACGGGGTCAAGATGTCCGACGAGGAGGCGGCCCGGATCCTGACCGTCGGGCAGGCGGTCGATTTCGTGCTCGCCTCAGACACGGACGGCGGCGCCGGCGCGCCATCCTCCGGGGCGGCCACGAATGCAGGCTCTGACGCTGAGTGACCGGCGACGACGAGCCGACCGCTCCTGCCCGCCCGGCCTCGGTCGAGCCGCTGCACGAGCTGCTCAGCCAGTTGCCCAAGGAGCTGCAACGGCTCGTCTTCACCCACGCCTCGTGGTCGGCGCGGCGCGCCGACTCCTACGAGCGGCTGGCCTTTCTCGGGGACTCGGTGCTCGGCCTGGCCGTCACCACGCATCTGTTCCCGCGCCTGGGCGCCGACCAGTACGGACCCGGCCGGCTGACCAAGATCCGCGCCCAGGCCGTCTCGGGCCGGGCCTGCCGGGCGGTGGCCGAGCAGCTCGGGGTGCCGGACCGGCTGCGGGCGGCGGCCCCGGAGAGCGGCCACGCCTCGGTCGAGGCGCTGATCAGCACCGAGCGGGTGCTGGCCTCGGTGATCGAGGCGGTGATCGGCGCCTGCTATCTGACCTTCGGCTACGAGACGACGGCGGCGGCCGTCGTGGCGGCCTTCGCCCCGGAGATCGACGACGCGCTCGAGCACCCCGTGGACTACAAGTCCGCCCTGCAGGAGCGCCTGGCCCAGCGCGGGGACGTGGTCGTCTACACGGTCACCGAGCAATCGGGCCCGCCGCACGACCGCACCTTCACCGTGGCCGCCACGGTCAGCGGCCACGAGCTGTCGAGTGGGACCGGGCGCAGCAAGAAGGACGCCGAGCAGCAGGCGGCCCGCGCCGCCCTGGATGCGATGCCATCGTGAGGAGAGAACCCGCGTGTACCTGAAGTCGATCAGCGTCAAGGGGTTCAAGTCCTTCCCGGACCGAACCCGCCTGGAGTTCGGACCGGGGGTCAGCGTGATCGTCGGCCCCAACGGCTCGGGCAAGTCCAACGTCACCGACGCGGTGCTGTGGGCGCTGGGCGAGCAATCGCCGGTCAACGTCCGCGGCCAGTCGATGCAGGACGTCATCTTCGGCGGCGCGCCGGGCCGGCAGGCCGCCTCGGCGGCCGAGGTCGAGCTCGTGCTCGACGATTCGGAGGGCGCGCTCGGCCTCGGCGTCTCGGAGATCTCGATCCTGCGCCGCCTGGACCGCAGCGGCGAGGGCGAATACCGGCTGGCCGGCGCGCGCTGCCGCCTGGTCGACGTCGTCGAGCTCCTGTCCGACACCGGGCTGGGCAAGGAGATGCACTCGGTCATCTCCCAGGGCCGCGTCGAGTCGCTGGTCACCTCAAAGCCCCGGGAGCGGCGGCTGCTGATCGAGGAGGCGGCCGGGCTGGGCAAGCACCGCAAGCGCCGCCGCCGCGCTCAGCTCAAGCTCGCGCGCACCCAGGACAACCTGGACCGTGCGCTCGACGTGGAGCGCGAGGCCCGCTCGCGGCTGCGCCCGCTCAAGCGCCAGGCCGAGGCCGCCGAGCTGCACGCCCGGCTGGAGCGCCAGGCCACCGAGATCCGCTGGGAGCTGGTGCGCGACGCCGCTCTGCGGCGCGGTCAGGAGGTGACCGCCGCGCAGGCCGCGGTCGCCGCCGTGCGTGAGCGCCGCGCCAGATTGCAGGCCGAGCTGGCCGCCGTGGCCAAGCGCCGCCAGGCCGCCGAGGAGGCGCTGGCCGCGCGCAGCGCCCAGCGCGAGGAGCTCTCCCGCCGCGCCTACACGGCCCGCGGGGCCGGCGAGCGCGTCGGCTACCGCGCCGAGTCGACCCGGGCCGCCGCCACCCAGCTGGAGGGACGCATCGGGCGCTCCGCGCGGGTCCTGGAGACGCTGCGCGCGTCCGCCGCGGCCGATGTGCCCGACCCGGCGGCCGGTGAGCGGATCGCCGGGCTGGAGCGCGAGCTCGAGGCCCTGGCCCGCGACCGGGAGGCCGAGCTGGCCCGCCAGCTGACCGCGCTGGAGGCCGACCGCGAGACCGCGCGCGCCAGCGAGGCCGGCGCCCGCACCGTGGTGGCCGAGCGCCTGGGCGCCCGCGAGCAGGCCGACGCGCTGCTGCAGGCCGCCCGCACCGCGGTGCGCGAAGCCGAGCGCGAGGTCGAGGCCGCCCGCCGCGAGGCCGCCCGCGTCGGCTCAGAGCTCGCCGGGGTCAACCAGTTCCTGCGCCACCAGGCCGGCTCGCCGAGCGGAGCCCGCGCGCTCTCGGACGACCTCGACGTCGACGCCGGCTATGAGCTCGCCCTCTCGGCCGCCCTGGACGGGCGCCTGCGCGCCGCCGTGGTGCCGGACCGCGGCACCGGGGACACGCTGCTGGACCGGGCCGGCCGCGACGGCGGCCGCGCGCTCGTGCTCGCCGGGGCCGACGAGTCCGCCCCGGCGACCGGTCCCGCTCCGCCCGGCGGCGAGCCGCTGATCGACCACGTGCGCGGACCCGAGCCGGCGCTCGCGCTGGCCCGCACGCTGCTGGCCGGAACCTGGGTCGTCGCCGACCTCGCCGCGATCCCGGAGGGCTGGCACGGCGTGGCCGTGACCACTCAGGGCCGCGTGTGGTCATCGCAGACGCGCGAGCTGCGCCAGGCCCCGGCCGTGGGCGAGGAGCGGATCCTGGCCGAGCGCAACCGGCGCGAGGAGCTCGTGCGCGCGACCGACGCCGCCGCCCAGACCGAGCAGGCGGCCAAGCAGGCCGTCGAGAGCGCCGCCGGGGCCGCTGCCCAGGCCGGGGCTCAACGCGACGCCGCCGTCGAGGCCCACCGCGAGGCGGTGCGGACCCTGGATGAGGCGGCCGAGGCCGTGCGCCGCATCACCGCCCAGATCGAGCGCCGGCGCACCGCCCCCGACGAGGGCGCGCACGCCGGGCGCCGCGCCCAGCTGACCGCCGAGCTGAACGCCGAGCGGGCCACCGCCGAGCGGGCCGAGCGCGAGCGCCGCGAACGGGCCGCGCGCATCCAGCGAGTCCAGGCGGCCCTTGACGCCGACCGCACGACGCTGCCGCTGGTCCTCGCCGTGACCGAGGTGCTGGGCGCCGCGCAGGCGGCGATCAGCGCGCGGCTGGCCGACTTCGAGCAGGCCCTGGCCGCTGACCGCGAGGCGGGGGAGGGGGTCACCGGTGAGCTGCGCGCCTGCGGTCAGGAGGAGGCGCGCCTGCAGTCCGCGCTGCAGAGCGAGAACGAGGCGCTGACCACGGCCGAGGTCCGCAGCCAGCGGGCCCGCGACCAGGACGCCGAGACCCGCGCCGAGCTGACCGCGCTGGCCGGCCGCCTCGAGCTCGCCCCCGAGCCCGCGACCGAACCGCTCGACGACGCCGCCCGCGCCGAGCTGGACGGCCGCCTGGCCCGCGTGGCCCGCCGCCGTGAGCAGCTGGGCCCCGTCAACCCGCTGGCCCAGGACGAGTACGCCGAGGCCCTGGCTCACGTCGAGGAGCTCGAGAACCAGCGCGCCGACCTCGAGAACGCGCTGCGCGAGCTGGAGAAGCTGATCACCGACACCGATCGCCAGATCCGCAGCACCTTCGAGGAGACCTTCGCCGCCACCGCCAAGGGGTTTGAGGAACTGGCCGGGCAGCTGTTTCCCGGCGGCAGCGGCCGCCTGCGATTGGTCAGCGAGCGGCCCACCACGCCCGCCCGGGTCATCGGGGGCGAGGACACCGCCGCGGCCGACACCGGCGAGGCCGATGAGCCCGAGGTGGAGGAGAGCGAGGAGGATCTGCAGGGGGTCGAGATCGAGATCACCCCGGCGGGCAAGGACCCCAAGCGCCTCTCGCTGCTCTCCGGCGGCGAGAAGTCGATGACCGCGCTGGCCTTCCTGTTCGCGGTCTTTCTCGCCCGCCCGTGCCCGTTCTACATCCTCGACGAGGTCGAGGCAGCGCTCGATGACCTCAACATCGACCGCTTCCTGACCCTGCTGCGCGAGTACTCCTCCCGCGCCCAGTTCATCGTCGTCACCCACCAGAAGCGCACGATGGACGCGGCCGACTCGCTCTACGGCGTGTCGATGGCCTCCGACGGGATCTCCAAGGTGATCTCGCGCCGGCTGACCGAGACCGCCGCGGTCGCCTGACCCCGGCCGCGCGCTTGGTAACGTCGCCGCCCTGATGGCGCGCGAATGGCGAGACCTGTTCATCGTCGACGGCGAGCTGCCGTCCGCGGCGGAGCCTGAGGCTCCGGCGCAGGAGCGGCGCGTGGGGCGCTTCCGGCGGCTGCGCGAGAGCCTGCGCAAGACCCGCCAGGCCCTGCAGTCAGAGATCCAGGCCACCTTGTTCGAGGGCGAGATGTCCGAGGAGATGTGGGAGCGCCTGGAGGAGGCGCTGATCTACGCCGACGTCGGTGCCGGCACCACGGCGCGGGTCGTCGCCCAGCTCGAGCAGGAGGCCGGCGAGGAGAAGCTGAGCGGCGGCGAGCAGCTCTCCGAGCGCCTGATCGAGCTGCTCACCGAGATCGCGCGCACCGGCGAGGACCGCATCGACCTGCGCGCCCATCCCACCGTGATCCTCGTCGCCGGGGTCAACGGCACCGGCAAGACGACGACGGTCGGCAAGCTGGCCTGGCACCTCTCCCAGGAGCTCGGCCAGTCGGTCGTGCTGGCCGCCGCCGACACCTTCCGCGCCGCCGGCGTCGAGCAGCTGGAGCAGTGGGCCCAACGCGCCGGGGTCGGCTTCGTCCGCGGCCCGGCTGACGCAGACCCGGGCTCGGTCGCCTTTGAGGGCGTGACCCAGGCCGTGCGCCAGGACGCCGACGTGCTGATCGTCGACACCGCCGGGCGCCTGCACACCCAGGACAACCTGATGGCCGAGCTGGCCAAGATCCGCCGGGTGATCGCCAAGCAGATCCCCGAGGCCCCGCACGAGACGCTGCTCACCGTCGATGCCACCACCGGCCAGAACGGCCTGCGCCAGGCCCGGCTGTTCGCCGAGGCGGTGTCGGTCGACGGGCTGATCCTGACCAAGCTCGACGGGACGGCCAAGGGCGGGATCGCGCTGGCCATCGCCGCCGAGCTCGGTATCCCGGTCAAGCTGATCGGGGTCGGGGAGCAGCTCGAGGACCTGCGGCCGTTCGATCCGGCCGACTTCGCCCGCGCGCTCGTCTCCTGACGCCGCTGTCCGGACCGGTCCGGGATCCGGCTCCGCGCCGCCCCTCCGCGGGTCTTCCGATCGCCCCGTGGCCGGGATCGTCAGGCGGTAGTCTCGTCCGGAGATGTCAGGGTGGATCCTCTGGGTGGTCCTGGCCGGAGCTTTCGGGGTGGGCGAGATGCTCACCACCGGGTTCTTCCTGGCGCCGTTCGCGATCGCCGCCGCCGTCGCGGCGGCCGCCGACGCCGCCGGCGGTGAGATCGCCGCGATCGTCGCCTTCGTGGCCGTCTCCTTGCTCACGCTGATCGTCGTGCGGCCGATCGTGCGCAGCCGCATCGCCATGCCGCCGCAGATCCGCACCGGCGCCGCCGCCCTGGTCGGGCGCCGGGCCATCGTGATCGAACGGATCGCCAACCACGAGGGCGTCGGCTGCGTGCGGATCGACGGGGATGTGTGGACCGCGCGCGCCCTGGACGAGGATCGCGTGATCGAGGCAGGCACGATGGTCGACATCGTGCAAATCAAGGGCGCAACGGCGCTCGTCATCGAATAGGAGTGGGGCATGGCTGGAGCAATCGTCGCCATCGTGCTGGTCGTCTTCCTGGTCGTGATGTTCGCGCGTACGGTCCGGATCGTGCCCCAGGCCCGGGCCGGGATCGTCGAGCGCTTCGGGCGCTATCACCGCACCCTGAACCCCGGGCTGACCGTGCTCGTCCCGTTCGTGGACCGGCTCAAGCCCCTGATCGACCTGCGTGAGCAGGTCGTCTCCTTCCCGCCCCAACCCGTCATCACCGAGGACAACCTCGTGGTCGGCATCGACACCGTCCTGTACTTCACCGTCAACGACGCCAAGTCTCAGACCTACGAGGTGGCCAACCCGCTGCAGGCGATCGAGCAGATCACCGTGACCACGCTGCGCAACGTGATCGGCTCGCTCAGCCTCGAGCAGGCCCTGACCAGCCGCGATCACATCAACGCCCAGCTGCGCACGGTGCTCGACGAGGCCACCAACCGCTGGGGAATCCGCGTCAACCGCGTCGAGATCAAGTCGATCGACCCGCCCGGCTCGATCCAGGAGGCGATGGAGCAGCAGATGCGGGCCGAGCGCTCCAAGCGCGCGGCGATTCTCACCGCCGAGGGGGTCAAGCAGTCTCAGATCCTCACCGCCGAGGGCGAGAAGCAGGCCGCCGTGCTCACCGCCGAGGGCGAGCGCCAGGCCGCGATCCTGCGCTCCGAGGGCGAGGCCAAGGCGATCGCCACCGTGTTCCAGGCCATCCACCAGGCCGATCCCGACCCCAAGCTGCTCAGCTATCAGTACCTGCAGATGCTCCCCAAGCTGGCCCAGGGGGACGCCAACAAGGTGTTTGTGATCCCGTCGGAGTTCACCGACGCGTTCAACGGCCTCAGCCGGGCCTTTGCCCGCGCCAGCGCCGCCGACGAGTCCGGCGCGACGCAGGAGGACGACCGGGCGGCTCAGAAGCGGCCCCCGGCCCCGCCGCAGCTGGCTCCGCGCAACTCGGGCTCGGACCGCTAGATCCGGCGGCCGGCGCACGCCGCCCGGATAACCTGAGGAGCCGTCATGTTCGAGTCGCTCTCCGACAAGCTCCAAGCCACGCTCACCGACGTCCGCGGCCGCGGCACGCTGACCGAGGACGACATCAAGGCGGCGATGCGCGAGATCCGCCTCGCCCTGCTCGAGGCCGATGTCAACTTCAAGGTCGTCAAGGACTTCACCTCGGCCGTGCGCGAACGGGCCCTCGGGGCCGACATCATCGGCAAGCTCAATCCCGGCCAGCAGGTCGTCAAGATCGTCAACGACGAGCTCACCGACCTGATGGGGGGTTCGGGCCAGACGCTGTCGTTCTCCCCGCGGCCGCCGACGGTGATCCTGATGGCCGGCCTGCAGGGCTCGGGCAAGACGACCGCCACCGGCAAGCTCGCGCGCTACCTGCGTGAACAGCACAAGTCCTCGGTCGCCGTCGCCGCCTGCGACGTCTACCGCCCGGCCGCCGTCGAGCAGCTGATCAAGGTCGGCGCCCAGGCCGGCGCCACCGTCTATGAGCAGGGCACCGACCGCAACCCGGTCGACATCGCCCGCTGGGCCCTGGATCGGGCCAAGACCGAGGGCAAGGACGTGCTGATCGTCGACACCAGCGGCCGCCTGCACGTCGACCGCGAGCTGATGGACGAGCTGGCCGAGATCAAGAAGGCGGTCAAGCCGCACGACATCCTGCTCGTCGTCGACGCGATGACCGGCCAGGACGCGGTCAACGTCGCCCAGGAGTTCGGCCAGACGGTCGACTTCGACGGCGTGATCATGTCCAAGCTCGACGGCGACGCCCGCGGCGGCGCCGCGCTGTCGGTCAAGGCGATCACCGGCAAGCCGATCATGTTCGCCTCCACCGGCGAGAAGCTCGATCAGTTCGAGCGCTTCCACCCCGACCGCATGGCTCAGCGGATCCTCGGGATGGGGGACATGATGACCCTGATCGAGAAGGCCGAGGCCGGCTACGACGCCGACCAGGCCGCCGAGCTCGAGCGCAAGCTGCGCAAGTCCGAGTTCAGCCTCGACGACTTCCTGGACCAGATGCGCCAGATCCGCAAGCTCGGGCCGCTGCAGAACCTGCTCGGGATGATCCCCGGGGTCGGCAAGGAGCTGCGCGGGATGAAGATCGACGAGCGCGACTTCGACCGCCTGCAGGCGATCATCCTCTCGATGACCCCCGAGGAGCGCCGCCGCCCCGAGCTGATCAAGGGCTCGCGCCGGCTGCGCATCGCCCAGGGCTCGGGGACCAACGTCCAGGCGGTCAAGCAGCTCATCAAGCAGTTCGATCAGACCCGCCGGATCATGCGCCAGGTCACCCAGGGCAAGATGCCCGACCTCGGCGCCCTGATGCGCCAGGGCGGCCGGTAATGACGCGCCGGGCGCGCCGCCCGGCCGTCACCGTGCTGCTGGCGGCAGCGCTCGTGCTCGTGCTCGCCGCGGTCAGCGCCGCCCGTGCTGCGTTCGGAACCCCGCAGCGGCTGCTGTCGGACGTCGGCTCGGTGACCGTTGCGGCGACCGGAGGGACGCTGTGGGTGGCCAGCCAGCCGGCAGCCGGCGGATCGACCGAGCTGCGCGCGCTCGACGCCGCCACCGGCGCGGTCACGGCCGGGCGCACGCTCGGTCCGGTGACCACTGATTCGGTCTTGTACGCGCTCGGCTGGTTATGGGTCACCGCGGTCGATTCCAAGGGACAGTCGCCGCAGCTGCTGCGACTCGACCCGCACTCGCTGGCCACCCTGTCGACGACCGCTCTGGCCACCCGTCACGGTTACGTCTCGGTGGCCTCGGCCGGGGCCTCGATCTGGGTGGGGGATGGGGGTGAGCTTGATCAGGTCACCGCCATCGGCGGCCAGATCGTCCGTCGCGTCCCGCTGCCCGGCGCCGCCGACATCGAGGTGGCCACCGGGCCGGGCGGTCAGAGCCTGCTGGTCAGCGAGGACAACGGCTCGGGTCTGGCCCACGTGCAGCGACGCGATCCGCGGACCGGAGCGCTGCTGGCGGCCTCGGCGCGTTTTCTCGGCGCGTTTCATCCGTTCCTGGGCGGAACCATCGCCAACCGCCTCTGGCTCAGCGAGGCCACCGGGCTACAGGGCTACGTCCAGCAGCTCGACGCGGGCACGCTGAGGCCCACATCAGCGACGCTCCCGCCGCTGGGCACCACCAACGGCGTGCGGGCCTCGGTCGACGACGGGATCCTGTGGATCACCCAGAACGGCGGCCGGCCATCGGTCAACTACTGTGCCGACCCGGTCACCGGACGCCGGCGCGTGACCCTGCCCGCGCCGGTCGATCGCGGCCGGGTGGTCGCCGAGGACGCGGCCCGCATCTACTACGTCACCGAGTCATTCCCGGGCGCGCTGATGAGCCTGCGGATCCCCCGCCGGTGCCGGTGAGTCCCAGCCCGTGCGCACTTCTCGCGCGGGCACGCTAACCTCAGCGGCCGCTATGGCAGTGAGACTTCGACTGACGAGAATTGGTGGCCGCAAGAACCCGGTATGGCGGGTCGTCGTGGCCGATCAGCGCTCCAAGCGCGACGGGCGCGTGATCGAGACCGTCGGGCACTACAACGCCCAGACCGATCCGTCCACGATCGTGCTCAACGAGGAGCGCATCCGCGACTGGCTGTCGCGCGGTGCCCAGCCCTCGGAGACGGTCCGCAAGCTCCTGCGCACGCAGGACATCTCTTAGCCGAGGTTCGCCGTGCGCGACCTGCTCGAGTACCTGGCGCGGGGGCTCGTCAATGATCCTGACGCGGTCGAGGTCTCAGAGACCGAGGAGGACGACGGATCGGTCGTGCTCGAGCTCTCGGTCGCGCCCGACGACTACGGCGCGGTGATCGGCCGCGGAGGCCGCACGGCGGGAGCCCTGCGCACGGTGATCAAGGCCGCGTCGGTCAAGGACGGTCGCCGGGTGTTCGTCGACATCGTCGACGATTGACCGACCCCCACCGCTGGCTGCGGGCAGGCACGGCCGGCCGCCCTCACGGCCTGGACGGCAGCTTCTACGTCGCCGACCCGGTGCCCGAGCTGCTCGACAACGGCGCGGTCCTGCACGTCGGCGGGATCGAGCGCAGCGTCATCCGCCGCGCGGGGACCGATGCCCGACCGATCATCCGGCTATCCGGGTGCGCCGACCGTGACGGCGCCTTGGCCCTGCGCGGGCAGGAGCTGCTCGTGCTGCGGGATCGCGCCCCCGAGCTCGGCGCGGACGAATGGTGGGCCGATGAGCTCGAGGGCTGCACGGTGCGGGATGGCACCGTGGAGGTCGGCACCGTCACGCGAATGGTCGCGCTGCCCTCCTGCGAGGTGCTGGAGGTCGCCCGGCCCCAGGGCGGCGAGACGCCCCTGCTCATCCCGCTGGTCTCCGACGCGGTGCGCAGCGTCGACGTCGCCGCGCGGTTGATCGACGTCGACCTGCGCTTCCTCGGCGAGGCCTGATGCGGATCGACGTCAGCCTCCACACCGTCGGGGCGGTCTGATGCGGATCGACGTCTTCACCCTGTTCCCCGAGGCGTTCGGCTGGTTCGCCGGCCAGCGCCACGTCACCAACGCCCTGGCCCGGGGCCATCAGCTCGGCCTGGTCAACTACCGCGACCACACCCCGCTGAGCGCCGGCCAGGTCGACGACACCCCGTTCGGGGGCGGGGCCGGGATGGTTCTGCGTGTCGATGTCGTCGAGGCCGCCCTGCGAGCGCGCTACGGCGAGGACCCCGTGAGCGGCCGCTGCCACCGCCGGGTCATCGCGCTTGACCCCAGCGGGCGGCTGCTCGACGACGCGCTCGTCGACGAACTGGCCGCCGAGCCAGAACTGACGCTGCTCTGCGGCCGCTACGAGGGCTTTGACGAGCGGATCCTCGAGCACTTCACCACCGACCGGGTCTCGATCGGACGCTACGTGCTGGCCGGGGGTGAGCTGGCCGCGATGGTCGTCTGCGACGCGGTCCTGCGCAAGCTGCCCGGCGCCCTGGGTCACGAGCACTCCGCGCGGGAGGAGTCCTTCAGCGCCGCGCTGGAGGGCGGCCCCGAGTACCCCCACTACACCCGGCCGGCGCAGTGGCGCCAGTGGCCGGTGCCCGAGGTGCTGCTCTCCGGTCACCACGCCCAGATCGCGGCCTGGCGCCTTGAGCAGAGCCGCGAGCGGGCTCGGGCTCAGCGCGCCGAGCCCTGACCCCGGGCGTCCGCGGGCGCGCAGGACGGTCCGCTACCATAGGCCACCGCACGGGCAGGCCCACGCCACCAGGCGTGACCTCCTGCTCCGCACTCCGTGCCCGCGCAGAACGCTCACCGAGCCGGACGTGGGCGTCCGCAACCCACCTTTAATGCCATGAGCACCGTTATCGAAAGCCTCGAGCGCAGCCAGGTCCGCCGCGTCCCCAAGTTCGACGCCGGCGATCGCCTGCGTGTCCACTTCCAGGTCATCGAGGGCACCCGCCGCCGGACCCAGGTGTTCGAGGGCGTGGTGATCAAGCGCCAGGGCCACGGCGTCCGCGAGACCTTCACGGTCCGCAAGCAGTCCTTCGGGGTCGGCGTCGAGCGCACGTTCCCGATGCACTCGCCCAAGATCGAGCGCATCGAGGTCGCCGCCCGCGGCGATGTGCGCCGGGCCAAGCTCTACTACCTGCGCGGCCGGGTCGGCAAGCGCGCCCGCGTCCGCGAGCGCCGCCACACCGGGCCCGAGGTGGCCGTGGAGCGCGAGCTGCTCTACGGGCCCGAGGACGAGTACGGGACCGCCGCCGAGGCCGCGGGCGTGATGCCGCCCGAGGACGAGACGGTCGCCGTGACGCCTGCTCCCGCCGCCGCGGACGCGCCCGCTGCCGCGGCCCCGGAGGGTGACAGCGCACCGGCTTCCACTACGCCGACGCCTGACGCACCGGCCGCAGACGCCGCCGAGGAGGCTCCCGCGGCCGGCGCCGGCGAGGCCACCGCCTCCGGCGAATGATGGAGTGACCGAGACCGGGAAGCCGCTGCTGCGGTCGGCGGCTGAACTGGTCGCGATCGTGGCCGTCGCGCTCGGTCTGGCGCTGGTCATCCAGGCGTTCGTGGTCAAGCCCTACGAGATCCCGAGCGCCTCGATGGAGCCGACCCTGCAGATCGGCCAGCGCGTGCTGGTCGACCGGATCGGCAGTCACTTTCTGACCCCCGGGGTCGGGGACATCGTCGTCTTTCATCCGCCGGCCTCGGAGTCATGCGCGAACCCGCACCAGGGCGAGGATCCGGCCGGCGCCGCCGCCCCGAGCGCCTGTGACACCGTCCAGCACACCGCCTCCAGTCAGACCTACATCAAGCGCGTGGTCGGCGTCGGCGGGGATCACCTCTCGATCCGCGACGGCCACGTGTACCGCAACGGCAAGCGCGAGGCCGACGGCTACGCCGAGCCCTGCCTGGGCGCGGCCGAATGCAACTTTCCCGCCACGATCGTCGTTCCCAGGGGCGACTTCTACATGATGGGGGACAATCGACCCGACTCGCTCGACAGCCGCTTCTGGGGCCCGGTGCCCAAGAGCTGGCTGATCGGGCAGGCCTTCATGACCTACTGGCCCGTCGGTCGCGTCGGCTTCCTCTGATCCCCCGGACCCGCCCCCTGCCCGTGACCCCTCAGCGCCTCCGCGATCCCGCCCCCTTACCGGTGAGCCGCCGCGCTTCCCGCAACCCCGCCGCATCAGCATGAGGAGCAAGGGCGCCTCAAGCCTGAAGTCGCTGGTCGAGCTGGTCGTGACGGTGGCCGTGGCGATCGGACTGGCCCTGCTCATCCAGGCGTTCGTGGTCAAGCCCTACCGGATCCCGAGCCCCTCGATGGAGCCGACGCTGGCCATCGGGCAGCGCGTGCTGGCCAACCGCCTCACCGATTCGCCCAGTCTCGGCGACGTGGTCGTCTTTCATCCGCCCCGGGGGGCGGACCCGCTCACCCCCGTGTGCGGAGCCTCGAACCAGGGCGACGGCCATCCCCAGGCGTGCGACTCCCCGACCCCGGCTCAGTCGACCCAGACCTTCATCAAGCGCGTCGTCGGCATGCCCGGAGACCACCTCTCGATCCGCGGCGGCCACGTGTACCGCAACGGCAAGCGCGAGGCCGACGGCTACATCCGCCCCTGCGGAGCCGATTCCTCGTGCAATTTCCCGCAAACCATCACGGTTCCGCCCGGCCATTACTTCATGATGGGGGACAACCGTGGCCAGTCCGACGACAGCCGTTTCTGGGGCCCCATCCCGCAGAGCTGGGTCATCGGGGTCGCCTTCTTCACCTACTGGCCCCCGAGCCGCATCGGCACCCTCTGAGGCCGTGACCGGCGCGATCAGCGTCCGGCGCACGAACCGCAGGCGCCCGGCCCGCCCCGGACGCAAGCTGCTGAACTTCGACCGCTCGCTCGGCGTGCGCTTCGTCGCCGGCGCCGACGAGGCCGGCCGCGGCTGCCTGGCCGGTCCGCTGGTGGCCGCCGCGGTGCTGTTCGACCTCGAGCGCATCGGTCCCGCCGAGGCCCGTGCCCTCGGCCGGCTCAACGACTCAAAGCAGCAGACCCACGAGGGCCGCGCCGAGCTGTACCCGGTGATCATGTCGCTGGCCGCCAAGGTGGCGATCGTCTCGCGCTGCGCGCCGGGGATCGATGCCCGCGGCCTGCACAAGACCAACCTCGCCGCCCTGCGCGACGCGTTGGCCCAGGTGGCCTGCGAGGGGTGCATCTGCCTCTCGGACGGCTTCCCCGTCGCCGCGCTCGGCCACCGCCAGCAGGCGGTGATCGGCGGGGACGCCAAGAGCGCGGCCATCGCCGCCGCCTCGGTGCTGGCCAAGGAAACCCGGGACCGCTTCATGCGCCGCGCCGACACGACGCATCCCGGCTGGGAGTTCGCCGCCCACGTCGGCTACTCGACGCCCGAGCACCGCGACGCGATCGAGCGCCTCGGCGTCTCTCCGCTGCACCGGCTCTCCTTCCAGTCGACGGCCTATCAGCAGCTCGCGCTGGGCTGACCGCTCATGCGCGCGCTGGGCTGACCGCTCATCGGAGTAGCGGCGCCTTCAGGTGCTCGAGGGCGATCGCTCACCCGCTGACAAGGCGCCTCCAGGTGCCCGAGCGCGATCCCTCACTCGCTCAAAAGGCGCCCTCCAGATGCTCGAGGGCGACCAGCCGTCCGGCGCGGTCGAAGGTCACCCCGATGGCATCGAAGCGCAGCGCCGCCGCCCGCGGCCGGTCCGAACGCTCGTGCAGCCAGCGGGCGGCGATCCGCCGCACCTGGGCCCGCTTGCCCCGGTCCACCGCATCGAACGGCGTGCCCGCGCCGCCCCCGCGCCGCCGCGCCTTGACCTCGCAGAAGGCCAGCGTGCGGCCGTCGTAGGCGATCAGGTCCAGCTCCCCCCAGCGGGTGCGGTAGTTGCGCTCCAGGATCGCGAAGCCGCGCCGGCGCAGGTGCTCGGCGGCCAGGCGCTCACCGGTCGCACCGAGGCCGTGGCGGGGGTCGTCGCTCATCCTCGGCGACGCTACGCCGGCCGATGTCAACCGTGGGTGACGCAGGTCATTTCTCTGTGCCAATCACGCGGCGGATTGGCACAGAATCGGCACACCTGTCACCCACGCCTGACGCCGCCGTGTTTAGCGTCCTGGGGGATGCTCGCCCGCGTCCGCACCTTCGCCATCGACGGCGTCCTGCCCCGTCAGGTCTGGGTCGAGGTCGATATCCGGGCGGGGCTGCCCGCCTTCACCGTCGTGGGCCTCGGCGACACGGCGGTGCGGGAGTCCCGGGACCGGATCCGCGCTGCGATCCTCAACTCCGGCTTTACCTTCCCCGCCCACCGGATCACGGCCAACCTCGCGCCGGCCTTCCTGCGCAAGGCCGGCCCCGGCTTTGACGCGGCCCTCGCGCTCGGTGTGCTCGCCGCCTCCGGACAGGTGCCCGCGCACGGTCTCGACGCCTACGCCGTGTTCGGGGAGCTCTCGCTCGGCGGTGAGCTGCGCGACTCCCCGGGGGCGCTGACCGTCGCCGAGGGCGCCCGGCGCGCAGGCTGCCGGCGGCTGGTCGTCCCGCGCGAGCGAGCCCTGGAGGCCGCGTTGGTGCCGGGTCTGGAGATCGTCGCGGTGGCCGACCTGGGCGGCGCCGCGGCGGTGCTGGCCGGGGCCGACCCGCCTCCGCTGCCCGCCCCGGCGCCCGACCGCCGCCCACGGGCGCCCCGGCCCGACCTGCGCGATGTGCGCGGGCACGCCGCGCCGCGCCTGGCGCTGGAGATCGCTGCGGCCGGCGGCCACAACCTGCTGATGGAGGGACCCCCCGGGACCGGCAAGACGATGCTGGCCCGGCGGATGCCGTCGATCCTGCCCGAGCTGACCGCCGACGAGGCCTTCGAGGTGACCCGCATCCACAGCGTCGCCGGCCAGCGCGTCGGTCCGGTCGTGACCGAGCGGCCCTTTCGCGCCCCGCACCACACGATCTCGGCCGCGGGCCTGGCCGGAGGGGGCAACCCGCCCCGGCCCGGCGAGGCGAGCCTGGCCCATCTCGGAGTCCTCTTTCTCGACGAGCTGTCGGAGTTCGCGCGCCCCGCGCTGGACTCGCTGCGCCAGCCGCTGGAGGACGGAACGGTGAGCATCGTGCGCGGCCAGCGCGCGGTCAGCTTCCCGACCCGCTTCATGCTCGTGGCCGCGACCAACCCGTGCCCGTGCGGGTTCGCCGGAGCGGGGGACGGGCGCTGCGGGTGCGCCGAGGCCGATCTGCGCCGCCATCGCCGCCGGCTCAGCGGGCCGCTGCTGGACCGCATGGACCTCGTCGTCGACGTGCACCGGCCCGATCCGGAGGCGCTGCGGGGCCCGGAGGCCGAGACGTCGGCGGCCGTCCGCGCCCGCGTGCTCGAGGCCCGGGAGCGCCAGGGCCGGCGCCTGGCCGGGACCGGGCTGCGCGCCAACGGTGAGATGGACGCGGGGACGGCGCAGCGGCTGGCCCGGCTGGACCGGGCGGCCGAAGAGGAGCTGAGCCGCGCCTACGCCGGCGGCATGCTCAGCGCTCGCGGGCGGCACCGGGTGCTGCGCGTGGCCCGTACGCTCGCCGATCTCGCCGCGCGGGACCGGATCACCGCCGGCGACGTGCTCACCGCGCTGAGCCTGCGCCAGCGGCCGGTGGCCGAGCCCGCGCTCGCGCCGTGACGGCGATCGGCGCGGGGGCGTGCGATGCCTGTCTGGCCCGCAGCGCACTGCTGGCCCGGTTGGCCGGACCGCTGGACCGCGCCGGACCGCAGCTCGCCACCCTGCTCGGCGCGCCGGACGCCGAGCTGATCGCCGCGGTCACCGGCGGCGCGGCCGTCACAGTGCGCCGCGAGCACGCCGGGTTCGACGCCGACGCGGCCCGGGCGGCCGCGGCCGCGGCCGGTGTGATCACCGTGTGCCGCTGCACGCCGGCCTATCCGGCCGCGCTGCGCGAGCTCACGGCGCCGCCCGCCGTCCTGCACCTGGCCGGAGCGCCGGAGGCTCTGGCCCCCGCGTCACCAGGGGCCAGTGTCGCCGTGGTCGGCGCCCGGGACGCATCCCCGTACGGACTGGACGTCGCGCGGGCGCTGGGCCGTGGCGTGGCCGAGGCGGGGCTCGTGGTCATCAGCGGGATGGCCCGGGGCGTCGACGCGGCCGCTCACGCCGGGGCTCTTGAGGCCGGCGGGCTCACGGTGGCCGTGCTCGCCGCCGGCGCCGAGCGGCCCTACCCAGCCTCGGCCCGGGCGCTGTACCGCCGGATCGTCGCCACCGGCGCCGTCGTCTCCGAACTGCCCCCGGGGACCCCGGCGCGCCGCTGGACCTTTCCGGCCCGCAACCGGCTGATCGCGGCCCTGGCTGCGCTGACCGTCGTGGTCGAGGGCCGGCCGGCCTCCGGGGCCCTGCTCACGGCCGCCGCCGCCGTCGAGCTCGGACGGCCGCTCGGCGCCGTGCCCGGCCACGTGACCTCGCCCCTGGCCGCCGGCCCGCACGCCCTGCTCGCCGCCGGGGCCCGCGTGATCACCGGCACCCGCGACGTGCTCGCGTTGCTGGCCGAGACGGGGCTCACTGCGGATGTGGCCAGTGAGGTGACCGGCCGCGACCCCGGCGTCAGCCGCGCCGGGCCGGAACCGGCGCGTCTGGATCCACCTCGGCGGGCGCTGTACGACGCCCTGGCCGAGGGTCAACCCAGCGCCGTGGCCCTGCAGCGGGCCGGGCTGGACGCCGAGCGCGGCCTCGCTGCGCTGGCCGCGCTCGAGCTCGACGGGTTGATCCGGCGCGAGCCGGGCGGCGCCTGGGCGGTCCGCGCCCGATGAGCGGCACGCGGTGACGGCCGCGTCGCGGCCGGGGGCGTCCGAGCGCACCCGATGCGCGAGACGCGGCGACGGGCGCACCGACCGGGGGAGATAGCCTGGCCATCCGTGCCCGCCCCGCGCTTCCCCGCCCGCCGCCCGCCGTGCGTCCTTTCGATCGCCGGCTCTGATTCCGGCGGCGGTGCCGGCATCCAGGCCGATCTGAAGGCGTTCGCCGCCTGCGGCGTGCACGGCATGACCGCGATCACGGCGATCACCGCCCAGAACACCGTCGCGGTAACCGCGGTGCACGCCATTGCCCCCGCGATGATCATCGCCCAGGTGAGCGCCGTGGCCCAGGACATCGGGATCGATGCGGTCAAGATCGGCATGCTCGGCACCGCGGCGACGATCGGTGCGGTGGCCGAGGCGCTCGCGCTGCTCGAACCGGCGACCCCGATCGTCATCGACCCCGTGATGGTCGCGGAGTCCGGCGCGTCCCTGCTCGACGATGACGCGCGCGAGGCGCTGATCACCCAGCTGTTCCCGCGCGCCACCGCGGTCACCCCCAACCTCCCCGAGGCCCGAGCCCTGGCCGGGCTGGAGACGGATGATGCCGAGGCCCTCGCGAGCGCCATCCACGCGCTCGGCCCGCGGATCGTGATCGTCACCGGGGGCCACCGAGAACCGGCGGCCGACCTCTACTTCGACGGCCGGCAGATCGTCTCGATCCCGGGCCCGCGCCACCCCGACGGGGCCGCGCACGGCTCCGGCTGCACCCACTCCTCGGTGCTCGCGGCCCGTCTGGCCCACGGTGACGCGCCGCTTGACGCCGCCCGGACGGCGCGGTCGATGGCCGCCGAGGCGGTCCGCCACGGCCTGCGCTCGGTCGGGGCGGGCGCGGGGCCGGTCGACGTGCTCCGGGTGACCGGCGGGGCGTGACATAATCGGCCGGTGCGCTTTCTGAGGATGAAGCCTGGACACGGCGAGGTACTGATCGCCGAGGGTGACGTCGAACAGCGCGACGACGAGCAACGGCTGGTCGAGGAGTTTCGCCGCCAGCTCGACGCGGGACTCTGGGCCGCGGTGCCGGTGGATGATCCACAGGGCCGTCGTCACGCCCGGATGGTGCGCTCCTTTCAGGACGTCCCGCGGGATGCCGAACGCGTGATCTTCTTCCCGCGCGCGGCCGGCGGCCGGTAGCGCGGCGCCCGGATGCTGCTCGCGCTCATCGCCACCACCATTGTGGCCGTCGCGCTGCTGTCCGAGGAGCTGATCCCCAAGCTCGACGAGCTCTGGTCGCGCCATCGCGCCCGGCGCCGCCCCGTCCCTGAGATGCCCTACGACCCCGGCCGGGAGCGCCGGGCCGAGCAGCGCGCTCGCGCGCTGTTGCGGTCCTGTGTCAACGAGGAGGAATGGGCGATGTACCGGGACCTGGGCTTCATCCGGGTCTGGGGCACGCTCTCGGAGGGGCCGTCGCGCGGGGGAGACGGGGCCGGCGCGGCCTACGCCTATCTGATCTACCCCCACCGGGCGATCGTCGCCTACCTGGCCCAGACGCACCGGCTGCTCAGCGAGTACTGCGTCGCCTTCCCTGATGAGGACCGGCCCTACGGCTCCAGCCGTCTGCCCGACTCCGACGACGTGCTGGCCAAGTGGATGGCCCTGACCGGCGACGAGCGGCGGCTGATGGCCACGGCCAACATGCACCTGCCGGGTCGCCAACTCGATCCGGCGCGGGTCAAGCGCGACCTGTGGCGGCTGTCGCAGTGGGAACGCGCGCGGATGCGCGACGCCGCCGGCAGGGTGCCCGACACGCCGCTGGACAGCCCGAGCTAGACGGCCGGCGCGCGGCGGCTCGGGGGCGGCAGGCCGCTGGTCCACCGAGCGAGGGGTGGCCGCTAGGGCGCTGACCCCTCGCGCCAGCGGCTCGCCTTGGGCGCACCGCCTGCTGGTGCGATACGTTCCCGCCAGGGCGCGCGGGGGCGCGCATCACCAAGAACAGAGGAGCATCCATGTCCAAGCGGACCCGCCTGGCCGCCACGCTCGCGACGGCTGTCGCCGTGGTCGCACTGATCACCACCGGGGCCCTCGCCGCCAGCCGGACCGGCGCGCCGACGTACACATTCCAGGACAGCGGCACAATCTTCGCGTCGATCAACAACGCCAACGCGAAGGGCACCCAGTTCACGTCGGGCAACGTGTTCTCGCGGCACTTCGGTCACTGCGCCATCACCTATGACCTCAGCCTCCTGCCCAGCAACGCGCCGGGCACGATCTCGGTCAAGGCCACCCGGGTGGTCCTCTACACCACGCGGGGCTCGCTGTCGGGCACCGGGACGGCCACGCTGGTCATCCACGGCGACACCCAGCAGATCACCAAGGGAACCCTGAGCCTCGACCACGGCGCGGGCTCGATGAAGGGCTACACCTACGACGGGACCTTCACGGGTCTGGCCAACCTGCAGACCAACAAGATCCGCTTCGACTTCAACGCGACGCTGTCGAACTGATCGCCGGCGGGGGTCGGCGCCCCTCCCGGCCCGGACGAAAACGATCGCTCGCCCCGCCGTCCCCGGCGCGGGCGAGCGACATCCGGTAGCGCCCCGCCTCGGGCGCCCGTGGTGCGGGCCAGTGACGGTCCGGCCCGCGGCACCGCTCGGCAGCATCGCCCGCGAGAGCCCGCGCAAACCTGCACGGCAGGCGCTCAGCATGAAAGCGGAGTTGCAAATCGCCACAGGATCTCTCGGCTGCTTGCCGCCACCCGGCCGCTCAGTACCATTTGAGTGGTGGCGAACGTCTCGTATCTGAGGGCGCCCGATCGCAGCCGCGGCCGGGGGTCGGCTGGACGGGCCGTCAGGCCGGCTGGTCGAGGCCGTCCCCGGGCGCCGATCGTCGCGGGCGCGTTCGTGCTCGCGGTGATCATCGCCGTCGCCGCCGGAGCCCTGGTCGTGTCCTCCAGCCACGCCACCGTGGTTCCCGACGGCGCGGCCCTGGCCCGCATCCAGATGCCCACGGGCGGTGGCACGATCGACCGGGTCTCCGCCGTGACCGGGGCCAACAGCCGCTCGGTGCCCGTCAACACCCGCGGCGACACCATCTGGCCCACCCGGCTCGTTCCGGCCGGCGCGAAGATCACCATCGACGCGACGATCAAGCGGCCGGGCTGGATCAGCTGGCTGGCCGGATCGACCGACACCGTCCACATCACGGTCACCGCGCCCGCGGCCAGCCTGCGCTCGCACTACGTGACCGTGCGCGGATCCGCGCCCGTGACGCTGCACTTCAAGGCGCCCGTCGCCGTGGTCGTCACCGAGGTCGGCGGCCGCCCCCATCGCCGGGTTCTGGCCAGTCCCACCACGACCGTGACGCTGCCCCGTACGGCCGCCGCCGGCACGACGTCGATCGCCGCGGCGCCCCGGACCTGGGAGAGCGCGCGGATGTCTCCGATCAGCTGGTTCCCGGCCGGAGCCGGCGCAAGCGCGGTCGCCTCGCCCGCTCCGGGAACTCCGCTGACGCCCGACACGCCGATCACCCTCACCTTCAACAAGCCCGTGGCCAAGGCGCTGAACGGCGCCCATCCGGTGATCAGCCCCCAGGTCCAGGGCAGCTGGCAGACGCTCGGCAGCCATTCCGTGCGCTTCACGCCCACCGGCTACGGATACGGCCTCGGCGCCAAGATCACGGTGGGGCTGCCCAGCGGCGTGCACCTGGCCGGTTCACCGGTGTGGCGCGTGCCCGCCGGTTCCACCCTGCGTGCGCAGCAGATCCTCGCCCTGCTCGGCTACCTGCCGCTCAGCTTCCACTACCAGGGTGCCGGCGTCGGGCTGACCACAGGTGATCAGCTGGCCGCCGCGGTCAAGCCTCCGGCGGGGAGCTTTCACTGGAAGTGGTCCAACACTCCGTCGAGCCTGAAGTCGTTCTGGTCCCCCGGCGCCGACGGCACGATGACGCGCGGGGCGGTCATGGCCTTTGAGTCCGACCACGGGCTGACCGCCGACGGCGACGCCGGCCCGCAGACCTGGAAGGCGCTGATCAGCGCCGTGCTCGGCGGCCACCACTCGACCTTCGGCTACAGCTACGTCTCGGTCAGCGTGCCCGACCAGCGCCTGACGCTGTGGCACAACGGCCACGACGTGATCAGCTCGACGCCGGTCAACACCGGGATCCCGTCGGCGCCGACGGCGACCGGCACGTATCCCGTCTACGAGCGTTTCACCACCACGACGATGAGCGGAACCAACCCCGACGGGAGCCACTACCACGACACCGGGATCCCCTGGGTCAGCTACTTCAATGGCGGTGACGCGCTGCACGGGTTCACGCGCGCGTCCTACGGCTCTCCGCAGAGCCTGGGTTGCGTCGAGATGCCGTTCAACGTGGCCGGACAGGTGTATCCGTACACGCCGATCGGGACGCTCGTCCACGTCGCCTGACCCGCGCTCGCCGCCGCCCGGGAAGGTCGCCCCGGGTCGACGGCGAATCTCTGAACTCCAATGTCCGAAACCGCCACGATCCCCGCAGCGGCGAGCGCCCAGCCCGCCGTGCTCAGTGACGGCTGGCGCGCGGCCCTGGCCGCCCACGATGACGACCTGATCCGTCGCAAGGTCGCGGCCAAGACGCGCACCGCGTACGCGATCGACACCGGGCAGTTCGCCCGCTGGGCCACCGCGGCCGGTCTGGGGCCCGAGGCCGTGGACGTGAGGGTGCTGCGGCGCTACGTGGCGTCCCTGAGCGAGCGCGGTCAGGCCCCCTCGACGGTGGCGCGCAAGCTCGCTGCCCTGCGCGGCCTGTTCCGCAACCAGATTGCGGTTGGCGCGCGGCATGAGAATCCCGCCGATCTGCTGCACTCGCCCAAGCGGGCGCAGCGCCTGCCCCGCGTGCTCAAGAGCCAGGAGGTCGGCATGCTGCTGGAGCGGATCCCGGGCTCGACGCCGCTCGAGCTCCGTGACCGGGCGTTGTTCGAGCTCGCCTACGGCTCGGGGCTGCGGGCCGAGGAGCTGATCGCGCTCGACGTCGAGGCGATCGACTTTGATTCCGAGGCCGTGAGGGTCGAGGGCAAGGGACAGAAGACGCGGATCGTGCCCGCGGGCGAGCCCTCGCTGCGCGCGCTCGAGCGCTGGATCGTCACCGGGCGTCCCACGCTGCACACCGGCGAATCTCGCGCGCTGTTCCTCTCCAAGTCCGGACGCCGGCTGTCCACCTCGGACGTGCGGCGCCGGCTGCGGACCTGGTCGCGTCTCGCCGCGCCGAACGCACCGGCGGTGAGCGGCACTCATCCGCACGCGCTGCGCCATTCCTTCGCCACGCACCTGCTGGAGGGCGGCGCCGATCTGCGGGTCATTCAGGAGCTCCTCGGCCACGCCAGCATCTCAACGACCCAGGTCTACACTCGGGTAGAGTCGGCGCGCCTACGGCGGGCTTACGAAAACTCTCATCCGCGCGCCTAAGCGCCGTCTCGGAGGGAAACACTGGAAACCAACGTCAAGGCGATCGAGCTCCACGAGCTCTGGAGGCGCTACAAGACCTCCGGAGATGAGCGGGCTCGCGAACGCCTCGTGGTCGCCTATTCGCCGCTGGTCAAGTACGTGGCCGGAAGGATGGGCTCCGGCCTGCCCGCGCACGTCGAGGAAGCCGACCTCATCTCCTACGGTCTTGGCGGTCTGATCAGCGCGATCGAGCGTTTCGACCTCGCGCGGGAGATCAAGTTCGAGACCTACGCCATCACCCGCATCCGCGGGGCGATCATCGACGAGCTGCGCACCCTGGACTGGGTTCCCCGGTCGGTGCGGGCCCGCGCGCGGGAGTTCGAGCGCGCCAACTCCAAGCTCGAGGCCAAGCTCCAGCGCGCTCCCACCGACGAGGAGATGGCGGCTGAGTTGGGGATCTCCGTCGACGACTTTCAGGATGCGCTGGTCCAGATCTCCAACTCGACGATCGTCGCCCTCGACGAGCTGTGGAGCGTGTCGGACTCAAGCGGCGACCAGGTCTCGCTGCTCGACACGCTGCCCGATCACGGCGCGCCCGACCCGCAGGTCCTCGTCGACGAGTCAGAGCTGCGTGACCGGATCGCCGACGCGATCGCCGCGCTGCCCGAGCGCGAGAAGCTGGTCGTCGCCCTGTACTACTACGAGAACCTGACCCTGCGGGAGATCGGCGAGGTGCTCGGCGTGACCGAGTCACGCGTCTCCCAGCTGCACACCAAGGCCGTTCTGCGCCTGCGCTCCAAGCTGGCCGGCGAACTGGACTGACCGCGGCGTGCGCCGCCGCTGGGGCGGTCCGGGGAGGCCCACGTCCGCTGCGCTTCGCCGAGCTACTGCCGCGCCCCGCCGACATGTTGCGGCGCCTCGCCCGCCCGCCGCGGGCGACCGTCTCCGCGCAGCAGGTGGCGAGCCAGGTCAGCGACAACCGCCGCGGTCTGCGTCGTCAGCTGGTCCCACGTGTAGCGCAGCACCACGTAGCCCTGCGCCCGGAGCTCGAGATCACGCTGATGATCGCTGCGCAGCTGAGCGGGCGAGCGATGGCCGCGGTAGCCGTCGACCTCGATGATGACCTTCGCGTCGGCGAACAGCGCGTCGACCAGGTGGCCATGGACGTGCACGTTGCACCGCGGCGCCGGGAAACCATGTCTCGCGACCAGGGTGATGAGCAGCCGCTCCAGCTCGCTGCGCGTGTGGGCCAGCTCAGGCCGGTGGGTGGCCAGCGCGGCCCGCAGTGCGGCGGAGCCCCTCACTCCGCGGCCCATCAGCGCGTCGAGGGCCTCGAGGTGCAGTAGACCGAGGTAATCCGCGTTGGCCAGCACGAAGCGCAGCCGAGCGGGCGACGCGACGGCGGCGAAGTCCAACAGCGCCTGATCAACGGTGCACACGGTGAGCCCGCGCAGCTCGACGCGATCAAGTCCCCGGCGCGTGTGCACCTCGATGCCCGGCCGTGAACGGACCCGGCGCGGCGTGCTCACCTGGATCGGATGCACCGGATGGTCAAGCAGCTGCCAGCCCCACAGGCCGCTGGCGTGAGAGAGCGACGCTCTGGGGCCTGCGTACAGAAGCGCCGCGGCAAGGTCGGCCTCGTGGGACGGCGCGGCGTGCCCGACGGCGTACACGCGAGGGAGCACGTGTTCGAGATACCCGTCGGCGACCCATCGCCGGATGGTCGGTTCGGCGATGCCAAGGCCGAGGATCTGATCCCACCGCACCCGCCCGAACTGCCGGGCGGCCAGCTCCGCGACTCGAACTTTGGCACCTGACCGCCGACAGGTGACGGTGAATCGCCATTCATCGCGATCCGGGCCACCGCCGCCGCGTCCGGGGCCTGCACCCGAGACACCGCCGCCGCCCGGGCCACCACTGCCGCCGGAGCCGCCGGGACCACGTCCGTGCCTGTCACCAGTGCGGGCCATCGCCCCCAGCGTGGCCCGGATGCGTGTCACAGATCAAGAGGCAGATCTGGCGTCTGTGTTGCGATAGCGTGCCAACACTGAAGCAACCAGGAGCGAGAGGAGCTGGACATGCACAAGGCCGCGGATCGCATCCGCAACGTGGCCGTCGTCGGCCACCGCGGCAGTGGCAAGACGTCGTTGCACGAGGCGCTGCTGTTCGGAGCCGGTGTGGTCAGCCGGCTGGGCTCGGTCACCGAGGGCACGACGGTGTCCGATGCCGACGCCGACGAGAAGGCTCGCCAGATGTCGATCTCGGCCGCGCTCTCCTCGTTTGAGTGGCAGCAGCGCAAGGTCAACCTGCTCGACACGCCGGGGGACCCGAGCTTCATCGCCGACGCGCTGGGCGCACTGCGGGTCTGCGAATCGGCCGTGTTCGTGATCAACGCGGTGATGGGGGTGGAGGTCGGGACGGTGCGGCTGTGGGAGCGCGCCGCCGAGCTGGACCTGGCCCGCCTGGTCTTCGTCAACATGCTCGATCGCGAGCGCGCCGACTTCTTTCGCACGCTGGAGTCGCTGAAGGCGGCCTTCGGCCAGCACGTCGTGGCCACCGAGATCCCGATCGGCAGCGAGCACGACGTCCGCGGCGTGATCGACCTGATCGACATGAAGGCCTACGCCTATGAGGGGACCGGCCGCGACAACTGCCGGGAGATCGAGATCCCGCCCGAGCTGCAGGCCCAGGCCGAGGAGTACCGCGAGAAGCTCATGGACGAGGTCTCAGAGACCTCCGATCAGCTCATGGAGCGCTACCTGGAGGGCGAGCCGATCTCCCATGAGGAGATCGTCAGCGCCCTGAAGGACGGGACCAACCACGGCCACCTGTTCCCCGTCACCTGCGGCGTGGCCACGGGCAACCTGGGGACCAACCGCCTGCTCGACGCGATCGTCGAGGACCTGCCCTCACCGGTCAAGCACGGGGGCCTTGAGGTGGGCGGGTTCATCCTCGAGCCCGACGAGACGCGCGAGCTGTTCGCCTATGTGTTCAAGACCCGCGCCGATCCGTTCGCCGGGCGCCTGAACCTGTTCCGCGTCTATCAGGGTGTGATGGAGCACGACACCCAGGTGCTCAACACGCGCACCCACCACAAGGAGCGGATCGGACAGCTGCTGACGGTGGCCGGCACCGAGACCGCCCATGTCGAGGACTTCGGCCCCGGGGACATCGGCGCCGTGGCCAAGCTCAAGGAGACGCGTGCGGGCGACTGGCTCGCCTCCCGCGACAACCCGATCGGCGAGCAGGGGGAACCGATCAGCATGCCCTCGATCAAGCTCCCGGCCCCGGTGATGGCCTTCGCCATCGGGGGAAGCGGCGGCTCGGCCGCCGACGAGGACAAGGTCTTCACGGCCCTGCGGCGCCTGCAGGAGGAGGACCCCACGATCGACGTGCACCGCGATCCGCAGACCGGCGAGCAGATCCTGGCCGGGCTCTCTCAGGTCCACGTCGAGGTGATCGTCGGCCGCCTGAAGGAGCGCTTCGGGGTCGAGGTGAGCCTCAAGCCGCCGCGGGTGCCCTACCAGGAGACGATCCGCAAGCCGGCCAAGGCCCACGGGCGCCACAAGAAGCAGTCCGGCGGCCGCGGCCAGTTCGGCGACTGCCACATCGCGATCGAGCCGCGCGAGCCGGGCGCCGGCTTCGAGTTCGTCAACGAGATCAAGGGCGGCGTGATCCCCACCGGGTTCATCCCCGCCGTGGAGAAGGGCGTCCAGGAGGCGATGCAGGAGGGAGCGGTGGCCGGCTACCCGGTCAAGGACGTGCGTGTGCGCCTCTACGACGGCTCCTACCACACGGTCGACTCCTCGGAGATGGCCTTCAAGGTGGCCGGCGGGATGGCCATGCGCGAGGCGATGGAGCACGCCGCGCCGGTGCTCCTGGAGCCGATCATGACCGTCACCGTCAACGCCCCCGAGGACACGGTCGGCGATGTCATCGGGGACCTCAACTCCCGCCGCGGACGGCCGCTGGGCATGGAGCCTGTCGGCGCCGGCATGACCGAGATCAAGGCCGAGGTGCCGATGGCCGAGATGCTCTCCTACGCCCCCGACCTGCGGGCCATCACCGGCGGCCAGGGCGAGTTCACGATGGAGTTCGAACGCTACGAGGAGGTGCCGGCCCACCTGGCCGGCAAGGTCGTCGACGAGGCGCGCGCCGAGCGCGAGGCGGTCAGGGCCTGACGACGATCATCCGCGTTCATCCGGCACGCGGGGTCGTGGAATCGACCATCTAGTAGGCTGGTTGCCCGTGAATACCAGGGCAATCAGCACGACGACCGCGATCTCCAGCTGTGACGTGTGCGGGCGCACCCTGCTGCGGGGCGAACGCGCGCAGGTCTACGTCGGCGGCGGCGCCCGCCATTCGGTCTGCGAGCTGTGCACCTCGCGGGCGCTGCACGGCGGCTGGATCCGCGAGGGCCAGTTGCCCGAGTACGACGAGACGACCGCGCGGCCCGACCGCCGCCGCTCGCTGTTCGGGCGGCTGCGCACCCGGCGCGACATGCCCATGCGCGCCGAGGAGGAGTACGAGCCCAGCTTCGACGACGAGCCGGTCGCTCCGGCGCCGGCGCCCCGCACGCCCCCGCCCAGCCGCGCTCCGATGCCGCGCACGCCGCGGCCGGTCTCCGAGACGCGCGAGCCGCGTCACGTGCGCGCCGTGCCGACCAGCGTCGAGCACAAGATCTCCACCGCGGTCGAGCTGTTCAACGGCTCCGAGCACCCCAAGACGGTGGCTGGGATCGCCCGCTCGCTCGGTCTGCCCGAGGCCTCGGTGCTGCCGGTGGCCGGGGCGCCGAGCCGGGTCAACGTCGTCGTCGCCTGGGAGCTGTGCTGGTATCGCTACGAGGTCGACCTCTCCGACGACGAGCCCGCCGTGCAGAAGGCCGGCCAGGGCTATGAGCTGTCCGAGCTCGCGCCGGAGGAGCGCTGCGCCAACGCGGTCGCCGCCGACAGCGGTCATCTGAGCGTCTAGCTCCGGCGCCGCCCGGCGTCGACGGACGTTCGATTTCCGCCCGACCTCCGCGTTGACTAGCATTTCCGCCGTGATCTATTGCGTCGTTCCCGAGCCGATGGCCGAGGAGCTGCTGCCCAAGCTCACCGACTACTACGCCGACGATCCCAACGTGACCGTGATCGTCGATCGTCGCAAGTCCTCGCGACGCGAGCCGGGCGCGGGAGGCGGGGGCATGCGGGAGGTGCGCGACCG
>DASSZP010000086.1:0-88730 GCA_035713465.1 Solirubrobacteraceae bacterium | reverse complement strand
GGCTGCTTTGACTTCCCCGCCACCCCGGCCTTCGCGGTCATCCAGGCCGTGCGCAGCGCGCCAGCCGCGGGCTACACCAAACGGCTCGACGCCACGCAGACGGGCAGCTGCCAGGACCAGAACGGCGGCACCGAGACCGCGACGCGATCGATCCACGCCAAGCTGATCGTCGGTGGGGGCGGCCCTGCCGCGCCGGAGAAGCCGCCCGGCCCCAGCCAGCAGCAGCGCCAGAAGATCTTCGCCCAGGGGGATCTGCTCGCCACCCTGCTCCGGGCCCAGGGACCGTGCGGCCTGGTCGCGCTGGGCACGACCACGGTCGTGTGGTCGAGCACCGTCGGCGGCCCGACGGCCCCGGCGGCGCTGATCCCGGCCGAGTTCCTGCTCTCGGCCGGCGCGCCGATGTGCGCCGCCTACGCCACCCAGATCTACCTCGACGTGCAGATCATCAACGATCCACCCCGCGGGGACGTGACCGTCATCGCCCGGCCCGCCCCCACCCCGTCGAGCGCCGCCGCCGCCCGCACGCTGCCGTCGTGCGCGAGCAAGCCGGCCGCCCTGCGCTCCTTCTGCTCGGCGCTGCGCGGTGACCTGGCCCAGGAGATCGCCGCCGCTCAGCGGAGCGCGGCCCTGGCCGCGGCGCTGCTGACCACGGTCGACCGTGAGACCGCGGCACGCCGCAGTCACCGGGGCGCGGCCCTCCAGCGCCAGCTCGCCGCCGGAGATCGGCTCGTCGCGGCGCTGCGGGCGACAGAGCGCTCGCAGCGGACCCTCGGGTCGATGATCTCGGGGCGGATCGCCGCCCAGCACGTGACCGGTCAGCTGACCGCGGCGCAGGATGCCACCGCGATCTCAGCGCTGCTGCGCAGGCTCCGCGCCCGGGGCGTCACCCGGGCGACCCTTCAGCGCCGGGCGCCCTCAGCGCTGACCGCAGGTCCGTATGACCTGCTCGCTCACCTGGGCTGAAGACTCAGCGACCGAACATCCCGCCCGAGCCTGCTCTGGTTACGGCCGGAGCGCTTGGCGTGATAGAGCGCCTGATCAGCGCGCCCGAGCAGCTCGCCGGCGGTCTCCGAGCTGTCCCAGGTCACAACCCCGGCGGAGCAGCTCTGCCCGTAGGGAACGCAGGCCCGCAGGCGTTCCACGATGGCCAGGGCCTGATCAGCCGAGCACTGGGGCAGCGCGAGCGCGAACTCCTCGCCGCCGTACCGGGCCAGCAGGCTGGTGGCGCGCAGCTCGCCACTCCAGGTGCCGGCGACTTCCTTGAGCAGCCGGTCACCCGCCTGATGTCCGTGCGTGTCGTTGTAGAGCTTGAAGTGATCGAGGTCGAGCATCGCCACCGACAGCGGCGTCGTCGCCCGGGCGGCGCGGGCGAGCTCATGCAGGATCTGCTCGTCCCAGGCGCGCCGGTTGGGCAACCCGGTGAGGTCGTCGGTGCGCGCCTTGGCCTCCAGCTGGCCGAGGAGCGCCAGCCTCTGCAGCGTGACCGCGACCTCCACCGCGAGCAGATTCATCAGACCCTCGATGGTCCGGTGCTCGAGCGCGCCGGCGGACGCGAACCGCAGTTCGAGGACCGCCACCGTCTGGCGATCGCGAACGATCGGCTGCCGGAGCGAGATGCCCGCGCCCGCGCCGGTGGTCGCCGTCACGCGCAGGCCAGCACCGGTTCCGTCCGGCTCCCAGAGCGTCGCGGCCCGCGCCCGGGTCACGCGGACGGCCCCTTCGCACAGGGCCTGCCGCGCCGCTCGGCTGTCGGAGATCGCGGCCAGATCGTGGGCGAACTGCGTGACCCTCGCCATGCTGTCGGCGCTGGCCGCCGCGGCACCCGCCTGCCGGCGCGCGTGGCGCACGAGCGCGTCGATGAAACCACCGGCGACAGCGAGGGTTGCGATCGTGGTCAGCCAGCGGGCGAGCGCGGAGCTCGGCGGGTCGTTGATCAGGGTCACGGCGTACAGCGCCGCGACGAGCGCGACGTGGCCGGCGGCGGCGCGGCGGCCGAAGAAGTAGAAGGCATAGAGGCCGACCCAGATGTACCAGGCCGAGTAGAAGCTCACCGTCTCACCGCTGAGCAGCACGGCGCGGGTGATCAGCAGGGACCCGGCGACGATCGCGACATGCAGCATCCACACCCGGGCGCGGGCGGCGGCGACCAGCAGCACCGTGCCGGCGGCCAGGGCCAGCCCGACGTTGGCATACAGCCCGGCCAGGTCGGCGCGCACCGGGTGCGGCAACCGCAGGGACACCAGCCCAATCGCGCCGCCGGCCAGATACAGCCAGCCGAGCGCCCGTGCGCCCAGGCGAGGATCGATGGCCCAGCCGCCGAGCGAATGCAGGTGTTGGTCGCGCATCTGCCGCCCAGATCGGCAGAAATCCCGCCGGCCTGTAGTCCTGAGCGGGGCCGGCGAACGCCGTCAGCGAGCCGCGCGCACGATCAGGCTCCTCTGCCCGGGGCGGGATCGGCCGGCTGTCCCGGTGACGATCACGGTCACGGTGTAACGCCCCGGATGCAGCCCGTGACCCTTGATGAGCACGATGCGAGCGCGTCCTGCCGAGAGCGGGACGGTGAGCGTCCGCACCGAGCGCAGGCGCGTACAGAGCCGCGCGCGGCGATTGCGCCGGGTCGGCGCGACGCAGCCGTGCCCGCGCCGACCGGGGAGCTGGCGCGCGATCACGACCCGCGCGCGCCCGCTCGCCGACGCGAGGATGGTCAGCGCGTCGGATCGGTTCGTGCGCACCGACGCGGAGGCCAGCCGCAGCACGACGATCCTCGGACGCGTGGCGCCGCGGCGCCCGCCGGGTGGCGTGCCGGCAGGCGGGGCACCACCGGCCGGGGTCCCGCCGCCGCCGGGGGTCGGCCCGGGCGGTGCGGCGATCACCGCGCTGGGGGCCGAGACCGTTGACGTGGTGCCCTCGGGGTCGGTCGCCGTGGAGGCGAGACGGACGGTGTGACCGATCATCGCCGAGGTGAGCGGCAGGGTGGCACCGGTGCCCGCCGCCGCGCAGCCGGCTCCGGACCCATCGCACAGCTGCCAGACCGTCTGCGAGCTCAGCGGCGTGATCCCGGCAACATACGTGGCGTCGGCCCCGGTGAGGACCTGGCCGGCCTCCGGGGTGCCGCTGATAGTGGGCGCCGACGGCGTGAGGTCGATCTGCTCACCCGGCACGACGGCACCTGCCGTGTCGCAGCCGGCGACGAGGTCGTAGGCCGGATTCTGCTCGCCCTGCAGCCCGACCGTGGCCGAGTCACCGCTCTCGCCCATCGCCCCGTAGACGAAGCTGATCGTCGGCGAGTCCTCGTGCAGGAGGATCTCGAAGTCAAAGCGCTTGGTGGTGTCGTTGTGACTCGCGGTCCGCCATTCGATCGCGAAGGTGCGGTGCGGGGCGCTGCCCGTCGTCACCGTGTAGATGCCCAGGCCCGGGTCGATCGAGGTCGAGCTGTCCAGATCGTCCCAGTAGGGCGCGACCATGTTCAGGATGTCGCTCGCGGGCAGGCACGAGTTCGAGTAGTCGGAGTTGGCCGAGCCGGAGTCATCGACGAACTGCAGGTTGCCGTTGGTCGAGGCGTAGGCGCTGGTGTGAGTGACGCCGTCGAAGGTGACCGGGAACGGCAGCGACGTGTTGGCGATCTGGTCGTCGCCCTGAGAGTTGGCCAGCAAGGCCGTCCCGGGGGTGAGCGAGTGGCCGGTGCTGGTGGCGACGCTGTATTTGGGCGCCGGGGGATTGGTCGGCACGACGTTGGAGGCGGCGCTCGTGGCGGTCGCGCTGGCGCCGGAGTAGGTGTTGGTGACCTGCACCTTCAGCGTGTGTCCCTCGTCGGCGGTGCTGGGCGTGAAGGTCGATGCGTAGCCGCCCGCCTCCTGCCCGCAGTTGCTGCCCGCGCTGTCGCAGCGCAGCCAGTGGTAGGAGAAGGCGGCTCCACTGGTTCCCGGCCAAGCGCCGTTGTCGGCCGTCAGCTGCGTCCCCAGCGACGCCGTGCCGCTGATCGAGGGCAGCGACGTGGCCACCGGGACGGGAGCGGTGACCGTGTAACCGAAGCTGGAGCAGGCCGCGGGGCCGGCGATCACCCACGCCCAGAACCCGTGGGAGGGCACGGTCGCGCTGAAGCTGTCCGGCGCCGTGGACTGCACGCCAGCGTCGGCCAGGTAGAACTTCGCCGGGTCGGTGGCCTGCATGCTGCCCAGGTAGGCCGTGCTGTACAGGCCCTCCGCCGGTGAGCAGGACGGCGTCAGCGTGAAGGTCAGGCAGCTGCCCGTGTCGTCGTAGTTGTTGCCCACCACGCCTGCGTAGGGGAACGTGGAGCTGGTCGCGGTGAGCGCCGGCGCCGACTTGGGACTCGCGCACGAGCTGGCCACGCCCGTCGTGGTCAGCCGCCCGTGCTGAACCGGAGCCGACGCGCTGATCGCCTGCGTCCCGGTGGCGATCGTGATCGTGGCGGCCCCCGCCCCGGCCGCGCCAGCGCCGCTGAGAATCAGGCTCAGCAGCAGCACGAGGAGTCCCCGGCGCAGGCCGCGGGCCCGCGCGGTCCTGGGCTCGAGTGCCCCCGCGTGGGGATGAGTACGGACGCGTGCCGTTCCGCTGTGATGACGCATGTGCTGCCCCCGGTTCGTGTTCGTGGCGCCCGCTGACGCAGGCTCGGTCCAGTATGCGGTCAGCGGTGCGGCTTGTGACCCAGGACTTTTGGCCCTGCCCCCCGGCAATTAGGCCGAGCGCCGACGCCGGACCACGGAGGCGGCCAGGGCGATCACGGCCGTCTCCAGGACGATGCTGGCGACACCGAGCAGCTGGCCCCAGTTGCCGATGTCACCGGTCGCGTCGGGGAGCCCGATCGTGCGGCTGGCGAGGTAGACCACCAGCGCGGCGCTGCACAGTGCGCCGGAGGCATGCCAGAAGGCGCGGACCGGCCGGGTCAGCAGCAGGACCGCCAGGGGCACGCACGCGGCGACCAGGGCCAGTTCGAGCGCGCCGACATAGAACTGGTCATTCAGCGAGGCCGGGCCATCGATCAGGTGCACGAGCGCGATCGCGAGCAGGCCGACGGCGGCCGGCACGGCGACGCGGCGGGACAGGGGCTGGGCCGAGAGGCAGAGGCGAAGGGAGGTCATGGCGATCAGGTTTCTCGTGGGGGAAGGATGGGATGCCCCCAACCATCGGCCCTGATCGCCGTCGGCGCCCGGGTGGGGCCACGAAAGGCATGCCCTCCGGCTGGCCCAGTCATAGCCGTGCGTTATCGGGCGGCGCCGTCGCGAGGCGCCCAGTCCGACGCCGCCTCACGCAGCAGCTCGGCCAGCCGGGCGACGTCTCCGGCCGGCTCACCGTAGGCGGGGAGCACGAGCACGAACTGGCGCGGGAAACGCAGGCCCTCGATCGGGAGCTCGTGGAAATCATGGCCGGTGAGGACCAGGCGGGAGACGAGAATCGGAGCACGATGCGCGTGCGCCTCGCGACGGGCGGCCTGCGGCGAGGCGGCTTCGACCAGCGGCGCCGCCGCCTGGAGGCCGCGCTCGGTCAACACCGCGTCGACGGTCCAGCGCGAGTTGGAACCGACGTCACGCATCACCATCGGAGTGCGCAGGAACTCACGCAGTGAGATGCGGTCGCGCATGCACCACGGGTGCCCCCGCGGGACGGCGCAGACGACCTCGTCGTCGGTGACGGGGAGCTCGCGCACACCGGGGTAAGGAGTGTGATGCGGGCGCGACGCGGCGACTCCGAGGTCGGCGCGCCCGTCGGCCACGAGATCGCGTACGACGCTGGAGTTCGCGCTGACCAGCTCGACGCGCAGCCGGCCGTCGGCCTGGCCGAGCTTGCCGAGGCCCTCACCGACGAACCCGTCAACGGCCGAGTGGCTGGCCGCCAGCCGCACGGGACCGCCGGCGCGCTTGACCGCGGAGATGACCTCATCGATGGCGTCAGCCTGCTGAAGCAGCTTGCGCGCCTGCTCATACAGCCGCCGTCCCGCCGGGGTCAGCTTGACCCCGTGCGATGAGCGCTCCAGCAACTGCACCCCGACCAGCGCCTCGAGGTTGTGCAGGCGCTTGGACAGCGCCGGCTGGGAGATGTGCAGGCGGATGGCGGCGCGTCCGAGACTGCCGAGCTCCGCAGCCGCGCACAGGCTGCGCAGGTCGATGATGTCGGGGCTGCGGCCCCCGTGGGCGGACGTCGTCGGTGCCATGAGCTGACAATAGGTCTCGCGCACGACGCCCGGTGGCACGACGGACCCGCGCGACCGGGGTTTCCGGGGCCTGCCCGGAGTCTCCTCAGTAGCCGCCCCGGACAACCGGCGGTTATGGGAGGGGCCGACGCCCGGCATGACTTCCAAGACGGTTCTCGCCCGTTCGGGGCGTCTGCGCCCGATGGTGTGAGCAGCACGCACCCACCGTTCCCGAAAGGAAATGCATCCGTCATGTCCACCACAACCCCCAACCCAGGTCACGTTCAGCCTCCTGATCTGCCGGCCCCCGAGCCTCGGCTCGACGATGCCTTCTCGCAGCTGCTGCTCGCCGACCAAAAGCAGGAATCCGAGCGAGCGTTCAAGGAGTGGACGCTCGTCGGCATCGGCCTGACCGCGCTGCTCGCGGTTCTGGCCATCATCGTCGCGGTGGCGACGCTGGGCACCTCGTCACCCTCGGGCGATGGCTCGGCGGCATCGGCCGCCGCGCCAGCCGCCGGGCCTGCGGCGCTCCCGGCCGGCCTGAAGGCGGCGCCGACCCTCGCCCAGGCCAAGGGCATTCCGTACGAGAAGTTCCAGCCCGTCAACCCCACGCTGCCCGCCGTTCCCGCTGGTCCGGTGAAGAAGTTCACCGTCTCGGTCATCCAGCACATCGTGCAGGTCTCGCCCGGGCTCGCGCCGGTCCAGGCGTGGAGCTACACCGTCAACGGGACGGCCTACCGCGGGACCGCAGCCTCGCCGCCGATGGTCGTCAACCAGGGCGACAAGGTGCAGATCACCTTCGTCAACGGCACCAGCAAGGACGGCGTTGACATGGACCACTCGATCGACGTCCACGCCGCCGAGCTCGCCCCCAACCTCAACTACGTCGATGTCGCCCCCGGGGCCAGGAAGGTCATCACCTTCACCGCCCGGTACGCAGGCGTATTCATGTACCACTGCGCCACCCAGCCGGTGCTCATGCACACCGGCGCGGGCATGACCGGCATGATCGTCGTCAAGCCGCGCCACCTGGCTCCGGTCGCCAAGGAGCTGTGGCTGGTGCAGGGCGAGGACTACATCGGTCAGCCCGGAGGCCTCGCCGACATGGCCAAGATGACCGCCGAGAACCCGGACGTCATCGCCTTCAACGGGTACGCCAACGAATACAAGTACGACCCGATCCCGGTCCCCGTCAACAAGCCGATCCGGCTCTACGTCCTCAACGCCGGGCCGTCGAAATGGTCCGCCTTCCATGTGATCGGCGACCTGTTCGACACGGTCGATCAGGAAGGCGTGGTCAGCCACGGAGCCCAGACGGTCAACCTCTCGCCTGCGATGGGCGCGGTGATGACCCTCACCCTGCCCCAGGCCGGTGACTACACCTTCGTGACCCACAGCTTCGGCGACATGGTCAAGGGCGGCGCAGGCATCCTGCGGGCCGGCAACGCGCCGCTTCCGAAGGCCACGCCGGGCGCCCCGGTCCCCACCGGCGGCTCGACCAAACCGGTGCTGCCCAGCATGGTGCCGGCCGGCGCCAGCGGTGCGAGCTCCACGTCATCCACGGTCCCGGCCCCCGCCGGGCAGCTCGCGGTCACCCTGGGCGAGATGTTCATCAAGGCCCCGGTGGTCACCGCCAAGGCCGGGAAGGTCACCTTCGCCGTCACCAACCAGGGCCAGATGACGCACTGGTTCGGCATCATGAAGGCGCCCGTCGCCCTCAGTGGAGGGAACTTCACCGCCAAGCCGCTGGCGCAATCCGCCCAGCTCAGCCCCGGCCAGTCGGCCACCGTCACGGCCCACCTGCCCGCCGGCAGCTACGAGCTGGTGTGCCTGATGCCCGGTCACTACGGTGCCGGCCAGCACATGGCGTTCACGGTCACCGGCTGACCACAGCTTCCCTCGGGAACGGGAAGGACCAGGACGGCGCCCGAACCGGGCGCCGTCCTCGTGCTGGACCAGCGGCCGGCCTAGAGGATGTCGGCAAGCTGGCGCCAGACCGGGGCCAAGGTCAAGGCGGCCCCTTACGCGGGCACGATGCCACCAGGGTGAGCACCGGCCGCGTGCAGATCGCGCCGCTTGACGTGCCCGGCACTGCTGACGATGCAGTTCGCCGGCACGTCCTTGGCCACGACGGCACCGGCGGCCACGACCGATCCGGAGCCGATCCGGACGCCCGGGGTGACCGTGACGTTCGCGCCGATCCAGACGTTGTCCTCGATGAGGATCGGAGCCGTGGTGATGCCGTTGAAACGCTCGTCTGGCTCGACGGGATGGCCGGCCGTGATGAGGGTGACCCCGGGGCCGATCAGCGTCCGGTCCCCGATCGTGATCCCGCCGAGGTCGTAGAGCGAGCAGTTCTGGTTCACGAAGACCCGTTCGCCGAAATCGAGGTTGAGTCCGTAGTCGCAGTAGAAGGGCGGATAGAGCGTGAGCGTCGGCGGCATCGGCCGGCCGAGGATGGCGGTGATCAGCGCCGTCCGCGCCTCGATGTCGCTGTGGCGCAGCAGGTTCAGACGCGAGGTCAGCTCCATCACGACCTGCACGCGGTCGGTCGCCGCACGCGATTCGGGGGTCCGCCTGGGGATCAGCCGCTCGTTGCTCATGACCGGCACCGATGTTGGCAGGCCGCCACCCCGGAAAACCCGGGCCGCGGACGTGACCCCCCGGCTGACCGGCCCCGCTCACCGGGCGCGCCGTGTCCCAATCGACACCGATCCGCTGAGCACCGGAACTCTCGCCCTGCGGGCGGGTTAGTACCAATACGCACTTCAACAGGGGAGAAGTTGACGTATGAGAGTCATCAGAGTCATTGCCATGCTGGCCGTCCTCGGCCTGCTCTTCGTGGCCTCGGCGGCCGCGAGCGCCGGCGGCGCACCGACGGCCACGACAGGCACCGCGACCTCGATCGGGGCGAGCGGCGCAACCCTCAACGGGACCGTGGATCCCAACAAGCAGAGCACCACGTACAGCTTTCAGTACGGGCCGACGACGGCCTACGGGAAGACGACCCCGGTGACGACGGTCGCCGGCAACGCGGGCAAGTCGGTGTCAGCCGCGATCACCGGCCTGGCGCCGATGACCGTGTACCACTTCCGGGTCACGGCGACCAACGCATCCGGACAGGCCATGGGGCAGGACGTGAGGTTCACCACCACCGCCGTCGGCACCCCGCCGCCCGCCGCCAAGAACGCGGTCGGCATCGGCGCGGTCCCGGGCACCGTCACCTACGGGCGCTCGGCGGTGCTCTCGGGCGCCGTGACGGGGCCCAAGAGCGGCGGCGTCCAGGTCATCCTAAAGGCCCAGCCCTACCCGTTCACGGCGGCGTTCAAGGCCACCGGCGCAGTGACGACCTCGGCCTCCAGCGGGCGCTACAGCTTCACCGTCGCGCCGCGGGTACGCACGCGTTACGAAGTGCTGGCCAAGACCCCGCCGCCGGTCACGAGCCGTGCCATCACCGTCGGCGTGCGCTACGCCGTCGGCTTCTTCGTCAGCTCCACAGCGGTGCACCGCGGAGCGCGCGTGCGCTTCTCCGGTTCGGTGCGTCCGTCGGCCAACGGCCGCACGGTGCTGATCCAGCGGCGCTCGAGCACGGGCGTGTATCGCACCGTGGCGCGGGCGCTGCTGCATGCGACGACGAGCAAGATCCGCTCCTCGTACAGCACCCGGCTGCGCATCCGCTCCACGGGGATCTATCGCGTGCGCATGCCGGCACACACTCCATACGCGGCGGGCAACAGCCGGTCGCGCCGGATCTCCGTCCGCTGATCACGGCTCGGCGGCGCTGACCAGGCCGGAGGCTCGGGTTCACCCGGCCTCCGGCCTGCCGCGTCAGAACGGCCTTGCCGCCATGACGTAGATCGTGACCAGGACCAGGGCGGCCGCCAGCAGCTCAGCGTGGGTGACGCGGGCGGCGACCTCATCACCTGGCGCGGCTCCCTCACCCTCGGCTCCGGGTCGGGCGAGCCGGCGATAGCCGCGAATGAGCACGAAGCGGTGCAGCGCCATCAACAGGACCAGAACGACCAGCGGCACGACCACCCAGACGTGGCCAAAGGCGTGCTCCTGCGCGGCTAGATAGAGCCCGGCGATCAGCGTGACGGGCAGGGCCGGGGTGATCAACCGGCGCGCGACGAGATGCTGCGCGCGGTAGACGGCGGGAAGCGCCGACGGATCGGCGCGGCGTACGGCGGCGAGCAGCGCGGGGTAGGCGAAAAGGGGACCGAACGCGACGACCACCGCCGCGACGTGAACGGCCAGGGCAACCGACGTGAGGCTGACGGCCGCGATCAGCACGCGGGCCCGCCGGTCAGGTCGCGGTGTCTGCTGCGCATCTGCGAGCTCTCCTCTCCCTCAGGCTTGACACGTATGTAAAGCCAAAGCTATCAGCCTGCAGCCAGCTTTACCAGTCTGTCAACCCAGTGGCTCTGGGCGGGCCGCGCGCGTGACGCAGTCCGGCTCCCCGGGGCCGACCAGCCGGGGCTCGTGAGCCGCGAGCACGAGCAGGTATTCGCAATCGAGCTGGACGCCGCGGCCGTCGGCCCCGTTTCGCTCACGGATGAGCCGGTCGAGATCACCTTCGAGGTCGGTCCAGCGTCCCTCGTGCTCCAACCGGGGTCGCTCGCTGAGGACGTGGCCCGCGGTCTCGATCAGGAACCGACGCGCCTGGGTGCCGTCGGCGAAGGAGAGACGCACCGCCGCACGTCGCGCAACCCGGGTCTCGATGGCATGGGGTCTGAGTAGATCGGTGACCGCCTCCGCGTCGCCCCAGCGACTGGGCGCGTCGCGCGGCGATCTCCAGCAGCCTGGGCTCGATGTCCACGCCAACCACCCTCTCCGCGTCGCGCGCGGCGATCAGGGCGGCGTTGCCGGTCCCGCAGGCCAGGTCCAGCACCGCGTCGCCGGCCTTGACCGCAGCCAGAGCGACGACCTGGGCCGCCGCGCCCTCCAGGCGCTCGGCCATCAGCTCGTACCGCCCCGCTCCCCAGGTCGTGGCCGCCGGGCCGGGATGCAGGCTGTCGCGGGCTGCCGGGCGATGGCTCACGTTGCGCGCACCATGGCCGCGAAGCCGCCGTCCGGCGCATGCAGAGCGAGGATGCGCGCGCGGCCCGGTCCCGGGTTGCGGAAGCCGTGAGCTACGCCGGGGGGCGCGGCGACGAGTGTCCCGGGACCCAGGCGGAGCGCCTGGGCTCCACCGAGCAGCTCGATCTCACCGTCCAGGACGAGCATCGCATCGACGTGCTCGTGGCGGTGCGGCGGGACCTCGAAGGTGGTGTCGAACTCGATCTCGTGAACCGACAGCTGCGGTAGATCAAGCCGGATCGTGACCGTCCGGTTGTCGCGGACGAAGTGCTGGCCCGCGCCCGGGCCAGCGATGACCACGTTCGGCGGCTCGGGATCTCGCGGCTGTGGCCGTGACCCCGTTGTCATCGACCGCCTCCTCTCTTTTCTACTAGCCTTACATATGTGTAAGGTCAGAGTACCATCTGCCCGCTGCCTTGACAAACGTGCCCACCGTGGCGCTTGTCGGAAGGCCGAGCGCTACTGCGATGCGGATTCCGCGACCTGCCAGGCAGCGTGGATCGTGCTCCGCACGGCCGGGATGGCCTCGCGAGCGCGCAGGCGGCCCGCACTGACCTCTTCGGCGGCGGCGTGGATGAGCGCGTAGTAGGTCGCCAGCTGCCAGGAGAGCCGTACGTCGGCGCGGAAGGCTCCGGCCCGTCGCCCGCGTTTGATCAGGGCGAGGATGGGCGCGTCGATCTGCTCGTGCGCGCGGCGCAGGGCGGCGAGGCTCAGCTCCCCGCGCGCGACGTCGAACAGCTTGAGGTCCAGCCGCTGCCACGAGGCGTCGATCAATCGGTCCAGGGCCTGCGCGGGAGGGCCGGACCGCAGATCAGCGGCCGCGATCACCTCGGCTCCCCGGCTGACCGCCCGTGCGGCGGTGGCCTCGAGCAGATCGGACCGGGTCGGGAAATGGGAGTAGAGCGTGACGCGAGAGACGCCGGCCGCGGCGGCCACGGCGGAGGTGCTCGTGTCGGCCCCGGTGGCGAGCAGCCGCTCGGCGGCGTCGAGGATCGCCTCGACGCTGCGCCGCGCGACTGCTCGTCGGTGATCGGTGGGCGGCGTGGCTGGTGGCATCCGCCTGTTGTACTGGATCAGTGGACGGCCACCGCCGTGCCTGGGGCTGGGCGCACGCTGGGGACCGCCGTCGCGGCCAGGGCCACGAGCAGTGCTCCCGCGAGGGCGGCGGCGGCAAAGGCCGCGTGGCTTCCGGCCGCGACCGTCGAGCCGCCGGCCTCGATCGCCGCCAGGCTCGCGACACCCACCGCGCCGCCGAGCTCATGCGCGGTGGAGGTGATCCCCGAGGCCAGACCGGCCACATCCGCGCGAATCTCCGCCATGGCCGTGATCGAGGCGGCGGGGAAGCCCAGCCCGACCCCCAACCCCAGGACGACGAGTCCCGGCAGCAGGTCGGTCACGTAGCGGGCATGGTCTGGGCCGAGCGCGAACAGGACCGAGCCCAGGCCGGTCAGGGCCATGCCGGCCATGATCAGGGGCCCTGAGCCCAACCGGCCGATCAGGTGGCCGGTCAGGTGGACGCCGACCGCGATGGCGCCGACGAACGGCAGCAGGCTGACGCCGGTGTGCAGCGCCGACCAGTGCAGGACGTCCTGGGTGTACAGCGAGACCAGGAAGAAGCTGCCGACCAGGATCCCGCTCGTCCCGAGGATCACGACGGCACTGGAGATCAGCGGCCGCTCGCGCCAGATCGCGGGAGGCACCAGGGGCTCGCGGACCGAGCGCTCGATCAGCGCGAAGGCGATCAGCAGGACCACGCCGACCACGAGCAGACCGATCGTCCGGATCGAGCCCCATCCATGCACGGGGGCGCCGGAGAGCCCGTAGACGATGGCCACGAACCCGCCGACCGCGGTCAGGCCGCCGAGGGGATCGAGCGACCCGGCTGAAGTGGCGCGCTCTGACGCCGGCAGCAGCCGCACCGCCACCACGAACGCGACCAGGCCGACGGGCACATTGATCAGGAACACCCAGTGCCAGCTGAGCAACGAGACCAGCGCTCCGCCGGCGATCACCCCGACCGCGACCGCGCCGCTGGAGACCGCGCCCCAGATACTGAGCGCGGTGGCGCGCTGAGCGCCGTGATAGGTCGTCGTCACCAGGGAAAGCGCCGCCGGGGTCATCGCGGCCGCACCGATCCCCTGCGCGACGCGCGCGCCGATCAGCACTCCGGGAGACGGCGCCAGACCGCTGACGGCCGACGCGGCGGTGAACAGGGCCAGGCCCGCGAGGAACATCCGCCGCCGTCCGAACAGATCGCTGGCCCGGCCCCCGACCAGCACCAGGCCGCCGGTGCACAGCGCGTATGCGGTCACCACCCACTGCAGGTCGGCGCGAGCGAAGCCGAGCGCGCGCCCGATCGAGGGCAGCGCGACGTTCACGATGGTGATGTCGAGGACGACCATGAACTGGGCCACGACGAGTAGCGCGAGGATCGTCCACGGCCGGCGGCCGTCCCCCGGCGTGTCCGAAGCCGGACCGGCCCGTCGGCGTGAGTGGCGCAGCGGGAAACGGCTGGCCCGGGGCGGGGTGGTGGTCGACATCGATCCTCCTTGCTTGACAGTATTGTAAATGCAGACGCGACGGTACCGTGCCTTTACACTGCTGTCAAGCTACGCGAGGGCTCGACCCCTGCGCTGCGTCTTGCCCCTGGTCCTGCGCGACGTCGACATGGCCACCCACCGAGCGACGTCGACATGGCCACCCACCGGGCGACGTCGACATGGCCCCCCACCGGGCGACGCCCGTGCCGTCCCTGACCGTCGCTGATGAGCTGGACGGCGCGAAAAGGGTAAATGGGCGGTGAGGGGATCGAACCCCCGACTTCCTGCTTGTAAGGCAGGCGCTCTGACCATCTGAGCTAACCGCCCGGGCGGGGAAATGGTAGCCCTGCGGCCCGGGGGCGGTCGCTGGCCCGCCGCCTCAGGACACGAGGCCGGCGACCGCGCTGCTGGTATGCAGGGTCACCTCGTCCAGCCCGTGCCCGGCCGCCCGGTCGGACGCGTCGAGGGTCGTGAGAAAGGCGCGCACGACCTCGGGGTCGAATTGCGTGCCCGCGCAGCGCTCGAGCTCGGCCCGGGCCTGGTCGGCGCCCATCCCGGCACGGTAGGGACGGTCGGCGATCATCGCCTCATAGGCATCGGCCACGGCGAGGATGCGCGACTCCAGGGCGATCTCCTCACCGGCCAGGCCGGCCGGATAGCCGTGCCCGTCGATGCGCTCATGGTGGCCGCGGATCCATTCGCTGATGTCGCTCAGGCCGGCGTGCTCGAGGATGCGCGCGCCGATCTCGGGGTGGCGCTTCATCTCGCGCCACTCGGCATCGGTGAGCTTGCTGGGCTTAAAGAGGATCGCGTCGGCGACCCCGAGCTTGCCCAGATCGTGCACGACCCCGGCGGCATGGACCCGCTGGACGTGGTCGGAATCCAGCCCGAGGGCCAGCGCGGTGTCGCGCGCGTAGACGCCGACGGTCTGTGAATGGCGCGCCGTCCCCTCGTCGCGCAGATCCAGCGTCTCAGCGAGCAGCATCACCGCGCCCAGCAGCAGCTCGGAGGATCGCCGGCCGACGGCGGCCTGGTTCTCGCTGTCGCGCTGCACCTGCGCCAGGGCGAGCCCGGCGTGATCGCAGACCGCCATCAGCGTGCTCAGCTCCTCGTCGGTCGGGCGCCGGCCGTTGAGGGGCTGATCGACGGACACGATGCCGAGGATCTCCCCGCCGCCGTCACGCACGGGCAGCATCAGCATGTCGTCGGGATCCCACGCGTCGGGCCCGATCCCGGCCGCCGTCTCCGGCACCCAGAGGACACTCTCATCCGCCCACTCATAGGAGCCGGTGGGCAGCCAGATGGCCCCCTGGCGCTCATGCTCGGAGCCGATCAGGGCCTGCCACTCATCCAGCGGCACGACCGATCCGAGCAGCTGACTGCGGGCCTCCTCGTCGCCGAGCACGGTCACGCAGCGCAGCGATTCGGTGGCGCGGTCGCGCAGACGGACGGCCACGACCTGGAAGCAGAGCTCGGAGCGGATCGTCGCGGCCAGCGAATCGAGGACCGGCCCGCTGCCCAGTCCCGAGGCGGCGGCGCGGCTCACGGCGAGCATGCTGCGCAGATGACGCGGCATGGCGTCCCCGGCCGAGCTGTGCGCGCGCCCGGGGGCGGGGATCTCGTTTCCCGCGCCGCCCGCCGCCACGCGGTTGCGCCCGTCGCGCTTGGCCTCATAGAGCGCGGCGTCGGCCCGGGCGAGCAGCGTCGCCGCCTCCTGGGCGCCGGCGGCTAGGCCGATCGACACGGTGAGCATGCCGCCGATGCCCGCGGGGTGCGCGACCGCCGCGCGCTCCACGGCGTCGCGGATGCGCTCGGCCGCGTTCATCGCCTGGCTCAGGGTCGTCTCGGGCATGATCAGCAGCAGCTCCTCGCCACCGAAGCGGTAGGCGATGTCGCCCGAACGCAGGGCGCCGCGCACGGTCGAGGCGATGATCCGCAGCGCCTGGTCGCCCTCCAGGTGTCCGAGCCGGTCGTTGTAGGCCTTGAAGTGGTCGATGTCACAGAGGGCGACCGCGTAGGCGGCGTTCTGCTCCCGGTGACGTGTCTCGATGCCGGGCAGGTCGTCGTTGAGCGCGCGCCGGTTGCGCATCCCGGTGAGCGAGTCGCGGCGCGAGTCCTCGAGCAGGCGCTCGTTGGCCCGGGCCAGCTGCTCCTCGCGGTCGGCCAGCCGGAGCAGGTTCCGGCGCTGGGAGGCGAGCATCGCGCGCAACCGGCGCTGCAGCAGGAAGCTGCGCAGCACGAGCGAGACGCCGGAGAGCAGCAGACCCGAACCGAGCAGGATCACGGGTCCGGTGTTGCCGGGGGTGCGATCGATGGCGACGTCGATCAGGTTGACGGCGAGGGCCGCGAAGACGAGCGCGGGCAACACGCCAGCCCGTCGCTCGGGCTCGGTCAGCTCGCGTACCGGTTCGGGGCGCCGCGCGGCCAGCTGCCCGCCTGCCCCCATCGCCACCAGGCCGACCACCCACAGCGGGTCAAGCAGCGTGTGGCCCGGCACGTAGGTCCCGGCCAGCAGCTGGGTGCTCCAGAGACTGAAGGCCACCGCCTGGGCGACCATCCCGGCCAGGGTCACGGGCAGCGTGTAGGACCGCAAACCGGCCAGCGATCCGCTGATCGTGGCCTGAGCCATGAGGACCGTGGCCGTCACGTAGAGCACGGGGTACATCAGGGCCGAGATCGTCGGGCCGGCGGCCAGCGTGGAGCGCGCGGCGTCGTGCCAGAGGTCAGCTGAGGTCACCGCCACCGCGGCCCCGATCAGCGGCAGGGTCTCGAGCATGGCCAGGAGCCTCAGCCGCCACGAGGCCGCCGTATTGCGGATCAGGCTGATGATCACGAGGACGGCGAACGCCCACCAGGCGAAATCGGCGAGGTTGGGGGACTGGGGAAAGCCGGCCAGGCCGAATCCGTTCCAGGCCAGCTGGCCGACCAGCCAGCAGCTCGCCGCGCAGGCCCATAGGGTCCAGCGCTCACGATTGGCCGCCGCCGCCCGGCGGCGCGCGGACACGGTGCCCGCCACCGCTGAGAGCGCCGCTGCGGTCCACGCGATGTTCCACGACAGCAGCGGCGACAGAGGCCCGTTGTGGCTCTGGGCGATGGCCAGCACGGCGATCGTCGCCGGCAGCCACACGAGAATCGCCGTCCTCCCGCCTCCACGCGCCCGAGATGTCATCAACTGGTGTATCGGCCCGACCCCCGCGGCGGTTGAGTCCAGCCCGCCCCGGCTCGACACCCCGCGCGGGACCCAGGCGCCCTGTACCGTCCAGGCGGTGAGGGATTTCGGCTTTGACCCCCAGCGTGCCCTGGACGCGATGCGCCGCCTGGCCAGCGATGCCCCCGGGCAGCTGGCCGAGGGCTTCGGTCGCCTCATCCGCGATGTCCCGCCCGAGCGGCTGGAGCAGGTGATGCGCTCGCCGGCGCGCAAGCCGCTGCTGGACGGGATCTTCTGGCAGATGCCCAAGCAGCTGGACCCGCGGCAGGCCCAGGGGGTCCAGGCGTCGATCCGCTGGTGCCTGACCGGCCGTCCGGACGGGGGGACCGACGTGTACCAGCTCGAGCTGGCCCACGGCCAGGCCCGGGTCATCCGTGGCGGCGCCGGCCCCGATCCGCGTCTGACCGTGACCCTGGACGGGGTGGACTTCCTGCGGCTGATCAGCGGCAACCTGGACCCGATGCAGGCCTACTTCAAGGGCCAGATCACGCTGGCCGGCGACATCATGGTCGCGGCCAAGCTCGCCACCCTGTTCCGCATCCCCGGCGGTTCGGCCGGGGGTCACGGCAATGGCGGCGAAGGCCGCCACTAGGACCGCTCACGACCACTGGCGGCCGCGCCGAGCGTGCGTATGCTGGGCCGGTGATCGGGACCGAGTTCGCCATCCAGCTGCACTCGGTGTCCAAGCGCTACGGGCAGATCCATGCCGTCGACGGCCTGAACCTGGCCGTCCCGACGGGGGTCTGCTTCGGCCTGCTCGGCCCCAACGGGGCGGGCAAGTCCACGACGATGCGGATGCTGACCGCGCAGACCCGCGCCGACGAGGGCACGATCGAGGTCCTCGGCTTTGCGCTCCCCGAGCAGTCCAAGGCCGCGCGCATGGCCATGGGCGTCGTGCCCCAGCTCGACAACCTCGATACCGAGCTCACCTGCCGGCAGATCCTCACGGTGTTCGCGCGCCTGTACCGGGTCCCCCGTGCGCAACGCGCCGGCGCGGTCGAGCGAGCCCTGGACATCGCCAACCTGCGCCCCCGCGCGGACACGATCGTCAAGGAGCTCTCGGGAGGGATGCGCCGCCGCCTGCTCGTGGCCCGCGGCTTGATCCACCACCCTCAGCTCGTGCTGCTCGACGAGCCGACGGTCGGTCTTGACCCGCAGGTCCGTCAGGAGCTGTGGTCGTTGATCGACGGGCTGCGCGCCGAGGGCGTGACGGTGCTGATGTCAACGCACTACATCGAGGAGGCCGAGCGGCTGGCCGACACCGTCGCGGTGATGTCGGGCGGGCGGATCATCGCCCAGGGCACACCGACCGAGCTCGTCCACGCCCACGCCGGGCGCGAGGTGATCGAGGTCTACGGACCGCCGCAGGAGCTCACGGCGCTGGAGGCGCAGGCCACCCAGCGCGGCTGGCGGCACCGGCGCAGCGGCCCGGCGGTGGCCGTGCTGGAGGCCGAGACGCTCGACGGCGACGCGCCGCAGGGCGTTCGCCGGCCGGCCAACCTGGAGGACGCCTTCGTGGCTCTCACCGGGCAGGACATCGAGTGACCGCCGAACCGGCCCCCGTCCGGGCCCAGCGACCGCGGCGGCGGATCGGCCGCCTGGATCCGGCGGCCATGGCCGGGGTCATGTCCCGTGACGTGGTCCTGTTTCGCCGCTACTGGAAGGCCACCACCTTCTCGTCGGTTGTGCAGCCGACGATCTACCTGCTCGCCTTCGGGCTGGGCTTCGGCTCGCTGGTCTCCCACGTCGGCCACGTGCGCTACGTCGAATACGTGGCCACCGGGGTCGTGGCCACCGCGGTCCTGTTCTCCTCAGCCTTCCCCGGGATGTTCAACACCTTCATCCGCTGGCAGTTCCAGCGCACGTACGACGCCCTGCTGGCCGCTCCGGTCGACGTCGAGGAGCTGGTCACGGCCGAGATCACCTGGATCTCGGTCCGCGCGGGGGTGTACGGGCTGGCCCCGCTCGCGGTGGGCATGGCCTTCGGTCTCTCGTTTCAGTGGGGCATGCTGCTCGTCGTGCCGATCGGTTTCGTCACCGGTTTCGGCTTCGCTGCCTTCGGGGTCCTGATCGCCGCCGTGGCCAAGACGATCGACAACTTCAACTACGTGACCAGCGCCGTGCTGACCCCGATGTTCCTGGTCGCCGGCACCTTCTTCCCCGTCTCCTCGCTCCCCCACGGCTTGCGCACCGTGGCCAAATTCAACCCGCTGTACCACTGCGTCTCGCTCGTCCGCGACGTGTCGCTGAACACGATCAGCAGCGCCGACCTCGGCCACGCCGGGGTGCTGCTGCTCTTCTCGGTGGTCATGTGGCGGTTGGCCGTGTGGCGCCTGGAGGCCCGGCTCATCGACTGACCGGCCTGGAGCCGTGTGGCGCCCGGAGGCCCGGCTCATCGACTGGCGTCCGGGCGGTTTAGCATCGACGTCGTGCCCGATGCCCCGCCCTACCACCCGTGAGCGATCCAGTCGCCTGCCTGCCCGCGTCGGTCGGGGACCTGGAGGTCGCCAGCGCCGGTGATCTGGTCTCGGTGGCGGGCGTCGAACTCGTCTTCTGGGACGGCCGCTCGCTGCCCGATCGCGCCGGCGAGATCGGCTTCGTGGTCGCGCCGGACCGGTTCCGCTCGCCGGAGCTGCTGGCGCAGTTCGACGCGCTGGAGGTGGTGCAGACCGTCTCGGCGGGGGTGGACCGGGTCCGTCCCCACGTCCCCGAGGGCGTCGTGCTCTGCAACGCCAACGGGGTGCACGGGGGCGCGGTGGCCGAATGGGTGCTGGCGGCGATCCTCGCCGTCCTGCGCGACATCCCCAGCTATGCCGCGGCGCAGGCCTGCGGTCAGTGGACCAACCACACCGCCGGCGAGCTGGCCGGCCAGCGCGTGCTGATCGTCGGAGCCGGCGACCTCGGCCGGGAGACCGCGCGCCGGCTTGAGCCGTTCGATGTCACGCTGACGCTCGTGGCCCGCAGCGCCCGCGACGGCATCCACGCGATGGACGAGCTCCCCGCGCTGCTGGCCAGGACCGATGTGGTGATCGTCGTGGTCCCGCTGACCGACGAGACCCGCGGCATGGTCGATGCGCGCTTTCTGGCCGCGATGCCGGACGGGGCGATCCTCGTCAACGCCGCCCGCGGGGCGGTGGCCGACACCGACGCGCTGCTGGCGCAGGCGCGCAGCGGCCGGCTGCGCCTGATCCTCGACGTCACCGACCCCGAGCCGCTGCCCGCCGAGCACCCGCTGTGGCGGATCCCGGGCGTGCTCATCACCCCGCACGTGGCGGGCAACGTCCCCGGTTTCCCCCACCGCGCGCTGCGCCTGGTTCGCGATCAGCTTGAGCGCTGGCGCGACGGGGAGCCGCTGGCCAACGTCGTCTCAGGCAGCTACTGACGCTGAGACCCGAGGACCTGGTCGGCGAAGGCCGACAGGGCCTGGTGACCGCCCTCGGTCACCGGCTCGCCGTGAGCGAACAGCAGAATGTCGAAGAGCCGGTCCTCCAGCAGCGCCCGGAAGGCTTGCCCGAGCTCTGACTTGACCCGCTCGGGCTCGTCGCCGATCAGGTGGTCGGGGACGAAGTCGAGCTCTGAGCCGGTGTGGATGACGCCGTCGGCGAAGGCCACGGCCCCGGGCCCGATGGCCACGTGGTACGCGCCCTCATCGGGCGAGATGCCCCCGAGATGCAGGCTGGTGATGCCTGGCGCCACCTCGGTGCCGGGGGGATCGACCTCGACGGTGAGGCTGTCCCCGAGCCGCTCGGCCCCGGCCCGGGAGGTGCGGATCGGGGCGCCGGTGCGCTCGGCCAGCGCGGCCGCCCCGCGGTTGTGGTTGCCGCTGGTGAGCAGGATCACGTCAACGGGCCCCGGCAGCGCATCCCAGCCCTCCTCGGGCTCGATCGGATCGATGACCGCCCGGGCCGGGGCGACGTAGTACGAGCTCACGCGCGAGCGGATGTGGGGATGGACGGCCGTCCAGTGGTAGAGGCCGTCGATGAGTTCGGTGGGCATCACGACCAGGTTATGACGGGGATCGGTGCCGCAGCAGCTTCGCGGTCGGCTTGGCCGCGTCGTGGATGTCGACCTCGGCGTACTCCGCGGCCCAGCCACGGGCGGTGATCACGATCCGGATCCGGTCCCCGGGGCGGTACGTGGGCCGCCCGAGCTTCCTGAACATGGCCGCCAGCTTCCGGCCCCGGGGGGCGGAGTATCTTCCCCGCGGGCACCCGCGGCCCCGGCACGTGACGGTCACCCGACCCGAGCCCGGCATGCGCCCGACCTTGACCTGGCGCAGATGCGTGGCTGCGTGGTTCCAGGTCCACTTGATGAGCAGCTTGACGCGCAGCCGGCGCCGCTGGTGATGCGTGGCCGGCGGCGGGGTCGGGATGGTGACCGGGGCCGGGGTGGTGTCGACCGGGACCGATACGGTGGTGGTGACCGTCGGCGTCGTCGTCGTGGTGACCGGCGGTGGCGTCACGGCCAGCCGCGGCGGGTAGACGATGCCGTGCCAGGTGTCCCCGTTGACGTAGTAGGTCTCCTGCATGTGACCATCGGGCCCGAACCAGAAGACATCGAGCTCGTTGCTGTGAAAGACGACGCTCGTCGGGGCTGAATCCAGCTTCCCGGTGGTGCGCGGGATCACCACCGGCACGTGCCAGCCGCCACCTCCGTACACGTAGTAGACCTGCCGCAGCGAGCCGTCGGGGCCGCGGTAGAAGAGGTCGAGCTCCTTGCCGTTGAACAGGTCGGCGGCCGGTCCCGTCGTCACCGTGCCGGCGGTGCCCGGCACCACCAACGGCCCCACCCACGACCTCCCGGTCGTGTAGTACGCCTCGTGCAGGCCGTTGTCGGCTCCACGGTAGAAGACGTTGACCGTGTCACCGTCGGGCGTGAGCGCGACGGCGGGAGCCGAGGTGGCGGTGCCGGCGGTCCCCGGCAGCTCACCGGGGCCGTGCCACGCATCGCCGAAGACGTAGTAGGAGTGCCAGATACCGCCGTCGGTCCCGCGGAAGAACACGTCCAGGCGCTTTCCGCTCTGCGAGAGCGTGGTGGCGGGAACGCCGAGCACCTTGCCGGCCGTACCGGGCACGACGCGCGGCCCCGACCACCCCGACCCGGACAGGTAGTAGGTCTGCGAGACGCCGCCCGCCGTATTGCGGAAGAACTGGTTGATCGCCTTGCCGCCGTCGTCAAGCACCACCGACGGACCGCTGGCAGCGGCGCCCGCGGTACGGGGCACCGCGCTCGGCCCCCCCCAGCCGCTGCCTGAGATGTAGTAGCCCTGGGAGATGCCTCCGTCGTCGGAGCGGTAGTAGAGATCGACCTCCTTGCCGCCGGACCAGAGCGCGACGCCCGGGCCCTCGAGCAGCGGAGTCGCGCCCGCGGCCACCTTCGCTGCCCACCAGGCGACCGCCACGCCGGCGAGCAGGACCCCGCAGGTCAGCAGCGCGGTTCGGGTTCTGCGCACCAGCTCGAGCGTCAATGGACTGCCTTACGGTCGGAGGACGTGGCCGAGGATGCCACCGATCATCCCAACCCAACGCCAATACGGAAGTTGCTCCCCGGCCGTCGCGCCCCCGGGACCCGGTGCGCGCTGGTCGCGTCTTACGAGGAGGCGGCCAGGACGGAGAGCCGGCTGCGCGCCCGGTCGCGCTTGTGGGCGAACATCGCGGCGTCGGCGTGGCGGATCAGCGCCTCGGCGTCGGTTGCGTCACCCGGGAAGATGGCGTGGCCGACGCTGGCGCCGACGGTCAGCGACGTGCCGGCGACGGCCAACGGTGACCTGAACGCGTCGTCGAGCCGCGCCTCGAGCCCCAGCGCGGCGTCGCCGGCCTGCGGAGCGCCGATCAGCACGGCGAACTCGTCCCCTCCGAGCCGGGCGACCAGATCGCCGGGCCGTATGCAGTCGCGCATCCGCTCGGCGACCGCGATCAGCAGCCGGTCGCCGGTCTCGTGGCCGAGACGGTCGTTGATGGGCTTAAAGCCATCCAGATCCACGAACAGCAGAGCGAGCTGCTCGCCGTCCTCACGGGCCCGCGCCAGCGCCGCGCCCAGCGCGTGGCGGAACTGGGGGCGGTTGGCCAATCCGGTGAGGTCGTCGTGTCGCGCCTGGTGGGTGATCTGGTCCACGAGACGACCGTTCTGCAGCGCCGTGGTGGCCTGGGCGGCGACGCCGGAGAGCCGGTCGAGCAGATCCGTGGACGGAGCGAGCCGCTCAGCGTCGTCCATCACCGAGACCGCGAGCGAGCCCAGATAACTCCCGGCCGTGACCAGCGGGACGATGATCGTGGCCACGGCCCCGATCCCCGCGAACATGGCCTGTGCACCCGGCTCGCCGTGCGCCATGTCGATGAAGATGGGCTCGGGGTCAGGGTGGGCCAGCAGACCCGCGAGCAGACCCCCCGGCTCGGGCCGGTAGCGCCATTCGGCGCCCTCGGACACCTCGTGGGCGCCGGTCCGGGCGGCGCGCACGAGCTCACCGGCCTCCGGGCGCCAGAGATACACCGCGGCGCGGTCGCAGTCCACGACGTCGGGTACGACCGTGGCCAGCTGGGCGGCGACCTCCTCACTGGTGCCGGCCACCGCGAGCGCCCGCGCCAGCGCGAGCAGGGCACTGGACTGCTCGTAGCGTCGCTCGGCCTGCGCGAGGGCGGTGGCGCTGTCCAGGACGCTGGCCGCGTAGGTCGCGTAGACCTCCAGCAGCTCACGCTCCTGCGCGAAGAACTCACGGCCCGGCTCCTGCAGGGCGAGCAGCCGTCCGTAGTCACGCCGGCCTGAGCGGACGGGAACGACGAGCCAGTTCGCCGGCAGCGTCGCCGGATGCGCGCCGAGAATCAGATCGGCCGTGCTGGCCGCCTCCTGCTCACCGAACCCGCGGTGGTGGCACAGAGGCGCGCGGCCATCGTCGAGCCGCACGGCGAGCAGGTAACGCTGCGCGCGCACCTCGACCCCGGCCCGGTCGACGATGCGCGCCAGCGCCTCCTCGATCTCGTCGGCGGCGATCAGCTCGCCCGCGGTCTGAAAGATGCCGTGCAGGCGCTGCTGCAGCGCCGCGAGCTGAGCGCGCACCGCGCCGATCTCATTCTCGGCGGAGTCCTCGCGCTCGGACCGGCGCTCCCAGGTCACGGTGTAGCGGCACGCGTCCGCGCCGTAGGCCGCGCAGCATTCGTGGGTGACGGTCGCCTTGGGCAGGCCGAACAGGATCGTCGGCTGGGTGAGCATCCCGGTCGTCCACGCGCAGTGGGACGGGTCGCGCGCGAACCCTTCGGCGGGCGTGGCGACGATCTCGGCGAAGCCGGGGCCGACGGCGGTGGCCTGCATCCGCGACACGACGCTGTACTTGGTCGCGCTCTGAGCGATGTGGCGGTAGACCTCCTCGGGCGAGCCCAGCGAGCGAAACAGGGCGGCCACCGGTGAGGCGTTGAGCCGGCGCGCGGCGTCCTCGCCGGTGGCGCGGGCGAACTGGGGATGGTGGGTGATCAGCGCCCCGGTGCGCAGCAGCGCCATCGCCTCGTCGAAGGACGTCCAGTTGCTGAGGTCAGACAGGAACTGGACGTCGTGCTCGGCGCCGGCTCGAGCCAGCAGCTCGGCGACAGCCTCCGGTCCGGCGTGGTCGCGCACGCGCTGGATCACCAGCGCGGTCATCGAGCAGGAGAAATGACGTCCCGACTGGGGTCCCCCCGACAGCGCCGCGTGAGGCATGGAGCCTGGATCGGCCCGGCGCGGCGCGAACTTGAACAGAGGCGTCGACCCTCGGCATCTGCGTAGTCGACCGCGACGTGCCCCGCACAGAGCGCTGATGGCGACAAGGGCGAGAAGGGCATGGCGCCTGATCGTGGCGTGCTCGCACAGGGAAGGACCCCACCGACCCGCAACAGGCCGCAGGAGCGGCTCGGGGTTTCGCGCCGACGGGCGGATCGGTTCGAACTACGGGCGCAGGTCGCCGTCAAGGCCCCGAGGACTGCAGCGTTTCGCCGATGCGGACCCGCTCCGGCGGCCATAAAGTCATCGGGACAGACACATCACACGCACTGGAGGTCACAGATGGCAACCGTCATGACACGGTGGGACCCGTTCGGAGAGCTGAGTGAACTGCGCACACGACTGGACCGCGCGTTCGGTGACCCGGGTGCGTCCCCCGACCATCCATGGACACCGGCGATCGATATCGTGCGCGACAACGGCAATCTCGTCCTGCGCGCCGACGTACCCGGCATCACTCCCGACGAGGTCAAGATCGAGGTGCAGGACGACGTCCTCACCATTCAGGGCAGCCACGAGGAGAACACCGAGCGTGCCGACAAGAACTACGTCCGCCGCGAACGCCGCTACGGCTCGTTCTCACGGTCGATGACGCTCCCCTCCGGCGTGGATCCCAGCACGATCAAGGCTCACACCAAGGCTGGCGTGGTCGAGGTGACGATCCCGATGCCGGCTCAGGACAAGCCGGCCAAGGTGACGATCACGCCGACGGCAGGCTGATCGCGTTTTCTCAGGGCATGAGACCGACCGTCGCTCACGCGGCGGTCGGTCCTGAGTCGGTAGTCCGCCCGGAGCGAGAGTCCGGACGCTCCCCGATAGCAGCCGTGGCCCGAGTTGCCACGCTGAAGGCATGACGATCGACGCCGAGCAGCTGACCCTCATCGACGCGTGGTGGCGGGCGGCCAACTACCTCTCGGTCGGGCAGATCTACCTGCTCGAGAATCCGCTGCTGCGCACCGCGCTGCGGCCCGAGCACGTCAAGCCCAGGCTGCTCGGGCACTGGGGAACCACTCCGGGCCTGAACCTCATCTACGCGCACCTCAACCGGCTGATCGCCGCCCGCGATCTGAACGTGATCTACGTGACCGGACCGGGCCACGGCGGCCCGGGCCTGGTCGCCAACGCCTACCTGGAGGGCACCTACAGCGAGGTCTACCCGCACATCGGCCGCGACGAAGCGGGGATCGGGCGCCTGTTCCGCCAGTTCTCGTTTCCCGGCGGCATCCCCAGCCACGTGGCGCCCGAGACCCCCGGCTCGATCCACGAGGGCGGGGAGCTCGGCTACAGCCTCCTGCACGCCTACGGAGCCGTGTTCGACAACCCGGACCTGCTGGCCTGCTGCGTGGTCGGCGACGGGGAGGCCGAGACCGGGCCGCTGGCCGCCAGCTGGCACTCGAACAAGCTCGTCAACCCGCGGCGCGACGGCGCCGTGCTGCCGATCCTGCACCTCAACGGGTACAAGATCGCCAATCCCACCGTCCTGGCCCGCATCCCCCACGACGAGCTGCGCGCGCTGATGGAGGGGTACGGGCATGATCCGATCTTCGTGCAGGGCGACGACCCCGCGGTCGTGCACCGGGCGCTGGCGGCGGCGCTGGACCGCGCGTGCGACCAGATCGCCGAGATCCAGCGCGCAGCGCGGGCGGGAGAGACGAGCGCGCGGCCCCGCTGGCCGATGATCGTGCTGCGCACGCCCAAGGGCTGGACCGGCCCCAAGCTGGTCGACGGCCTACCCGCCGAGGGGACCTTCCGTTCGCACCAGGTCCCCCTGGCCCACGTGCGCGAGAACCCGGAGCATCTCGCGGCCCTGGAGACGTGGTTGCGCTCCTACCGGCCCCAGGAGCTGTTCGACGCCGGCGGGGCGCTGGTGCCGGCGCTGGCCGCGCTCGCGCCCGCCGCGCCGCGGCGGATGAGCGCCAACCCGCACGCCAACGGCGGCCTGCTCCTGCGCGACCTCGAGCTGCCCGACTTCCGCGGCTACGCGGTCGAGGTGCCCGAGCCCGCCACCGGCACCGACGAGGCCACCCGCGTGCTCGGCGCGTTCCTGCGCGACGTCATCGCGCTCAACCCCGACACGTTCCGGATCATGGGGCCGGACGAGACGGCCTCCAACCGGCTGTCCGCGGTGTTCGAGACGACCGACCGCGCGTGGGACGCGGAGACGGTCGCCGGCGACGATCATCTCGACCCGGACGGGCGGGTCATGGAGGTGCTCTCCGAGCATCTGTGTCAGGGCTGGCTGGAGGGGTATCTGCTCACCGGCCGTCACGGCCTGTTCAACTGTTACGAGGCGTTCATCCACATCGTCGACGCGATGTTCAACCAGCACGCCAAGTGGCTGAAGGTGACCGGAACGATCCCCTGGCGGCGGCCGATCGCATCGTTGAACTACCTGCTCTCCTCGCACGTGTGGCGCCAGGACCACAACGGCTTCTCGCACCAGGACCCGGGCTTCATCGATCACGTCGTCAACAAGAAGGCCGAGATCGTGCGGGTGTACCTGCCACCGGACGCCAACTGCCTGCTCTCGGTCAGCGATCACTGCCTGCGTTCGCGCCACTACGTCAACGTGATCGTGGCCGGCAAGCAGCCGGCGCTGAACTACCTGACGATCGGCGAGGCGATTGCGCACTGCACGCGCGGTCTGGGCATCTGGCCCTGGGCGTCGAGCGACGCCGGAGCCGAGCCCGATGTCGTGCTCGCCTGCGCCGGCGATGTGCCGACCCTGGAGACGGTCGCCGCCGCCGCACTGCTGCGCGAGCATCTGCCCGAGCTCAAGGTGCGCGTGGTCAACGTCGTGGACCTGATGCGCCTGCAGCCTGACACCGAGCACCCCCACGGGCTGCCCGACCGCGAGTTCGACGCCCTGTTCACGACCGAGCGTCCGGTGATCTTCGCCTACCACGGCTATCCGCTGCTCATCCACCGGCTGACCTACCGCCGTACCAACCACCACAACATCCATGTGCGCGGCTACAAGGAGGAGGGGACCACCACGACGCCGTTCGACATGGTGATGCTCAACGACCTGGACCGCTTCCACCTGGTCATGGACGTGATCGATCGCGTGCCGGGGCTCGGAGAGCGGGCCGCGGGGCTGCGGCAGCTGATGGTCGACGCGCGCCTGCGCGCGCGGGCCTACACCCGTGAGACGGGCGACGATCTTCCCGCCGTGCGGGATTGGCGGTGGCCGGGCGCCGCAGGGGCCGGTGCTCGTCGGGCCGGGGCCGGTGCCCCACCAGCCGGGTCCGGCCCCCCACCAGCCGGGTCCGGCCCCCCGCCCGCCGGCGCCGGTGCCTGATCTGGGGCGCGGCCTGCCGTGCGCCTGATCTGCGTCAACGCCGGCTCCAGCAGCCTCAAGCTGAGCCTGATCGGCGATGACGACGCCACGCTGCGGCGCGCCGAGCTGCCGGCCCCCGGGGCCCGGGTCGAGCCCGACGCCCTGACCGCCGCGCTGCAGGACTTCGGCCCGGCGGACGGGGTCGTGCACCGGATCGTGCACGGGGGCCGGCGCTATCACCGCGCCCTGCGCGCCGACGCCACGGTGATCTCCGATCTCGATCAGCTGTGCGATCTCGCGCCGCTGCATCAACCCAAGTCGCTGGCCGCGTTGCGCGCGGTCTCAGCGGTCCTGCCCGGCCTGCCCGCGATCGCCTGCTTCGACACGGCGTTTCATCACACGATCGCGCCCGCGGCCGCTACCTACGCGCTGCCGGCCCGCTGGCGCGACGAACTGGATCTGCACCGCTACGGGTTTCACGGACTGTCGCACGGATGGGTCGCCGGGCGGACCGCGCAGACCCTCGGCCCCGCCGCACGGCGTGTCGTCTCCTGCCACCTGGGCGCGGGCGCGTCGCTGTGCGCGATCCGTGACGGCCGGTCGGTCGACACGACGATGGGCTTCACACCCCTGGCCGGCCTGGTCATGGCCACGCGCTCCGGGGATGTGGACCCGGGCCTGCTGCTGTGGCTGCTCGAGCACGAGCGGATGACCGAGGGCGAGGTCGCCGCCGCGCTGGAGCACGGGTCTGGGCTGCTGGGCCTGTGCGGCACGGCGGATATGGCCGAGGTGCTCGGCCGCAGCGACCCGGCCGCCACGTTGGCGCTGGAGGTCTACCTGCACCGCCTGCGCGCGGCGATCGCGGCGATGACGGCCGCGCTGGGCGGGCTCGACGCGCTCGTCTTCACCGGGGGCGTGGGCGAGCGCTCGGCGCAGGTCAGGGCCGGAGCGGCGGCGGGGCTCGGCTTTCTGGGCGTCGAGCTGGATCCGCCGGCCAACGCCGCCGAGGGCGAGCGTGAGATCACCGCGCCGGGCGCGGGCGTGCGCACGCTCGTGGTCGCCGCCCGCGAGGACCTCGAGATGGCCCGCCAGGCCCGGGGTGTGCTCGGGGGAAGGCGCGATGGACACCGGGAGTGACGGCGCCACGAGCGCTGAGCTGCCGTCGCGGCTGATCGCGGCGGCGGTCCGGAGCCGACTCGGCCTGCCCGGGACCGAACCGGTCCGCGAGCACGCCACCCACATCTCCCGCGTGTTCGTCGCCGGTGACCGCGCGTTCAAGCTCAAGCGGCCCCTCGTCCTGGCCTTTCTGGACTACGGGACCGCGCAGCGGAGGTGGGCGATGTGCCAGGAGGAGGTGCGCCTGAACCGCCGGCTGGCCCCGGACGTCTACCTCGCCGTCCGTGCGCTCGTCGCCGACGGCCCGGGTCTGCGCATCGCCGAGGCCGGCGCCGGGACGGCGATCGACTATCTGGTCGAGATGCGGCGCTACGACGAGACGGCGACGCTGGCGGCACGTCTGTCACAGGGCGGTCTCGACGCCGGCGATCTCACCGCACTCTGCCGTTGCCTCGCGGCCTTTCACGGTCAGGCGCCCCCCACCGTCGAAGCCGACGGCGTGAGCGCCGTGCGGCGCGAGATCGGCGAGAACCTGGCCGAGCTTGCCCCCTTGCTCTGCGACGGTGAGGAGCAGGCCCGGATGGATGCCCTGACGCGGTTCTTCAGCGTCTTTGCGAGCCGGCACCGGGCCCTGCTGCGAACACGGGGTCAACAGGGCCATCGCCGCGAGGGCCACGGCGATCTCCGCGCCGAGCACGTGCTGCTCGGCCCCCCGGTGCAGATCGTCGACTGCGTCGAGTTCGACCCCGGCCTGCGCACGATCGACACGGCGGACGATCTCGCCTTCCTGGTCATGGACCTGTGCGCCCGCGAGGCCGAGACGCTGGCCCGGTCGCTGATGACCGGCTACCGCGAGGCCGGGGGGGATCACGGGCCCGAGGAGCTCGTCTGGTTCTACGCCGCGCACCGCGCGCTCGTGCGGGCCAAGGTCGCGCGGCTGAACGAGCGCCACGGTGACGCCGAGGCGGCCTCGCGGCTGCTCGCCACCGCCGCACGGTGCGCGTGGCGGGCCCGTGGCCCCATCCGGCTTGTGATCTGCGGGCCCGCCGCCAGCGGCAAGTCGCGGCTGGCTCAGGCCGTCGCCGAGCGCTTCGGCGTCACGGTGCTCGACTCCGACGTCGTGCGCAAGGAGCTGGCCGGTCTGTCCCCGACCGAGCGGGGCGCCGACGCGCTCTACGGCGCGGCCATGACCGAGCGCACGTACGCCCGGCTGGCCGAGCGGGCCGAGGCTGAGCTGAGTGCGGGCCGCAGCGTGATCGTCGCCGCCACCTGCCGGCGGCGGCCCGAGCGCCGGCCGCTCGTCGGCGGGCCTTGGTCGGCGCGTACGTGGTGGGTGCGTTGCCAGGCCCCGCTGTCGATGCGGCGGCGCTGGGCGCGGGACCGCGAGGACGACCCCGAGCGGGCCTCGGACGCGACCGAGTCGGTCGTCGCCGAGCAGGGTGACAGCTTCGACGCACTCGACGAGGTCACCGCGAGCCATCGGGTCACCATGGCTACCGACCGGTCCACCCACCTGGTGCTCGCCGAGCTGATGGCCTGGCTGGACTCCCGGCCGGACGCGTCGGCTCGGTGCGCGTGATCGTCGCGCCGCGAGGCCACCGAGGTGCCCGGCGGCGGTCGGGGGCCGGATGAGCCTGCGCAGGGAAGGCTGCAGGGCGCCGGTCTGGGCCCGATGCGCTCAAGCCGACGCGAGATCAGGCCGAAAGGGAAGAGCGTGGATGCGCCGAACGACACTTCGCGCACCTCGTGGCTGTGCGCCACGCCGGCGGACCGCGAGCGCCTGCTCGACATGGAGCCGCGCCTCGGCCCGTTGCGCGCACGGGCCTTTGCCGTGCTGGCCGCGGCGCTGGTGGCCTGCGGGCCGTGGGTGGGCTTCTGGACCTTGATCCCGCTGAGCGCGGCCGGCGTCGCCTTCGTGGTGACCGACCGCCGGCTGGCCACCTCCTCCCGTCCCGAGCTGCAGCTCGCGATCGCCTGGCTGACCTCTGAGCTGGCCATCGCGGCGAGCGTTGCCCTGACCGGGGGATGGCGCAGCCCGGCCGTGGCGTGGCTGGTGCTGCCCGTCGTCACCCTCGCCGCCCGCTTCACCGTCCGCGGCGTCATCGCCGGCAGCACCATCGCGGGTGCGCTGATCGTCGCCAGCTCGGCGCTCGACGATCCGTCCGGCCTACTCGGACACCCGCAGCAGGTCATCTTCCCCCTGGCGCTGCTGGCCGCGGTGGCGCTCCTGTCGCTTGCGCTCATGCAGTCCGACGTCCAGCACCGGACAGCCGCGGTGATCGACCCGCTCACGAGCATGCTGAACCGCAACGCGCTGCGCGCCCGTGTCGAGGAGCTCCGCCATCAGGCCCGCGTCGTCCAACAGCCGATCGGGCTGATCGTGCTCGATCTCGATCACTTCAAGGACGTCAACGACACCCACGGGCACGCCACCGGCGACGCCGTGCTGCGCGATGTCGCCTACAGCCTGCGCAAGCGCCTGCGAGCGTTCGACCTCGCCTACCGGTTGGGCGGCGAGGAATTCCTCATCCTGCTTCCCGGAGCCGATGCCGCCGCGACCGCGCTCCTGGCCGAGGATCTGCGCCAGGCGATCTGCTCCGAGCGCTCGGGCGGCCTGTCCATCTCCGCGTCGTTCGGCGTCAGCGCCAGCCCGCCGAGCGTGTTTGACTACGACCGCGTGTTCGCCGACGCCGATCAGGCCCTCTACGCCGCCAAGGCCTCGGGCCGCAACTGCGTTCGCGTGGCGCAGGCCGCCGACCCGATGCCTCCCCCCTCCGACGTCGCGCCGGCGCTGCACCCGGCGCCCGTCCTACCTCGCTGAGCGCAGACCCGCGCAGAGCGCCGCCGAGCGCCCGGGGCTCCGCCTCGGCAACTCGGTCGGACGTGCGCGCACAGGAGCGATCAGCGCTGAGGTTCGTCCGGCGGCACAGAGTCCTCGGCGCCGGGATGGCCGGCGCCGTGGGTGATCGTCTCCGCGGCCAGGCAGCCCAGGTGCCAGACCCCGCGCAGCGCGCGCCCGGCGGGGGTTTCCGCGGCCAGGTTCAGCATCGAGGTCTCGCGCAGGGTCCCGTCACTGGTCTGGATCCACATCGGCTCATACACCCCGATGACCTCCGCACAGTGAACGCAGCGCAGACGCGCCGGGTATTCGTCAGGCATTGGATCCATGGTCAGTCCTCGACAGCGCTCCCTGCTTCAGACGCTACCGGCGCCCGGTCGCCCCGGCATCCGGGATCTGCCGCGTTGCGATCAGGGAATTGACCTGATGGCGACCGGCGGAGGGGGGTCAGCCCGAGGACACGCGCGCGTCGGGGGCGGCCGCCCGGTGACGTACCGGCATGACCGCGACGACGGTCGTCCCCGTGCCGCGAGCGGAGCTGATGGTGAGCGTCCCGTCGAGCAACTCGACGCGCTCGTGCATGCCGAGCAGGCCGAAGCCCTCGGTCTTCACGGCGGGATCGAAGCCGACGCCGTCGTCGCGCACGGACACGGTCACATGCCGGCCCTGCTCGGTGATCTCGACGACGGCGCGTTGCGCCTGACCGTGCTTGCGGGCGTTGGTGAGCGCCTCCTGGACGGTACGGTAGATACCGGTTTCCAGATCGGGGGCCAGGCGGGGTTGCGCGTTGTCCTCCTCGGACCCCAGCGTGATGCTCGTGTCGACGGTGAGGCCGGACCGGCCCATCCGCTCGGCCAGCGCCCGGACCGCGGCGTCCACGCCGAGCTGGTCCAGGGCGGCCGGACGCAGCTCGGTGATCAATGCGCGCAGGCTGGCGATGTCAGCCTCCAGCTGCCCGATCCCGTCGCGTAGGGCGGCGGCCATCGCCTCGGGCGCGGCCGCCCGCTGACCGGCGGCCAGAATCAGCTTGACGTTGGCCAGGTTCTGCAGCGTCTCGTCGTGCAGCTCGCGCGCCCACCGGGTCCTCTCGGCCTCGGCCGCGGCCTGTCGCTGCCGGCGGCGATCCTCCTGGGCGGATTGAGCCGTGGCCACAGCGGTGGCCGCACTGGCCGCGAACGCTTCCAGCAGCCGCTGGTGCTCAGCGGTGAACGGGCCGTCCTCGAGCTGATCGATGGCCACCAGCACGCCGAGTGTCTGGGCGCGGAACACCAGCGGCACGACGAGGCCGGTGCGGGCGCTGAGCCCGAGCTGCCCCAGACCGTGCTGTTCATAGCGGGCGCGGTTGAGCTCGTCGGTGAGGTGCTGGGTCTGCCGCGACCGGGCCGCGGCGCCGGCCACCGTGCCGGCCAGGGGCACCCGGCGGCCGATCAGCCCGCCGGGAAGCTCGCCCGCTCCGGCGGCGACGACGAGCTCGTCACCGTCGGTCAACTCGATGACCAGCGCTCGTGCCGCAACGAGAGCCCGGCCACGCTTGGCCACCAGGCCGAGGATCGCGTTCAGATCGGTCTGGCCGCCCACCGCTCGCGCGATCTGGATCGTCGCGTCCAACGCAGACACCGTGCGCTGAAGCTCCGCGCGCTGCCGCTCGGCCTCGGTGTAGCGCCGCGCGTGATCGACGGCCACTCCGGCGAACTGGGACAGAAGCACGACGGTCTCCTCATCCTGCTCGGTGAACTCGCCGCCGTTGCGCTTGTCGGTGAGGTAGAGGTTGCCGTAGGGCTGGCCCCGGACCAGCAGCGGCACGCCGAGGAACGAGCTCATCGGCGGATGGCCGTGCGGGAAGCCGTAGGACCGAGGGTGACTGCCGAGCTCGGCGATCCGCAGCGGCGCGGGGTCGCGGATCAGCTCGCCCAGGATCCCCCGGCCGGCGGGCAGCTGCCCGACCCGCCGCCGCGTCTCCTCGTCCATCCCGAGGGTGAGAAATCGCTCCAGGTGGGTTCGCTCGGCGTCCAGCACGCCGAGCGCGGCGTAGCGCGCGCCGGTCAGATCGCGTGCCGCGGCGAGCACCCGGTCGAGCACGATGTCGACGTCGAGGTCCTCAAGGATGCCGTGCGCGACGTCGAGCACGCCCGCGGCGACGCCATCGGGTTCCTGCGCCCGGTCAGGCCCTGTGGCGGTCACCGAGCCGCTCTCGCTCACCCGTTGCGCACGGTTCGTGGCCGGTCATCCCCCGGCAGAACCCGATTGCCAGGCTGGCCTGGCGCAGGATGGCATGCACATCTTCACGTTCGGCCATCATCAGGCATCGTACGCTGGGAGTTGACGGGTTGGGCGGAGAGCCGCGGATCCGCCCGCCAGGCCGGTGACCGTTCCCGCGCCCGCGGCGGCGATCAGGACGGCCCCGACGATGTAGAAGCTGGCCCAGAACGCTCGTCCGAAGGCCAGGAGGTGAGCGCCCACGATCAGCGCGAACCACGCGATCGTGTACGCGGTTTCGCCGGTTGCGTGCAGGACGGCGCCGCCGCCGAACAGCGCAACGATCTTTACCGCCGCGGCCGGCGAGGAGAGGCCGGACGCTCCCGACATCGCCCAGGCGACGGCAAAGGCGGCGGAGATGAGGGCGCCCGTCAGCACCCCGCCGGTCTCGGCCCGTGCCGCGCTCATCGGGCGATCGTACCCAGAACGATCCGGTTCGCGGGTGAACCGCGGCGTCGCATCGCCGCGGTATTGCGTCAGGCTGTGTTTTCGAACACGAGGCGGTGGTGGTCGAGCAGTTCGCGCTGGAAGCAGACCTGGTTGGCGCTGACGCCCGAGGTGAACGCGAGGCGGAAGTCGGCGCTGGTGAGCCAGCGTGGCAGCAGCCGAAGCTTGAGCAGCGTCTTGCTGACGCTCGGGGCGCCAATGCGCGCGTTCCATCGGTTGATCGTCTCGATGTAGTCAAGCCGGCCGCTGCTGCTGGAGATCAGCCGGAAGTGCGGCTCGGCGCAACGGACGACCTGCTCCTGACCGAAGGGCAGCCACGATCCGGGAAACTGGCGTCCGAGCAGCGCGATGTACCACTGATCGGTGTCTCGCGGCGGGACCCCGCGAAGCGCCTCAAAGTCCAGCTCGGAGGCCGGAATCATGTTGCGGCCAAAGACCATGGTCTGCAGGTAGAAGCGGCCGCCCGGTGGCAGGACACCGGAGACGCGGGCGAACAGGTCCCGGTAGATCTGCTCCTGACGTCCCGCCTGGTAGTCCTCAGGGGAGCAGAAATGCTCAAACGCGCCGAGGCTGGCCACCGCGTCGAACGGGCCGAACCGTGCCCGGTCGATCTCACGCGCGTCCTCGAGGTAGACCTCGAGCCCGTGCTGGCGGCAGGCCGTCACCTGCGCCGAGGAGAGCGTGACCCCGACGCCGACGCCGCCACGCGCCCGGGCATAGGCCAGCAGCGGGCCCCAGCCGCAGCCGAGATCGAGCAGGCGCCGGCCGGGCCCGATCCCGATCTGCTCGGCCACGTAATCGTGCTTGCGCCGCTGTGCCTGCTCGAGGCCGAGCGAGAAGTCACCATCGAACTTCGCCCCGCTGAAGTCAGGCAGCTCACCGAGGCTGAGGCGGATGATCCGGTCGGTCAGCGAGTAGGTGAAGTCAAGATCCCCACGGTCAGCCATCCCCCCAACATACGACCCTCGCGATCAGCCCTTCCCACCACCCACGACCCGCGGCCCCGAGGCCACGGCACGAGATGGCTCCACTCGATCGAATCGATACCCCCAACGGGATTCGAACCCGTGATTTCCTGCGTGAAAGGCAGGCGTCCTAACCGCTAGACCATGGGGGCGGGAGACCGATTGTAGGTCCGCGCCGGTCGGGCGGCGGGGTCAGGCCATGCGGCCGGGTCGGCTGCGCTCGACCATCACCGAGGTCGCCTTGACCACCGCCGTGGCGGCAACCCCGGGGGCGAGACCGAGCTCCTCGATCGCGTCGCGGGTGATCGCGGCGGTGACCAGGAACGGGCCGGCCTCCAGCTCGACCAGGGCCATCACCCCGTCGGCCTCGACGGAGCGCACAACCCCGGTGAAGCGGTTGCGGGCCGAGCGCGGCGTGCCGGTCCGGTGACGCTCGGGCCGGTCGGACAGGCGCCGGATCTCGGAGGCGGGAACGAGCCGGCGGTTGCGCGCGTCGCGCTTGGTGGTGATCTGCCCTTTGCGATCCCAGCGCCGCAGCGTGTCCACGCTCACGCCCAGGGCCGCGGCGGCCTCCCCGAGCGACAGATCGGCGTTCATGGCCCGAACCTACACGGTGACCGAGGTCCGCGGCGGATCCGGTGGCACGCGGCGGCGGGTTTCCGATAGGCTCGCGCCGTGCCGAACGACCGCGTCATCGCCAACCTCGTGGCCACCCGTTCAGCGATCGGTGTCGGAGCGTGGGTGGCCCCCCGGGTCGCCGGGCGGCTGTTCGGACTCGACGTGGCCGGCAACCCGCAGGCCCCCTACCTGGCCCGCCTGTTCGGCGCGCGGGACGCGGCGCTGGCCTACGGACTGCAGACGACGAGTGGGGCGACCCGCGCCCACTGGCTGAAGATCGGCATCGTCTGCGACCTGGCCGACGCGCTGGCCGGGATCTTCGCCGGGCGCAAGGGCGAGCTTCCGGCCTTCACCACCGCGCTGGTCACGGCGACCGCGCTCACCGCCGCCGGGCTCGGCGTCGCGGCGCTGCAGGGCCCGACGGACTGAAAACGCAAGGCCGCCCCGTCAGGCGGCGTCACGGTGACCGGCACCGGGCGCGGTGTCGGTCTGCGCCGGGGCGCCGCGGGCCTCGTTGGCCTCGGCGGCGCAGATCAGGGCCTTGAGCTCGGCCACGTCGATCTCGACGGTGTGGGCCTCGCCCTCGATCACGCTCGCTGACTCGTTGATCGGGGTCAGCGTCGGCACCCGCACGGCGGGACGGGCCGCCGGCGGCGCGGCCGGGGCGGCGATCTGCATGTGAGCGGGCGGCGCCTTGATCTGGGCCCGGAACTCGAGCTGGGTCCCGGCCTCCCCCCATTCAACGGCGAAGCGGCCCTCCAGGCGGGAGCCGATCCAGGCGATCAGCACCATCGCGGCCCCGATGATGACCAGGGGTAGCGTCCAGACCGAACTGGTGATGCCGAATACCGCGACGACGAGCAGCGCCACGCCGATCACGGCCAGGCGAACGCGGGGCCGGGCGAGGTGGCGACCGATCCAACCGGTCACCGCGTGCCATCGCCGCGCCCATGCCTCGCCGTTGAAGGCGGGACGGGCCGCGACCGGCTCGGCGGCGGGACGGGTTGGGGTCGGCTCGGCGGCGGGACGGGCTGGGGCCGGCCCGGGGGCGGCCGGCTCGGGGGTCGGATGGGCCGCGAGCGGCTCGGGGGCGGGAGCCGGGGACGGAGTCACCGCAGGCTCTTCGGGTCCGGGCTTGATCGAGGTCACCACGGTCATGTGCGTACCCTTCGCCTCTGCGGGTCAACCTCCTGCCCACCGCCGTAACGCAACGCACAGAGATGCGCAGCGAACCCGTCGGCTCAGGCCGGGTCGGCGACCTCGCGGCGGATGACCTCGAACTGCTCGGCCATCGCGGCGCTGAGCGCGTTGGCCGCCGACAGCGGGCGGACCATCACGCACAGCTCACTGATCAGCCCGGCCGCGTCCAGGGTCAGGAAGTCGCAGCCGTGGATGTCGCGATCCCCGACCCGAGCGCGGAACACCAGGGCGATGTCCCGGCCATCGGCCGAGGCGATCTCGCGCTCGTAGCGGAAATCCTGGAACACTCGGCCGGCGCCGCGAAGGATCGCCGCCACCATCGCCCGGCCGCGGTAGGGCGTGTAGGCCACCGGTGACAGGAAGACCGCGTCGGGCGCGAGCAGCGGCTCGATCGCGGTGTGATCACCGGCCTCGACGGCAGCGCGGAAGGCGTTCATCGGTGCGCCCAGGCCGGCATCCACGCAGCATATCCGCCGCGTCCTGGGTTGGGAACCACGGCTGAGCCGCAGCTGCTCCGGTCGCCGCGGTCCCGCTGCGCGCCGCCGACCCGGTGCGGCGCAGCGACGGGCCGCTGACCGAGCTCTGGGCGACGGGCCGCTGACCGAACCCTGGGCGGCCCTCCCGGGAGGCTAGGCCGAGCCGAAGCGCTCGCGCGCGCGCGGCAGCACGTCGGCACAGAACCCGCGCAGGAAGCGCTCCTGGTCCTGGCCCGGGCCGTGGAACACGAGGTGGTTAAAGCCCAGCTCCACGTAGGGGGCGAGCTTGGCGACCACCTCGTCGGGATCGTCGGAGACGATGAAGCGTGACGGGGCGCGATCCAGGATCTTGTCCGCCGCCGCCTCCATCTCGACCGCATCATCGATCCCCGACTTCTCGTCGGGGGTGAGCGCGAGCGGGGCCCAGAACGCGCACGCCTCGCGCGCGTACTGGACGTCGTGGTCGTAGCTGACCTTGATCTCGATGTAGCGGTCGATCGCGTCGGGATCGCGGCCCTCGGCCTCGGCCCCCTCGGCCAGCTTGCCCAGCAGCTCGGTGTAGAGCTCGGGAGCCTTGCCCGAGGTCGCGATGAAGCCGTCACCGACGCGGCCGGCCAGCTTGGCCGCCAGCGGCCCCGAGGCCGCGACGTAGATCGGGATCATCTCCTCGGGACGGTCGTAGATGGTGGCGCGATCGGTCCGGTAGTAGTCGCCTGCGAAGGTGACCCGATCCTCGCTCCACAGGGTGCGGATCAACGTGATCGCCTCGCGCAACATCATCCGCCGCTCCTTGGCCCCCGGCCAGGTCGCGGCCGTGGCCGGGGTCTCGTTGAGCGCCTCCCCGGTGCCGACGCCGAGGAACACGCGCCCGGGGTTCAGGCACCCGATCGTGGCCAGGTTCTGCGCCACGATCGACGGGTGGTAGCGCATCGTCGGCGTGAGCACGCTCGTCCCCAGCAGCGCGGTCGAGGTCCGCTCGCCGAGGGCGCCCAGCCAGGGGAAGACCGCGGGCGTGTGACCGCCCTTGTGGCGCCAGGGCTGGAAGTGATCGGAGACGGCCAGCGTCTCCAGGCCGAGTTGCTCGGCCAGCACCGCGTAGTCGATCAGCTCGCGCGGGGCGAACTGCTCGGCCGAGGCCTTGTAGCCGTAGCGCATCGCGGCCATCAGGCGTCCCGGCGCGGCTCGAGGACGATCACCGGGATCACCCGGTCGCCCGCCTTCTCCTGATAGTCGCCGAACTGTGGCGAGCGCTCCACCTGGGCCTCGTAGAGACGGTCTCGCTCGGCGCCCGTGGCCTCATGCGCGTTGACCGCGATCGTGTCGTGGCCGACCTCGATCGTGGTCTCGGGGTGAGCGAGCAGGTTGTGGTACCAGGCCGGGTGCGTCGGCGCACCGGCCTTGGAGGCGAAGACGACGTAGCGATCACCGTCGTTCAGGTAGACCAGCGGCGTGACCCGCTCCTGGCCGGACCTGGCCCCGGTGTGGTGCAACAGCAGCAGCGACGCGTTCTCAAACGCTCCACCGACCTGTCCGTCGTTGCTGCGGAACTCCTCGATCACCTGCGTGTTGAAATCGGCCATCGGCGCTCCTTGGTCGGGGTCAGCTCGCGTCGTCGCTGACTAGCCTAGGCCGTGGCGCCGCGCGCGCGGCCACCCGTCATGCCCGAGATCCCCGACCTCTTCACCCAACAGCACTGGGACGAGCGCTACGGCTCCACCGACCGCGTGTGGAGCGGGCGCCCGAACGCCCAGCTCGTCGCCTTCACCGGCGAACTGACCCCGGGCACCGCGCTCGACGTCGCCTGTGGAGAGGGTGGCGACGCGATCTGGCTGGCCGGCCGCGGCTGGACGGTCACGGGCGTCGACATCTCGCCGGTCGGCCTGGCCCGCGCGGCCGAGCACGCGCGCCAGGCGGGGGATGAGATCGCCGCCCGCATCACCTGGCGCCAGGCCGACCTGTTCGCCGACCGAGCCCCGGAGCTGGGGACCTTCTCGCTCGTCACCTCGCACTACCTGCACCTGCCGCCCGTAGTGCGCGAGCGGGCGATGGCGCGGCTGGCGGGCGCCGTCGCGCCGGGCGGCCATCTGCTCGTGGTCGCCCACCATCCCCGCGACCTCGAGGTCCCCGGCCTGCGCCCCAACCTCCCCGAGCTGTTTCAGACCGCCGAGCAGCTCGGCGAGCAGCTCGACCCGGAGACGTGGGAGATCCTCGCCGCGCAGGCTCCCGCCCGCGAAGTCGAGCACCGCCGCACCGGGGAGACGGTCACCGTGCACGACGCCGTGCTCCTGGCCCGCCGCCGGTCATGACCAACGCGATCGAGGACCAGCGCCCGGCCGGCGCGCCGCCGACCCCGGCCGAGGAGCTGTTCACGCCGCTGCTGACCCGCAACGCGGCGGGACGCGGTTGGCTGCCCGAGCTGCTCAGTGCGGCGCCCGGCGCCCAGACTGCGCTCGGTGAGCTGGCGCAGCAGCCCGGCTGGCTGCAGACGGCCCTGGCCGTGCACGGCGCGCGGGACCGCCTGGCCTGCTTCGAGTACCCGGCCGTGCCGAGCCCCGAGTGGCTGACCTGGATGATCGACCATCCCGACGCGCTGACCGTCCCCGCGCAGCAGCCCGGCGTCAGCGACGCGACGCGACGGCTGCGAGCCGCCCTGATCGGTGACGAGCCCCCGGGGGCGCGGGAGCGCGCACAGGATCAGGCCCACAAGTGGATCCGCTCCGGTTCACGGTTCACCGCTGAGTGGTGGCGGCTGGAGGCCACGGGCATGCTCGACGCGATCCTGATCACCGACCGGCTCGTGGTCACGGTGCTGGACCGCGGATCCGGCCCGCTGCAGGCGGCCACGCCGTGGTACCCCCAGCGCTCGATGCTCGTGCGCACGCTCGAGGCGGCGCGGCAGGCCGCTCCGGACCGCGCGTGGGCGACCCTGCTGCTCTCCGCGCAACCCGAACCCGACGGTGACCGCGAGGCCTTCGCCGCCACGCTCCCGCAGGCCGCCCCGCACCTGGAGCCGGCCGAGCGCGACGCCCTGGCGCGCGCGTACCTCGGTGAGCTCACCTACGCGCAGGCGCGCGCCATCACCGCCGGCTGACGGCCGGCACCGCTCCGGCTCAGGTGTCCCGACGGCGCATCAGCACCGCGGCGAGCACGAGCACAACCGCGATGTAGCCGCAGAAGACGGCAAACCCGGCCCACGGTGAGAACAGGTGAGCGCCGGAGTCCGTACGCCAGATCGCGCCGCCGGCGTTGGACGGCATGAACTTGTTGACCGTGTCCGTGATGCTCGAGGGCAGGATCCCGACGATCGGCGGGAGCACGAACATGATCGCCACCAGCGCCGAGATGCCCGCCGCCGTGCTGCGGAGGATCGCGCCCAGCCCGAGACCGAACAGCCCCATCGCGGTCATGAACAGGCTCGCCCCGATCAGCGTCCGCAGCACCCCGGCGTGCGACAGCGCCGTGTTGATGTGACGGCCCGAGAGGATGCCCTGGCCGATGAGGAAGACGATGAACACCGCCGGCAGGCTGATCACCAGCGCCACGGCGGCGAACACGAGCGCCTTGCCCCACAGGACCGGCAAGCGCGAGGGGACCGCCGAGAACGTCGAGCGGATCATGCCGGTCGAGTACTCGGCGCTGATCGTCATCACCCCGAGCACCCCGAAGGCCAGCTGCGCCAGGTTGACGCCGGTCAGACTCGCACGCAGCGGGTTGAATCGAGCCCGCTCGCGCAGGTCCAGGTGCGGCCAGCGCGACTCGAACACGAGACAGACGATGATGCCGATCCCGATGATCAGCACGAGCGCGGCCAGCAGTGTCCAGCGTGTCGAGCGGACGGACCGCAGCTTGGTCCACTCCGAGCGGGTGACGCGCGCCTGGGTGACGCGCACCTGCTCGAGGGGCGAAGCCTTGACCGCGCTCACCGGCTCACCGCCGCGGACGCGCCGTCGGTCGCGGGAGATCCGGCCTGGTACTCGACATCGTCATGGGTCAGGGCCATGAACGCCTCCTCCAGCGACGCCCGCTGCGGGGTCAGCTCGTGCAGCACGATCTGGTGCGCGGCGGCCAGCTCGCCGATCCGTTGTGCGTCGACCCCGGTGATGTCGGCCTGGCCGCTGGCGATCACCTGGGCGCCGACCTCCGGAGCGGCTTCCAGCAGCGCAACCAGTCGCGCCAGTTGCGGGGAGCTGACCCGCACCGCATGCGTCGACGCGCGGTCCACGAACTCCTGCACCGGCGCGTCGGCGATCAGCCGCCCGCGCCCGATCACGATCAGATGCTCTGCGGTGAGCGCCATCTCGCTCATCAGGTGCGAGGAGACGAACACCGTGTGACCGCCGGCCGCCAGCCCCTTGAGCAGGTTGCGCACCCACTGGATGCCCTCGGGATCAAGGCCGTTGACGGGCTCGTCGAGCATCACTGTCTCGGGCTCGGCGAGCAGGGCCGAGGCGATCCCGAGGCGCTGTCCCATCCCGAGCGAGAACCCGCCCGCGCGCTTGCCGGCGACGTCGTGCAGGCCGACCAGATCGATCAGCTCCTGGACGCGGGCACGGCCGATCCCGTGGGTCTGCGCGAGCGCGAGCAGGTGGTTGGCGGCCGAGCGGCCGGCATGCACCGAGCGCGCCTCCAGCAGCGAGCCGAGCTGGTGCAACGGTGCGACGTGGTCGCGGTAGGGCTTGCCGTTGACCAGCGCGGTGCCCGCGTCCGGGCGGTCGAGCCCGAGGATCAGGCGCATCGTGGTCGACTTCCCGGCACCGTTGGGACCGAGAAAGCCGGTGACCACCCCCGGCTTGACCGTGAAGCTGAGATCGTCGACGGCCAGCTTGTCGCCGTAGCGCTTGGTCAGGCCCTCGACCTCGATCATGCGCTCTGACCTGACGTGGGCTCTCGTCGCGACATCTCGAGCCATTGTCGTCGGGAACCGAGCCCGCCCCGGTTACGGCGGGGCTAAGGTCGCGGACCCCTGGCGCGCAGCCCTCACACGCGGTTAGGCTGCGCCTCGATGTCTCACCGGGCCCGAGCGCTGATCTGCTCCGCCGTGATGCTGGCCGTGGCGCTGACCGCGATCTCGATGGCCGGCGCCGCTGGATCTCAGAGCGGGTCTCACCGGTTGCTGATCCGCTGCGTCAGAACCATCCTGCCGGGCCCCGGCCGCGGGGCCGCCACGCCGGTGCCCGGCAGCGGCGCGGCGATCGCCGGCCGATTTTCGGCCTTCCGGCGCGCCCGCACGGCCGCCGACACGATCCCCGCGAGCGTGCATCTGGCCACCGTGCTCGGCGATGAACGGGTGCTCACCTATGACCCCTCCGCCCTCGTCCGCCTGCGCCGCGTCGGCGCGACCACCCTGTTCGCGGTTCCGGCGACGCTCGGTTCGGTCACTGTGCCCAGCGGCTGCAGTCGCCTGCCGGCCCTGGCCGGCGTCGCCGCCTACGTGGCCGCGCAGGCCGATCAGCGCGGTTCGGGCCCGGGGGCATGCCTGGTCGCGACGCAGCCCATGCCCAGACCGCAGCCCGGCCTCTCCCTGCCCGGCGCCCGAGCACCGAAGCCGGTCCAGCAGCTGGGCATCTTGGATGTGGTGTGCCGCAGTGCGCCCGTCATCGCCGGGTACGTGGGGGCATTCGGCGATGGCTCGCCGGCCGGCCTGGCCCTGATCCCCGACGGCATCGGCGCGATCACCTACACGATGCCCAGCGGGGACCGGATCACCGTGCCCGTCACCGGGAATCTCGTCCGCGCTCCCGCGGCGGTGATGATCACCCCCAGTCCACACCCGCAGACCGGGGCCCAGCTGACCGCACAGCTGACGTCGCACCTGCCGACGTCGATCACCGAGACCGGGGGCCCCGGCCAGGCCGCTGTCACGCTGCCCCGCCCGCAGGCCCTGATCCCCGACACGGTCGGCGAGTTCACGTTTCTGCGGCGGCTGTTCTCCCGGTCCGGTGTGACCGCATCGGGCTCCGGTGCATCCTCAAGCGGCGATGAGAGCGTGTCGTGCCGTGAGCAGACCCACCGCTGCGTCGCCGTCCTGGTGACGACGACGTGCAATTCTCACGGTCGCTGCCGGACGACGCGGTCAATTCACCGCTACCGCTACGTCGGTGCGCGCCCGCCCCGCGGGACGGTCGGAGCCACGACGCTGCCGACGGCGCCGGTCGTCGGGCGCGCCGACCGCTTCGTCCGCCACCCGCGCAGGCTCAGCCTGGTCCTCAGCGGCACCCCCCAGGCTCACGTCGGCGTGATCGCGATCGTCAGCTGCTTCCTGCACGGTGGTCAGGCCGAGGGCGGAGGGCCACCCCTCACCCGCACGGTCCCCTCACGGTCGCGCATCGTCCTGCCCGGCCGGGCCGGGAGCTTCAGCGCCTGCGACATCGGCGTGCTGGTCACCTCGCGCCGGCCCGGCGCCGTGCACGTCCGGATCGTGCGCGGCTGAGCGACGAACCCGATCGCGGCACAGCCGGCCACGCCATCCGCCAGCCAGAGCGCGCGCGGGTGCCCAGCGCGCGCCGCGATAGTGCAGTGACAGGGGCCAGCGCCCACCGAGACCAGACTGCCCCCGGGACGACTCCGAAGAATTCACTTGTGTCAAGCAAGCCAGATATGCTCACCTCATGCTCCAGCGCGACTACCCAGGACAGGTCTGCTCGATCGCGCGGTCGCTCGAGGTGGTCGGGGAGCGCTGGACGCTGCTGATCCTCCGTGACGCGCTCGTCGGCCATGCGCGGTTTGAGGAGTTCCAGGACAACCTCGGGATCGCGTCCAACGTCCTCACCAACCGGCTCAAGCGGCTCTGCGACGAGGGCGTGCTCGAGCGCGTTCCCGACCCGGAACGCCCCGGCAGGCCCAAGTACGTGCTCACCGACAAGGGACGCGAGCTCGGGCCGGCCCTCATCGTGCTGATGAAATGGGGCGACCGTCACTACCCCACGCCCGGCGGCCCGCCGCGGCTCACCATTCACCGCGGATGCGGAGGCAACTTCGGCGCTGACCTCCGCTGTGATCGCTGCGGCCAATCGGTCAGCCGGGGAGAGATCGAGCTCCGGCCCGGTCCCGGCGCACCCGCGGCGCGTGTTCTCGGTCACAGCGTGAAGGTTCGCGCCGCGGGCGTGCGGTCCGCCCCGGCCGCGCCCACCGCGCGGGCGTAGAACGTGTACCGGCCGCGCCTGAGATGACGGTAGGACGTCGTTGATCGGCAGCTCGAGAACCGCGGCTTGGTCCGTTGACCTCGACGGTGCATGACGAGCGCACACTGAAGACCTCGGACGGCTCCGATGCCCTTGAGCCTGAACGTCGCGCGGTGAGCGCGCCGGTTGAGCGTCATGCCGGTGATGGCGGTGTTGGGAGGAACGGCCCCCCTCCGCGGGGCGGGAAGGGGTGACGGCGTGGGCGATGGAGTGGGCGTCGGCGACGGAGTGGGCGTCGGCGACGGTGTGGCGCTGGGGGCCTCGCCCCAGGTCGGCTGGCTGCCGGGAACGAGCTGGCGCTCGCTGCCCGCGGGATCGTTGACGCCGATGACGTCGATGTTGCTGCCCCGCTGGAAGGCGATCTGGGTGCCGTCCGGCGACCATGCCGGGAGATCGTCGGTGCTGCCGGAGGTGAGGGTGCGTTCGAACTGGCCGGTCGCGTAGTTGTAGAGCGCGATGTGCCCGGTCACCGAAGCGCCGATTCCGTTGGCGACGGTGACGGCCAGGGTCGAGCCGTCGGGGGAGACCGCCGGATCGTAGAGGTCATTGGAGGGGTCGGCGGCGCGCACGTCGCTACACGGCTGGTTCGCCGCCGCCGGGACGTGGCAGATCTCCTGGTTGTAGTTGGGGGCCCCCGCGCTGACACTGATGAGCAGGTTGTCGTCCGGCGCCCAGCCGGCGCTAGAGGTCCCGTACGGACAGTTGCGGCCGCTACCGTCGAGGTTGTAGGTGCAGACCTGGATCGCCGGACTGGCGAAGGTCTGCTCGAGTTCGGCGAGCTGACCGCCGTCAGGGCGCATCAGGACGACGAGCGCGGTGGAGGCAAACGGGGCTCCGCGGTTGCCGGCGCTGGCGTCGGACACGATCACGTGGTTGTTGAAGGAGAAGGCAAGCTTGGCTCCGTCGCGTGAGAGCGACGGGCCCGCGTAGACGCTCGACGTGCCGGCCTGACCGTCGGTGGTCAATTGCGTCTGCGCGCCGGTGCTGGGATCAACCCGGCACAGGTTCGCGTGGTCAGGGCAGACGTAGACGATGGTCGACGCGCCGGCCAGCGCCGGGGTTGACAGCAGCATCCCAGCCAGGATTGCCAATCCTCGCGCTACACCCATCCTGCGACTACGCCCCATCCTGCATTACTCCTGATCGCCCCGATTGTGCACCGGCCAGCCTACCGCACATGTCCAGAGGTGGCCGCTCGCGCGTCGGGGCGCCAATCTGTTCGTGCGGCCCTTCCGGGCGCCCGCCACGCATCCCCGGGCCCGGTGCTCACCGCGTGCGGCCCTTGCCGGTGCGCGACACCAGGCGTTAGGGTGCGCTCGTTGTCCAGCTCGAGGGGGTTCTGTGATCCGGGTTTCTGTGAGCGTCGCGCTCGGCACTCTGGTCTTGGCGTCCACCGCGTCCGCGGCGTCGATCTCCATCTCTGCACCGACATCGGCCGCTCGGGCCGCGCCCCTGGCGCTGACGGTGTCCGGGGTGGCACCGGCCGCGTCGCCGGACGCTCCCCCCGGGGCCAGGGCGCTCGTGTCCGCTTGGGTGCAGTCGGCGCGCGACGGCACATGTCCGTCGCAGCAGCCCGAGAGCGCGCCGTCTGACGCCTGGGGCCTGAGCTCGTCCGACGGCGCGGTCACCCCGGGGGCGCCGTTCTCGCAAACCTGGAAGGCCGACAGCTCGTACGTGGCCCTCGGCGCCTACTACGTCTGCGCGTGGGTGGCCGATGACCGCTTCAACACCGTCGCCGCAGCGCAGGCCCCCCTCACGATCCGTCCACCCGTCCTGCGCCTGTCGGTGTCGGTGCCCCGCCACGCTCGGGTGGGCGCCCGCGGAACCTTCGCCGTGACCGCGTCCCTCGAGACGCCATCGCAGCTGGGAGTCGTGCTGCTTCCGCCCCGGGCCTACGTCTGCGACCTCTCCGGCACCGTCTGCACGCCCCGGCGACTGACCGGCTGCCCCACCAGCTACATCCGGGCCGAGAACCTGGCCAGCAGCATCCAGGCCGATGTCACGCCGTTCCTCGGCGCGAACTTCGCCGATAACCGCGAGTACCACGGCCGGGTGAGATTCCGGGCTCGCCTCAAGGCGCTTTCGGCGGGATGGTTCCACTTCTGCGCGTATGCGCGCGAGGCTCCGCTCGACGCGCCGGGCGCCCTGACCGAGGCCCGCGTGGCGACCGCCTTCCGGGTGGCCGGATGAGGCACCCGAGACGATGAAGCCGCGGTACTCAGCGACCGCGTGGTAGAGCCTGCGCGCCGTGTCGTTGGCCGCCTGCGTGGTCGCTCGGCCGCAGCCAAGCCACGCTCAGCACGCCGGCTCCCGGAAGGCCAGGATCGGGCGCTCTCGGACCAGACGCTCCCGCGCCTCCGCGCGGCCGTCGTACCGCCATCCCACCACCCGGCTCAACACCGCCCTGACGACCGGGGCCACCACCCAGTGGCGGCGCTCGTAATCGGCCAGGACCGCTGCGGCCTCGGCGGGCGCAAGCTCCCGGTAGTCCGGACAGAAGCGATCGCGTCCGATGGCAACCTCGACCGCGCCGCCCGCAGCCACGTTGCGATACCACTGCGCGCGCCGGCCCAGGCCCACCATGACGAACACCTCGCCCCGGTCACGGTCGGTGCCGATCACCTCCAACATCATCCGGTAGCAGCGCCCGGAGTGCCGGCCGCGATGGGTCAATCGCAGGAACCGGCGACCAAGCAGCCAACCGAGATGCCAGTCATACAGAGCGGCTGGGGCCCGCAGCGCGCGAATCAGCCACGGGCGGATCGTCTCAGCCTTGATGCCCGGCATATCGCCGCACGATACCCGCCACGTCGTGTCAGGACGGGTCTAGGTCTGCCGCGTCGGACGCTGGGGTCACTGCGCTGATGTGTGCAGAGCCACCTCGAAGATCTCGGCCCGCGGGGACTCAAGGCGAGCCTCCGCCTTGATGTGCTCGCGCAGCGACGCATTGCTCGCCTCCAGGTGATGCAGATCTTCCTCGCTCTCCCACAGGGAGATCACCAGGGCCTTGCCGTTGTCACGGTCGATCAGGTAGTAGAAGCCGCTCAGGCCTGGGAGCTCGGGCGCGGTGGCGAATTGCTCACGGGCAAGCCGTGTCAGCTCGTCGAGCTTCTCAGTGGGCTGGTGGACGGTCTGAACCCGGGCAAGCATGAACGACCTCGTTCTCAGTGTTGTCTCTGAATGAGACGTTACTGTCTCATTTGGAGCCGGAGGTGTCAAGAATCGATACGATGGGCGTCCAACCGACTCGAGGAATCGGTGGCAATGGCAAAGGGGGAGTTGCTGCGGGATCGCACCGCGGCCGCGATCATCGACAGCGCGGCCTCGCTCCTGGCCCAGCGGGGCCCGGCCGCGAGCATGGAGGAGATCGCGAGCGGCGCGGGGATCGGACGCGCAACGTTGTACCGCTACTTCCCCAATCGCGAGGAGCTGCTCCGGGCGATGGCCGCGGCGAGCGTGCAGGAGCTCGCGGCGCGGATCGAGGAAGCCAACCTCGAGGGAGTCGCGGTTGAGGAGGCCATCGCTCGCCTGGCCCGCGCGATCATCGCCACCGGGAGCAAGTACGTCGCGCTGAACGGCGACAGCGCGAAACTCGCCCGCACCTACCCCGACTTCGAACTCCGGGTGACCGAGCCGGTCCGCGCTCTGTTTCACCGCGCCGTCGCCGACGGCTCGTTGCGCGAGGGGTGGCCCGCCGACGTGCTGATGGACCTGTTCTCGGGCCTGATCACGGGAGCGCTCGCGGCGACGGCACGTGGTCAGCGCGGGGTCGAGGAGAGCGCCGCCGCCGTCACGACCCTCTTCCTGGACGGCGCCCGGGCTGCCTGAGGCGCCCGGGCGCGAGTTATCCCGGCGCGCCGCCTGCCCCAGCGGCCTCGCCGCCACCCCCAAGGCGTCAGCCGACCTCATCGGGCCCGTCCCGCCGGCGGCGGCGCTCGGCTTGACCCCAGCCGGTACGGTGACGCCATGGCGCCGATGCCGACAGCGCACGTCGCGCCGCAGCGGCCTGTGCCTCACCGCCGTCGCGCCGCTGCGCCGCTGGCCCGGCGATGAGCGCAGGCTGGCGTTCGAAGGGGTGCGGTCGTCCCCGGCGGCCCGTCCCCCCCGCACCGCAGCCGCGCCATGCGCCTCATCGTCCTGGGCGCCGGCGGGCGCGGGCGATCATCGCGGCGTGGGCATTCGCGGCCACCCTGGTCACGCTGTCTGCGCCCATCGCCCTCGGCAGCAATGGCCCCACCGGGCCACTGGCGGTGAACTCCGCCTCGCTCAGCCAGGACGGCCAGCAGCTCGTCTGGCGGCTGAGGGCGGATCAGCCCTTCGGCCCGCAGGCCCTCGCCCGGGACGGCCGGTCGCTCTGCCTGATCCTCGAGCAGGCGCGGAGCTCCCGTCGACCCGTGACCGTGCACCTGTGCCTCGCCGCCCCGCGCGACCGCAGCCATCGGCCGCGTCTGATGCTCGTAAGCGGCCCCGCGGCCGGTGAGACGCATCCGATCACCGCCTCGATCACGCGCCCGGGACGGAGCGAGCTGACCGTTGCCTTCGTCGCGACCGACGCCGGCCTGGCCTACCGGGACCTTCGCTGGCAGGTGGTCAGCAGCGCCACACGGGGATGCCCGCAGGCGGACCCGGCAGCGACGTCGACGTGCCAGGTTCTGTATCCGCTGGCGCCGGCGCTGGCGCGGGTGCACACGCCGCGGCTGGTCGGTTGCGTGGCGCGGGGGCCGGACTGGGTGTTTCAGGGACCGGGCACCACGCACGAGGTCGCGCTCACCTTCGATGACGGGCCCGCCGGCGATCCGCCCACCGCTGACTTCGTCGCCCTGCTGGCGCGCGAGCACGTCCCGGCGACCTTCTTCGAGGTCGGCTCCCAGATCAGCCTGCACGACCCGCACGGAGCCATCGAGCGTCGGATGCTCGCCGACGGCGACATGATCGGCGACCACACCTGGAGCCACCCGGACATGCCGGGACTCGCCCCGTCCGCGCAGCGCCAGCAGCTTGCTCAGACCGCCGCGGCGATCGAGCGCGCCAGCGGCTTTGCGCCGTGCCTGTTCCGCGCCCCCTACGGCAGCGTCAACCGCCGACTGCTCACCCTGGCCCGGTCGATGGGCCTGAGCACGATCCAGTGGGACGTCGACCCGCGAGACTGGGCGCTGCCCGGCGTCTCCGCGATCGCAAGCAACGTGATCGATCACGCGCATAACGGCGCGATCATCATCCAGCACTTCGGCGGTGGCCCGCGCTACGAGACGCTCCGCGCGCTGCCCCTGGAGATCGCCGCCCTGCGCGCCCGAGGCTATCGGTTCGTGACCGTCACCCAGATGCTCGGGTACCGGCTCCTCTATCGCTGATCAGCCCCGGCACGTGGTCCCTGGCCGGCAGGTTTGACCCGGCCTTCTGGGGAGAGCGGTTTTTTTTCTTCGGCACGGTGCCCGTCTGGGAAACCGGCGTGCCGGTGCCGCCGGTCGCGGCGAGGTGAGGCGCGCTCGAGCCGCCGGTGGCCACGGCCGAGGGGCTTCGGCGCAGCGTCGTACGGAAGTCCTGGGCCAGGTGAGCTTGATCGAAGTAGCCAAGGTCGGCGGCAAGGCGGGCGAGGTCCGGGGCCCGTCCTTGGCTGAGCTCGTCGACCGCGCGCTGGCGACGTAGCCGCTGCAGAACCTGTTTGGGCGACGCGCCCACGTGCCGAGCGAAGATCCGCTGCAGCGTGCGCGGCGTGAGCGCAAACGCCGCGGCCAGCTCGCCAACGCGCGTGCCGGGGGGGCTGGAGCGCATCGCGTGCAGAACGTCCATGACCAGAGCCCGCTGAGGATCCGGTGGGGGCCGACGACGGCGCAGGAACTCACTGACGGCCGCGAGAATCGTCGCGATGTCGCTCGCGGCCGCCAACTCTTCGTCCAGCTGCCCTCCGCCCGGGCCGAACGCCTCGCGCAGCGTCATCACGCGGCCGGTGAGCTCTGAGACCGAGCCCGGGCGAAAGCCCGAGAACCCGCCGGGACGGAACTTCGTCCCGATGACCATTCCGCGGCCCGTCAGTTCGCGCACGGAGCGGCCTGAGCCCACGCCGTAGAGCAGCGGTCCGTCGGGCTCGACGACGAGATTGATCGATGGGTCGGGCAGGACCTCCCGGCGTAGCGCCGGCCGCCCGGACTGATCCCAGGAGACGATCCAATGCTGCTCGACGACGTCGGTCAGGTCCGGCTCAGGCGCGACGCGCGCCATGCCGGCAATGCGGGCGGCCGACCGCGGAGTGATGATCGGCGTCGACATCGGTCGCATTTTTCCAAGCTCCGGCAGCCGCGGGCTGCGATCGTGGCCCCATGATCCACACCGACACCACCGCAGCGCCCGCCGAGGTGCTGCGCACCGACTTCGTGTCCGTCCCGGTCGAAAACATGGAGCGGGCCAGGGCGTTCTACCGCGACACCCTGCAGATGAACAGTCCCGACTGGGACGCGAACTGGCCGGAGATCGAGAGCGGGAACGTATCGCTGTACCTCGTGGACCCGACGGCCATGGGTATCCCCTTCACCCCCCACACAGCGCCCCTGGCCCTTCGGGTGAAGGACGTGCCCGAAGCCAAGCGCACCCTCGAGGCCCGCGGCGTCAGCTTCACCGGTGAACACGACACGGGCGTGTGCAAGATGGCCTTCTTCAACGACACCGAGGGCAACGGGCTCATGCTGCACCGCCGATACGCGCCCTGAGCGTCTCGCCCTGCCCGCGGCCGGACAACGCCAGCATCTGGCTGGTGATCGACCGTGTCCAGGGAGCGCGTATCGCCTACGCCCAGGTAAGACCGGGAGAGAGGGCCGGCATCATCACGGTGACGCTTGAGACCACCGAAGCCGGCAGCGAGATCGAGGTCGTGTACGAGCTCACGGCTCTCAGTGAGACGGGCGCGCATCACCTCGAGCACGGCTCCTAGCCGGCTCGCCAGGCCCGGAGGTGGCGGCGAAGACGTCCGGGGTCCTGATCTGATGCCCAAGCAACGCATCGGCGGCGTTTGCTTTCGGGCGCGGATTCTGAGTTACTCGCGCAGGGCGGCTCGCCGGGGGCCGCCATCGACCAGGAAGGAGCCCACCGTGGCTCGCTTCGCCAGCCGTCTGTCCTACGCCAACGTTGTGGCGACGATCGCCCTGTTCGTCGCGCTCGGCGGCACCGGTTACGCGGCCGTCAGGCTGGCGAAGAACAGCGTCACCAGCGCGTCGATCAAGAACGGTCAGGTCAAGACCGTCGACCTTGCCAACAACGCCGTCACCAGCGCCAAGGTCAAGGACTTCTCGCTGCTCGCACAGGACTTCAAGCCGGGCCAACTGGGCGCCGGCTCGCCTGGAGCGACTGGCCCTGCGGGCCCGAAGGGCGACACTGGCGCGACCGGCCTGCAGGGACCGAAGGGCGACACGGGCCCCGCGACCGGCCCGGCGAGCGGGGACCTCACGGGTACCTACCCCGGGCCGACGATCGCTCCCGGCGTGGTCACGCCCGCCAAGCTGGCGACGATGCCCATGGCGCGAATCCTCTTCCCCGTGACCGGAGTCGCGACGGACACCTTGGTCGCGCTGGACGGGACCGAGGTGGCAGACACCGCGAACATGCACAGCGACACGATCAACCCCAGCCGGATCACTGCGCCCGTCGCCGGGACGTACATCATCAGCGCCTCGGTGCGCTGGGACACTCAGCTCGGCGATCACCTCCTGGACATCGAGAAGAACGCCACCACCTTCCTGGCCGGCAACGTGGCCGGATCCACCGGGTCCTTCCTCCCGATCAACAGCGTCACCACCGTCGCGCGATTGGCCGCCGGCGACTACGTCACGGCCGTGGTCGAGACCACGCAAAGCGCCGACACGTACACCGGCGGGGAGGTATCGAATCTCTCGATGGCGTTCACGGGACCGTAAGTCCCGGGGCCCCGGACCGACCGCGCCCGCAGGTCGACGCGGCGCCGATGTGCCCGCGCCGCGCCGCCATTAAGGACTCGTAACAGTTCCTGTCTCACTATTGGCAGCCGGGTTCGGCTGATGTAGCGTGCCCGGCGTGGAGACGAGGGAGCCGCGCCGGGCACCGGGGTTGACGGTGCATGGGGTCACCGTGGCGTTCGGGGGCATTACCGCGCTGCAGGACGTCTCGGTCGAGGTCGCGCCCGGCGAGGTGCTCGGCGTCATCGGGCCCAACGGCGCGGGCAAGACCACGCTGTTCAACGTCATCTGCGGCTTCGTCGTCCCCCAAGCCGGCACGATCGCCTGGCGGGGAGAGACGGTCCGGCGCATGCGCCCCCACGAGCTCGCCGGCCGCGGGATCGCGCGCACGCTGCAGGGTGTCGGCCTGTTCGCCCACCTGACCGTGCGCGAGAACGTGATGGTGGGGGCCGAGCGCTTCCGTCGGGCCGGCTGGCTGAGCGCCGCGCTCGCCCTGCCCCGGTCGGACCGCAGTGAGCGTATGGTGCGCGAGCGGGCAGCGGTCGCGCTGCAGCGCCTGGACTGCGCCGATGTGGCCGATCGCCTGCCGGGCGAGCTTCCCTACGCGATCCAGAAGCGCGTCGCGCTCGCCCGGGCGCTGGCCGGGGAGCCCGAGTTGCTGCTGCTCGACGAGCCGGCCGGCGGCCTGGGCGCCGAGGACATGCGCGAGCTCGGCGAGCTCATCCGAACGCTGGGGCGCGAGGTCGCGATCATGCTCGTCGAGCACCACATGGACGTGGTCATGAGCGTGTGCGATCGGGTCTCGGTCTTCGACTTCGGCCGCGTCATCGCCAGCGGCGCCCCGGAGGAGATCAAGCGCGACATCCGCGTGGCCGAGGCCTATCTGGGCCGCGAGGCCGAGGCCTTCGCGCTGCCCCGTGGAGCCGCCGTCGATGCTTGAGGTGAGCGGCCTGTGCACCGATTACGGGCCCGTGCGCGCGGTCGACGAGGTCTCGCTGCACGTGGAGGAGGGCTCCGTACTCGCGGTGCTGGGCGCCAACGGGGCGGGCAAGACCTCGCTGCTGCGCACGGTCAGCGGGCTCGTACGGCCGTCCAGCGGGCGGGTGCTTCTGGGCGGCCAGGACATCACCGGGCTGCCGGTGGAGGCGATCGTCCGCCGGGGTCTGGCCCACGTGCCCGAGGGCCGGGGCGTCATCGCAGAGCTGACGGTGGACGAGAACCTCCGTCTGGGCGGGCTGTGGCGCGGGCGCGACGCCGCGCCGCTGCGCGAGATCTTCGAGCTCTTCCCGCCCCTGGAGGAACGCCGGCGCCAGCCCGCCTCGCGCCTGTCCGGCGGGGAGCGTCAGATGCTCTCGATCGGCCGCGCGCTGGTCGGCCGCCCGACCGCGCTGCTGCTCGACGAGCCCTCGCTCGGGCTCGCGCCGATGCTCGTGGCCCAGATCATGGGCCTTCTGCGCCGGCTCGCGGACACGCTTGGGCTGGCCGTCCTGCTCGTGGAGCAGAACGCCCGCAGCGCGCTCTCGGTGGCCAACCGCGGGGTGGTGCTCAACCTCGGCCGTGTCGTCGCCGAGGACGATGCGGCGCGCCTGACCGCCGACGAGAAACTGCGCCACGCCTACCTGGGTTTCTGAGTGACCAAGTTCATCGACTTGACCCTCAACGGGATCTCCAGCGGAGCGATCAACGCCGCTGTGGCGCTCGCGCTCGTGCTCATCTGGCGCGCCACCCGGATCGTCAACTTCGCCCAGGGTGCGATGTTGATGATCACGACCTTCATCGCCAGCGCGACGATCGATGCGACCGGCTCCTACGTGATCGGCCTGATCGTGGCGCTGCTCGCCGGCCTGCTGCTGGGCGCCGTGGTCGAGCGGGTGCTCGTGCGGCCGGTCGAGAACGCGCCCCCGCTGAACGCCGTCATCCTCACACTCGGCCTCTACACGGTTCTCGTCGCCGTGGCCGGGATGATCTGGGGCAACACGCCCCGCTCGTTCCCGGCCGCGTTCTCGCTGCGGGGCTACACGGTCGGGCACACGACGCTGCTGTTCACCCCCAACGACACGTTCATCGTCGGGGTGGTGATCGCGGTGGCGGTGTTGCTGGCGATCGTCTTCCGGGCCACCTCGCTGGGTCTGCGCATGCGCGCTTCCGCGTTCGCCCCAGAGGTGGCGCGTCTGCTCGGGGTGCGGGTCGGGCGCATGTTCACCGTTGGCTGGGCGTTGGCCGCAACCGCCGGCGCACTGGCCGGCGTGCTCGTGGCGCCGGCCACCTTCCTTGGCCCCAACACGTTCGATCCGATCCTGATCAGCGGCTTCGTCGCCGCCGTGCTCGGCGGTCTTGACAGCCCGCCCGGCGCCGTCGTGGGCGGCCTCGTGCTTGGGCTCGCGCTCTCGTACGTGTCGGGCTACGAGGGTTCCGCGCTCGTCCCGCTGGCCGCCCTCGTCATCCTCATGATCGTGCTCATGGTTCGGCCCGGGGGCCTGTTCAGCGCCACCCAGGAGCGACGGGTGTGAGCGCTGCGGACCGCACCCCGACCGGCCCGGCCGCCCGATCGGGGCGGGGGCGGGCCGGCGCCGCGCTGACCCGTTTCACGCTCGTGCGCTCGCTGCTCGTTGTCGCTGTCACCGGCCTGGCCCTCTACCTCGTCACCGGCTCGCTGAGCGACTACCGCAACAGCCAGATCGCCACCGGCTGCTACTACTTCGCCGCCCTGGCCGGACTGACCATCCTGGCTGGACTGGGCGGTCGCATCTCGCTCGGCCACGGCGCGCTGATGGCCTGCGGCGCGTACACTGCCGCGCTGCTCATCGGCAAGGAAGGCTGGGCGCTCGCCCCCGCGCTGGCCGCCTCGGCGGGCTCGACCGCCCTGATCGGCGTGCCGCTCGGGCTGGCCGCCACCCGGCTGGAGGGGCCGTACCTGGCCGGGGCCACGCTGAGCTTCGCGGTCGGATTGCCCGCCCTGGCCGACAAGTTCCCCGGACTGTTCGGGGGCGAGAACGGCCTGACGCTCAATCCGCCGACCCCGCCGAGCTCGCTGGGCCAGAGCTTCACTCTCTACCACTGGGAGGCGTGGATCGCCGCCATCGGGTCGCTCATCGTTCTGTTCGTCCTCTACAACCTCGTGCACAGCGGTAGCGGCAGGGCCCTGCGTGCGGTCCGCGACGATGAGATCGCGGCCAGCCTGTGCGGGCTGCGGGTGGGGCGCACGCAGACGACCGCGTTCGTCATCAGCGCCGCCTGCGCCGGGCTCGGCGGCGGCCTGCTCGCCGCCGCCGTCCAGCAGCTGGCGGCACCGGGCGCGTTCGGGATCCAGCTCTCGCTCGACCTGCTCGCCGGCGTGGTCATCGGCGGTCTGGGCTCGCTCTGGGGGGCGATCTGGGGCGCCGCGCTGCTCGTCCTGCTGCCGAACTGGACCAGTGACCTGGCCCACAGCGTCTCACTGTCCACCAATGTCTCCAACAACCTGCCGCTGGCCGTCTACGGGGCGGTCCTCATGGCCGCCATGCTCGTGTGGCCGACCGGTATCCAGGGCGGCCTGCGGGTGCTGCTGCGGCGGGCTCGCGGGCTGCGCCGGGGCGGCAGGACGGCGGCCGATCAGCGCGGCGCGCCGAGCAGCGCGGCCTGAACCTCGCGCAGGCGCTCGTGATCACCCCGGATCCCGATCACGGCGTCGTTGTAGAGGAAGGCCTCCATCAGCCGCACGAGCGCGTAGGCGAGCGTCTCGGCGCTGGCCGGTGGCCGGTAGGCGCCCGACTGCACCTGCTGCTCGATCAGCTCCCGGAACGCAGCCGTCACCCGCGGCTGCACGGCGCCACCACTCGAGGTGAGCAGGCGCAGGGCTCCCTGCCGCTCCTGTTCGACCAGGCGACGGAGTGCCGTGGAGTGGCTGAGCGCGCGGTTGACGCCGTCGAGCACGGCGACCAGCCATTGCGCTCCGCGGCCGCGCGCCTGGGCGCGCTTGTGCTCGAGCAGGAGGTCGAACTCGCGCACGATGACCTCGCTGATCAGCCGCTCGCGGGACCCGAACCACCGGTAGATCGTCGCGCGCCCGAGGCCGAGCTCCCGGGCCACCACGGTGACATCGACGCGCTGGCCGCTCAGATACTGGTCCCGGACGACTCTCAGGACGTCCTCGCGCGATGCCGTCGCCGGCCGCCCCCGCTTTGCGCCTGCTGTGTGTGCCATCGGTCCTCGCCCCCCCGCGAGATCGGAGCCGGTCCGGCGTGTGGGCCTTGCCATCGCGCCGTGGAACAGCTTAGTATTTGGAACACCAGAGGGAGAACGTATCGAAATGCCCGGTTGCCACGGTCATTTCGCCGACGATGGAGGAGGTTGAGGGAATGGGTCATCGCAGGCTTATGCGACCGGGCGTGCTGGTGGCTGCGCTCGTGCTGGCGCTCGCGGTCTCCGCGTGCGGCTCGAGCAGCAGCAGTAGCGGCAGCCATAGCGGCGGCGGATCGAGCTCGAGCAGCTCCAGCGGCGGCGGGAACGGCGGCGCCACCGCGCCCGGTGTGACGGCGACCAGCATCACATTCGGCACCCACCAGCCGCTGACCGGCCCGGCGGCGCCGGGGTACAGCGAGATCGCGCCGGCCTCGCAGGCGTTCTTTGACTACGTGAACGCCCACGGCGGGGTGTTCGGGCGCAAGATCCACCTGACCATCAAGGACGACGCCTACAACCCCACCCAGACGGTCAACGTCGTCCACCAACTCGTGCTCCAAAGCAACGTGTTCGGCATCTTCGAGGGCCTGGGAACTCCGACGCACACGAAGGTCGTGGGCTTCCTCAACGCGGAGAAGATCCCCGACATCTTCGTCGCCTCCGGCTGCCCGTGCTGGGACAAAGGCGCCGCCCAGCCCTACACCTTCGGCTGGCAGCCGAACTACACCATCGAGGGCAAGGTCCTCGGCCAGTACATCAAGCAGCACTTCGCCGGCCAGAAGGTCGCGGTTCTCTACCAGGACGACGACTTCGGTCAGGGCGGCCTGGCCGGGATCAAGGACGAGCTGCCCGCCTCGGACATTGTCACCACCCAGCCCTACCAGTCCGGCACGACCACGCTGGCCCCACAGATCACCGCGATCAAGGGCTCGGGCGCCAAGATCATGGTCAGCTTCACGGTCCCGATCTACACCGCGATCGCCGAGCTGACCTCCTTCACGCTGGGGTATCACCCACAGCTTGTCGTGTCCAACGTCGGCATCGATCCGACGACCGTCGGCGGCCTGCTGAAGACGATCTCCAAGGGAAAGGCGTCGGGCACGGCACTCATCGAGGGCGCCATCACGGACGGCTACCTGCCCTCGAACACCGACACCAGCAACCCGTGGATCCAGCTGTTCACGAAGGTCCACCAGCAGTACGACCCGAGCGCGCCGTTCGACGGCAACGTTGAGTACGGGATGGCGAACGCGTACACGCTCGTGCAGGCGCTCCAAGCGGCCGGGCCGCACCTCACCCGGCAGGCGCTCGTCACCGCGATTAACCAGAAGGGCGGCTCGTGGAAGGGCCCGGGCCTGGTCCCGTTCCGCTACACCCAGACCGAGCACGGCGGCTACGGCGGCGTGGAGATGGCCAAGATCCGGGGCGGCAAGGTGGTGGAGTTCGGCGGCCCGCTGGTCACCCAACCGACGGCCGGTAGCCCGATCACCCCGTACACCGCGACCCAGCCGAGCCCGCCCGCCTCGGGTGTGCCGAGCAGCTGATCCCCGGCTCCGGTGCCCCGTCCGCGCGGGCGGGGCACCGGCGTTGCGCGGTGGCCGGCGCCGAGCGGGCGGGCACCGGCGTTGCGCGGTGGCCGGCGCCGAGCGGGCGGGCACCGGCGTTCGGTGCCCTTGCCTGCGATCTCACCGCTGGCCGTCAGCCGCTCCCCGGCGCAGTGATTCTTGTCGCAATGCAGCTCATAATGATGTGTGCCGTCCTGATCGATCTTGAGGTGAAGGGTCCCGGATATGCCGTGCAACTCGCCGGTCCCTGATCCGGGAACGAGCTCGTAGGGCAAGGTCTGATCGCTGGCCGACATCAATCCGAGCCGTCGCTGCGACCACGAGGGACGCTGAGGCGATCCCAGCAGATCTCAGAGCACCCAGCGGCTGGTCACCATCAGCGTCTCCAGCGGCGAATCGGCCACAGCGGGAGCTCGACTGCCCCTCGCTGCTGCCGCCTCCTGCGCGGCTCAGCCTCGTCCCAGCCGTAGTAGTACGTAGTAGTAGTAGTGCCGCCGGCGGGGCTCGAACCCGCGACCATCGGATTAAAAGTCCGTTGCTCTACCAACTGAGCTACAGCGGCGCGATCTCCATGATCGCGCACTCGCGCTGCCGAGTGGGCGCCGCGCGTCGCGACCAGGAATGCCCTCCGGGGTCGCTCGCCCCGGTGTGCGACGACTGGCCGCCGGCGCAGCCCGAGATCGCGCACGGGGCGCCTGGATTCGGGGCCCGCGATTGGAGAGGGCCGATTGGGGGCCGGCAGAGATCTTCAGCGGCGATCTGGGCGCGGCGATCGCGGACCTGAAGGCTCGCGACGAGGAGGGCTCGATCCTCGTCCACGGCGGTCCTGACCTGGCCAGCGAGCTCACCCGCCTTCGCCTCGTCGACGAATACCAGCGGTGAACCGTCCCGATCGCCATCGGCGCGGGCAAGAGCCCGTTCGCCGGGGTCGGCGCGGCCGGCGGTTCAGCCGGCCCAGGCCACGGTCTCGATCTCGACGAGCATCCGGGGATCGATCAGCGCCGCGACCTCAACCATCGTCATCAGCGGCCGTAGGCCGGCAAAGACCTCACCGTGGGCCCGCCCCACCTCGTCGGCGCGGGAGATGTCGGTCACGTAGCAGCGGTTGGAGACGACGTCGGCAAACCCGAGCCCGGCCCGCGAGAGCTCGTGGCCGATCTTGCTCAGGATCTCGACCGTCTGCTCGTAGGGCGTGATCCCGACCACGCAGCTGTCGCCGCTGACCGAGGTCGTTCCCCCGACCATCACGAAGCCGCCGGCCCGGACCAGGCGGCTGAAGCCATAACGCTCCTCCCATGGCGACGGCGGATCGCCGCCCAGCCGCTCATCGCCGGGCATCGCGAAGGCCCTAATGCCGGAAGTGACGGCGGCTGGTGAAGACCATCGTCGCGCCGACCTTGTCCAGGGCCTCGACGGTGAGATGGTCACGGACCGAGCCGCCGGGCTGGATGATCGCGGTGACCCCGGCCTCGATCGCGAGCTCGGGGCCGTCGGAGAAGGGGAAGTAGGCGTCGGAGGCCAGCGCTCCGCCGGTGACGCCGTCGCGTGCCTTGTCCAGCGCGACCCGCACCGCGTCGACGCGACTCATCTGGCCGGCCCCGATCCCGACCGTGGCCCCGTCACGGGTGATGACGATCGCGTTGGACTTGACGTGCTTGCAGATCCGCCAGGCGAAGGTCAGCTCCTGCCACTCCTGCTCGGTGGGCCGACGCTTGGTGGGGACCTGCATCTCGGTGCGGTCCTCCAGGTCGGTGTCGCGATCCTGGACGAGCAGGCCCCCCACGACCTGGCGGACCTGGGGCTCGATCAGGTTGGGGGTGCGCCGCTCACCGTCGTTGAGGATGCGCAGGTTCGGCTTGGCCGACAGCACCTCGACCGCGCCGTCCTCATAGCCGCGGGCGAACAGGACCTCGATGAACTGGTCGATGAGCAGAGCGGCCAGCTCCGCGTCGACGGAGCGGTTCAGGCACACGACGCCGCCGAAGGCCGACATCGGGTCACAGGCCAGCGCGCGCTCGTAGGCCTCCCGGGGCGTCGACCCGACAGCCACCCCGCACGGATTGTTGTGTTTGATGATCACGCAGGCGGGAACCTGGAACTCGCCCAGCAGCAGGCGGCCGGCGTCGAGATCGAGCAGGTTGTTGAAGGAGATCGGCTTGCCGCCCAGCTGCGCGACCATCGAGAGCACGCTCGTGCGCGCTCCCACCTGCTCGTAGTACGCCGCGCGCTGGTGGGGGTTCTCGCCGTAGGGCAGCTCGAGCACCTTCTCGAAGGCGCGGACGAACAGGGGCGGGAAGTCCTCGCCCTTCTCCTGAAACCAGCGGGCGATCGCGGTGTCGTAGCGCGCGGTGTAGGAGAACGCCTCGGCGGCCAGGCTCTCGCGGGTGACCATCGACAGGCGCCGCTCGGATTCGCGCAGCTCGTCGAGCACGGCGTCGTAGGAGGCGGGATTGACCACCGGCGCCGCGTAGGCGTGGTTCTTGGCCGCGGCGCGGATCATCGTCGGGCCGCCGATGTCGATGTTCTCGATCACCTCCTGCTCGTCGGCGTCGCGGCGGGCCGCGGTGCGCTCGAAGGGGTAGAGGTTGACGCAGACCAGATCGACGGGCTCGACGTCGTGATCGGCGGCCGCCCGTATGTGCTCAGGGTCCTCGCGAACGGCGAGCAGCCCCGCGTAGAGCTTGGGGTGAAGCGTCTTGACGCGGCCGTCCATGATCTCCGGAAAGCCGGTCAGGTCGGTGATCGAGCGGACCGGCACCCCGGCCGTGGCCAGTGCCTTGGCGGTCCCGCCGGTGGAGACGATCTCGATGCCGAGGTCGACCAGCCCGCGGGCGAACTCGACGATTCCGGTCTTGTCCGAGACCGAGAGCAGGGCCCGGGAGACCTGCACCTCGGCGGGTCCGACGGACTCCACGCTGCTCACCGGCTGTGCGCTCCCGTCCACCGCTCCGACTCTACCGATCGATCAGCACGCGACGCGGGTTGGTGGGGTCAAAGCGCACCCGCCCGGCGGCGAGCAGGCGCACGGCCTCGGGCAGCAGCGCGTGCTCGATCGGGTGCAGCTCGCGCAGCACCGCATCGGCATCGGCGGCATCGGGCAGCTCGACCGCACGCTGGAGCAGAACCGGCCCCGAATCGACTCCGTCGTCCACGAACATCACCGTCACCCCGAACACGCGCACCCCGTAGTCCAGGGCCTGCTGGACGGCCCCCAGGCCGGGGAAGGCGGGCAGCAGGGAGGGATGGACGTTGATGACGGCGTCGGGGAACTCGGCCAGGAACTCGGCCGAGAGCAGCTGCATGTAGCCGGCCAGGACGACGAGCTCGACCCCCTGTTCGCGCAGCCACACCGCGATCGCGAGGTCGCGCGCGGTGCGATCGCCGTACCGCTCCAGCGGGAACACCTCGGTGGCGATGCCGGCGGCGGCGGCCCGTTGCCGGGCCCGGGCCCCCGGCTTGTCGGAGGCCACGGCGGCGATGTTCACACCGTCGCGCCCGTGGGCGTGATCGATCAGCGCCTGCAGATTGGTCCCCGCGCCCGAGGCCAGCACACCGACGTTCATGCCGGCCACGGTAGTCGACGCCGGACGGCGAGGCCCGACGCCGGATACCGCGGTAGCGTCAGGCGGTGCCATGCAGACCGTCCTGAACGCCTTCGCGCGTGCCGCCGCCGGTGACCCGGCGGCGCTCGACGACGCCCGTCGCGACTGGGCCGGCCTGCTCCCCGAGCAGCAGGCCCTGCTCACCGACCTGGCCCACCTGCTGGCCCGGGAGGACGAGCGCTCGATCGCGCTGCCCGACGTGCTCGGGGCCCTGGCCCTGGGGGATCTGGACGCGGCCCGCCGGCAGTTCACCGCCCTCGGCGCCGAGGAGCGAGCGCTGATCGGCGGGGTGGGCCGCTACATCGCCGATCATCGCGAAGCGACGCTGCCCCTGCTCGGCGCCTTTGACGGCGTCGGGGCCGGCAGCGGCGGCGCGACCCTGCGCCGGCCCGCCCGCCGCAACGGCATCCGCGGCGACGTGACGCCGGAGGAGCTGCTGGCCCGGATGGGCCTTCGGTCCTTCCGGCCCGCGCAGCGCGAGGCCGTGCAGGCGGCGCTGGAGGGACGCGACTCGCTGATCGTGATGCCGACCGGGGGCGGCAAGAGCCTCTGCTACCAGCTCCCCGCGCTCGCCTCCGAGGCGCTGACCGTCGTGGTCAGCCCGCTGATCGCGCTGATCACCGATCAGCATCACCGGCTGACCGACGTCGGCCAGCGGTCGGTCATGCTCGCGGCCACGGTCGGCGATCAGAGCAACGCCCAGGCTCTCGCCGAGATCCGCTCCGGCGCGGCGCAGATCGTCTTCTGCGCCCCGGAGCGCTTTGCCTCCAACGCCTTTCGCTCGGCGCTGCTGCAGCGCGACATCGCGCTGTTCGTCGTCGACGAGGCCCACTGCGTCTCGGAGTGGGGTCACGACTTCCGGCCCGACTACCTGCGCCTGTCGGCGATGATCGACCTGCTCGGCCGCCCGCCGGTGATGGCCTGCACCGCGACGGCGACCCCCAAGGTCGCCGACGAGATCGTCGCCCGGCTCGGCCTGCGCGACCCGCTGGTCGTACGCCGGGGCTTTGATCGCCCCAACATCACCTTTGACGTCGTCGCGCTGGAGGGCGCGGGCGCCGTGTCGCGCAAGCGCAGCCACCTGCTCGGCGGCCTGGCCGATCCACAACAGCGGCCGGCCGTCGTCTACTGCGGCACGCGCAGGGACACCGAGGCGGTGGGGGCGCTGCTGCGCGAGCACGGCCATGCGGTGGCGATCTATCACGCCGGCCTGAGCCCGCAGGAGCGCCACGCCGCCCAGGAGGCGTTCATGACCGGACAGGCCGAGATCGTCGTCGCCACCAACGCCTTCGGCCAGGGGATCGACAAGGCCGACATCCGCAGCGTCTGGCACTGGGCGCTGCCGACCAGCGTCGAGGCCTACTACCAGGAGGCGGGACGCGCCGGGCGCGACGGGGCCCCCGCCCACGCCGTGCTGCTGGCCATGCGCGGCGATCTCGGACGGCTGATCCAGTTCATCAAGCGGTCGGAGATCACCGTCGCGCAGGTCGAGCGCGTCGTCGCCTCGGTCCGCCACGCCGCCCGCGACGGCGTCGCCGAGGTCGACCCGGCCCGGCAGGACGACCCCGAACGGATCGCTCTGGCCGTGGCGGAGCGAGCGGGCGCGATCACCATCGCCCCCGCCGGCCGGGGGCGGATGGCCGTACGGCTGACCGGCCGGCTTGACCGGGCCGCGGTGACGGCGGCCTGCCGGGAGGCGACCAACCGGCGCTGGGACGCCTACAAGGCGCTGAAGGCATTCGCCGACGACGGCACGACCTGCCGCCGGCGTCAGCTGCTGCGCCACTTCGGCGACGACGCGAGCCCCGAGCCCGTGGTCCGCTGCTGTGACGTGTGTGACCCGACGGCGCTGCCCACGATCGAGCTCAAGGCGTCCCGGGGAGGCAGACGCGCACCCGCGGTCTCCGCCGGTCCGCCCGTCGACGCGAGCGCGCTGGACACGCTGAAGCGGTGGCGCGCTGGGCGCGCCGACGGAAAGCCCGCCTACACGGTGGCCACCAACGCGGTGCTCGAGGAGATCATCCGCCGGCGGCCGGCCACCGCCTCCGACCTGCTGGCCATCTCCGGGATCGGCCCCGGCTTCATCGAGAAGCACAGCGAGGACCTGCTCGCCCACCTGCAGGCTCTCGCGACGGCCTAGCCCGCCCGGCGTCCGCGGTAGGTCCGGACCTTGGCCCGGTTGCCGCACACGGTCATGTCACACCAGCGCCCGGAGCGGTTGCGCGAGCGGTCATAGAAAGCCCAGGCGCAGCCCTCCCCGAGGCAGGCCTTGACCCGGGGCCAGCTTCCGTCGGCGCCGGCCCGCACCACCGGGATGAGCAGGTTGGCCAGCGCCCCGGTCACTCCCCCGCCGGCCACGAGCTCGGCGCCGTCGCGCCCGAACCGCACGCCGAGCCCGCCGGCCTGCGCGACGCCGTCGAGCACCGCAGCAGCCGCGGAATCAGGCGTGGCCCCGTTGTGGGCCAGCAGCACGGCGCGCAGGGCCTCGCGCAGCGCGTGAGCGGCCTCGAGATCGGCCGCGGTGGCCCGCGAGGCGCCCCGATGACCGTGCGCGGCCAGCCACGCCCGCAGGTCCGAGGCCGACCCCAGCGCGTCGGTGCCCCGATCGATGTCCCGGGTGTTGACGAAGTCGATCACCTGATCCAGGCCATGAGGAGGCGCTTGGTCTCTTGCCACCGGCATACGCCCTTGGTAGGTTACTGACACCAGCAAAGCGGTTATGGAGGTGTCAGGTGTCAGCGGCGCAATGGTTCGCCCCGCTGCGTGCCCGTCTGGCCCGCCGGGCGGTGGACACGGCGCTCAGCGAGGGATGCGATCCCGCGGCCTCGCCGCGGCTGGCGGCACGCGCCCGCCAGCTGACCAGCCGTCGCCGGCGCTACGCCACGGCGGTCGCGCTCGAGGTCCTGATCCACGCGATCGACCGGCCGCCGTCGGGCGGGCACGTGCGCCCGTCGCGGACCGCGCTGGCCTTCAACCGCGATCGGATGCTGGATCTGGTCAGCGTGCTGTGCAGCCCCCGGCCGGTCTACGCGCGCGGCATGGCCACGCTCGAGCTGGTCGTGCGCGACGGTACCGGTCCCGCGTACGCCGACCGGCACGGCGAATGGCTGGCCGCCGAGCTTGTCCGGGCGCGTCGCGAGCTGGACGGTGAGACCCGTCCGGTGCGGTGCGCGGAGTAGCCGCTCAGGCCCGGACGAGCGGAAGCGGCGAGTTCTCCAGCGCGAACTTCCCGCCGGAGCTCTCGGTGTTGGCCAGCGGGTATTCCCCGGTGAAGCAGGCGTCGCAATGCTCGCTGCGGCTCTGGCCGATCGCCTCGTAGACCCCCGCGAGGCTGATGTAGTGCAGGGAGTCGGCGCCGACCTCGGCGCACACCTCGGCTGCGGTGCGGCCGTGGGCGATCATCTCCTCGCGCGTGGACATGTCGATCCCGTAGTGGCAGGGATGCTTGATCGGCGGGGCGGAGATGCGCAGGTGGATCTCGGCCGCGCCGGCGTCCCGCAGCATCTGCACGATCTGCCGGGTCGTGTTGCCGCGCACGATCGAGTCATCGACGACGATCAGGCGCTGGCCGGCCACGACCTCCTTGAGCGGGTTGAACTTCAGCCGCAGGCCCTGACGGCGCAGCTCCTGGCCGGGCTGGATGAAGGTGCGCGCGACGTAGCGGTTCTTGATGAAGCCGTCGTCCTGGGGAAGACCCGAGGCGCGGGCCACGCCGCGCGCGGCGGCGTTGCCCGAGTCCGGCACGGGGATGACCAGGTCGGCCTCGACGGGGGCCTCGCGCCACAGGATCTCACCCATGCGCGCGCGGGCGACCTGCAGCACCGTGCCACCCATCTTGGAATCGGGGCGGGCGAAGTAGATGTACTCGAACACGCAGAAGGCGTGGCGCTCGGCCCCCGCCACCAGCCGGGTCTTGATCCCCTTCTCGGTCAGCGTCACCACCTCGCCCGGCATCACGTCGCGCAAAAAGCTCGCGCCGATGAGATCGAACGCGCATGATTCGCTGGCCACGCAGTAGGTGGGCTTACCGCCGTTGGGGTCCTCGATCATGCCCAGGGCCAGCGGCCGCAGGCCATGGGGATCGCGGAAGGCGACGACGGCGTCGTCGGTGACCACGACGGTCGAGAAGGCGCCCTGCAGGCGGGGCAGCACGTCGGCCACGGCGTCCTCGATGCGCTCGGCCGGGTGGGTGGCCAGCAGCGCGGCGATGATCTCCGAGTCAGAGGTCGAGCGGAACGGGACGTGGCGGCCGCGCAGCTCGGCGTGCAGCTCGACGGCGTTGATCAGGTTGCCGTTGTGGGCCAGGGCCAACGTGCGGCGATCGTCACGCACGATCGGCTGGGCGTTCTCCCACTCCGAGGACCCGGTGGTCGAGTAGCGCACGTGTCCGATGGCCATCTCGCCCACGAAGGAGCGCAGCGTGTTCTCGTCAAAGACCTGGGAGACGAGCCCCTGGTCGCGGATGGCCATGATGTTGCCGCCGCGCGATGCGGTGGCGATCCCCGCAGACTCCTGTCCGCGGTGCTGGAGGGCATACAGCGCGAAATACGCGAGGCGCGCGACGTCGTGACCGGGACCGTAGATCCCGAAGACACCGCACTCGTCGCGGGGGCCGTCGCGATCGTCGAGTGGAGATTCCATTCTGAGGGCCGTCCGGCAAGGCTAGCAACGGCGGTTACAGGAATCCGAGCAGTCCCCGCTCGCGGGCATCGCGAAGCTCGGAAACAGCGAGATCGAGCAGGCCGTCGATGACCAGCCGCTCACCGCCGGCCCGGCCGATCACCGCCGCCCCGGGCAGCCCGGCCAGCGCCTCGGGGTCGCCGGAGACGACGAACGCGCGCCCGGGCGCCTCGCCGAACGGCTCGATGCCACCGGGCAGCGTGATCGTGGCGCCGATCCCGGTGGCGCCACCGGCCAGGCAGGCCTCGGCCAGGGCCACGACCAGGCCGCCGTCGGCGACATCGTGCGCGCCGGTCACCACGCCCGCGCGCACGGCCTCGCGGACCACGGTGTGGGCCTGGCGGGCCGCGTCGGGATCCAGGACGGGCAGCGGACCGACCGGAGCCTGGCCGCGCAGCTTGGCCAGCTCGGAGCCGGCCAGGGAGGCGGAGGCCAGAGAGCCGACGAGCGCGATCGCGTCCCCGTCCCCGGCCAGCCCGGAGCGGCCGGCGCGTTCGGCGTCGGGCAGCCGACCGACCATGCCGACCACCGGCGTGGGGAAGATCGGGCCGCTCGGCGCCTCGTTGTAGAGCGAGACGTTGCCGCCGACGACCGGGACGCCGAGCTGCTCGCAGGCCACGGCCAGGCCCTCGATCGCCTCGGTCAGCTGCCAGGCCACGTGGGGCTTCTCCGGGTTGCCGAAGTTCAGGCAGTTGGTCAGACCGAGCGGCTCGGCGCCTGTGCAGGCGAGGTTGGCCGCGCACTCGTAGACGGCCTCGGCGGCTCCGGCACGGGGGTCGCAGGCCACGCGGCGGCCGTTGCCGTCGATCGCCACCGCGATCGCCGGCTGGGTCGACGGCCCGTCGCCGGCCGGCGGCACCGGCAGCATCAGGACGGCGGCGTCGGCCTCCTCGGGACGGCGCACGGTGCGCGACTGCACGACCGGGTCGTACTGCTCAAAGACCGGGCGTCGCGAGGCCAGGTTGGCGCAGCCGAGCAGCGCGAGCAGGGTCGCCGCCGGATCGGCCTCGGGAGCCAGCCGAATCGCCGGGGCCGGGTACAGGTCCTCGGTTGGCGGCGCGGGCTCCAGGTCGTAGAGCGGGCAGTCGTCGACCAGGATGCCGACCGGCATGTCGGCCACGGCCTCACCGCCGCGCAGCACACGCAGACGGCCGGACTCGTTGACCTCCCCGATGACGGTGGCCAGCGTCTCCCAGCGGGCGCAGACGGCGATCACCGCGTCGGCGCGCTCGGGCTGCACCACGCACAGCATCCTCTCCTGGGACTCGGAGACCAGGATCTCAAACGGCTCCATCCCGGCCTCGCGCAGCGGCACCCGGTCGCAGTCGATGTCGAGCCCGACACCTCCCTTGGAAGCCATCTCGGAGGCCGACGAGGTCAGCCCGGCGGCCCCGAGGTCCTGCAGGGAGACGAGCAACTCTGCGTCGAGCAGCTCCAGACAGCACTCGAGCAGCTTCTTCTCCGCGAAGGGATCGCCGATCTGAACCGAGGGGCGCTTGTCCGCATCGCCCTCGCCGAGCTCGGCGCTGGCCAGCACCGAGGCGCCGCCGATCCCGTCGCGGCCGGTGAGCGCGCCGAACAGGATGAGCAGGTTGCCCGGTCCCGCCGCGGCCGAGCGGATCAGCCGCTCGTGCGGGGCCAGCCCCAGGCACATCGCGTTGATCAGGCAGTTCTGCTCGTAGCTGGACTCGAAGTAGATCTCCCCGCCGACCGTGGGCACCCCGATCGAGTTGCCGTAGTGCCCGATCCCGGCCACGGCGCGGTCGAGCAGATAGCGGGAGCGCGGCGAGCTGGCCGGCTCGCCGAAGCGCAGCGAGTCCAGCACCGCGATCGGCCGCGCGCCGACCGCGAACACGTCGCGCAGGATGCCGCCGACCCCGGTGGCCGCGCCCTGGAAGGGCTCGACCGCGCTGGGGTGATTGTGGGACTCGACCTTGAAGGCGATCCCGAGGCCGTCGCCGACGTCGACCACCCCCGCGTTCTCCCCGGGTCCCATGAGCACGTGCGGGCCGTCGGTGGGCAGCCGGCGCAGCAGCTTCTTGGAGTGCTTGTAGGAACAGTGCTCAGACCACATCAGCGAGAGCATGGCCAGCTCGGTCGCGGTTGGCTCCCGGCCCAGGCCCTGGAGAATGAGCTCGTACTCGGCGTCGGTGAGGCCGAGCTCGCGGTGGCGGGCGATCGCGCTCACCTCGACTCCCGCGCGGCGTTCCGTCGGGGCTGATCGGTGCTCACGTCAGTCATCCGGCGGCCGCAACGCGGTCCAGGACGGCGGAGCGCATCGAGGCAAAGATCCCCAGTCCGTCGGTCGAGCCGGTGAGCGGGTCGACAGCGTGCTCGGGGTGCGGCATCAGCCCGAACACGTTGCCGGCCGCGTTGCACACGCCGGCCACGTCCCCCATCGAGCCGTTCGGGTTCTGGCCCGGGGCGTAGCGCAGCAGCACCTGACCGTCGGCCTGCATCCGCTCGAGCTCGCCGTCGGGGGCGAAGTAGCGCCCGGTGGTGTGCTTGATCGGGATCGACAGCGGCCGCTCGTGCACGCACTCGCGGGTGAACGGGCTGTCGGCGCGCACGACTTCGAGGTCGACCTGGCGGAAGATGAAGCGCAGCGAGGTGTTGGGGAGCAGCGCCCCGGGCAGCAGCCCGGCCTCGCACAGAACCTGAAAGCCGTTGCAGATCCCCAGCACGAGCCCCCCGTCGGCGGCGAAGGCGGCGACCGACTCCATCACCGGAGCGAACCGGGCGATCGCGCCCACCCGCAGGTAGTCCCCGTAGGAGAACCCGCCGGGCACGATGACCGCGTCGACCCCCTGCAGATCGCGCTCGCCGTGCCAGAGGATGACCGCGTCGGCGACCCGCTGGGCCGCGAGCTGAGCGTCGACCTCGTCGCAGGACCCGGGGAAGCGGACGACGCCGAACTTCACGGGGCCGCCGAGACCTCTGCCGGGGGGTCGTCGGGGGGTGTCCCCCCGACTGTAATCTCGTAGTCCTCGATCAGCGGGTTGGTCAGCAGCCGCTCGCACATCTCCGGCAGCCGCTCGGGGTCCTCGACCTCGAGCTCGATCAGCCGGCCGACGTGGACGTTGCGCACGCCCGTGAAACCCAGCGCGGGCAGGGCCCGTTCGACCGCCTGCCCCTGGGGATCGAGGATCCCCGACTTGGGCGTGACCAGGACGCGGGCGCGCACCGCGGACTAGCTGCCGGTCCGCGCGCGCCAGTCGGCGAACGACTGGCCGGTGATCCGCTCGTAGGCCTCGACGTACTTCTCCCGCGTGCGGGCGACGACCTCGTCGGGGATGGCGGGCGCGGGGGGGTTGCGGTCCCACCCGGTCGAGGACGCCCAGTCGCGGACGAACTGCTTGTCGAAGCTGGGCTGGCCGTGACCGGGCTCATAGCCGTCGGCGGGCCAGAAACGCGACGAGTCGGGCGTGCAGACCTCATCGCCCAGGGTCAGGGTGCCGTCGGCGTCCAGGCCCAGCTCGAACTTGGTGTCGGCGAGGATGATCCCGCGCTCGCGGGCGTGGTCGGCGGCGAAGTTGTAGAGCGCCAGCGACACGTCGCGGACGCGCTCGGCCAGCGCGCGGTCACCGAGCAGCTCGGCGGCGCCCTCGAAGTCGATCGCCTCGTCGTGGCCGACCTCAGCCTTGGTGGAGGGCGTGAACAGCGGCCCGGGCAGCTGGTCGGACTCGCGCAGCCCGTCGGGCAGCTTCAGTCCGGAGACGGTGCCCGTCGCCTGGTAGTCCTTCCACCCCGAGCCGGTGATGTAGCCGCGCACGATGCACTCGACCGGCAGCATCGTGAGCTTCTTGACCACCATGCCGCGTCCCCGGGCCTCCTCGGGCACACCGTCGGTCACCGAGACCATGTGTCCGGGCACGATGTCCGAGGTGCGCTCAAACCAGAAGGCCGAGAGGCCGGTGAGCACGCTGCCCTTGTCGGGGATCGGCGTCGGGTGGACGGCGTCATAGGTGGAGATCCGGTCCGAGGCCACGAGCAGGAGCTCGTGCCCGAGGTCATAGATCTCGCGGACCTTGCCGGAGGCGAGCAGGGTGAGGTCGGAGAGGGCGGCAGCCATGGGCGCGATCCTAGCGGCCGCCTCTGACGAACCGGACGGAGCCGGACCGGCGGCGGGGCCCGGCGCTGGGCCCCGCCGACCGCCGGTGGTCTAGTTGGTCTGGACGATGGCGTGGCCGACGAAGACGCAATCGGCGCCCTGGATGTCGGTGCCCACGCTGGCGAACGTGTTGACGTAGGTGTGCCCGTCGCCCGAGAGCTGGGTGTCCGAGCCGTCGTAGGGACCGACCCAGTGGGCTCCCGCCGTGCTCTGGCTGATGTGTTCGTTCGACGCGTAGCCGACCGAGATCGGAGGCGTGGCCGAGCCGAACGTGACGTTGGAGTCACTGGCGGGATACCCGCTCACCGCGGCGTAGGAGTCAGCGACAGAACCGTCCTGGCTGGTGGCCACGAGGGTCTGGGCGTGCGGATTGCCGCTCACCGTGGTGCAGGCCCCGGTGTACGTGAACGGGCCGATCGTCGCCAGGGTCACCGTGCCACCGACCGATGCGGTCGCGTACCAGGTCTTGATCTGATCGGTGCTGGCCGACGATTGCGCCCGTGCAGCATTTGCCGCGTTCGTCGCGTTCGTCGCGTTCGTGGCGTTCGTGGCGTTGGTGGCGTTGATGGCGTTGGTGGCGTTGGTGGCGCTGGTCGCGCTCAACGCGTGGGTCGCGTTCGTCGCGTTGACTGCGTTGACCGCGGTCGCCGCGCTGGCGGCTGTGCCTGCGGTGAGCGCATGCCGGGCGTTGGGCACCGTCCCCAGCTTGCGCAGGTTGACCTGCGTGCCGGTGATCGAATGGTTGCGGATGCGGTTCGCGGACAGGGTGCCCTTGCGGATCAGCTTGTCCCCGTTGACCAGCTTGGTGGCGGCGATCGCGGTGCCCGACGCCGCGAGCACCAGCGCGCACATGGCCACGACCATCGCCCCCGATGGCCGTCGGCGAGATACAGCCCTCATTGGTCCTCCTTGCTGCTGGGACGGCCCCGGTGGCGTCCCTGGAGTGGCCAAGCCTCGTGAAGCGCTCGGTCGAAGTCAACCCCCGCGCTCGCGGCGCCAGGCCTGGGCCGGTTCGCGGTCCGGTCAGGCCGGCGAGGTGATCGCGTCCAGGCGGCTGACGATCGTCTCCGCGTGGACGACGTAGGGCCCGTAGTCGAAGATCGCATCGAGATCCAGGCCTTCGCCGGCCGGATCGCCGGCGAGCAGCTCGCGCAGCGCGATGCGGTCATCGAGGGCCCGCTGGGCCAGGCGCTGCACGATCCGGTACGCGTCGTCCCGGCTCGATCCGGCGGAGACGAGGGCCAGCAGCAGGCGCTGGGAGAAGAGCGCGCCGTAGGTGAGCTCGAGGTTCTCGCGCATGCGCCGCGGGTCGACGACCAGGCCCTCGACCAGGGCGATCACCCGCCGCTGCATGTGATCTAGCAGGCTGGTCGAGTCGGGCAGGATGATGCGTTCCACCGACGAGTGGGAGATGTCGCGCTCGTGCCACAGCGCCACGTTCTCCAGGGCCGCCTGGGCATTGCCGCGCAGGACCCGGGCCAGCCCGGTGACCTGCTCGGACTTGATCGGGTTGCGCTTGTGCGGCATCGCGCTCGAGCCCTTCTGGCCTGAGCCGAACGGCTCCCGGGCCTCGGCCACCTCGGTCCGCGCAAGGTGACGCAGCTCGGTGGCAAAGCGCTCGAGGCCGGCGCCGGCCAGCGCGATCGCGCTCAAAAGCTCCGCGTGGCGATCGCGGGGCACGACCTGGGTCGAGACCGGTTCGGCCTTGAGGCCAAGCCGGGCGAGCACCCGCGCCTCGAATTCCGGGGAGGTGGCGGAGTAGGTCCCGACGGCACCGGACACGGCCCCGACGGCGGCCTGCGCGAAGGCGCGCTCGAGGCGGACGCGGTTGCGCTCGGCCTCGAAGGCAAAGCCCGCCAGCTTGATCCCGAAGGTGGTCGGCTCGGCGTGGATGCCGTGGGTGCGCCCGACGCAGAGCGTGGCGACGTGCTCGCGGGCGCGCTGGGCGAACACGTCCACGAGCCGGCGCGCACCGGGCAGCACATACTCGCCGGCGGTCCGGATCTGCAGCGCCAGGCCGGTGTCCAGGACGTCGCTGGAGGTCAGCCCATAATGGATCCAGCGCCCGGCCGGGCCGGCCGACTCGGACAGGACGTCGACGAAGGCCGCGACATCGTGGTCGGTGACCCGCTCGCGCTCGTTGATTGCCTCCACGGTGAAGGTCGCGGACCGGATCGCCTCGAGCTCCTCGGGCGTCGGGCCGTCCATCTCCTCGCAGCAGGCGACCTCGACCTCGCGCAGGGCGTCAAAGCGCGCGCGGTCTGACCAGAGCTCGGCCAGCTCGGGCCGGGTGTAGCGCGCGATCACCTAACTGGTGGGGGGTCAGGCGACCCGCGCGGCGGGGCAGTCGCCGGCCGCCGCGAGGACCGTGGCCAGCAGGCCGGGGAAGCGGGCCTCGAGATCGTCGCGGCGCAGCGTGTTCAGCCGCGTCGTGCCCTGCTGGCGCTGATGGATGACGCCGGCCTCGCGCAGCACCTTGAAGTGATGGGTGCAGGTCGATTTGGTCACCGGCAGCGCGAAGCTTCCGCACGTGTGCGCGCCCTCGGCCGTGGCCAGCTCGGCCACGATGCGCAGGCGGACGGGATCGCTGAGCGCGTGCAGCACGGCACTGAGCTCGATCTCGTCGCGCTGGGGGTGGGCAATCGCTTCGGGTGTCTGGACTGACATCGATCTCCTCAGCAATTGTACGACGGTCGTCGTACGTTTGCTATCGTACGGCACTCATCGTACAACGGTCCCGTTGTCGCGAGTGGCAGCAAGTGAGGAAGCCATGCCGAACCAGAGTCAGTCCGTCCAGCTCGAGCCCCGCAAGTCGCCCCGGCGCCGGCGCTTGACGACAGCCGTGATCGCGCAGTACATCCAGGATCTGAGCCGCCCGGCCGAGCCGGCGCCCTGTCCCGCCACCGCCTGACCGGCGGTTTCCCGGCGCGCGACCATCCGGGTCGCGCGCACGCGCCAGCGTCGGCGGCAGCGCCCATCAGGCGTTGAGGATGCGCGCGGCGAGCACAGCCGCGTTGCGCGCGTTGTCGACACCCACGCACGCCACCGGCACACCGGGGGGCATCTGCGCGATCGACAGCAGGGCGTCCAGCCCTCCGGCGACCGACGTGCGGCTGGTCAGTGGCACTCCGATCACGGGCAGATCGGTGTGCGCGGCGACCACGCCGGGCAGCGCGGCCGACAGCCCGGCACCGGCGATGATCACCTTCAGGCCGCGCATCCGGGCGTTCTTGGCGTAGTCGGCCACCGTGTCGGGGTCCCGGTGCGCGGACATCACGCGCGTCTCTGAGCTGATCCCCCGCTCGGTGAGCTCGGCCGCCGCCTTCTCCATCGCGGGCAGGTCGCTCTTGGAACCCATCACGATCCCGACCCGCGGCGCGTCGGTGTCGAGCTCCTCGATCTCGGCCGCCGTCTCGGCCATCGGCGCCTCGGACGCCGGAATCGGAGCCGGGACCGCCTCGCGCTCGGGGTCCGGAGCGGCGCCGGTCCCGGCGAGCACCGGCTCGGTGGGCGGGATCTCCTCGGCGCTCATCGCAGCGCTCCGGCGGCGATGTCACTGCGCATCTGACGTCCGTCGAATTCGATCATCACGGCTGCAGCATAGGCAACCGCCCGGGCGTCAGCGGCGTCCGCACCCAGTGCCGTGACGCTGAGCACGCGCCCACCGGCGGTCACGATCGACCCCCCGTCGGCGCTGCGCGCGGTGCCCGCGTGGGTGACGAACACCCCGTCCGGCACCCGGTCAAGACCGGTGATGACGTCACCGGACGACGATGACTCCGGGTAGCCACCGCTGGCCAGCACGACGGTGACGGCGCTCTCCGGCCGCCAGGCCACGGAGGCCGTGCTCAACCCCCCGGGGGTGCAGGCGGCCGACAGCAGCTCGAGCAGGTCGCTGTCGAGCCGGGGCAGGATGGCCTGCGTCTCGGGATCGCCGAAGCGCACGTTGAACTCCAGCACCCGCGGACCGGCCGCGGTCATCATCAGCCCCGCGTAGAGGACGCCGTGAAACGGCGTTCCCCGGCGCGCCAGCTCATCGAGCACCGGCTGGTGCACGGCGGCGCAGATCTCACGGGCGCGCGCGTCGCCGACGGCGACGACCGGCGAGTAGGAGCCCATACCGCCGGTGTTGGGCCCGCGGTCACCGTCGCCGATCCGTTTGTAGTCCCGGGCGGAGGCCAGCGGCAGGGCCGTCTCCCCGTCGCACAGAGCCAGCAGCGAGAGCTCCTCCCCGTCCAGGAACTCCTCGACGAGCACCCGGTCGGTGCCGAACCGATGCTCGACCAGCAGCGCGGTCAACGCCCCTCGCGCCTCGGTCTCGTCGGCGGCGATGATCACGCCCTTGCCGGCGGCCAGACCGTCGGCCTTGATCACGACCGGATAGCCGGGGATCGCGGCCATGCCCGACTCGACGTCGGTGACGACGCTGTAGGCCGCGGTGGGCACGCCGGCGGCGACCATGATCTCCTTGCAGAACGCCTTGGAGCCCTCCAGCCGGGCGGCGCCCGCCCCGGGTCCGAAGCAGGCCACCCCCGCCTCGGCCAGCGCGTCGGCCACCCCGGCCACCAGCGGCGCCTCGGGGCCGACGACGACGAGCTCGACCGCATGCTCGGCCACCAGCGCGAGCACCGCCTGGGCGTCGGCGGCGTCCAGATCGGGGGCCGGGACCGCCACCTCGGCGGCGATGCCCGCGTTGCCGGGGGCGCACAGCACCTCCGGCGCGGACGCGGAGCGCAGCAGCGCCTGGACGAGCGCGTGCTCGCGCGCGCCCGCGCCGAGCACGAGGACGCGCGCGGGCAGGCCGCCGCTCACCGGCCGCACCGCAGCCGGCGGTGGTGCTCAGCTCGGGGCCGCACTCAGATCGAACTGATGAAGTCGTCGATCGGAATCGCGCTCAGCGTCTCGTACTTGCCCGTGCCGCGGGAGCCGAGCTCGAGCGAAACGCGGGCGATCGTCGCCTCGTCGGGGGCCTCGACGACGTTGATGAAGTCGAAGTGACCGAGCGTCGCCCACTGCGCCATGACCTTCGCGCCGAGCTGCTCGATCTCCTTGTTGACCTCCTTGATCCGGGACGGGTTGTTCTTGATCGTCTGGACCCCGTCCTGGTTGAGGGTCGTGAGCATGATGTAGGTGGGCACTGCGTCCCCTCCCTTGAGTGGTTGGCGAGTGCCGTCACTTGTACCCGATCGGGGCCCCGATCGCAGCCGTATGTACCGCGATCCGCGCGACGGCGTGACGTGCGCTCGGAAATCTTGCGGAATTTCTGAACGGGCGACACCGCCGGACGGGGACGGACTCGCGTGAGCCCGCCCCGCCCGCGTCGGGTGCCGGATCAGGCCGCGGTGGCTTGCGGGGCCTTCACCCGCTCGAGGGTCAGCTCCCCGTCGGCGGCGCCGACCCGGACGGTGTCCCCGGCCGCGAAGCGGCCCTCGAGGATGGCCAGGGCCAGCGGGTCGACCAGCCGTTTCTGGATCACCCGCTTGAGCGGGCGGGCCCCGTAGGTCGGGTCATAGCCGAGGTTGCCGATCAGCGTCCGCGCGTCGTCGGTGAGCTCGAGCGTGATGTCGCGCTCGGCCACCCGGCGCACGATGCCGGCCGCCTGCAGGTCGACGATCGCGCCGATCTGCTCGCGGCTGAGCGGGTCGAACTCGACGATGTCATCCAGGCGGTTGACGAACTCGGGCTTGAAGTGCGCCTCGACCCCGGCGCGACCGCCCGGGATGTTGGAGGTCATGATCAGCACGGTGTTCTTGAACGACACCGTGCGGCCCTGACCGTCGGTGAGCCGGCCGTCGTCCATCACCTGCAGCAGCGCGTTGAACACGTCGGGATGGGCCTTCTCGATCTCGTCGAGCAGCACCACGGAGTAGGGCCGGCGGCGCACCGCCTCGGTCAGCTGACCGCCCTCCTCGTAGCCGACGTAGCCGGGAGGCGCGCCGACCAGGCGCGAGACCGCGTGCTTCTCCATGTACTCGGACATGTCGATGCGGACCATCGCCTCCTGGGTGTCGAACATGAACTCGGCCAGCGCGCGGGCCAGCTCGGTCTTGCCGACGCCGGTCGGGCCCAGGAACAGGAACGTGCCGATCGGACGATCGGGATCCTGCAGCCCGGCGCGCGAGCGGCGCAGGGCGCTGGCCACCGCGGTGACCGCCTCATCCTGCCCGACGACCCGCTGGTGCAGCCGTTCCTCCATGTGCACGAGCTTCTCGATCTCGCCCTCCATCAGGCGGGTGACCGGCACGCCCGTCCACTTGGCCACGATCTCGGCCACGTCCTCGGCGTCGACGACGTCCTTGAGGAAGCGCGCCGTCGCCGTCTCGGCCGATGCCTCGGCGCTCTCGGCGGCAGCCAGCGCCTTCTCGAGCTCGGGGATGGTGCCGTACTGAAGCTCGGCCGCCCGGCCCAGGTCGGACTCGCGCTGCGCGCGCTCGAGCTCGGTGCGCGCGGACTCGAGCTGCTCCTGCAGATCGGCCACCGCGCCCAGGCTGGCCTTCTCGGCCTCCCACTCGGCGTGCATGCCGGCCGAGGTCTCGCGCTCCTCGGCCAGCGAGCGCTCGAGCTGCTCGCGCCGCGCGACGGTGCCGGGATCATCGTCGTCGCCCAGCGACTGCAGCTCGATCTCCAGCTGCATGATGTGGCGGTCGACCTCGTCGATCTCGGTGGGCTTTGAGTCGATCTCCATCCGGATCCGCGACGCGGCCTCATCGACCAGGTCGATGGCCTTGTCGGGCAGGAAGCGGTCGGCGATGTAGCGGTGGCTGAGCGTGGCCGCGGCGACCAGGGCCGAGTCCTGAATGCGGACCTTGTGATGGACCTGGTAGCGCTCCTTGAGCCCGCGCAGGATGGCGATCGTGTCCTGCACGCTCGGCTCACCGACGTACACGGGCTGGAAGCGGCGCTCCAGCGCGGCGTCCTTCTCGATGTGCTTGCGGTACTCGTCCAGCGTCGTCGCGCCCACCGCGCGCAGCTCACCGCGGGCGAGCATCGGCTTGAGCAGGTTGGCGGCGTCGACGGCTCCCTCGGCCGCGCCTGCCCCGACGATCGTGTGCAGCTCGTCGATGAACAGGATGATCGTGCCCTGGGCGTCGGCGATCTCCTTCAGGACGGCCTTGAGCCGGTCCTCGAACTCCCCCCGGTACTTGGAGCCCGCGATCAGCGCACCGACGTCGAGCGAGATGACGCGGCGATCGCGCAGGCCTTCGGGCACGTCGCCGGAGACGATGCGCTGCGCGAGGCCCTCGGCGATCGCCGTCTTGCCCACCCCGGGCTCACCGATCAGCACGGGGTTGTTCTTGGTGCGCCGGGAGAGCACCTGGATGACCCGGCGGATCTCGTCGTCGCGCCCGATCACGGGGTCGAGCTTGCCCTGGGCGGCGGCCTCGGTGAGATCGCGGCCGTACTTCTCCAGGGCCTGGAACTTCTCCTCGGGGCTCTGATCGGTCACCCGGTGTGAGCCGCGGACCTCGGAGAGCGCCTTGAGCAGATCGTCATGGCCGGCCCCGCCCGAGCGCAGCGCGTCGCCGGCCGCCCCGGGATGAGCGGACAGGGCGAGCAGCAGATGCTCGGTGGAGACGTACTCGTCACCGAGCTCGCGCATCTCGTTCTCGGCCGCGCGCAGGATCTGGACGAGCTCACTCGAGCCGCCGGCGGGATCCTGACCGGCGCCGCCGGTCACGGTGGGCAGCGCATCCAGGGCACGGTTGACCTGGCTGCGGATGGCCCCGGGCTCGGCCCCGAGCTTGCGCAGCACAGGGACGACGATGCCTGCGTCCTGCGCGAGCAGGACGGCGAGCAGGTGCTCGGGCGTCGTCTGCGGGTTGTGGCGCTCGTCGGCCAGCCGCTGGGCGGCCTGCAGCGCCTCCTGGGATTTGATGGTGAAGCGATCTGGTTGCATGGACGGTCTCTGTTTCGGGCGTAAAAATCTTAGTCGTGCTCACTAAGATTATCGCACGCCAGAGCCTCCCTGGCAAGGGTGACTACGGTCCTGCCGGGCGGGTGTGTACCGCTGAGCGGGTCGGTCAGCCGGTGACGCGCAGCCGGCGCGGGCGGCTGGTCGCCTCGACGTTGTTGCCGGAGTCCGTGAGCACCGCCACGACCTCGGCGTCGATGCGGTGATGACGATGCAGCGCCGCGCGCACGGCGCGCACCTGGCGCGGACTGAGGCGCACGGTCATCGTGCGCGAGCCCTTCTTGAGCAGCAGGCGGCGCGGCGAGGACGCCCGCACCGGACGCGCGCGGGGCAATCTGATCGTGACGCGGGCCGAGACCAGGCAGCGCCGGCTGCAGCTGACGCGCGCGACGACCCCGCGGTGGGCGAGCGGCCGCTGGCGGCCGACCGAGACCCCGACCCGGGCGATCGCCGCCTGATCGGCCGCGGTGAGGAAGGCGAGCTTGCCGAGATCCACTCCTCCCAAGCCGGTGGCCAGGTCATAGCCGGGGCCCGCCGAGCAGCAGCCCAGCGGCTTGTGCGAGCTGAGCGAGGCGCCGAGATCGTTGTCGGAGGTGGTGACGTCGGAGAAGACGCCGGCGGCGCCGTTCTCGCGAGCGATCCGGTACATGACGGCGTTGGCCGAGCCCAGGTTCTGCTTGCGGTGCAGGCGCAGCACCTGATCGACGAGCGCGAAGCCGCCGGCCAGCAGCGGCGTGGCGGCACTGGTCCCCCCGACGGCGATCCATGGTCCCGGACCGCCTCCCTGCTCGCACTCGGTGGCCGTGCAATAGACCGCGTACCCGGGCAGCGGGTCAGACAGCAGTGCGACGTCGGGTACGCCGCGGAAGCTCGAGTCCAAAAAGCCCTTCTGGTAGCTGGGCCGCCGGAAGGCATGGCTCAGCCCGCCCCCGCCGGCACCGGCGTTGTCGGGTGAGTCGTTCCAGGTGATCTGGGCTGAGATCTGGTTGGTGGGGTCAAGCTGGATGTTCGTCCCCCCCACCGCGGTCACGTACGGGGACGACGCCGGGAAGTTGACCGCCAGCGCCGGGATCGGGCCATCGCGCCCGATGCAGTCACTGGACCCGGAATCCCCCGACGCGGCCAGCACGGAGATGCCGGCCGCAGATTCGAGCGCCAGGGCGCCCTCGATCGCCCGGATGCCGGCAACGCCGACGGCGAGCGCGAGTGCGGGCTCACACGTGCCCAGCGAGGCAGAGATGATCTCGGGTGTCCGGCCGCGGTTCTGCAGCGGCGCGGTCATGGCCCGCAGCACGTCGGACGCGCGTGAATGTGACTCGTAGACGTCGATCGCGCTCAGGCCGGGCGCGGCGGCGTCGAGCACCTCGAGATCGAGCGTGCTCTCACCGCCGGGCGCCAGCGGGTGCTTGACGCCGACGCCGAATCCGTTGATGGCGGGCACCCGCAGCCCGAAGCAGCTGGCGAAGCCGGTGATGTCCGAGTACTTGAAGCCGTCGATCTCGATCAGGGCGACGCGTTCGCCGGTGCCGGTCGCGCCCGCCGCCTGCAGACCGGCGAAATCGTACGCGGTCAGGTACTGGTTGGGCGTGAAACCGCGGTCGGCGATCGCGCCGGCGCAGCCGTTCGGCGTGCCTGATCGCGATGCGTAGCCGGAGTTGGTGTTCTCGGCCCGGAACGACGCTGGGGCATGGCGCACCGCGCCGGCGCCCGCGGGAGGCGGGCCGAACAGCGGTCGCGTGTCGAGCCCGACGACCCCGGTCACCGCGCCGGACAGGGCCGCGGGCACGCGGGCGGCGCCGCTGGGCGCGATGAACCGCGTGGCCCGTCCGGCCTGATAGCGCGTCAGGGCTGCGCCGAAGGTGCGCTGAGCCCGAGCGACGCTCATCGTCGCGTCGGCGAACAGCCCGGTGCGATCGATGCGCACGTCGCGGCCGCCGGCCCGCCGCAGGTAACGCGTGACGCGCGCGCGGACCGAGGGGGTGGCTCCGAAGCGGCGCGCCAGCTGCGCCACCGAGAGGTAGTGACGAAAGCTCGGGGAGCCCGGAGTGCTGACCGCGTCGGCCAGGCGTTCGAGCCCGGAGAGGTCGGCGTTCAGCGGCAGCACCAGCGACAGCGACTGGGTCGCGGGGGCCCGGCCGAGGCGGGCGATGTGCGCCGGGCCGGCGGCCAGCGCGGTGGCGCTGCTGGTTGCGAGCAGCAGGACGACGATCAGCGCGGCGCGGCCTGCCTGCGCCCTACCCCAGCATTGCTTGACCACGACGGCTCCCTGTTTGACGGACTCGGCGACCTCGCCTCCCGCCTGGATCGTTGCACACGGCCGGGTGGCACCTCACCGGTGCCGGGACGCACAGCGTCCCCGCGCCGACACCGGTCAGGAGCGCGCTGGACCCGTGCGCCGGCCGAGCGTGACGCGCTGCAGATCGGCGTGCCGGACGAGCTCGCCGCCGCGCACGTAGGGGACGATCTCGGCCCGCAGCTCGCGGCGCAGGCTCTCCAGGCGCTCGACCTCGGCGCTCAGCTCGCGCGCCCGCTTCTCCATCCCGGCCAGCTTGCGCCGCATCGCCTCCAGCGCATCCTCGAGCTGAAAGACCCGTTCGACGCCGGCCAGGTTCATGCCGAGCTCGGCGGTCATCTCCTGGATGCGCCGCAGGCGCTCGACATCGCGGTGCGAGTACAGGCGTGTGCCCTTGGGCGAGCGCTTGGGCTCGATCAGCCCGCGTGACTCATACATCCGCAGGGTCTGGGGATGCATCTCGGCCAGCTCGGCCGCGACCGAGATCATGAATACGCCGCGGTCCGAGGACACCTGGACCCGCGTGTTCAACCGTCGCGTGGCCATCAGGACTCACCTCCGGACGCGCTGGCCGCGAACAGCCGCTCGCGGGGATTGCCGTTCATCACCTCAGACAGCCTGTCGACCGCCTCGGACTGCTCGGGGGAGAGCGCGGCGGGGACGTCGATCACGAAGCGGTAGCGCAGATCACCGCGACCCTTGCCGCCCAGGCGCTGCGGCCCCTCGCCGCGCAGCCGCTGGACGGTGCCGTGCCGCGTGCCCGGAGCCACGCGCAGCCGCTTGGATCCGTTCAGGGTCGGGACCTCGATCACGCCCCCCTGGATCGCCTCGGGGATGGTGAGCGGCACCTCGACCTCGAGGTTGTCGCCGGTGCGCTTGAACACCGGGGACTCCGAAACGCGGGTGATCACGTAGAGGTCTCCGGGGTCGGCACCGCGCAGTCCCGGCTCGCCCTTTCCGGCCAGGCGGATCCGGCTGCCGTCACGGACCCCGGCCGGGATGTTGACCCGCATGCGGCGCACCGAGCGCTGGGCGCCGCTGCCGTTGCAGGTCGGGCACGGGTCGTCGATGACGGTGCCCGACCCGTGGCAGTTTGAGCACGGCTGGGACATCGAGAAGATGCCCTGACTCTGGGATTCCAGGCCGCGGCCCTCGCAGACCGGGCAGACGCGCGGCACGGTGCCCGGCTTGGCGCCGGACCCGTGACAGGTCGGGCAGGGCTGGGAGGTCGGCACGGCCAGCGGCACCTGGGCGCCGTTGACGGCCTGCTCGAAGCCGAGCGACACCTCGGTCTCCAGGTCGCGGCCCCGCGCCGCGCGCTGCGGGCCGCTGCGCACGCCGCCGCCGGCGGGACCGCGGCCGGCGGCCCCGCCGGCGCGGCCAAACAGGTCGGACAGGATGTCCCCGAAGCCGCCGCCGAACGCGGCCGGATCAAAGCCGCCGGGCATCCCGAAGCCACCCAGCACGCCACCGCGGTCATAGGCCTTGCGCTTCTCGGGATCCGAGAGCACGTCGTTGGCCTGGGAGATCTCCTTGAAACGCTCCTCGGCCACCTTGTCGCCCGCGTTGCGATCGGGGTGGTACCGGCGGGCCAGCTTGCGGTAGGCCTTCTTGATCTCCTCGTCGGAGGCGTTCTTGCCTACCCCCAGGACCTTGTAGTAGTCGGGCCGGTCAGCCACGGTGTCCTCCCTCGGCTACCCGGCCACGACGACGCGCGCGGGCCGCAGCACGTTCTCGCCCCGGCGATAGCCCCGCTGGTAGACCTCGACCACCGTGCCGGCCTGCGCGCCCTCGACGGGCTGCTGGGCCACGGCCTCGTGGTACTGGGGATCAAACGGCTCCCCCTCGGGTGAATACGGCTCGATGTCCGCTCGCTTGAGCGCCGCGATCAGATCCGAGTGGACGTGCCGGATCCCGGCGACGAGCGATCCCTCACCGTTCTCCTGCGACGTGTCGGCATGGGCCAGCGCGCGATCGAGGTTGTCGATCGCCGGCAGCAGCTCCTTGGCGAGCTTGATCACTCCCCGCTCCTGGGCCACCGCGGCATCCCGCGCCGTGCGCTTGCGGTAGTTGTCGAACTCCGCCCTGGTCCGCTGCGCGAGGTCGAGGTACTCCTCGGCCTTGGCCGCCTTGGCCGACAGGGCCTCCACATCGATGTCCACCACCTGCGCCCCCGGCACCTCCGCCGCACCCTCGCCCAGCCCTTCGCCCGCGCCCCCGGCTTCGGGGGTCCCGGAGCCGGCCGGCGCGTCCGGATCCGGGATCAACCGATCGACATCCCGATCGGCCCCGGACGGGTTGTCCCCGTCGGACGACGATCGCAGTCCACCCTCGGCGTCCGACGGGGATGACCCGTCGGGGACCTCAAGCGGCTTTTCGCCAGGGTGTTCCCCGGAGCCGGACACAAGATCGTCCGGCTCCGGGACCCCATGAATCCGTGGATCGCGCATTTACTTTCCTTCGTCCACCACTTCGGCGTCGACGACGTCCTCCTCGTGGGACGCGCCGTTGCCGGAGGCCGCACCGTCGGTGGGGGCACCGTTGCCCGACGCCGCGGCCTGCTCCTGGGCGCGCTGGTACATCGCCTCGGAGACCTTGTGGAAGGCCGACTGCAGAGCGTCGGTCTTGGCCGTGATGTCAGCGGCGTCCTCGGAGGTGAGGCTCTCGCGGACCGCCTTGATGGCCGCCTCGATCTCCTCCTTGGAGGAGGTGTCGACGGTCTCACCAAGCTCGGTGAGCTGGCGCTCGGCCTGGTAGGCGGCGTTCTCGCCGTTGTTGCGCGCCTCGGCGAGCTCGCGCAGGCGCTTGTCGTCCTCGGCGTGCGATTCGGCGTCGGAGACCATGCGCTTGATCTCCTCGTCGGACAGGCCGGAGCCCGACCGGATCTCGATCTTCTGCTCCTTGCCGGTGCCGAGGTCCTTGGCCGACACGTTGAGGATCCCGTTGGCGTCGATGTCGAAGGCAACCTCGATCTGCGGGATGCCCCGCGGCGCCGGCGGAATGCCGGTGAGCTGGAACTTGCCCAGGCTCTTGTTGTAGGTCGCCATCTCGCGCTCGCCCTGCAGGACGTGGATCTCCACGCTGGGCTGGTTGTCCTCCGCGGTCGAGAAGACCTCGGACTTGCGCGTCGGGATCGTCGTGTTGCGCTCGATCAGCTTGGTCATCACGCCGCCCTTGGTCTCGATGCCGAGGGTGAGCGGGGTGACGTCGAGCAGCAGCACGTCCTTGACGTCCCCGGCCAGCACGCCGGCCTGGATCGCGGCGCCGACAGCGACGACCTCATCGGGGTTGACGCCCCGGTGCGGCTCCTTGCCGGTCAGCTCCTTGACCTTCTCCTGCACGGCGGGCATGCGGGTCATGCCGCCGACCAGGACGACGTGGTCGATCGTGGCCGCGCCCTTCTCCTTGGCGTCGTCCAGCGCCTGGCGGACCGGAGCGACGGTGCGGTCGAGCAGCTTGGCGGTCAGCTCGTTGAGCTTGGCGCGCGTCAGCCGGGTGTCCAGGTGCTTGGGACCGGAGGCGTCGGCGGTGATGAAGGGCAGGTTGATCTGCGTCTCCTGCGTGGTGGAGAGCTCGATCTTGGCCTTCTCGGCTGCCTCGTAGAGCCGCTGCAGCGCCATCGGATCCGCGCTCAGGTCGATGCCCTGGGACTTCTTGAACTCGGCCACCAGCCAGTCCACGAGGGCCTTGTCGAAGTTGTCGCCGCCGAGGTGGTTGTCACCGGCGGTCGCCTTGACCTCGAACACGCCGTCGCCGATCTCCAGCACGGACACGTCGAACGTGCCGCCGCCGAGATCGAAGATGAGGATCGTCTGGTCGGTCTCCTTATCCAGGCCGTACGCGAGCGAGGCCGCGGTCGGCTCGTTGATGATCCGCTTGACCTCGAGGCCGGCGATCTTGCCCGCGTCCTTGGTCGCCTGGCGCTGATCGTCGTTGAAGTAGGCGGGGACGGTGATGACCGCGCTGTCGACGGTCTCACCCAGGTAGGCCTCGGCGTCGGCCTTGAGCTTGCCGAGGATCATCGCGGAGATCTCGGGCGGCGAGTACTGCTTGCCCTCCGCCTCGACGCGCGCGTCGCCACCGCTGCCGGCGACGACCTTGTAGGGGACGATCGACTCCTCCTCGCGGACCTCGCCCTCCTTGCGGCCCATGAAGCGCTTGATCGAGAAGATCGTGTTCTGCGGGTTGGTCACCGCCTGGCGCTTGGCCACGGTGCCGACGAGCCGCTCGCCGCTCTGGGTGAACGCGACGACCGACGGCGTGGTGCGGCCGCCCTCGGCGTTCTCGATGACCGAGGGCTCGCCCCCCTCGAGCACGGCCATGCACGAATTGGTCGTCCCGAGGTCGATTCCGATGGTCTTAGCCATAGTTGCTGTCTACTCCTGTTCGAATCTCAAAATCTGAGCCAGAGCGTAGCAGATCTGAGCGGCTCGAGACCAGCCGCGGAGCCCGATCTCAGCGTCTCAGGGCGAGACCGGTGGGGCACATGCGCAGCAGAGCGCAGGCCTCGCAGGCCGGCCGCCGCGCGTGGCAGGTCCGCCGCCCGTGGCGCAGGAGGTTCATGTGCAGCTCCAGTTCCTGACCGGCGGGGGTGAGGGCGAGCATCGTGTCGTGCATCTCCAGGAAGGGCGCCCCGGCGCGGAACAGGCCGAGCCGCGTCCCCACCCGTGAGACATGGGTGTCGACCGGGACATCGGCCATGCCCAGCGCGAACAGCAGCACGCACGCCGCCGTCTTGCGGCCCACGCCGGGCAGGGCGCACAGATGCGCCTGCGCCTCGGGCACGGACATGTCGGCCAGCGCGTCCAGGCTGAGCTCGCCGTGCGGCGTGGTGTCCGAGATGGCCTGCAGGATGGCCTTGATCCGCGCCGACTTGACCTTGGAGATCCCGCCGGGCCGGATCGCGGCCTCGATCTCGTCGACCGGCGCGTCGCGCACCTGCTCCCAGCTCGCGAAGCGATCGCGCAGCCGCACGTAGGCGACATCACGGTTGCGGTCGTTGGTCGACTGCGACAGGACGGTGAGGATCAGCTCGGCGATCGGCTGCCCGTGGCCGCGGGGCTGGGGCGCGATCGGCCCGTAGACGAGCCGCAGCCGGTCGCGGATTGCCCGGACCCGCCGTGGCGTCGGCCGCGTCCAGACGGCAGCCGTTGGCGCGGGCGGGCTCAGTCGACGGCCCCCCAGCGCTCGCACGCGCGCGCGGCGGCCTCGATCGCGTCGGGCAGACCGGCGGCGACCGAGGAGTCATAGAAGCCGCTCAGGGCCAGCCGGGCCAGCAGGGTGCCGGTGAGCACGTCCCCCGCCCCGGCCGTGTTGAGCGGCCGGCAGGGGACGCCGGGCGCGGTCGCGCGCAGGGCACCGCGCAGGATCGCCCCGTCGGGCCCGAGGGTGAGCACGACCAGCCGCGCGCCCGCCTTGACCAACGCCGTCGCGGCCCGCTCGGGGTCCTGCTCACCGGTCATCAGCGCCGCCTCGGCCCGGTTGGCTCGTACGAGCAGCGCGCCGCGAACGCAGGCGTTGGCGCTCGCCGCGGCGTCGGTGCGTGAGCGCCAGCGGTGCAGGCGCAGGTTGGCGTCAAAGACGATCGGCAGGTCGTGCTGCCGGGCGGCCGCGTGGGCACGCATGCTGACCGTGCGCTCGGCCTCGCCGACCAGCGTGTTGGTGGAGAGAAACAGGCCGCCCGCACCCGCCACCACGCCCTCGACGTCGTCGCCCAGCGCCCGCGAGACGAGATCGGGTTGCGGTCCCCGCAGATGGTAGGTCGGCTCGCCGTCCTCGGCGCAGGTGACGAAGGCCAGCGGCGTCTCCATCCCGGCAACCAGCACGAAGCGCGACACATCGACGCGCGCCTCCTGAAGGCGGGCGCGCAGATGCCGGCCCCAGGCATCGTCACCGGCGCCGCCGGCCAGCGCCACCGGCGCCCCGTCTCGAGCTGCGACGAGGGCGACGTTGGCGGCCACGCCGCCGAAGTGCGGTGAGAAGCGATCGACCTCGGTCAGAGTCGCGCCCGGCCGCTCGCCGACGAAATCGACGATCGCGTCACCGAGACAGAGGATCCGGGGGCGGGCGGCGCTCACCGGCGGTCACGTTATCCTCGCCGGCGGGCGGGGTGTCTGTGACTTCTGTGACCGAGCACACCATCGAGCTCGACGGCGAGCCCGTCTTCTACCGCGAGAGCGCCGGCTCGGGCAGGTCCGCGGTGTTCCTGCACAGCGTGCCCACCAGTTCCGACGACTGGCTGCCCTTCCTCGGCGCGGGCCGCGCGCTGGCGCCCGACCTGCCCGGGTTCGGGCGCTCCAGCAAGGGCGGGCACCTGGGCTACGCGCTCGCCGACCACCTCCGCTTCCTGGCCCGGCTGCTGGACACCCTGCGGCCTGATGAGGCCGTCGCGCTGTGCGGGCACGGGTGGGGTGCGGCGGTTGCGCTCGCCTTTGCTCAGGCCCACCCGGGTCGGGTGGCGCGCGTCGCGGTGATCGACGCGGTGCCGCTGCTGGAGGGGTTCGCCTGGCCCCGAGGGATCCGGCGACTGCTGGCGCCGGGGATCGGCGAGCTCGTGATGGGCTCGGTCACCCGCCGGCGCCTGGGCCGCGCGCTGCGCGCCGGAGCGGCCGACCCGCAGGCGTGGAGCGAGGAGCGCGTCGAGCGGGTGTGGGAGCAGTTCGACCAGGGCACCCAACGGGCGACCCTGCGGGTGGCCCGGTCGGCCACCCCCGCCGGGTTGGCTGCTGCGGGCGCCGGGCTGTCCACGCTGAGGGTTCCCGCGCTCATCGTCTGGGGCGAACGCGATCCCTGGCTGCCGGTGCGCTGGGCCGAGGCCTACGGGGAGCGGCTCGGCGGCGGCGCCGTGCTGAGCGTCGCCCGCGGCGGGCACTGGCCGTGGCTTGAAGATCTGTCCGTGGTCGAACGGGTCACCGCCTTCCTGGCCCAGGTGCCATAGCCTCTGTGTCGATGCCGGAGCCCAGCTCTCCCGCCCCGCCGCGCAGTCCACGGTCGCGCCCGCGCTCACGCTCACGGGGCGAGGGCCCGACCACTCAGGAGATCATGCGCGAGCGGCTGATCGAGTCGCGGCTGACTCCGAACACGATCTCGCTCACCGGGTTCGTGCTCAACTGCGCCGCGGCCGGCCTGCTCGTCGGACGGCTGTTCTTCCTGGCCGGGATCGCCTTCATCGTCGGCTCGATCATGGACACGCTGGACGGCCGCTACTCGCGCATGTCCGGCAAGGGGACACCCTTCGGAGCCTTTCTCGATTCGACGCTGGACCGGCTCGAGGAGGGGATCGTGCTCACCGCGGTGGCCGCCTACTTCGCCTCGCGCCATGACCAGCTCGCCGTCGCCGCGGTGGTCGTGGCCGTGCTCGGCTCGCTGATGGTCTCCTACACGCG
>DASSZP010000085.1:0-45711 GCA_035713465.1 Solirubrobacteraceae bacterium | reverse complement strand
GCCGGTGAAGCGCACGCGCAGCGACCCGTGGGCGCGTCCGGCCCGCAGACGGCCGACCGCGCCCGGGCGGGGGATCGGCGGCGCGGTGTAGTGGGCGAGCGTCTCGGTGACCAGCGGCGCGCCGCCGCGGACCGCCTCGGCGAGGATCGTGCGGCGCCCGCCCGGTCCCTTGCCCGAGGCGAAGCGCAGCCGTCCGGCGGCGCCGGCGGCGCGCCCGATCGGGACATCCCCGGCGGGCCCGCGCTCGACGAAGACGATCGTCGTGCCGGGCGCGTTGCCGGAGATCCGGTAGCGCAGCGTGCGCCGGCGGCCGGCGCCGCCGAGACGGGCCGTCACCTTCGGGGTGTCGTACCCGCGGGAGACGCGCAGCCCGGTGATCGGCGCCGACCCGGAGTCGGGCATCAGCGTGTAGGTCCCGGCGCGGGGGTGCATCAGGCCGACGAAGGTCGTGTTCGACTCCACGGTTCCCGGCACGGAGGCCGCCCTCGTCGCGCGGTTGCGCGGATCCCCGAAGGCGATCGGCGCCCCGTCGGGCCCGAGCAGCGTCACGTGCGGGGCCCCGCCGAACCCGGCCACGGCCACCGTGTAGGCGGCGGTGCCCGCCGGCACGGCGAAGGTCTGCCCGACCGCGGCCCGGCCGGCCCGATGCACGGCGCCGGTGCCCGCCGGGGGACCGTAGCGGTCGGCCACGCACTTGCCGATGTGAGTCTCGATGTCGAACACGCCATCGGCCCAGTCATGCGAGATGCTGCCGGGGGCGCCCAGGCACACCGCCAGCCCGCGTTGGTTGGCCGCCACGGCCGCGCGGTCGCAGAGGTCAAAGGCGCACACCTTGGCGTCGATGATGCCTCCGAACTGCGAGCCGACGATCCCGAAGCGCAGCCCGCCCGACAGGCCCAGGGATGACGGGTCGCCGATGTCGACGCTGCCCTCGATCCGCAGCGTCCCGTCACTGGAATAGCGGAACAGGGCGTGGGCGATGTCGATCCCGAACACCGCACCGTCGCCGCTGATCTGCACCACAACGGGCGGCCCGGCCTCGATCAGGAAGTCGCCCCGGACGCCGATGGCGTAGGTGTCCGGAGGGGTGATGGGCTGGAAGCCGAAGGTCACCCCGCCGGAGAAGACGACCGGATCCAGGCGGAAGCCGATCCGGATCTCGTTCAGCCAGACATCGGTGAGCACCGGGACACCGGGGAATTCGCCGACCTTGAACTCACCGCCGACGAACGAGCCGCGGGCGAAGTGCAGCTGCGCGCCGATGGTCACGCCCGGCCCGGGGACGATCACGGTCGCGCCGCCGTCCCACTTGTCGCCGTCGGTCTGGTACTGCAGGTTGGCGTCCTTGATCTCCAGCGCGCCGATGTCGACGTCGGCGATGTTGAAGTGCAGCGAGTCCAGGTGCAGCCCGGTGCTCGCGTCCACGCGCAGCTCCGCGTGGCCGGTGATGCCGCCGAAGTAGCCCGGCATGTCGAGGTCGACAGGGATGCGCACGCCGTCCTTGGTGAGGATCACCTTGGCCTGGGCGCTGATCCCGAAGCCCTCCACGTTGGCCGCGAACTCGCTCATCGGGAAGTCGAACAGGGTCGCGCCCACGTTGGCCCCGTCGGGGACGGTCACCTTGAGCGGGCCGTGCCACAGGGTCACGGGGTTGGACCCGTCCCCCTGGGCGATCACACTGACCGCGCCCTGGGTGACGATCGTGCGCAGGTGCGGATCGACGAAGATCCGTGATCCGGGGTCGGGGACGATCTGCAGGCCGTTGAGGCTGATCGCGCTCTCGGCGATTCCCGCCCCACTGGACGGGTGCGCGCGATCACGCAGGAAGCACCCGGCGGTGGCCCGGATGTCGACCGATCCGAAGTGGATCTCCGAACAGGCCACGAAGGCCTTCTCATCGCCGCTCGGCGGACCGCTGCCGCCCGGGGCGAGGCCGAGCCCGGGGGCGCCGGTTCCCCTCACCGGGCCGAACTGGCCGGCCAGGATCCGGCCGTCGTAGGTGGTCGGTGCGCCTTGGGCGTCGCGCAGCACGACAAAGCCGCCACCGTCCCGCGTCGCGGCCACCGAGAGCTGGCCGAGCTGGCCGTGGGGGACGCGCATGACGAGTTGATCCGGGCCCCACACGCGGCCGTCAGGGGACGTGCGGACGTGCACGGAGTCGTCAGAGCCGTCGATCCAGGCGGCGGCGAACATGCCGCTCACCGGGTCGGCGGAGAGCGTCGGGGCCTGAGCCGCGTGCCGGGTCAGGATCTGCGGCGGTCCGGCAGAGCCGCCGCCCGGGGCGATCCGGCGCACCGACAGGGCGCCGGTGCTGATGTCCGGCTCGGTGAGCAGCTCGATGCCGGCCGGCCCGCCGGCGATGCGGGGCTGGTCGGCGCCGGTCAGCCGCAGGGCTGTCCACTGCGCGGGGTCATTGACGCTGCCGTTGCCCGTCCACTCGCGCACCGTGATCGTGCCCGAGAAGTCCGAGAAGGCAGCGATCGGGCGCGTCCCGTCGAGCCCGAGGCGCCCGTCGGTCGCGTCCTGCTGATCGGGACGCAGGGAGAGGTTGGCCGTGTCGGTGGTGAAGCTGCCGGCCGGCACCCCCTGGAAGATCGTCCCTCCGGTCTGCACCGAGGAGATGAGCCCGATCGAGGGCACGTCGCCGCCGTAGACGATCGCGTCGCCGGACGGGTCCTGGGTGCCGATCACCCCGGCGAAGGGGTTGGCGTCGGTCGGCCCGGTGAAGGTGGCGCCGGCGTCCTCAGACGTGTACAGGTAGACGGGGGTCTCGGTGAAGCTGCCGTTCGGCTCGTACACGCGGTTGCAGCAGCGCGAGTCCACGATCAGCAGTTCGTTGCCCACGGCCAGGGGTCGGGGCCCGTCGAAGTCCTGGTTGGTCTGCGGGTCGTTGCCGGGGGCGGGCTGGTCCGGGGTCAGCGCGGCGGTGGCCGCGCAGGCCCGCGCCCCGCGCGGCAGCCGGCAGGTGCGGATGATGTCGGCGCCCGTGCCGTTGGGATCGGCAAAGGCGATGTGCGCCGAGCCGGCACCGTCGACGAACACGTGCGGGTTGTTCCCGCCCGGCGGCAGGACGACGGGGGGCGGGGGGGCCACGGGCACGAAGGTGCGCGGGATGCGCACCGGCCGAAAGCCCGGCGACGTGTAGGCCGGCCCTGATCGCGCGGCGGCGCCCGGGACCCCGACGCCGAGCGACAGCGCCAGGGCGGCCAGCGCTGCCACACCCCACCGGCCCCCCGGGTCTCGAGGTCCCCCCAATCCGCGGCCACCGTACACCCGGGAGGAGGAGCGCGGGGAATACTTTTCACGCGCCGCCCCCGGTCCGGCGGGCCAGCTCACGCGCGTTGGCCGGGGCGTAGGCGTTCCAGTCGTTGTTGAAGTAGGCATAGACCTCGGTGCGCCGGCGCCACTGCGCGATGCGCCGGGCCCAGGTGTCCAGCTCGGCGGCCGAGTAGTTGCCGGACCGGCCGCGGGCGCCGAAGTGAAAGCGGACGAAGCGCCAGTCGGCGGTGGCCGCGTAGGTCTGGAAGGGCCGCTCGGGGTGATCGCCGATGGTCAGCGCCACACCGTGTGCGCGCAGCCGGCGCAGCACCGGCGCCACAAACCAGCTGGGATGGCGGAACTCGATCGTGTGCCGGCCGGCGGGCAGTGCGGCCAGCCAGCTGTCCAGGCGCGCGTCGTCGCGGTGAAAGGTGGCCGGCAGCTGCCACAGCACCGGGCCCAGCCGTCCCGCCGCGATCAGCGGCTCGATCCGCTCGTAGAAGCGCCCGATCCCGGTGTCGGTGTCGCGCAGGCGCTTGATGTGGGTCAGGTAGCGGCTTGCCTTGACCGTGAAGACGAAGTGCTCCGGGGTCTGGGCCACCCACGCGGCCACGCTGTCGCGCTTGGGCAGGCGGTAGAAGGTCGTGTTGACCTCGACGGTGTCAAAGCGCTGCGCGTACAGCTCCAGCCAGCGCCGGCGCGGCTCCCCGGGCGGATAGAACGGTCCCCGCCAGTCGTCGTAATTCCAGCCCGAGCAGCCGATGTGTGCGTCCATCATCGTCACAGGGGTACCCCAGGGGCATGACTCCACGCGCGGGCGACCCACCCTCGAGACGGGCATGACGCCAGACTGCGGCGATCCACCATGGCCACCGATCCCGGGTCGTCTGTCCCTGCGTGCCCTGCGTGACCGCGCCCAGACCGCCCGGGCGTGCGAGCTCTGGGAGGGAGCGACGCAGGCGGTGATCGGCCAGGGCCGGCGCGACGCGCAGGTCATGCTCATCGGCGAGCAGCCCGGTGACGTCGAGGATCGCGAGGGCCGGCCGTTGATAGCCCGGCCGCCGTCGTCTGCCTCGGCGCCGACGCTCGTGCGGGCGAATGGACGAATCTCTCGACCGTTCGCGGCTGGCTGGTTGGGAGGCGGCACCGGGGGGCGGTAAAGTAACCGCCGTCATTACGCCTGATTTCGTCATTGGGGGGGCAGGAACCGTGCTGCTGCGCGGCGATGACAACAGCCAGACATCGCCGGCCGGCGGTGACGAGAGGATTCTCGCCCAGGCGCGCCGGCTGCTCGCCGGCGAGGCCGCGGGCCTGACCGCGACGTGGTGGATGCAGCTGGACCCTCCCGCCGCCTACTGGTCCCCGGAGATGTTCGCGATCTACGGCGTGGATCCGGGCACCGAGCCGTCACGTGAGCTGATGCGGGCCGCGGTGCATCCCTCGGATCGCGCGGAGACCCTGCGCGCCGGCACCGCCTGGGAGGCCGATCCGCGCGGCTGTTACCACGGGACCTTCCGGATCGTGCGGCCCGACGGAGGCGCGCGGCTGCTCGAGATGCGAGCATGGATGGCCGATGCCCTCGGCCGTCCGCAGCCGGGGGCCGGGAGGGCCGAGGCGGCCGGCTGTCCGCAGCCGCGAGTGATCGGCACCGTGATCGACGTGACCGCCGCCGGGCGCCTGGCCAACGAGCGCACGCGGGCCGACGAGCAGCGCGAGCTCGTCCTGCAGGTCAGCGAAGAGGGCATCTGCGGCCTGGATCCGGGCGGGCGCATCGTGTTCGCCAATCCGGCCTTCGGCGCCCTGGTGCGTCGCGGGCCGGCCGAGCTCGTCGGTGCCCGCCTGCACGATCTCGTCCATCGCGACGCCGACGGCCGGGAGCGGCACGCGGCCGGGGACTGCCCGTATCACCCCGGGCGGCGCGGACGGGCCCGCGAGATCGATGCCGGCTTCGTGGCCGGAGACGGCACCCGGCTCGAGGTGAGCTACGTTCGCGTGGCCGTCGACGCGGACCCGGTGCTGGCGGCGGTCATCTCGCTGCGGGACGAAACCGAGCAGCGGGCGGCATCGCGGCGGCTGCGGGCCAGTCTCGAGCACGTCCGGGCCCTCAGCGTGCAGCGCGGGGCGTTGCTGCGCCAGCTCGCCGGCGCCGAGGAGCGCGAGCGGCTGCGCATCGCCGCCGACATCCACGACGACAGCGTGCAGACGTTGCGGGCGGTCGAGCTGGGGCTCGAACGCCGGCGTGACCTGATCGAGGATCCGGCGCTCGGGCGGCTGCTCGAGGAGGCACGGCTCGACGTGCACGCGGCGGCCACGCGCCTGCGCGGGCTGATGCTCGAGCTGCTGCCTCCCGTGCCTGAGCTCCCGCTCGTGGCCGCGATCGCCGCCTACTGCCAGAGCCAGTTCGACGGGACCGACTTCGTCTACGAGGTCCACGGCGAGAGCGAGGAGCTCGAGCCCGACACCTACCTGCTCGCCTACCGGCTCGCCCAGGAGGCGGTCCGCAACGCGCGCAAGCACTCACGGGGCACGCGTGTGAGCATCGCCGTGAGCTCCGGTCGGGGCCGGCTCGTGCTCGAGGTGGCGGACGACGGGATCGGGCTCGGTGACCTGGGCGGCCACGGGCCGCGCGGCGGCCTGCGCATCATCCGCCAGCGGATCGCCGCAGCGGGCGGCGAGAGCGGCTTCGGCCCGGGCCCGGGGGGACGGGGAACCCAGGTTCGCATCGAGCTCCCGCTCGACGAGGATTGGGGCACATGACGCCGCGCGGGCAGGCCGGGCCGGTGGCGGCCGATCCGACCGCGACCACGATCGTCGCCGCCGACGATCATCCGCTCTACCTCAAGGCGATGCGCGAGACGCTGGAGGCCGACCCGAGCCTGCGGCTGATCGCCGTGGCCAGCGACGGCAAGGCGGCTCTGGAGCTGATCCTCAAGCACCAGCCCCAGGTGGCCGTCCTCGACGTCCGCATGCCCGAGCTGGACGGGCGCGAGGTCGTCCGGCGCCTGCGCCGCAGCGAGAGCGAGACGCGCGTCCTGTTCGTCTCTGAGTACCACGCGGGGGAGCTCGTCCTGCAGGCGCTGACCGCCGGCGCGGCCGGGTTCCTCTCCAAGGCGGCCAGCGGCGAGGAGATCCGCAAGGCGATCCGGCGCATCGCCTCCGGCGAGTCGGTCCTGCCCGCCGATGTCGGCACCGGGCTGGCTTCCACCCTGCGCGAGCGTGGAGCGGCCGGCACCCACCTCAGCCCCCGCGAGCTGACCATCCTCGAGCTGATGGCCGACGGCGGGACCGCGCAGATCATCGCCGAGCGCCTGCACCTCGCCGTCCCCACGGTCAAGACGCACATCCAGAATCTGTACGCCAAGCTGGGGGTCAACGACCGCGGTGCGGCGGTGGCCGAGGGGATGCGGCGCGGCCTGCTCAGCTGAGGAACGGCGGGCCGCGGTCGGCTCGGGCGCGAGGCCGCGCCCGTGCCGCGGGCGATTGCCTCGACACCGGACCGGGCACGGCTACCTTCAAGCCCATGGCGACACAATCTGAACCGCATCGCGTGGTGGTGGTCGGCGGCGGCTTCGGCGGTCTGCGCGTGGTCAAGGCGCTCCGCGGCCAGGACGTGCAGGTCACGCTGATCGACCGGCGTAATTTCCACCTCTTTCAGCCTTTGACCTATCAGGTGGCGACGGGCGCCCTTTCGCCCAGTGACGTCACCTATCCACTGCGGGCGCTGTTCGGCTCAGCGCCCAACGTGACCGTGCTGCTGGCCGCGGTGATCGACTTCGATCTCGAACAGCGCCGCGTGCGGCTCGCGCCCGACCGCGTCCCCGGCGCCCCCGAGTCGGTGCCCTACGACACGCTCGTCGTCGCCACCGGATCCTCGTACTCCTACTTCGGCCACGACGACTGGCGCCGGTACGCCGGGGAGGTCAAGTCCCTGGAGAGCGCGGTCGCGGTCCGCTCCCGGGTCCTGGAGGCACTGGAGCGGGCCGAGGCCTCGACCGAGGTGGCCGACCGGCGGGCGGAGCTGACCTTCGTCGTGGTCGGCGGCGGGCCGACCGGCGTCGAGATCGCCGGTCAGATCGGGGAGCTGACGCGCGACACGATGACCCGCGACTTCCGGCGGATCTCCGGCGAGGACACGCGGATCCTGCTCGTGGAGATGACCGACCGAGTCCTCGGCGGGTTCCCGCCCGGCCTCTCGGCGCGGGCGCAGCGCTCGCTGCAGCGGCTCGGGGTGACCCCGACGCTCGGGCGCGAGGTGGTCGCCATCGACGGTGACGGCGTCACCCTGAAGGGGCCGGGCGGGGACGCCGAGCGGATCGTCACCCGTACGGTGATCTGGGCCGCGGGGGTGCGGGCCTCGGGCCTGGCCGCGCGGCTCGGCGAGCTCAGTGGAGCTGAGGTCGACCGCTCCGGGCGGGTGACCGTCGGGCCCGACCTGAGCCTGCCCGGTCATCCCGAGGTGATCGCCCTCGGTGACATGGTCCGCGTCGGCGACGGTCAGGGCGGTGTGCAGGACCTGCCCGGGGTCGCGCCGGTGGCCATCCAGCAGGGCGTGTACGCCGCCAAGGCGGTCCGCCGCCGGCTCGCCGGTCAGCCGGTCAAGCCCTTCCACTACGTCAACAAGGGCAACCTGGCCACGATCGGCCGGGGTCGCGCGGTCGCCGACCTGGGCTTCCTGCGCCTCAGCGGCCTGCCCGCGTGGCTGATCTGGCTCGCCGTCCACATCTGGTACCTGATCGGTTACCAGAATCGTCTCGTGGTCATGTTCCGCTGGTCCTTCAGCTTCCTGAGCCGGGGTCGCACCCAGGGCTCGCGGATCATCTCCGATCCCGAGGACGCCGCCGCGGCCCAGATCAACCCGTCGGGCTGAGCCCCGGGCCCGCGGCGCGGCGGCGGCGGCCGCCAGGCGCGGCGGCGACGGCGGCGAGCGTACGCGTGGCGAAGGCGGCGAGCACCCGCACGGGATGGAGCTAATCGCTGTCGGCGGTGGCGCTCGCGGGCACGGGGACGCGCGCCCGCGCCGTCCCGGCGAGCGACCACACGATCAGGGCGAGCACCGCCGCCGCGGCGCCCAGCCCGCAGACCGCCGTCCACCCACCGCTCGCGTACAGGACCGAAGCCAGCGCGGAGAACAGGGCGCCGCCCAGGAAGTAGCTGACCATGTAGGCGGTGGTGAGACGGCTGCGGGCGGCCGGGTCCAGGGCGTAGATCGCGCTCTGATTGGAGATGTGCAGGCCCTGCGCGGCCAGATCGAGGACGGCGATGCCCGCGATCAGCACCAGCGCCGAGTTGCGGCCGGCCACGAGGATCGCCCAGCTGGCGATGAGCAGGACGATGGTGACGGTGCTGATCAGGGCCCCGTGACCGCGGTCGGCCAGGCGCCCGGCCGCCGTCGCGGCCACCGCGCCGACCACCCCGGCAAGCCCGAACAGGCCGATGATCGCGTTGCCGTAGTGAAACGGCGGTCCCGCCAGCAGGAAGGCCAGCGCGGTCCACAGCGCGCTGAAGCAGCCGAAGGTCAGGGCTCCGAGGGCCATCCGCAGACGCAGCACCGGCTGCTCGGCGACCAGGGTCAGCACCGAGCGCAGCAGCGCCGCGTAGGAGAGCCCGGTGGCCGGCGGCACCCGCGGCAGCGCCCGGCGCAGCACCGCCGAGAGGGCGAGCATCGCCACCGCCGCGATCACGAACATCGCGCGCCATCCCAACGCGGCGGCGACCAGTCCGCTCACCGTGCGGGCGGTCAGGATGCCGATCAGCAGCCCGCTCATGACCGTGCCCACGACGGTGCCACGCTCGTGCTCGGCGGACAGGACCGAGCTCAGGGGGACGATGATCTGCGCCACCACCGAGGTCAGGCCGACCACGGCGATGGCGGCGGCGAAGACCCCGAGGTCCGGCGCCGCGGCCGCGACGGCCAGGGCCGCTGCGGTGACGAGCAGCGACCCGCTGATCAACCCGCGCCTCTCGCGCAGGTCGCCGATCGGGACCAGCAGCGCCAGGCCGATGACGTACCCCAGCTGGGTGATGGTGACCAGCAGCCCCGCGGTGCCCTCCGAGACGGCGAAGGCACGCCCGAGCGTGTGCAGCAGCGGCTGCGCGTAGTACAGGTTGGCCGCGCTGGCGCCGCAGGCGAAGGCCATGAGCAGGACGAGCCGGCGGCTGATGCCGGCGTGCGTCTGATCGTGCGAGCCCACGCTCTCAACATAGGGCGCCGTATGCGCAGATGACCGGCCTCGGCCTAATGGGATGGCCCATAGATGCCGAAATCCAGGGCATGAGCAACGCGAGGCAGGTCCCGGGCGAGGTGCTTCGCGCACGCCGCACGGCAGCGACCGCCCGCGGGGTGCTCGGCCTGTGCGGACTGCTCGCGGTCCTCGCCGATCCCGGCCTGGTCCCGTGGCGCTGGACGGCGATCGCCGGCTTCGGGTTCGTGGCCGCGACCGCGACGGTGCAGATCGCCCTGCCGCGGGCGCGCTGGCTGATCCTGGAGGAGTCGCTGGCCGGCGTGGCCGCGATCCTGATCGTCGGGCTGGCCCATGAGCGGGTGACCGTCCTGTCGCTGCTCTGGCTGTCGGCGGTGGCCAGCGGGGTGCTCGCGCGCGGTGGACGCCAGCATTGGGTCGGACGGGCGCTGATCCTCGCCGCGCTCGTCCTTCCCATCGTTCGCGAGCAGCGCGCGAGCTTCGCCTACCTGGCCTTCGTCGTCGCTGCGCTGGCCCTGCTGCTGACCTGCGGACGGGTGACCCGCGAGTTGCGCGCCCTGCTCGATCGTGCCCGGCATGACGCTGCGCACGACGGGCTGACGGGCGCGCTCACCCGCGAGGCGTTTCGCAGCCGGCTGGATCTCCTGACCGCGGTCGATCCCGACTCGCCGGTCGCCGTGCTGCTCGTCGACCTCGACGGCTTCGGCCAGCTCAACAAGACGCTCGGCCATGCCGCCGGCGACGCTGCGCTGGTGGCGCTCGTGCGGCGGGCTCGCAGGATTGCCGGAGACGACGCACTGATCGGGCGGATGGGGGGCGATGAGTTCGCCCTCGCCGTCACCGGCTCAGAACCCGTCGCGCTCGGCCATCGCCTGGTCGACGAGCTGGCCGAGGGCGCGGGAGGACACCCGCCCCTGAGGGCCAGCGTCGGGGTGGCCCAGTTGCCGACCGACGGCCCTGACGCCGAGAGCGTGCTGCGCGCCGGCGATGTCGCGCTGCGGGTGGCCAAGCGGACCGCGAGCGGCACCGTCGCCTCCTACGCGGGAGGCTCCTTTTCGTCCGGCGGCGGCGGCGCACAGGCTGACCTGGACCGGCTCATCCGCGGCGAGGGCCTGGCCATCGTCGTCCAGCCGATCGTGTCCATCGGTGGTCCGTGCGCGCACGCCTACGAGGCGCTGGCGCGCTTTCACGTCGGGAACACGACCAGCCCGCTGCACTGGTTCGCGCTGGCCGACGAGTTCGGCCGGCGCGACGAGCTCGAGCTCGCCTGCGTGCGCGCCGCGCTCGGCCTGCTGGCCCAGCGTCCGGCCGGCACCCGCCTGAGCATCAACCTGTCCGGGAGCCTGCTGCTCGACCCCCGGCTGGAGGAGCTGCTCGCCGCCGCCGGTCCGCTCGACGGCCTGATCCTCGAGGTGACCGAGAACAGCCTGCTCGATGACACCCCCGGACTGCACGTCCGCATCTCGGAGTTGATCGGGCGCGGAGTCCGCTTCGCCATCGACGACATGGGCGCGGGCTACTCGGGCCTGCGTCAGCTGACCCTGATGCGCCCCAGCTATCTCAAGCTCGACCGCTCGCTCGTGCACGGCATCGAGACCGACGCCGACCGGGGAGCGCTCGTCTCCGCGATGCTCGGCTACGCCCGCCAGACCGGCGGTCACCTCGTCGCCGAGGGGGTCGAGACCGACGCCGAGCTGGACACGCTCCGGCAGCTCGGGGTCGACCTCGTGCAGGGCTTTCTCCTGGCTCGGCCCGGGCCGCCGTGGCCGTCGGTCGGCCGGCCGGCCGCAGCCGTGGCCGCCGCGATGGCGACGGTCCCTGCGGCGGCGCTTTAGTCTGTGCGCGCAGCGCGCCCCGCGTGCGCGCCATCAGAGCAGAGAGGAACCCGAATGCGTGTCAACGCCTGCGTCGCCCCGGCGATCGCCTTTACCGTCGCCGTCCTGGCGTCGCTGGCCGGCCTGGCCCCCGCGGCCGGCGCCGCGGCCCCGGCCGCCGCCTGTCAGCCCTACGCGGCGCGTCCCTGTCTGTTCCCCTACCCCGACAACCGCTTCACCCGGCCCGACCGCCACAGCGCGACCGGCGTGCGCGTGGCCATGCCGGCGGCGGCGATGCCGGTCAACGTGCACGGCGCTCGCATCGCGACCGGCCCCTATGACCGCAACGACGGTTTCAGCCCCGGCAGCGCGATCCTGCTCCGCGTGCCCGGGCTGGACAGCGCCGCGGCCCTGAATCGCACCGGCGCGGTGCCGCTGGGCGACCTGGCCCGCGCGTACGCGCCCCGCCAGCCGATCCTCCTGCTCGACGAGGCGACCGGCCGCCGTCAGCTGATCTGGGCCGAGCTGGACGCCAACGCTCCGAGTGCGGCCACCCGTGACCTGATCATCCATCCGGCCCGCAACCTGACCGAAGGCCACACCTACGTCGTCGTGCTGCGCAATCTGCGCACCGCCCGGGGCCACCTGATCGCCGCGCCCCGCTGGTTTGCCCGGCTGCGCGCCGGCGGCCGGCTGCCGGCGGCCGAACGCGGCCAGCGGGCCCGTTACGCGCGGATCTTCGCCACGCTGCACCGGGCCCACGTCGCGCTGCGCGGCCTCTACGAGAGCTGGGACTTCACCGTCGGCTCGACGGGCAGCCTGACCGGCCGCATGCTCGCGATTCGCGACGCCGCCTTCGCCCAGCTCGGTGACCATGACCTCTCCGACCTCAGGGTGGCCGGCCGAGCCCCGGCCTTCACGGTGACCGGCCAGGGTGCCCTGAGCCCGGTCAACGGCATCGGCGTGACCAGCGTCACGGGCACGGTCACGGTGCCCTGCTACCTGATCGTGTGCGGGCCGTCGGCCACGCCCGGCTTTCACTACTCCGCCCACGGCCCCGACGCGCTGCCGACCCAGATCCGCGGCAACCAGGCCACCGCGCCGTTTGAGTGCATCGTCCCGGCGACGGCAACCCCGGCCAACCCGGCCCGGATCTCGCTCTACGGGCACGGGCTGCTGGGCAGCCACAGCGAGGTTGAGGCCGGCAACGTCCGGGCGATGGCCACCGAGCACAACATCGTCTTCTGCGCCACCGACTGGTGGGGACTGGCCAAGGGCGACACCCTCAACGACGCGGCGGCGCTGGCCAACCTCAACCTGTTCGGGCCGGTCATCGACCGCCTGCAGCAGGGCGTGCTCAACACCCTGTTCCTCGGCCGGCTGATGCTCCACCCGCAGGGTCTGGCCGCCGCGCCCGCCTTCCAATCCGGCGGCGCGCCGGTGATCGACACCTCGCACCTGTACTACGACGGCAACAGCCAGGGGGGGATCGAGGGCGGGATGACGACCGCGGTTGCGCCCGACTTCACCCACGCCGTGCTCGGGGTGACCGGCGAGGACTACGGCAACCTGCTCGTTCAGCGCAGCGTCGACTTCGCGCCGTTCGGCTCGCTGCTGTACCCGGCCTATCCCGATCCGTCGCTGCACCCGTGGGTGCTCGACCTCATCCAGCAGCTGTGGGACCGCGGTGATCCCGACGGCTACGCGCAGCAGATGACCGCGCAGCCGCTCCCAGACACGCCCGCGCACCAGGTGCTGATGCAGATCGCCTACGGCGACTTCCAGGTCTCGGACTTCGCCGCCGCGGTCGAGGCCCGGACGGTCGGAGCCGCGATCATCCGCCCGGCCCTGGACCTCAGCACCCGCGGCCGTGACGCCAACATGTTCTACGGCCTGGCTCGCGCCCCGGCGCTGCCCTTCCACGGGTCGGCGATCGAGGTCTGGGACAGCGGTCCGGGACGCGTACAGCCGCCGCCCTTTGCCAACGTGCCGCCCACCGCGGGCCCCCACAACATCGATCCCCACGAGGATCCGCGCTCGACGCCCGCCGCCCGGGCTCAGAAGTCGGCCTTCCTTGAGCCCAACGGCCCGGTGATCTCGGTCTGCGGGGGGGCGCCCTGCCGCAGCTCGGTGTTCACTCCGTAGAGATGGGCGGGGACGCGGAGGCGGTCTCCGGCTCCAGTGCGGGCAGCCCGTCGATGCTGCGCGCGTTCATGGCCGCCTTGTAGGCCTCCAGGGCGTTGGGGCCGCCCTTGCGCAGCTTGCCCTCGGCCCAGCGCCGCGTGTTCTCGCGCTCGGCCTCGAAGCGCATCAGCGGCACTCCGTAGCCGCAGGAGTCGGCGATCCGCTCGACGTCGACCCGGATCACCGCCCGATTCATCGGCGCGGGGAGCTCGGGCGCGTCGGGGAAGTCGATCGCGCCGGGGGCCAGCACCTCGCCCCGGCCGTGCAGGCGCAGGATCCGCGGCGCACCCTGAAACGCGCAGAACATGACCACGATGCGCCCGTTCTCGCGCAGATGGGCGACCGTCTCGGCGCCGGAGCCGACGAGGTCGAGGTAGGCGACGGTGTGAGGGCCGAGCACCCTGAGGGTGCCGATCGGGCCCTTGGGGGAGATGTTGACGTGACCGCTGTCACCGCTCGGCGCGGAGCCGACGAAAAACATCGGCTGGCGGCCGATCCAGTCGGCGAGGAACGGCTCGATCTGCTCGTAGACCTTGCCCACGACGGGGCTAGACGTTAGCCAACGCCGCTCCGAATGGGCCGAGCCGGTCCAGGCCGCCGGCCTGCGACGCCCGGCGGGCGAGCGCTCGCCGCTGAGCGCGCGGCAGGCCGGGGAGCCGCTCGGCCAGCTTGGCCTGCAGCGCCGCGTCGCCCTCGGCGATGATCAGCGCCTCGTCCCAGAGCTGATGCTCGATCACGGCGCCGATGATCGCCTCCAGCGCAGCGTCGTCAAGGGTGATCGCGCTGGCCACGATCGCCGAGCGCCGGTCGGGGTCGAGATGATTGAGCAGGTCCAGCGCCTCGATCCACAGATCGTGCTCGGCGGCGGTCGCGATCAGGGCATCCAGGCGCCCGGGAGCGAGCAGGCCGAGCAGATGAGGCAGGCGGCGCTTGTCCTCGAGCACGAACCCGACCCGCAGGAGCGTGGGGTCGTCCATCTCGGCCAGCGCGGCCCGGATCGCGTCGTCGCCGAGATGCCCGACGAAACGGCCCATCGTCACCTGCTCGCCCCGGGCGACGAGCCGGCGGGTGATCGCCGCCACCTGCCAGGAGGGGATCAGGGCCAGCACGGCGCTGGACCGGCGCGGGTCAAGCTCGCTGGCCACCTCGGCCAGGAACTCGGTGGGTAGCTTGGCGGCGACGTCGACCGCCCGCTCGGGCTCCAGGTGCCCGGCCATGCGGGCGGCCAGCAGCGGTCCGAAGGCGCGCTGGGCGATCGTCGCGGTGAGCGCCACCGGCAGCAGCCGGCTGGCGGCGGCCAGCCGGCTCATCGTGGCTGCGTCGGCGTTCCAGAGAACCTCGACGGTCTGCTCGCGCAGCGCGCGCAGGTCGTCCAGCGCGACCGTCTCCAGGTAGGCGAACTGCGCCGGGTCGCGGCCCAGCAGCCGGGCGAGCTTGAGGATCTCGGCGCGGCCCTGCAGGAGATCGGCGGGGCCGCTCATCCGCATCGGTGCCGCTGGTCGGCGCCGTTCACGCGGCGCGCGTGTCGATCGGGCCGCGCACGCTCACCCGACGAGCTTCCGGATCGGTCCGCGCAGCAGCCGTGGGATGTGGCTCAGCGAGCGCTCGCCGGCCTCAGCCAGCGCGCGGCCCTGCCGCCGCCGGGCGTCGAGGATCGCCGCGGCCAGATGGTCTAAGTCATCATCGGCCAGCGCGCGCAGGCCCTCGGGGGCGGATCCGCCCAGGGCGCGGCGCAACGCGGGGAAGCCACCGTCGGCCACCGTCTCGGACCGATCAGCCGTGCTCGCGGGCGATCCCGTCCAGGAATGGGACCAGCCGGTCGACGAACGCATTGTGGGGATAGGCGCCGTTGGGGTCGTTGTGGGCGTAGGTCGCGTGGCGGTCCACGAGTGTGACCTGGCGGCGGGGGATCCGCGACTGGCGCGCGAGCGCCGCCGCCTCCTGGAGGATGCGCCGCCCGCCCAGCGCCGCGCCGAAAGCGTAGATGCGCAGGCTGTGGGGCAGCCGGCGCCCGTCCAGGGCCTTGAGCCCGAGCACCTGCTGCGCGGGGTTCAGCGTGCCGTTGCCGACCGCGCCGAGGTCGTCGGTGAGGCGCTGGGGGAAGTACCACTCCGTCCCGTCGGCGTTGCTGACGCCGGTCCCGGAGAACATCTGGGCAAAGCGCCGCAGCGGAGTGAGCGCGCCGGCGCCGTTCCAGCCGTGCACGGGGCCGCGCGCCGCCACGCCCTTGCCCAGGTGGGCCTGGGCGGCGGCCAGGCCGCTCGGGGACGTGCCCACGTTGAGCGCGTAGCCGTACTGGGCGAGGTTGGTCACCGGCACCGTCGGAGTCAGGTGCAGGCTGGTGAGCAGACCCGAGCGCTGCGCGAGCGAGGGCGCGTCGGGGTACTTCAGGGCGGCCGTGGACCCGGTGGCGCTGAAGATGCCGGCCAGCGGGGCGGGAATGCCGCCGAAGCTCAGCCACGGTGAGGCGGTGGGCGCGTCCAGTGCGGTCAGCGCGGCGCGAGCCGCCGCGGCCGTCTCGGTGCCGAAGCTGCCCCCGTCGATGTAGACCAGGCCGGAGAGGCCGGCGGCGCCCGGGTGCCCGCCGAAGTCCCAGCTCGCGTAGGCGGTGACCACGCCGCCGCCGAGCGAGTGGCCGCCCAGGACGACCCGCCCTCCGAGCCGGTGCGCGGCCGTGACCACCCGGCGCAGGTCGCCGATGGCCACCGTCATCCCCCACTGCTTGGCGAAGCCGACCTCGCCGTTGGGGATGGCGGTGAAGTGGTGGGCCACCGGGTGGGCGAGGTAGCCGAGGTAGTAGTCGAACAGCTGCTGCGCGCTGGCGTGCCCGGACTTGGCCGCATCGAGGACCGACTGGTCCTCGAGCAGGTTCTCGCGTCGCTCGACCGACCACACCTGCCAGCCGGGAGCGCGGCTGGTGACCCACTTGGCCAGCGGCACGAAGTAGGCCGAGCCGGCCGAGGTGCCCGGGACGAGCACGAGCACGTTGCGCGCGTGCGCCGGGCCGACCTTCAGCACGCCGACGCGGTCATAGCGCGCCGGGGTCCCGGGCGCGGGGGCGCCGTGCATCCACTGCACGCGCAGCGCGGAGGCGGCGGCAGGGGTCAGCAGGGCGGCGGCGGCGACCGCGACGAGCAGGAGTGAACGGCGCACCATGTGCACATCTTTACCCATTCATCGACGGCGCGGGCTCGCGCATCCGCGGACCGTGCGGTGCAGGATCCGCGCACGGGCGTGCCGGGCCGACTCGCGAACGGTGACCCGGTGGCGCGCGGTCCCCGGCAGGCCCGGCAACCAGATCGTGCGCAGCGCGCGCCCGCGCCGGGTCAGCACGAGCCGGTCGTCGACGTAGACGCGCACGAGCGTCGGGGCGCGGTGCCCGAGCCGGGGCAGGCGCAGCCGCATCGCCGCGCGGGCCGGGCAGCCGGCCAGCCGCGACGCCGGGCGCAGGCTCTGACCCGGGCCGTGCACGGCATCCGGCGTCGTGTCGATGGCGAGGTATGAGTAGCTGCCCGGGTAGCCGTCGGCCGAGCTCATCCCCGGGCAGCCGTCGCGCAGCTCCTCACAGTCAAAGCGCCCGCCCCCGGGCAGCCCGATGTCCAGGCGGGAGTGGTAGTAGAAGGAGAATGCGTTGCCGTCGTGGTTGGGGTCCACGCCGGCCTCGATCGCGTCATGGCGCCAGCGGTCGCTGAGCAGTCGCGCCACTGCTCCGGGATCACCCTTGAGGTAGCGGTCAAACCACGCGGTGGCGTACCAGTCGGTCACATCGGGCCCGCGCAGCGACGCGCCGAACGCCTGGTTGGGGATGAAGCTGAAGTCCAGATGCGATCCGCCGCGGATCACGATCTCGCCGCTGTCGACCCCCGCCCGGCTGTAGGCATAGGACTCCTGGGCCTTGAACGATGGGTCCGGGAGTGACGTGTTGGGCGTCGGGGGAAGGCCGTAGTCGGCCGAGATCCCGAGGCCGGGCTTGGTGATCGGCACCGTCCGGCGCGCCGCCGGGTCGGCGGGGCAGGGTTGCTCACCCAGGGCTCCCGAGCCGCTCGAGCCGTTGCCGACGGACGCCCCGGCCTGGGGTCCCGGGCCGCCGAGGTTGTCCAGCGCGACCACGGCCCGCACGCGGGGATCTGACTGCGCGATGTAGGAGACGCCGGCGGCTCCGTAGGAGTGACCGACCAGGCCGAGGCGGGTCGGGTCGATCAGGCTCCAGAACGGGTTGTAGGCCGCGTCCAGGCCGGCCTTGACCCGGGCGTCCTGCTTGTCGGCGTGGCTGGTCCCGGTACCGCAGCTGGGCGGTGGCACGTACGGATGCGACGGGGTCGAGAGCATGAAGTCGATCGCGTCCTCGGTGCCGTCGTAGAACGGGCGCCCGTCGCGCTGAGCCGGGACCCCCTCGGTCCGGTCGGCTCCCGCCCCGAATGTGTCGGACTGGCCCTGGCCCTGGGGGTCGAAGGTGAGCACGACGTACCCGGCCTTGGCCAGGGTCTGGGCGATGAACCAGTACAGCTGCTCGTCGGCTTGCACCGAGCCGTTGGTGATGACCACGGCCGGGCGCCGGGCGGGTCCGGCCACCGTCGCCCAGACGTGACCGGAGAGGGTCGCCCCGTCCCGGGCGGTGAACAGCACCGGGCGGACCAGGCCGTCGCCGTGAGCCGCCCAGTCGTCCAGGCGGATGTCCCCGGCGCACCCGTTCTGCAGTGACCAGCAGAGATCGTCGGTGAAGAAGCGCTGCGGGTCGGCGGCCTGGGTGGCCAGCGCCTGGGCCGCGCTGGCCGCCCCGTCGGCGGCCAGCGCGGCCTGGTAGGCGGGGGTGTCGTAGACGGCCTGGCGCTCCTGGGTGATGGAGAAGTTCTGGGCCTCGACGATCGGATCGAACACGGTGGGCGGGGCCGCGACGGCGGCCGGCGCGGATGCCGCCAGGCCCGTCGCGACCAGCACGCAGGTGATCATGGCGACGCGGACCGGTGGGGGCCGACGACGACGGCGGCTGCGCACGAGCTCTCTCCTCCTGGCCGGACTCTCGCCCCGTGATCACGGGGCCCAGCGCCCATCTTCTCATCGCACCGGGCCCCGGTGCAACAGGTCAATTTGTGTTGCGTCTTGATTACAGCGAGGGGCCCGGCGCCGGCCCGGCTCGCAATGCGCGGCCCATGGGAATACATTAGGGCCCGCTAAACACGACCTCTTGAGGAGGAGGATCTGTGAAGAGATACACGCGACCGCTCGCCGCAGTCATGGCGACGGTCATCCTGGCGTTCGTGCTTGCCGCCTGTGGCAGCTCGAGCTCCAGCTCCAGTTCGAGCGCGGCGGGCGGTTCCAGCTCGAGTTCCGGCTCGTCCACCAGCGCCGGGACGTCCGCTGCATCCGGCGGCAAGACCGGCGGAACGATCACGATCGCCTCCGGAACGGCGCCGCTCTCGGCCGACCCGGGCCTTGACTTCACGACCCAGGGCAACGAGCTCTACTCGGTCATCGACACGCCACTGCTCACCTTCCAGCGTGGGGTCGAGGGCGCCGGGGGCAGCAAGCTGATCCCCGCCCTGGCCACCGGCCTGCCGAAGCTCAGCGACGGCGGCAAGACGCTGACGTTCATGTTGCGTCCCAACATGCACTACTCCAACGGCCAGGTCATCAAGGCCTCGGACGTGACCTACGCGCTCGAGCGGGACATCAAGATCCCGTGGCAGGCCGCATCGTTCGTCAGTGCCTACATCAAGGGCGGCGACGCCTACGCCAAGGGCAAGGCCAAGACGATCTCGGGCATGGTCACCGACGACAAGACCGGCAAGATCGAGGTCCATCTCGTCGCGCCGTTCGCACCGATGGTCGACATCTTCGCCCTGCCGGGGACCGCTCCGGTGCCGCAGAGCACGGCGATGAAGAACCTGGCCGCGACCGGCACGATCGGCGACGGCCCCTACATGTGGGGCCCGATCACCCCGGAGCACACCTACACGCTGGTGCGCAACCCGAAGTTCGACGTTCCCGGCCTGCCCAAGGGCTACGCCGACAAGTTCGTCTACAACGTCAACTCCAACGTGCAGGCCAACGCCGAGGCCGTTCTGAACAACTCGGCCGACGTGTTCGACCCGGGTGACACGCTGCCCGCGTCGCTGCTGCAGCAGATCAAGAGCCAGGCTGCCGACCGCTACAAGACGGTGCCGCTGAACTCCAGCTGGTACTTCTTCATGGCCGTCAACCAGAAGCCGTTCAACAACCTGTACGCGCGGCAGGCCGTGCTCGCCGCGATCGACGACCGGGCGTTCTCGCGCCTGGATTCGGGCTTCATGACGCCCGACTGCCACCTGCTCCCGTTCGGGATCCCGGGGCACTCGAGCCCGTCGACGTGTCCGTTCCACAACCCGGACGGGCCGCCGAACATGACGCTGGCCAAGCAGCTGATGAAGAAGTCCGGGATGATCGGCCAGCCGGTCACGGTCTACGGTGAGGAGCGCTCTCCCCGCCGGCAGTACCTGGATTACTTCACGTCCGTCCTGAATTCGCTCGGCTTCAAGGCGACCGAGAAGGTCGTCAACTCGAGCGTGTACTTCACGACCATCGGGGCTCCGACCGCCAAGCCGCAGGCCGGTTTTGCGGACTGGAACCAGGACTTCCCCGACCCGTGGGACTTCATGCAGCTGTTCGCCGGCAACGCCGGTTCGTCGCTGAACTACGGCTACGTGAACGATCCGCACTACAACAAGGAGCTCAACCGGCTCGATCAGCTGCCGACCACCCAGGTGGCCAGCCAGTGGCAGGCGCTTGATCAGTACGCCGTGCAGCACGCCTACTACGCGGCCTTCGGCCACGAGAGCAAGGTGAAGTTCTATTCCAACCGCCTCGATTTCAACGGTGGCGTGATGTCGGTCGAGTACCTGACCGACCTCACCAGCCTGAGGCTGAAGTAACTCCGATGAGACCGGCCGCGGGGGGACGCCGACGATGGCGTCCCCCCGCTGGCCGCACCATCGTTAGGCTCGCGCTCGAACATGGCCACTGATCCCATCTCGCAGTCCGGCGGCGGCGTCATCATCGGCGCGGAGTCCGGGCCGGGGGACGACTGGTCCGAGGGGCACCACGCTCCCGCGATCGGTCCCTGGAAGCTGGCCCTACGGCGCCTGCGGCGCAACCGGGTGGCGCTGGTCTTCCTGGTCCTGTTCGTGCTGCTCGTGCTCGTCTGCGTGCTGGCGCCCGTCTACGCCAACGACATCGCCCACATCGGGCCCAACACCAACAACGTGACCGGCACGATCAACGTGGGCGGCAAGACCGAGAACGTCGTCTCGCTCCAGGGTGTGCCGATCGGACCCACCTTCACCAGCCACTACTTCTTCGGCGCCGACACCAACGGCCGCGATCTCGCCGTGCGCCTGCTCTACGGGGGGCGCACGTCACTGATCATCGGGGCGATCTCGACCGCGATCATCATCATCTTCGGAACCCTCGTCGGGCTGCTGTCGGGATACTTCCGCGGCGTGGTCGACGGCGTGCTGCGGCCGCTGATGGAGCTCGTCTGGTCCTTCCCGCCGGTGCTCCTCGGGGTCGCCGTCGGAACCGCGCTGTCGCTGGGTGGACTCGGCCCGATCAAGGGCAACTCGATCTTCATCCCGGCGCTGATCATCGGCGTGATCTATGTCCCGTACCTGGGCAAGCCGATCCGCGGTGAGGTGCTGCGGCTGCGCGAGCAGGACTTCGTCGATGCCGCTCGCGTGCAGGGCATGAGCCCGCTGCGGATCATGGTTTCAGAGATCCTGCCCAACGCCGCGTCGACGATCACCGTGTTCGTGCCGATGATGCTCGCCAACGCGATCCTGCTCGAGGCCTACCTGTCCTTTCTCGGCGCCGGGGTGCAGCCCCCCAACGCGTCGTGGGGGACGCTGATCTCAGAGGGTCTGAACTACATCCAGACGACCCCCACCTACTCGCTGATCCCGGGCGCGATGCTCGTGCTCACGGTACTCAGCATCAACGTGCTCGGTGACGGCGTGCGCGACGCGCTTGACCCGCGCGCCCAGGTCCGGATCAAGACGTGAGCGACTGATGGCCCGCTTTCTCGTCCGCCGCACGCTGTCGGCCATCGCGCTGCTGTTCGCGACCTCGGTCGTCGTCTTCGGGATCTTCGAGGTCATCCCCAGCTACAACCCGGCGCGGGCGATCGCCGGGCGCAATGCGACGCCGCTGACCGTGCAGCAGGTCTCGCACAAGTTCGGCTTCGACAGGCCGATCTACACCCAGTACGCGAACACGATGAAGCTCATCTTTCAGGGCAACGTGATCGACTACCAGGACGACCTCAACGTGGTCGACCAGTTCCGGGCCAAGTTCCCCGTCACCCTCTCGCTGGTCATCCCGGCCGGCCTGATCTGGCTGGTGGCCGCGATCATCCTGGGCTCGATCAGCGCCCTGCGGGTGGGGAGGCTCGCTGACCGGGGGTTGATGGTGCTGGCCATCGTCGGGGTCTCGGTGCCGATCTTCCTGCTCGCCGAGCTGCTGCTCTACCTGCTCGCCTTCAAGACGTCGGTCTTCCCCAATACGGGATACACCCACTTCGGTGACAGCCCGACCGACTGGGCATACCACCTGGTTCTGCCCTGGATCTCGATCGCCGTGCTGTCGATCGGCTTCTACTCGCGCGTGCTGCGCTCCAACCTGCTCGACATGGTCAACCAGGACTTCGTGCGCACCGCCCGCGCCAAGGGCCTGTCGCGCCGGCGGGTGTTCACCAGCCATGTGCTGCGCAACTCGCTGATGCCGATCGTGACCATGTTCGGGCTGGACTTCGCCACGCTGCTCGGCGGCGCCGCGCTGGTCACCGAGACGGTGTTCAACCTGCCCGGGGTCGGCCAGTACGAGGCGAGCGCGATCGGCAACCTCGATGTCCCGCCGATCCTCGTCGGCGCAATGTTCACCGCCTTCTTCGTGGTCGTCTTCGGCGCGATCGTCGACATCCTCTACGCCGTGCTGGACCCGCGGATCCGGCTCACCGGATGACGAGCGGCAGCGCGGACAGGCGGCTGCTCGACGTCGAGGATCTCGAGGTCGCCTTCCAGACCGAGGACGGCGTCGTCCGGGCCGTCGACGGCCTCTCCTTCACGCTGGACCGGGGCGAGGTCCTGGCCATCGTCGGCGAGTCGGGCTCGGGCAAGTCGGTGACGGTGATGACCCTGATGGGGCTGACCCGCGGGCCCAACGCGCGCTTTGCCGGATCGGCCCGGCTCGGGGGCCGCGAGCTGATCACCGCCTCCGAGCAGACCCTGCAGGGGATCCGCGGCAAGGAGATCGCGATGATCTTCCAGGATCCGATCTCCTCGCTGAGCCCGGTGCACCGCGTCGGGGATCAGATCGTCGAGCAGATCCGCGCTCACGAGAAGATCTCGCGCTCGCAGGCGCTGGACCGGGCCGTCTCGCTGATGGAGCGCGTCGGGATCCCGCGGGCGCGCGACCGTGTGCGGGCGTATCCGCACGAGTTCTCCGGCGGCATGCGCCAGCGCGTGATGATCGCCATGGCCCTCTCGCTGTCGCCCAGCGTGCTCATCGCCGATGAGCCGACGACGGCGCTGGACGTGACCATCCAGGCCCAGATCCTGCAGGAGATCGTCGCGCTGCGCGACGAGACCGACAGCGGCGTCATCTTCGTCACCCACGACCTCGGCGTGGTCGCCGACATCGCCGACCGCGTGATCGTCATGTACGGGGGCCGGGTCGTCGAGCAGGGGACGGTCGACGAGATCTTCTATGACCCCCAGCATCCCTACACCTGGGGTCTGCTCGGTTCGGTCACCCGCATGGACCGCGAGCCGCCCCACCGCCTGCCGGCGATCCCCGGCCAGCCTCCGTCGCTGCTGAGCCCGCCCCAGGGCTGCAACTTCCGCACCCGCTGCCCGCACGCCTTCGCGCGCTGCACCGAGCGGCCCGACCTGGAGTCGCGCCTGCCCGAGGCTCCGGCGCACACCGACCGCTGCTGGCTGACGGTCGAACAGAAGCGTGAGCTGCGCAACGTCGACGGTCGCATCGGCCTGGACACGGGGGCGGTGGCATGAGCACGGAAACCGCACCCGCCGCCGGCCCGGGCAGGGGGCAGGGGGGGCCGCTGATCGAGGTCGAGCACATCAAGATGCACTTCCCGGTCAAGTCGGGGATCCTCTTCGACCGCACCATCGGCGTCGTGCACGCCGTCGACGACGTCTCCCTGACCCTGACCGAGGGGGAGACCCTGGGCGTCGTCGGCGAGTCGGGTTGCGGCAAGAGCACCCTGGCCCGCTGCCTGGTCCGTCTGCTGGAGCCGACCGACGGCACACTGCGCTTCCGCGGCCAGGACATCACCCATCTCGGGCGCCGGGCGCTGAATCCCGTTCGCCGCGAGGTCCAGCTCGTCTTCCAGGACCCCGTCGCCTCCCTGAACCCGCGCAAGCGGGTGGGGCAGATCGTCGGCAGTCCGCTGCGCCTGCAGGGGATGGATCGCGCCAAGACCGAGGCACGGGTGCGCGAGCTGCTGGACCGCGTCGGCCTGAACCCCGAGCACGTCAACCGCTTCCCGCACGAGTTCTCCGGCGGACAGCGCCAGCGCATCGGCGTGGCCCGGGCACTGGCCGTCGATCCCAAGCTGATCGTGCTCGATGAGCCCGTCTCGGCGCTGGACGTCTCGATCCAGGCCCAGGTCGTCAACCTGCTCGACGACCTGCAGGACGACTTCGGCCTCTCGTACGTGTTCATCGCCCATGACCTCAGCGTCGTGCGCCACGTCTCGGACTGGATCGCGGTCATGTACCTGGGCAAGCTGATGGAGCTCGCGCCCGCCCGCGAGCTGTACGACAAGCCGATCCACCCCTACACCGAGGCGCTGCTGGCCGCGATCCCGATCCCCGACCCCCGGGCCAACCGCACGCGCCAGCGCACCGTGCTCGCCGGCGAGCCGCCCAACCCGATCACCCCGCCGTCGGGCTGCCGCTTCCACACGCGCTGCCCGCACGCGACGTCGATCTGCTCGGCGGCGGAGCCGCCCCTGTACCGCTACGCCAACGGTCACCAGGCCGCCTGCCATCACCCGCGCAACGTCGCCGCGGACGAGATCGCCGCCGCGAGCCGCTCGGAGCTCAGCCCGCGCAGCGCCGGCGACGACGCCCCCGCGGCGCACGACGCCGAGCGCCAGTCGCCCGGCAGCGCGCCGGCCCCGTCCGGGGACGGGCCCGCGGCGGTCTCCGGGGAGCGGTCAGCCCCACCCGAGGGTGCCGGCGGTGGCGGGCGGTAGGCTCGCCGCGCTCCTGATCGCGCTCTCGGTCGCGGGCTGCGGGGGCCCGGCGACCCCGGCCAAGCCGGTGGCCCAGCGCGTCTGCGGCGGTGCCGGGCGGGCCGCCGCCCGGGCGGGCCGGGTGACGGTGCGCATCCTCGCCCACGACGCGACCAACGTCGTCTGCGCGCTCGACGCCGGTCGCGCGCGGGTCAGAGTCGTCTCCCAGGCGACACCGCAGGCCTACACGGAGTTCAACACCGAGGACTCCCACCAGTCCCAGGTCTACGGCCCCGGGGTCAACCAGCCCGACCGCACTCCGGTGCCGGCCACGGTCCACGGCGCCTCGGTGGCGGTCTGGGTCCCGGGTCAGGGGGAGCTGATCGCCACCAACGCCAGCCCGACACGCCAGGGCGGCGCCTACGTCACGGTCACCGTCAGTCGTCTGCCGCGCGCGGGCGCCCGACCACTGGCGGTGGCGATCGGCGAGGCCGTGTTCGCCGCCCATCCGGCGTCATGACCGCGGCGAGCCCACGGCGCCGCTGGTCCGCCCACCCCCGCACCGCCGCGGTCATCGGCGTCGCCGTTCTCGCCGTGTCGCTGCTTGCCGGTTGCGGCAACTACGTGGTCGTGACCGCCGGTGACGTCGCCTCCAACTACGTCTACGCGCTGGGCGAGGGCAACAACGCCAAGGCGTGTGGCTACTTCACCCCGGGCGCACGCGCGTCGCTCGCCGCCTCGGCGCATCCCCGCGCGAGCTGCCCGGAGATCCTGCGCCGGTGCGTCCCGAGCCGGTACCGGCAGGCCAGCGCCGACCAGTCCCAGCTGCTGTACGCCAACACCGACGTGACGACCCACGGCGACCGCGCCACGGTGACGCTCAGCGCGACGCCGGCCGCCGCCGCTGTGCGGCAGGTGACGGTCATCCACCAGCACGGGCACTGGCGGCTGACTTCACCGGGCCGGGTCGTGACCCGATGTCTGACGGCCGAACGCCACCGCGGCCATCGCCGGCGTCATGGATGAGGCGATGGCCATCCTGCTGCTCGAGGGGCGGCTGGAGGGGCTGGCCGTCGAGGCGCACGCCCGTGCGCTGCTCGACATCCCGCGCGTGGTCGCGCTGGAGGCCAGCCGCGTGCGGGGGCCGCGCTTCCTGCGCGACGGCGCAGCGATGCGCCAGGCCACGCGCGTCTGGCTGCCCGGAGAGCTGCGCGTGCTCGTGCTCTATCACCCCGCCCAGTACCCGCTGGCCCGGGCGCTGATGACCGTCCACCCCTCGGCCGAGCTCTGGTACGCGGCGCCCGAGCCTGAGCGGGTCGACGCCCACCCCGAGGCCGAGGAGCTGCGCAGCCACGATCGGGCGGCGCGCGACCGCGCCGTCGGCGTGCTCGCCGTGACCGGCTCCGAGGTCGACGATGGGCCGCTGCAGGCGCGGCTGGCCGAGCTCGAGGTGATCAGCTCGCGTGCGTTCGTGCCCCAGGCCCGGCTGCGCGGCGGCTGGGCGGTGCGTAAGGGGCTGATGCGCGGCGGGTAAGGCCCGCCGGCGGCCAATGGACGGCGAAGTGCCGATGTGCAGGGCGGGGTCTTAGCTCAATGTGCCAGGTGTGCCGTCAGCCCAGCACTCAGCCCAGCACTCAGCCCAAAGGACCGTCTCATGCATCCCCAGATCTCAGCCGTCATCGCCAGCGGACGCGGCGCCGAGCTCCTGCGCAACGCGCGCCTGCACGCCTCGCGCCCCGAGCTGGCGATCGCACACCCCATTCTCGACCGGCTCCGGCGATACTTTGCCGGTGCGGTCACGACTGACCAGCAACCGGCTGGTGGGACGCGTCGGCGAGTTGGCCGAGCTGCGGCTCGCCGCCCGGGAGGCAGCCTCCGGACAGCCGGCTCTCGTCCTGCTCGGCGGTGACTCCGGCGTCGGCAAGACCCGGCTCATCTCCGAGCTGGAGGCGGCCCTGCGCGCCGATGACCCGGACACGCTCATCCTGCACGGTGAGGGCGTCGAGCCGGCCGACGGGGAGCTGCCCTACGCCCCGCTGCTGAGCGCACTGCGCCCGCTCGTGCGCGGCCGCCACGCGTCGCTCGATGAGCTCTCGGCGGGCAGCCGGGCGCAGCTGGGATCGCTGCTGCCCAGCCTGCAGGGCGGCGAGCTGCCCCCGACGCGCGAGGACGGGACCGGTCAGGTCCGCCTGTTCGAGGCGATGCTCGAGCTGCTCGATCTGGCCGGTGAGCGGTCCCCGGTCGCGCTCGTGCTCGAGGACATGCACTGGGCCGACCGCTCGACGCGGGCCTTCGTGGCCTTCCTGGCCCGCAGCCTGCGCTCCGAGCGGCTGTTCGTCCTGCTCAGCTACCGCACCGACGAGCTGTACCGCCGCCACCCCCTGCGCCCGCTGCTGGCCGAGCTCGAGCGCCTGGAGCGCGCCCGGTTGATCCGGCTCGAGCCGTTCGATCGCGAGGAGCTCGGTCAGGCGCTGGAGGACATCCTCGGCAGCAGCCCCGGCGGAGCCTTGCTGGAGCGCCTGTTCGCCCGGGCCGAGGGCAATCCGCTGTTCACCGAGGAGCTGCTGGCCGTCGGGCTCGACGGTCGCGGTGCCGCGCCCCAGAGCCTGCGTGACGCCTTTCTCGTGCGCATCGAGCGCCTGCCCGACCACGCCCAACGCGCTGCCCGCGCGGTCGCCGTCGGCTACGCGCTGCCCGAAGCGGTGATCAGCGAGGCGACCGGTCTTGATCCGCTCACGCTCCAGGAGGCGCTGCGTGAGGCGATGGCCGAGCAGATCCTGATCGCCAACGGCGACGGCCTGCTCAGCTTCCGTCACGCGCTGCTGCGCGAGGCCCTCTACGACGACCTGCTGCCGGGAGAGCGATCGGACCTGCATCTGCGGCTGGCCCGCGCGCTGGAGGCGCGCATCGGGCAGGGCAGCGAGGGCGAGCTGATCCGCAGCGCCGCGATCGCCGCCCACTACGCCGCCGCCGGAGATCAGCCGGCCGCTCTGCGCACGACGATCATCGCCGCCGAGAGCGCTGAGCAGGCTCGGGCCTACGGCGAGGCGGCCGACCTGCTCGAGCGGGCGCTGGAGCTGTGGCCGCGGGTTCCCGCCGACGCCCGCCCGGCGGATCTCGACTACGTCGAGCTGCTGCGCCGCACCGCGACCGCGCACGCGATGCAGAGCAACCGCTCGCGCAGCGAGGACCTGCTGCAGGAGGCCCTCGGCCACCTCGACGCGCAGGCCGAGCCGTCGCGCTATGCGGCCCTGCTGGCCGGCCTGGCCCGGGCGATCTGGAGCCTGAACCGCGGTCCGGAGGCGGTGGCGCTGGGCGAACGCGCGCTCGAGGTCCTGCCCGAGGACGATCCCGACCATCTGCGCCCCGTGCTGCGAGGCTGGCTGGCCCGCACGCGCTTTTTGCGCGGCCGATTCCGCCAGGCGGCCGACGACGCGGAGGCCGCGCTCGCTGAGGCGACGGCGGTGGGCAACACCGTGGCCGAGGCCGAGACCCTCAACACGCTCGGGATGGCGCGCGTCGCGCTCGGTGACGCCGACGCCGGGATCGGCTACCTCACGCGCGCGATCGAGGTGGCGCGGCGCGTCGACGACCAGGACAGCATGATCAGCGCCTACTCCAACCTGGCCGACATGTACAACGTGATCGGTCAGACCCGCACCGCGCTGGCGATCGCGCGGGAAGGCCTGGCTCAGTCCTCGCGGCGGCTCGTCCACGCCCACAACTGGATGAACCTCAGCGTGGCCGAGATGGCCTTCGAGGCCGGCGAGTGGTCAGAGGCGCGCGCCCATCTCAGCCCCGAACCCGGTCGGCTCACCGGCGTGCTGCTCATCGTCCGGTACCTGCGCGGGATCGAGCAGGATCTGGCCATGGGCGACCCGGAGGGCGCGCGCGCTGCGCTCGAGGCCGTCGAGCCGCTCGTCTGCGATTCCGAGGAGCCGCAGTGGATCGCCCTCTACGGGGTGCTGCGGGCCGCGCTGTGCCGCCGGGAGGGGAACCTGGACGGCGCGCAGGCGGCGATCGCCGACGCCCTGGACCGCCTCGAGTGTTGCACCGACGACGTGATGCGGATCGCGCGCGTATCGGCCGGAGGAATCGCGGTGGAGGCCGACCGCGCCCAACGCGGGCGCGACCTGCACGATCGCGCCGCGGTGCGCGACGCCCTGACGCGCGCGCGGATCCACATGGACCGCCTCGAGGCGGCGGCGACCGAGGGCGGGGCGGTCGAGCGGGCGCTGCTCGCCGAAGGGCGCGCCGACCTCGCCCGGGCCAAGGACCGGGCCACGGTCCGCGACTGGCAGCGCGCCGCCGACGCCTGGCGGGAGATCGAGCGTCCGTATCCCGAGGCCCGCTGCCGGCGCCACGTGGCCGAGATCGCGCTGATGGCCGGTGACCGCGAGACCGCCTGCCGGATCGCCGGCGAGGTGCTGACCACGGCCGAGCAGCTCGGCGCGACCTGGCTGATCGGTGAGCTGCGCGCGCTGATCGAGCGCGGCCGGCTTCCCGTCGGCCGCGACGCCGGAGGCGATGGCGTCGTCGCGCCGGCGCCGGCCGCGGCCGCCGATCCCTTCGGGTTGACGGCGCGCGAGCGCCAGGTGCTCGCGCTCGTCGCTGAGGGCGCGACCAACCGCCAGATCGGCGACGCCCTGTACATGGCCGAGAAGACGGCCAGCGTGCACGTGTCCCGGATCCTGGCCAAGCTCGGCGTCTCCGGCCGCACCCAGGCGGCGGCGATCGCCCACCGCCAGCACCTGACGTAGAGCGGCGACCGGGGCCGAGCCGGCGGTCAACGCTCAGCGTGGCGCCTGCGCCCCGCGCCGGCGGTCAACGCTCAGCGTGGCGCCTGCGCCCCGCGCCGGGGCACGCTCGCCGTGGAGCCTGCGACGTGCCGCCGGTAGGCTGCAACCCGTGCGCACACCGGCCGAATGGGAGCCCCACGAACGGACGCTGATGGGCTGGCCCTGCCGACTCTCGCTGTGGGGGGAGACGCTCGAGCGCGCGCGCGCCGACTACGCGGCCGTCGCCAACGCGATCGCCGCCTTTGAGCCGGTGACGATGATCGCCAACCCCGGCGCCGACAGCGCCCAGGCGCGGGCGATGTGCGCCGATGCCGTTGAGATCGTCACCCTCGGCCTTGACGACTCGTGGCTGCGCGACTGCGGGCCGATCTACGTCTACGGCGACGACGGGACGCGGCAGGCGGTCCACTTCAGCTTCAACGCGTGGGGGGAGAAGTTCCCGCCGTGGGACCGCGATGCCGTGGTCGGGGAGCTGATCGCGCGTCATCTCGGCGATCCGGTCATCGAGAGCCCGCTCGTGCTCGAGGGCGGGTCGATCCTCACCGACGGCGCGGGCACGCTGGTGACCACCGAGCAGTGCCTGCTGAACCCCAACCGCAACCCGTCGCTGGACCGGGCGCAGATCGAGGCCGAGCTGCGCGCCCGCCTGGCGCTGGAGCGGATCGTGTGGCTCGGCCAGGGACTGGTCGAGGACCGGGACACCGACGGACACGTCGACCTGATCGCCGTCCTTCTGCCCGGCGGCGGTGCGCTGCTGCAGACCGTGCCCGAGGACAACCCCAACCATGCCGCCTGCGCGGAGAACCACGCGCGGATGCAAGCGGCCGGAATCGCCGTGACCGCGGTGCCGTGGCTGCCCTACGCGGAGGTGGCGGGAGAACGGGTCGCCGTGAGCTACCTCAACCTCTACATCTGCAATCGTGCCGTGATCGTGCCCGTCAGCGATGCCGACACCGATGCGCAGGCGCTGGCCCTGATCGCCGCTGCCTTCCCCGGGCGCGAGGTCGTCTCGGTGCCGGGCAGCGTGCTCGCCTTCGGCGGGGGCGGTCCGCACTGCATCACCCAGCAGGTCCCGGTGGCCGTGGAGGGCTCCGGTGGCTGAGCTGCCGCGGCTGATCGTCGCCGACGCGGTGCCCGAGTCGCCGGCGCGGACCCGTCCCGCCGTGCGGGCGCCGCTGCGCCTCGGGCTCGTGCAGGAGCGCTGGCACGCGGATCCAGAGGAGCACCAGCAGGCGCTGGCCACCGGCATCCGCATGGCCGCCGCGCAGGGGGCGCAGATCGTCTGCCTGCAGGAGCTGACCCTTTCGCCCTACTTCGCCGTCACCCCGGCCGGCCCGCATCCGGGGGGTGCCGAGGCCGAGCCGCTGGCGGACGGGCCGACGGTCGCCTTCGCCGCGCGGCTGGCTGTCGAGACCGGCGTCTACGTCCACGCCTCGCTGTTCGAGCGCGCCGAGGAGGCGCGGGACGGCCTGGGCTACAACACCGCGATCGTGGTCGACCCGCAGGGCACGCTGGTCTCGCGCACCCGCAAGCTGCACATCCCGGTCACGGCCGGCTACTACGAGGATCGCTACTTCCGCCCCGGACCGGCCGGGGACGACGCATTCCCGCTGCTGGCCCTGCCGCTCGGCGACAGCTCCGGCCTGCTCGGCTGCCCGACCTGCTGGGATCAGTGGTTCCCCGAGCTCGCCCGCGCCTACTCGCTGGAGGGAGCCGAGGTGCTCATCTACCCGACCGCGATCGGCTCCGAGCCCGATCATCCCGGCTTTGACACCCAGCCGCTGTGGCAGCAGGTGATCGTCGGCAACGGGGTGGCCAACGGCACCTTCATGGTCGCGATCAACCGGATCGGCGACGAGCCGCCGCTGCGCTTCTACGGTTCGAGCTTCATCTCCGATCCCTACGGCCGGATCCTCGTCCAGGCCCCGCGCGACGAGCCGGCCGTGCTCGTGGCCGACCTCGACCTGGACCAGCGCCGTGACTGGCTGGAGCTGTTCCCGTTTCTCACCACCCGCCGCCCCGACGCCTACGACGTGCTCACGCGCCCGCGCGCGCTGACCGACGCCGAGGCCGAGGCCGCGTCGCGCCCGCAGGCCCCGTCGGCCTTTCGCTCGCAGGCTGAGTCGGCCGCGTCCGGACCGCAGGCACGATCATGAGGGTGCGCGGCAACACGGCGATCATCGGGGCCGGGGTCAGCGGCCTGACGGCAGCCAAGGCACTCGGGGATTGGGGGGTGCCCTACACCGTGTTCGAGGCCTCAGACGAGATCGGTGGCAACTGGTACTTCCGCAATCCCAACGGACGCTCCTCGGCCTACCGCTCGCTGCACATCGACACCTCCAAGAACGCACTGAGCTTCCGCGACTTCCCGATGGGCGAGGGGTATCCCGACTTCCCGCACCACACCGAGATCCACCGGTTCCTGCTGCAGTACACCGACCGCTTCGGCCTGCGCGAGCACATTCGCTTCCAGACCGTGGTGCAGCACGCCGAGCGTGATCCGGGGGGCGGCTGGACGCTGCGGCTGGCCTCGGGCGAGGAGGAGCAGTTCGACAACCTGCTCGTCTGCAACGGCCATCACTGGGATCCCTCCTACCCCGACTTCCCCGGCCACTTCGACGGGCCCACGCTGCACTCGCACCACTACATCGATCCGACCGATCCCGAGGACCTGCGCGGCAAGCGGGTCGTGGTGGTGGGGATCGGCAACAGCGCCGTGGACATCGTCTCCGAGCTGTCGCGCAAGGGTGTGGCCGAGAAGGTGTTCATCTCCACCCGCAGCGGGGCCTGGGTGATCCCCAAGTACATCTTCGGGCGCCCGGTCGACCAGGTGGTCAGGACGATCCCGTGGCTGTCGCTGCGCCTGCAGCGGCGGCTGGGGGCCAAGCTGCAGCGGCTGGTGTCCGGGCGCATGGAGGACTTCGGCCTGCCCACCCCCAACCACCGCTTCCTGGAGGCGCACCCGACCGTCTCCAGCGAGCTGCTGCTGCGGCTGGGCTCAGGCGATGCCGTGGCCAAGCCCGACGTGGCCGAGCTTCAGGGTGACCGCGTCCGCTTCACCGACGGGACGGTCGAGGCCGTGGACGCGATCATCTACGCCACCGGCTACCGGATCAGCTTCCCGTTCTTTGACCCGGACTTCATCTCGGCTCCCGGCAACGTGCTGCCCCTCTACAAGCGGATGTTCAAGCCCGGTATCGACGACCTGGCTTTCATCGGGCTCGGGCAGGCCCTGCCGACCATCTTCCCCTTCGCCGAGTGCCAGGCCAAGCTCGCCGCCCGCTGGTTGGGCGGGGACTGGGCGCCCCCCGACGAGGCCGCGATGCGAGCGTCGATCGCCGCCGACGAGCAGAAGTTCCGCGGCCACTACGCCGAGCGCCAGCGCCACACGATGCAGCTGGACTACTACGTCTACGAGTACGACCTGCGCAAGCGCGTGCTGCCCGAGGGCCGCGAGCGGGCCCGGCGGGCCGCTCTGGCGGCCTAAGCCTCAGCGGGCGAGCTTCTTGCCCGGGTTGAACAGGCCGTCGGGGTCCAGCGCGGCCTTGATCGCCTCGTGCCGGGCCAGCGCCGGCGCCTCCCACTGACCGGCCAGCGCCCCGCGCTTGGTGATGCCGACGCCGTGCTCGCCGGAGATCGCGCCGCCGAGCGCGACGGCCAGGGCAAACAACTCCCCGGCGGCGGCCGCCGCCCGCTCGCGGTCTCGCTCATCCCCAGGGTCGACCAGGAAGCTCGAGTGCAGGTTGCCGTCGCCGGCGTGGCCCCAGCTGCAGGCGGGCAGGCCGTGGCGCTCGCCGATCTCCTGGGTGCGCGTGATCGCGGCGGCGAGGTGCTCGACGGGCACGACGATGTCCTCGGAGAACTTGCCTCCCCGCCGCGCGCTCACCGCGCGCGAAACGGCTCCGCGCCAGCGCCACAGCTCCCGGGTCTCGCCGCGCCCGGTCGGAGCGTGCAGCCCACTCGCTCCCGTCTCTGCGAACAGCTCTCGCAGCTCGGCCCGGACCCGGTCGGCCTCCGCGGCGCTGCCGTCGGCCTCGGCGATGACCAGCAGCCCCGCCTCGGCAGGGACCCCCGGCGGCAGACCCGCGTCAGCGGCGGCCCGCAGCGTCGCTCCGTCCAGATACTCCAGGGTGGCCGGCTGCACGCCGTGGGCGAGCACCGCGGCGATCGCCGCGCATCCCGCCGCCACATCGGGGAAGGCGGCAAGCACCGGCAGCTGGGCCTCGGGCGCGGGCACGAGCCGCAGCCACACCGCGGTGATGACGCCCAAGGTGCCCTCGGAGCCGACCAGCAGCCCGGTGAGGTCGTAGCCGCCCACGTCCTTGCGCACCGGACCACCGAACCGGACCAGCTCACCGGGCGCGAGCACCGCCTCCACGCCTGTGACCCAGGCCCGCGTCACGCCGTACTTGAAGCTGTGCGGGCCGGCCGCGTTGGTGGCCAGGTTCCCGCCCAGCTGCGAGGCCTCGGCCGCGCCGGGATCGGGGGGGTAGAACACTCCGCTCTCGCGTGCCCGGCGCTGGAGCGTGGCCGTGACCACGCCGGCGCCGGCGTGCGCGCGCCAGCGCTCGGGCTCCAGCGCGTGGACCGTGTCCATCCGCTCGAGGCCGACGACGACCCCGCCGTCGATCGGGACGGCCCCGCCCGCGTACCCCGTGCCGCCGCCGCGCGGGACCACGGAAAGGCCGCGGCGGTGGCAGAAGCCGACCACGGCGGCCACCTGCGCGGCGTCGGCGGGCAGTACGATCGCGTCGGCGCGACCGCGGATCGCCCGGCTCTCGGTCGCGTCGGCCAGGTACGCCGGTGTGCCGGGGTCGAGCACCGCGGCGTCCCCGGCCAAGGCGCGCAGATCGCGCTGCAGGGCGTCGTGCACCCCGGCGATGCTAGGTCCTGGCCCCGAGCTCTGACCCGGCCGCCACGCCGCGTCGCGGGAGGCCGGCCTCGGGCGGCTACGCTGCGTCGCGGGCGCCGGTGGCCGGGGCCCTGAGCAGCGCGGTGCGGTAGCCGGCGGCCAGGCGGGCCATCGATGCCTCCCAGGTGCGCCCGCGGGCGACGGCGAGCGCGGTCTTGCGGATCCGCGCGTGCTGCCCGCGATCGGCGACCATCCTGCGCAGCCCGGCCGCGAAGGCGGCGGGCTCGGGCCCGGTGAGCAGGCCGGTCTCGCCGTGGGAGATCAGCGAGGCGGGGCCGCCGGCATCGACGGCGACCACGGGCAGACCGCTGGCCTGGGCCTCGAGCACGACCTGGCCGAAGGTGTCGGTGACCGACGGGAACGCGAACACGTCGGCGCTTGCGTAGGCGACGGCCAGGTCACCGCCGCGCAGCCAGCCCAGGAAGGTCGCCGCGTCCCCGAGGCGCTCGCGCAGGGCCGGCTCCTCGGGTCCGCCGCCGGCGAGCACCAGGTGCAGGCGCGGGTCCTGGGCGCGGGCGGCCAGGAAGGCTTCGGCGAGCCGGTCAAGGCCCTTCTCCGTGGTCAGCCGCCCTGCGTAGAGCACGTTGACCTCGCCCGGGAACAGGGTCTCGTCGCGCAGCGCGGGATCGAAGCGCTCGACGTCGACGCCGCGGTCCCAGCGGGCGATCCGCCGCGGCGCGATGCCCAGCTCGGTCAGCCGGTCATCGGAGGCGGGGCTGGGGGACAGCACGGTGGGCAGCGAGCCGTAGAACGCACTCAGGGCCAGGCCGGCCAGCGCCTGCATCTGCTCGCGACCGCTGCGCACGCCGGCGTAGACGGCCAGCTCGGTGTGGTAGCTGCCGATCACGGGCAGTTCGAGCACCCGGGCCAGCAGCCAGGCGCCGAGCCCGGCCGGACCGGGGGAGACGAGGTGCACGAGGTCGTACCGGCCCTCGGCCAGGGCCTCGGTGAGGGCGGGGACGCTCGGCACCCCGATCGTCATGCCGCGGTAGAAGGGAATCTCGACCTCGGCCACCGCGCTCAGCCGCCGGTCGACGTCGGCGTCGGTGCCGATCACCTCCACGTCGTAGCCGGGCACGCCGCGCTCGCGGATCTGCTGGATCGTGTGCGTGACCCCGTGCATCGTGCCCAGGCCGTCGGCGACGAGCGCGACGCGGGGCCGGTCCCCGTCGTTGCGGGCCAGCTTGACCTTCTCGCGGCCGAGGAAGGCGGTGGCGGCGGCGTAGGGGATGGCGGGCAGGCAGGCGTCGAACAGGACCGACTGTGCACGCCCGAGGTCAAGCGTGCCGGAGGCCATCGCGGTCACCTCGTCGACCGCCGCGGCGAGCCGGCGCTCGTGGATCCGGCGCGCGCGGCGCATCAGGTCGGGATGCCCGAGCCGGCCGTCCTGCAGGCGCGTGACCAGCTCTGACTCGTCCAGCGGCAGATCCATCCCGGCCAGCCAGCTGCGCAGCAGCGCGCGAGCGTCCTCCGGGCCGAGGTCCCCGGCATGCTCGCCGTGGCGCAGGTTGCCCTCACGCATGACCCGCTCGACGATTCGCAGCACGGCCGAGGGGGCGGCCCGGGACTCGCCCGCACCGGCCCCGAGGCTGCGGATGGCCAGGGCCATGGCCGCGTGGGTCCACTTCGCCGCTGAGCCTTGGTCTCCGTGGGCGTCGGCGCGACCGGCCCGGATGTGCTCCAGGAACTCCCGGGGGGTGCGGGCGGCCGGCGTCTCGGTGAACGTGCGGCCGATATCGATTCCGGCGTGATCGTCCGATCCGCCCACCGCGGTGCCGCCGTGGGTCTCGATGTAGACGAACGCCGGAAGGTTCAGCTCCTTGGCGCGCGACCCGTTGCGGGTCTCCCAGATCGGGAAGAGCTGAGCCAGTCGCCGGCGGTGGCGCGCGAGCAACGGCGCGCCGACCGCGTAGAAGGGATGGGCGAGGGCGGCGCAGATCGCGTTGCCGTGCAGGTACTCCGCGCATGCCTCGACGTCATGGTTGTGGGCCTGCAGCCACTCGTGGTCGGCCTCGGTGATGCCGAGGCAGAGGACGTGGACGGCCTGGGGCTCGCCGCGGAAGGCGACGGTGAGCTCCTCGGAGACGAACGTGTCGGGGAGATCGGCGAGCTCGAGCGCGCCCGCGATCGTGTCGTGGTCGGTGATCGTGACGAAGTCCATGCCCTGGGCCTTGGCCAGGGCGTAGACCTCCTGCGGCGGCGTGGCGCACTCGGGCAGGTGCAGCGAGCGCTGGACCCCGAGCTTGGAGAGCTCGGAGGCGGTCGAGTGGACGTGGAGATCGACACGACAGTTCTCGGTCATGGCTCACAGCTTGGGCGCACCGTCTCCCGGGCCCGTGAAGAAGACGGGGAAAGCCTGTGACCTTTCCGTGAACGCCGGCATGAGCGCGGGCGCTGAACCCGAACCTTGGTTCATGTCCCCGTCCGCGCCGGCCGACGAGCTGCGGCTGGCCCGCGGGCCGCTGGTCGTCACCATCACGCTGCGCCCGTTCACCGTCACCGTGCGCCGGGACGGCCGCCGGCTGCTGCGCACGCTCGGCGCCTGGGTGGCCGAGGGCACGGTGGCCGACCGCTTCATCCATCTCACCGAGGGGGTGGTGGCCCGCGAGGACCGCGCCCCGATCGAGCGGGCCGTCATCGCCTCGGTGCAGGCGGCCGGGGATGGTTGGCTAAGGCTTGAGCTGGCGCTGGCCGGCGGCCGGCGGGCGTCGCTGGGGATCGAGCTCGGGGCGGCCCTGATCACCTTCGAGCTCGAGGCCGAGGGGTCGCCGCTGCGCCTGGCCCTGGACTGGGACCGCCGTTCGGAGGAGCGCATCGCCGGGCTGGGCCTGCGCCACGCCACCGCGCTTGACCAGGTCGGCCGCGAGGTGCAGCTCGGGGCCGACCGCGCTTACACCGGACCCGACTGCCCGGCCGAGATGCTCGACGAGGGCGGCATCCCGCAGGGGGACTGTGCGCCCCAGCCGTGGGCGCAGTCCAGCCGCGGCTACGCGGTCTGGGCCGAGACCGACGCCAACGGCACGCGCTTTGATCTCGCCGGCGAGCGGATCACCGTCTCCACCCGGGCCGTCGCCGGCCCGCTGCGCCTGCACGTGTTCTGCGCGCCCACCCCGCTGGCTCGCCTGCGCGCCCTGGGCGCGTTCACCGGGCTGCCGATGCTGCTGCCCGAGTGGGCGTACGGGTTCTGGAAGAGTCGCGACATCCACGAGCACCAGGACGACGTCCATGACGACCACGACGGCTTTCGCCGCCACGACATCCCCCTGGACGCGATCGTGATCGACTCGCCGTGGGCCACGCAGTACAACAGCTGGGAGTTCAATCCGCACCAGTTCCCCGATGCCCCGGGGATGATCCGGGCCCTGCGCGACGACGGGGTGCGGACGGTCGTGTGGTGCACGGGCTGGGTCAACCTCGACTCCCGTGACGGCCAGATCCCGCCGCAGCCCGAGTCCCGCGCGCTGCATGCCCGGCCGGCTCCAGGCTACGCGGAGGCGGCGTGCGCGGGGTATTTCGTCCGGGAGCCGTCGGGGGAGCCCCACGTCGGCCGCTGGTGGATGGGCGAGGGCTCACCGGTCGACTTCACCAACCCGGCGGCCGAGGCGTGGTGGCGCGGTCAGGTCCGCCGTGTCCTCGAGCTGGGCGTGGAGGGGATCAAGGCCGATGACGGCGACGGCTTCTACATCCCCGAGCACGTACGCCTGGCCGACGGCCGCACCGGGGCCGAGGCGGCGTGGGCGCTCGGCGGCCTGCACCGCCGCAGCCTGCAGCGCGCGCTGGACGAGGTCCATCCCGGCACCGGCGTGCTGTTCGGACGCAGCGGCTGGACCGGCCAGCACGCGACCGGGCTGACCTGGGCGGGAGACCAGGCCTCGGACTTCTGGTCGCTGCGGGTCCTGCTCGTCGCCCTGCTCAGCGGCGCGATCAGCGGGGGCGCCAACCTGTCCCACGACATCGGCGGCTACCTCGGCCAGCGGCTGATCGAGCGCTGCCCGCCCGAGCTGCTCGTCCGCTGGCTGCAGCTGGGCTGCTTCACCCCGCTCATGCACGCCCACGGGCGCATGCCCCAGGAACCGTGGGGCTACTCCGAGCATGTCCTGGACCTGTACCGGGGGTACGTGCGCCGGCACGAGCAGCTCGTCCCCTACGTCCGCGCCGCGGCACGCACGGCCGCGCTCACCGGGACACCGATCATCCGGCCACTGTGTCTGACCGACCCCGCCGATCCGCGCGGCTGGTCGTTGACCGATGCCTTCGGCTACGGCCCGGCGCTGTGGGTCGCTCCGGTCCTCTCCGAGGGGGCGGCCGAGCGCGAGGTGACCCTGCCCCGGGGGCGCTGGATCGAGACGTGGTCAGGCCGCGAGGTCCGGGGCGGGGGGGAGGTGGTCGTCGCCACGCCGCTGGAGCGGATTCCCGTCTGGGTGCGGGCGGGCTCGATCGTGGTCACCCATCCTGAGGAGGCGATCCGCCGTGGCCTGTCCGATCACTCCGAGCGCGAGCGGCCGCTGACCGCCACCCTGTGGGGAGAGCCCGCGCTCGGTGCCACTGCGGTGCGGTTGGCCGACGGGACCCGGATCGGCTGGCGCCGCGGCCGCTGGGAGTTGCCGGCCGGGCGCAGCGTGGTCACCGAGGAGCGCTGAGCGCCGGCCGCGGGCGCCGGGCCGGAGGGTTCGGCTGCGGGAGGGGCTCGCCGGCGCTGGGCGTCGCCGGCGCTGACGGGTCTAGCCCGGGCTGACCGGGACCGGCGTGGGCGTGCCGGTTGTGCCGGTCGGGAGGCTGGGGATCGGCTGGGCCGGGACGGGCCGGTGCGAAGTGCCCGACAGGGGCGTCACGGCGGACGGTCCGCCGCCGGCTTGAGCGCCGGGATAGCGTGACTGGCAGACGGCCAGGGTCCGGGTGATGGCCGAGCCCAGACGTGAGCTGTCGCCGGTGCGGATGAAGTAGTTGACCCGCCGTACGAGGGCCCGGACCGAGGCCGGGGAACGGAAGGCCCCCGTCCCGTCCAGGTGGGTGTAGATGCAGGTGCAGTACGGGATCACCTTGCTGCCCTTGATCGCCTTCAGGCAATTGTGCTCCCACACCTGCCGGATCCGCTCGGTGATCGCCTGTGGTGACGGGGTCAGGGGCGCCGGAGCGGTGGGCGCCCCGGTCGGGGCCGGGGCCGGTGACGGAGCCAGCGGCGCCGGGGTCGTCCCAGGGCCGGGCGAGGGAGCCAGCGGCGCCGGGGTCGTCCCCGGGGTCGGGGTGCTGTGGCTGGGGGTGGTGCTCGCGCTCGGGCGTGTGCGCCTGGATCCGGAGGCGGGCAGCGATCCGCTGAGGGCGACCGCCTGGGCCAGCGCGCCCGCCCCGGCGGGCGCGGCGCTGAGGGCGGCGGAGGTCGGGGTCGCGGCGGCCACGTTCAAGGCACGGTTGGCGGCCTTCATCTGCGCGGCCAGCGCGGCGCTGTAGGTGACCGTGGTGTCGGCCTGAGCCGGGGCGTAGCCGTCGGCCCGGGCGGTGACGGTGAGGATCTGGCGCGGCGCGGTCAGCACGACGTTGCGACGAAAGCTCGAGCCGGTGACCGCGGCCGGTTGGCCGCCGACGAGCACGTGCGCGCCGGCCGGGGTGACCGTGCCGGTCACGGTGACCTGGCGCACGCCGAGGGTGGCCCCGCTGGTGGGGGTGCTGATCGTGACGGCGACGACCGGCTTGTGGGTGGGGGCGCTCGTCCCGCAGCCCGCCGCCGCGAGCGCGACGGCACAGGTCAGGATCGGCGCCCTGCATCCGCGAAGGCGCATACAACGTATGACGGCGGAAGGGGAGCGCGGCTCATCCGACCAAGGTCTAGGCCCGCTCGACGTTGGTTCAGGGCCCGGCCGCCGGTCACTATCCTCGCCGCCGTGCACCGCGACGCGCTCACCGCCCCCGAGCAGCGGGTGCTCGGCTGCCTGATCGAGAAGCGCTGGACGACGCCCGATCAGTATCCGCTCTCGCTCAACGCGCTGCGGCTGGCCTGCAATCAGGCGACCAACCGCGATCCGGTGACCGATTACGACGAGGACACCGTGCGCCAGGCCGCGCAGCGGTTGACCCGTTACGGGCTGGCCCGCCTGGCCAGCGGGCACACCTCACGATCGATCAAGTTCCGCCACCTCGCTGAGGAGGGACTCGGCCTCGACCGCCCCCAGCTCGCCGTGCTCGGGGTGCTGCTGCTCCGCGGCCCGCAGACGCCGGGCGAGATCAAGACCCGTAGCGAGCGCATGGCCCCGGCGTCCCTGGCCGAGGTCGAGCAGCGCCTGGCCGAGCTGATCGAGCGTGGCTACGTCCGGCGGCTGGAGCGCCGGCCGGGGCAGAAGGAGGAGCGTTACACCCACCTGTTGGGGGGCGAGGAGCTCGCGGGTGAGGAGCTCGCGGGTGAGGACGAGGTGGGCGGCGCGCACAGCGTCCCGGCCGCCCCGGGCGGCGCGCCCGCGAGTGTCCCGGGCGGCGCGCCCGCGGTTGCCCCGGGCATCGGCCCCGCGGTCGCCCCGGGCATCGGCCCCGGGGTCGCCGCCGGCGCGAGCCCGCTCGCCGTCCGGGTCGCGGCGCTCGAGGGCGAGGTGGCCGGCCTACGTGAGGAGCTGGCGGCGCTGCGCGCCGAGCTCGGGGCCGGCGAGCCGTCGTGAGCGACCCCGTCGCCGGGCTGAGTGACCCCGCCGCCGGGCTGAGCGACCCCGTCGCCGGGCTGAGCGACCCCGCCGCCGGGCTGGTCTTCACCGAGGCACCCGCCGATGAGCCGCCGGGCACCGAGCTGCTGGCGGCAATGCGCGCGGAGATGAGCCAGCTGTACGGAGGCCTTGACCTGGAGAGCCCGGACATGCCCAAGGCGGGCCCGGCCGAACTGGGCCCGCCGGACGGCGCCTTCCTGATCGGCTCGGAGGGCGAGCGCGCGGTCTGCTGCGGTGGCGTCAAGCGCCTGCCCGACGGCGCGTGCGAGATCAAGCGGATGTTCGTCGTGCCCGCTGCCCGCGGCCGCGGGGTGGCCCGCGCGCTGCTGCACGCGCTCGAGGCCCGGGCCCAGGCGCTCGGCTACACGGTGCTGCGCCTGGACACCGGTCCCCGGCAGCCCGCCGCCCGCCACCTCTACGAGTCCGAGGGCTATGTGGAGATCGCGAACTTCAACGCCAATCCGGTGGCGACGTTCTTCGGGGAGAAGCGGATCGGGGCGGCCCCCTCGGCGTGATCCGGGCACGGTATGGATGAAAGTGACCATATTGGTCACTTGCATCCATACCCTCCCGCCCGGCGGCCGATTTCACTCATACCCATCCGCTCGGTGGCGGTGTGCGGCCCCGATCCCGCAGCGCCGGGGGCAGAGCTAGAGGATGGCGATCTCGGAGTTGTCGCCGACCAGGAAGCGGTACGCGCGCGGCTGGCGGTCGTCGCGGCTGATCTTCACGTTGCGCCCCAGCAGCGAGGATTCGACGCGGCCGGCCAGGTTGCGGACCTCGGAGCCGGCGAGCAGGATCGAGTGCTCGACCTCGGCGTTGGTGATCACGCAGCTCTCGCCCACCGCCGTGTAGGGGCCGATGTAGCAATCGGTGAGCACCGCACCGGCGCCGATCACCGCGGGGCCGCGTACGGCCGAGCGCTCCAGGCGAGCCCCGGGCTCGATGACGACCCGGCCGTCGACGCGCGAGTCGATCAGCTCGCCCTGGACCCGGGCCTCGACCATCTCGAGCACAAGCCGGTTGGCCGCCAGCATGTCATCCAGGCGGCCGGTGTCCTTCCACCAGCCCTTGACGATGTGCGGCTCGACGCGGGCGCCCTGATCGACGAGGTACTGGATCGCGTCGGTGATCTCCAGCTCCCCGCGGGCCGAGGGCTCGATCGCTCGCGCGGCCGCGTGGATCGCGGAAGTGAACATGTAGACGCCGACCAGGGCCAGGTCGGTCTTGGGCTCAGAGGGCTTCTCGACCAGGTTGACCACGGCCCCGCCGCGCAGCTCGGCCACACCGTAGGACTCGGGATCGGGCACCGGCGTGAGCAGGATGAGGGCGTCCGGGGCGCCGGAGCGGAAGGAGGCCACGAGGTCGCTGATCCCGCCCTGCAGCAGGTTGTCGCCCAGGTACATCACGAACGAGGCGTCACCGAGAAACGGCTCGGCGGTCAGCACGGCGTGGGCCAGACCGGCCGGCTCGTCCTGCACGATGTACGTGATCTTGACCCCGAACTGGCTGCCGTCACCGGCGGCCTGGCGGATCTCGCCGCCGGTCTCGGGCGCGATGATGATCCCGATCTCCTCGATCCCTGCGCGCGCCATCGCCTCGATGCCGTAGAAGAGGACGGGCTTGTTGGCCACCGGGACCAGCTGCTTGGCGCTGGTATGGGTGATCGGACGCAGGCGGGTGCCCTTGCCGCCGGAGAGGATGAGGCCCTTGAGCTGACTCATGAGCGGCCGAGCGTAACGGCTCTGTCCGGAGCAGGGCCGGCCGCCGCATCGGCCGCACCGGCCGCACCGGCCGCACCGGCCGCACCGGCCGCACCGGCCGCACCCGCGTGTCGGCCGCGCCCCCGGCCGCGCGCCCGCGCCCCTTCAGCTCCGGGCGCCCCGGAGCCTCAGTAGGTGCCGGCGAGCTTGCGGTGATCCCAGCTCGTGGTGCGCTGCGCCACGAACTGCATGGCCACCCGCTTGGGAGCCTGGGCGACGACCGCCGCCTCGATCTCCGGGGTGGCCGCGGTGCCGGCGTAACGGGCCATCAGCTCGATCCCCAGCGCGGTGACCGTCCTGCGGTCGCCGTGCAGGCGGGTTCTCGCCTCGATCATCACCCCGCGCAGCTGGTCGTAGCTCTCGCCCGCCTCGACCTGCAGCGTGGCCCGGGGGTCGCGTTGCAGGTTGCGGATCTTCTGGGACTTGCCGTAGGTCCAGGCCCACAGCTCCCCGTCGCGGACCACGTACCAGAGTGGCATCAGGTGCGGCCACCCGCGTGGACCCTGGGTGGCGCACACGACCGTGCGCTGCTCGTCCAGGAAGGCGGCCTGCTCCTCCGCGGTGAGGCGGATCTGGTCGCGGCGGCTCACCGAGAGACCTTTGCCGGTCGATCGCTCCGGGTCATCGCTCCGGGCCCGCGCTCAGCGCGAGACGAGCCCCGAGCCGGCCCCGATCGCCTCCGCCGCGTGCCGGACCGCGGCGCGCGCATCCTCCGGGGCGATGACGACGGCATCGCCGGCCTCCTTGAGCGTCTCGCGCACGAGCCAGTCGGTGCCGGCAAAGCCCAGCTCGACGATGATCGCGCCGTCCTCGAGCTCGGCCACGACCGCCCGCTCCTCGCGCGCCCAGCGCGCCCGCTCGGGGGAGATCCACACCTGGGCCCGGCGCGATGCGGGCACCTCGCCGGTCCGCGGCCAGCCGTCGACGTCGGCCGCCGGGTCGACGTCGGTCCGCGGTTCGAAGGTGGCCTCGGTGACGGTGGCGGATTTGATCCGGTCCAGGCGGAAGTGGCGGACGCTGTCCCGGGTCGGGTCAAAGCTGGCCAGGTACCAACCCTCGCGGCCGTTGATCAGCGCGTAGGGCTCGACGAGCCGGGTGGAGAACTCGTCCTCGTTCTCCTTGTAGTACTCAAAGGACAGCATCCGCCGGCGCGAGATCGCGCGCGAGACCTCGGCCGCGATCGCGGCGTCGTCCCCGGCGGGGGCGGCGAACTGCAGGCCCTCGTGGACCGGGTCCTCGCCCAGCGCCTCGACCACCTTGGCCCGCACCGAGGTCAGCGAGCCCTCGGGGATGTGCTCGCCGATCAGGTCGATGGCCGCGATCAGCGCCTTGGCCTCGACGGGCAGCAGCCGGGCGGGCCGCGCGAACGAGTCGCCGTAGGGCTCGGGGTCGACCTCGATCGTGCCGTCCGGGTGGATCTCGGCGTAGAGGACGTAGGTGCCGGCGCCGAAGTTGACCACGTTGAGGACCGAGATGTCCTCCTGCAGCTCCTGGTCGGAGATCTTCAGCGACGTGCACAGCTCGGCCGCGTTGAGCAGCCGCGCGGCCCGTCCGGCCTCGATCAGGATGCTGGCCAGGGTGACCAGCCGCGCGAAGCGCTCGGGCCGGATGGCCGCCTCGCTGCGCCCGGCTGCGGTGTCGTTGGGGTCCGGCGCCTCGGCCCGCGGGGCCGCCGGCCGTCCGGCACTCGCCGTTTCGGCGATCTGGGGCTCCCCCTGATGGCGCTCGATGAGCAGGCTGATCCGCTCGCGCAGCTCGGCGACCAGCTCGAGCGGGCCGGTCACACGGGCGTTCTCACCCAGGCCGAGCACCCAGGCGATGAGCTGACGGGAGTTCGCGTAGGGGGTGATGAACACCCGGTCGTCCGGGTCGGCGCCGTCGCCGGCCGGCCGCACCTCGCCGTAGCGGCCGAAGTGACGCTCGATCTGCCAGGCGATCCGCGACGAGACCCACACCTCGGCCGTCCCCACCGCCTCACCGAACTGCCAGTCGATCCGGTCGCCGTAGCCGCGCGGGTCGAAATCGGCCGGACGCTGGAAGTCGTGCTCGGCCTTGGTCGCGTAGCCGACCTTGCCCTGGATGCGCGAGAGGCGGAAGACGCGGATCGCGTTGCGCTCGTGCGAGCGGCCGACGACGTAGAACTGACCGCCCTGAAACAGCAGCTGGTAGGGGTCGACCTTGCGTGCGCTGACCGTGTCGCTCTGGATCGTGTGGTACTCGAACAGGATGGTCTTGCGGCGGAAGATCGCCGTCTCGATCTTGGCCAGCCGAGCGCTGACCTCGTGGCCGCCGGCCGAGCCGGTGATGCCGAGCGCGATCGTCGACTGCTCCGGCGCGGCCAGCGGGCTCGGGCGTCCCCACGAGATCTGCTGCAGGGCCAGCCGCAGCGGCTCGGCGTAGGCGAACTCGCCGTCGAGCAGCTGCAGCGCGGTCTGCAGCGCGGCCAACTCGGGGTCGCTGAAGGCGATCGGGGGCAGGTGGAAGTTCTCCGGCGGCAGCGAGTAGTTCTCCTGCTCGACCAGCCCGTCGACGGGCTTCTCGACCGAGAGCTGGATGCCCAGCGCCTCGAGCTCGGAGCGGTCGGCATAGAAGCGCCGCGCGAAGGCGTCCTCGTTCATCACGCTGTAGCCCTCGACGTCGCGCCGGATCTCCGGAGCGGTCACCGGCCGCCGCTCGGCCATCAGGTATGAGATCAGCGAGAGCTGACGGATCAGCTTTTCGGTGTCTTTCGCCATGCCCCTTTCCACTCTAGTCACGGGGTCCGGCCACGTCGCCGGCGGCGCAGGATGGCATCGCAATTTGCGCTGATTTGGCACGTGGCTGTGACGGCTGACAACCGGGCGCGACGCCGCGCTGTCGCCCCGGGCG
>DASSZP010000084.1:0-28959 GCA_035713465.1 Solirubrobacteraceae bacterium | reverse complement strand
GTCGAGATCCTGCTCATCGTCGTGGCGATGATCGGGTTCGCCCAGGGCTGGAACGTCGAGCTCGAGGTGCCCGAGGAGGAGGCCCGCAAGCGCGGGTCAAAGCCCGTGGCCCGCGGGCCCGAGGCGCAGACCGCCTGAGCCTCCCAGGGCCGCCTGAGTCCCCCAGGTTCGCTGAGTCCCCCAGGTCCGCTGAGTCCCCCAGGCCGCCTGAGTCCCCCAGGCCCCCCTGAGTCCTGAGATACGGCGGGCGGGAATCGAACCCGCACGGCCTTTCGGCCAGCGGCTTTTGAGGCCGCCGTGTCTACCGTTCCACCACCGCCGCGCGCGGAGCGCAGTGTAGAGCCGGTCCAGGCGCGGCGTGGGACGCTCCCGGCCCCCGGCTGGGCAGACGGAGCGAGGCGAAGCCCGCTTTCAGGGGAGCGATCGGGAGCAGTTTTCCTGCGCATAGAGCGGGTTTCCTGCTCCGGATCGCCGCCCCGGCACGATCGGGAGCAGTTTTCCTGCGCATAGAGCGGGTTTCCTGCTCCGGATCCCCACCGCGGCACGATCGTGAGCAGGTTGTCTCGCTCAGAGCGCCCTGTCCTGCTCCGGATCGCTGCGGGTGACCGCCACGACGCCGCGCGGGCCGCTGATCGCACTCGCACAGGAGGCCCGGCCGCGGCCCCGGCCCGGGCCCCGGGCCCCGGCCCCGGCCCGGGCCCCGAGACCAGGTCAGCCGAGCCCGCGGCCCCGGGCCGCCCCACCCGCGGCCAGGTCAGCCGAGAACGAGCGCGAGCAGCTCATCGCGCAGCCGCGGAGCGGCCGCCAGCAGCCCGGCGGGATCCCCCGGCGCCTGCGCTAACGGCGCGAGCGCCAGCCCGGCGCGGGCGGCGATCAGCCCGCCGGCGGCGACGTCCCACGGCTTGACCCCCCGCTCCCAGTAGGCGTCGTAGCGCCCGCAGGCGCACCAGGCGAGATCGAGCGCGGCCGCCCCCGCGCGGCGGATGTCGCGCACCCGGGGCAGCACCCGGGTGAGCACCTCGGCCTGCCGCGCCCGTACCTCGGACTCATAGGCAAAGCCGGTGGCGACCAGCGCGGTGGCGAGCTCGTCGTGATCAGAGCCGGTGATGTCGACGCCGTCGAGCTGAGCCGGGCCCGTCCGCGTGGCGGTGAACTCCTCGCCGCGCACCGGGTCCAGGACGACCCCGGCGATCGCCCCGTCCGTGTCCTCGCAGGCCACGCTGACCGCGTACTGGGGAACCCCGTAGAGGAAGTTGGTGGTGCCGTCGAGCGGGTCGATGACCCAGCGCAGCGCCCCGTCGCCGGTGGCCCCGCCCTCCTCACCGAGGATCGCGTCCTGCGGCCGGCGCTCGGCCAGCACGCCGCGGATCGCCTGCTCGGCGGCGACGTCGGTCTCGGAGACGAGGTCGGTGGGGCTGCTCTTGGCCTGAACCCGGTGCACGGCGCCCTGTCCGGCGCTCAGGATCCGGGCGGCCGCCGCGGCCGCCTCACGGGCGATGGTGAGCAGATCCTGCTCGGAGGCGGTCTCAGACACCCGGTGGTTGTACACGATGCGTGCCGCCCTGGAATGATGGACGGCCATGGCTGCCGCGGACACGGTCGCCTCCCTGACCCGGTTCGCCGGCCGGGGCGCCGGGACGGACGCCGAGCGCCGCGCCGCCCGCTGGCTGGCCGGGGAGATCGCGACGCCACGACGCTCGGCCCGGGTGCAGACGTTCTGGTCGCGCCCGAACTGGGCCGCCGCCCATGCCTGGCATGCGCTGCTCGCCCTGGCCGGCAGCCTGGTGGCGATCCCGTCGCCCCGGGCCGGGGCCGCGATCGTGCTCGCCGCGCTGCTCTGCCTGCTCGTGGATGCGCTGACGGGGATCTCGCCGGGCCGGCGGCTCAGCCCACAGCGGGCCAGCCAGAACGTGATCAGCCCGCCGCCGGACACGGAGCGAACCGCCCGGCTGATCGTGACCGCCAACTACGACGCGGGACGCACCGGGATCGCCTACCACCCGCTCCTGCGCCGGCCCGCGGCGGCCGGTCGCCGGGCGCTGGGCCCCCTGGCCGCCGGGTGGCGAGCCTGGCTGGCCCTCGACATCACCGGGCTGCTGATCATCGCCCTGGTGCGCAGCGGCGGGAACACCGGGCGCCCGGTCGCCATCGTTCAGCTGGTGCTCACGGTCGGGCTGATCCTCGGGCTGGCGCTGCTGACCGAGCTGGCCGTCTCCCCCTTTGGCCCGGCCGCCTCCGACAACGCCAGCGGGGTCGGCGTCGCGCTCGCGCTCGTCCGGGCCCTGGACGTCTCCCCGCCTCGGCACCTGAGCGTCGAGCTCGTGCTCACCGGCGCCGGCGCCGGCACCGGCCTTCAGCGCCATCTGCGCGCGGAACGGCCCGGCCCCGAGACGGTCGTTCTCGGGCTGGCCGCCTGTGGGCACGGTGAGCCGCGCTTCTGGATCGCCGACGGGTCGCTGCTGGCCGCTCGCTTCTCTCCCGGCCTGATCGAGCTCGCCGGGGAGAGCGCCGCCGCCATTCCCGGCGCCGGGCCCCACCGCGGACGCGGCAGCTCACCCGCCCTTCCCGCACGGCGGGCGCGGCTGGCCGCGATCACCCTCGGGGCGCTGGACGCGCGCGGGCTGCCGCCCGCCTCGCACCTGCCCCAGGACACGGCCGACACCGTGCAGGCGCCGGCCATGGACCGGGTCCTCGCCCTCGCCCTCGGCCTCGTCGACGCGCTCGACGCCGAGCTTGAGCGGGATCTCGGCGACGAAGTCGCGCAGCGCGGCGATCGGCCCCCCGAGGGGCCGTCAGCGGCGGCTCCGGCCACCGTCGACGGCGGCGCCTAGACTCGGCCCGGTGTCCGCGCCCCGCAGCCCGGTGGTCGTGCTCGCCGGCGGGACCGGCGCAGCCAAGCTCGCGCGCGGGATGCTCGACGTCACCGGCCCGGACGGGCTGGTGGTGATCGCCAACACCGGCGACGACATCGAGATCCACGGGGCCTACGTGTCCCCCGATCCCGACCTGATCACCTTCTGGCTGGCCGACCGCATCGACGAGCGGGGCTGGGGACTGTCCGGGGACACCTTCCACGTCATGGACGGGCTGCGCGAGCTTGGCGTCGAGGTGTGGTTCAACCTCGGCGACCGCGACCTCGCCTACGGGATCGAGCGCGCCCGGCGCCTGGACGCCGGCCAGCGCCTGACCGAAGCCCAGGCCGTGATCACGCAGGCCCTCGGCGTGCCCGCGGCCGTGCTGCCGATGAGCGACCGCCCCGTGCGCACGCGGGTACTGGCCTCGGACGCGTGGTGGGGCCTTCAGGAGTTTTTGATCCGCCGCCGCGGCGAGGGTGAGATCGGCGCGGTCGACTTCCGCGGCGCCGCCGCGGCGGCGCCGACTCCGGAGGTGCTGGCGGCGATCGCCGGCGCGCAGGCGATCATCATCGGCCCCTCGAACCCGATCATCTCGATCGGCCCGATCCTCGCCCTGCCGGGGCTGCGGGAGGCGCTGGCGGCCACGGCCGCCCCCGTCGTCGCGGTCAGCCCGCTCGTCGGCGGCGCCGTGCTCAAGGGCCCGACGGCGGCCTTTCTGCGCGGGGCGGGCCAGCCGGTCAGCAACGACGGGGTGGCCGGCGTCTACGCCGGGCTGATCGACGGACTGGTGGCCGACGGCCGCGTCGATGGCCTGCCCGGGCTGGAGACCGATGTCCTCCTGGATACGCCGGAACGCCGGGCCCGGCTGGCCGAAGCCACTCTCGGCTTCGCGCTCGGACTTGGCAGCTAGCCTCACCGTCCCATGTCCAAGCCGCTCGCCGTCCTTCCCATCAAAGGCCTCGACCAGGCCAAGCAGCGGCTCAGGGACGCGATCGGCCCGGCGCCGCGCCGTGCGCTGGTCGAGGCGATGCTCGCCGACGTGCTCGTCGCCCTGCGCCGCACCGAGGCGGTCTCGGGCACGCTGGTCGTCTCGGCCGACACGGTCGTGCAGCGGATCGCCGAGGGGTACGGAGCCGAGGTCATCGACGATCCTCAGGAGGGCCACAGCGCGGCAGCCGAGCTGGGCATCGCCCACGCCCGGGCGGCGGGGGCCGAGCGGGTGCTGCTCGTCCCCGGCGACTGCCCTCTGCTCGATCCGGTGCAGCTCTCCGAGCTGATCGCCACCCCGGTCGCCCCGCGCTCGGTGGTGATCGTGCCCGACCGGCACGGCACCGGCACCAACGCGCTGCTCATCACCCCACCGGGGGCGTTCGCGCCGTCCTTCGGGCCCGGCAGCCGGGCCCGGCACGAGCGGCTCGCCGCCGAGGCCGGCATCGAGGCCCGCACGATGCCCGTGCCGAGCCTGGCCATCGACCTGGACACCCCCGAGGACCTGGCCGAGATCGAGGCCGAGCTGGCCCGGGCGCGCGGCGGGGCCGCGCACACGCGGGGGATGATGCTCCAGTTCGCGCGGATGCGCACCGACGTGTCGTGATCGCGGCGGTCGCGCTCGCCGGCCTGCCGGAGGTCCGCGCCGGCGATGACCTCACCGCGCTGCTGCACGCCGCCCTACCCGCCGACTGCGGCCCCGCTGACGTGCTCGTCCTCGCCCACAAGATCGTCTCCAAGGCCGAGGGCCGGACCCGGCGGCTGAGCGAGGTCACCCCGGGCGAGGAGGCCCGGGAGCTCGCCGTCCGTCTCGACAAGGACCCGCGCCACGTCCAGGTGGTGCTCGACGAGGCGGCCGAGATCCGCCGGGCCGAGCGCACCGTCCTGATCGCCGTCACCCGCCACGGCTTCGTCTGCGCCAACGCGGGCGTCGACGCCTCCAACGCGCCCGACGATGACACGGTGATCCTGCTGCCCGAGGATCCCGATGCGTCGGCGCGGGCGATCCGAGCCGGCCTGCGCGCGCGCCGCGGCCACGCCCCGGCCGTGGTCATCACCGATTCCTTCGGGCGAGCGTGGCGCCGGGGCCAGGTCGACGTGGCCATCGGCGTGGCCGGCCTGCGCGCCGTCGAGGACTGGCGCGGGCGCCCCGACAACCGGGGGCGCGAGCTGCGCGCCACCGCGATCGCCGTGGCCGACGAGCTGGCCGCCGCCGCGGACCTGGCCCGGGCCAAGAACGCGATGCAGCCCGCGGTGCTGGTCAGCGGCGCCGAGCGTCACGTCAGCGCGCAGGACGGGCCCGGAATCGCCCCGCTGCTGCGGATCGGCGACGAGGACCTGTTCCGCTGAGGCCGCCGTTGCGCTCGGCGCGCCATTGCGCTAGCCGCGCCGCGGCCGCCCGCCGGGCCGCCACCCGCCGGGCCCCAATCCGGTTGGCAGCACTTCACGCCGCATAGCGCAGTCAACTGCTGCCAACCGCATGCGGAGGTGGTGCGGGCCGCTCAGCGGGCCGCTCAGGCCGCGTCGGGCCCGGACGGGCCGTCCCACACCGGCGGCGCGCCGACGGCGTGAAAGCCCCCGTCGACGTGGACGATCTCCCCGCTGATGCCCTGCGCGTAGGACGACAAAAGCCAGCAGATCGCCCTCGCCACCGGGGTCGCGTCGGCGACGTCCCAGCCCAGGGGGGCCTGCTCGCGCCACAGCTCGGCCAGCGCGGCGAAGCCCGGGATCCCCTGGGCGGCGACCGTGCCCAGCGGCCCGGCGGAGACGAGGTTGACGCGGATCCCGGCCGGGCCCAGGTCACGAGCCAGGTAGCGCGAGACCGATTCCAGCGCCGCCTTGGCCACGCCCATCCAGTCGTAGATCGGCCAGGCCACCGTCGCGTCGAAGTCCAGCCCGACGATCCCCGAGCCGGAGGGCATCAGCGGCGCCACCGCGGCGGCCAGCGCCTTGAGCGAGAACGCGCTGGTCGTAAACGCCTCGGCCGCTGACTCGGCCGGCGCGGTCATGAACCTGCCCCCGAGCGCGTCCTGGGGGGCGAAGGCGATCGCGTGCAGCACCCCGTCGACGGTCCCCCAGCGCGAGCGCAGCTCGGCGGTCAGGGCCTCCAAATCAGCCGGCTGGTTGACGTCGAGCTCGAGCACGTCGACCGGCTCGGGCAGCCGCTGGGCCGCGCGCTCGGTCATCCGGCGCACGCGCCCGAAGCTCGACAGCAGCACCGTGGCGCCCTCCTCCTGGGCCTGGCGGGCGGCGTGGAAGGCGATCGAGTCCTTGGTGATCACCCCGGTGATGAGCAGGCGCTTGCCCTCGAGGATCACCGCGCAGCCCTCGTCACCGCGGATCCCCGGTCAGCCGCGGATCCCCGCCGGCGAAGGTGTCCAGGGCGCGGCAGAGCCGGTCGCGGGTGTCGACCGGGTCGACGATCTCATCCACGAACCCCTCGGCGGCGGCGCTGGCCGCGCGCAGGTGCTCGGCCGCGTAGGCGTCGGCCAGGCGGTCGCGCTCGGCCTCGGGGTCGGCCGCGGCCCGCAGCTCGCGGCGATTGACGATCCCGACCGCGGCGCGGGCGCTCATGATCCCCAACTCGGCGTCGGGCCAGGCGAGCACGAGGTCGGCGCCGAGGTCACGCGAGTTCATCGTGATGTAGGCGCCCCCGTAGGACTTGCGCAGCACGACGGTGAACTTGGGCACGCGGGCGGCGGCGAAGGCCCGCACCAGCTGGGCCCCGTAACGGATCACCCCGGCCTGCTCCTGGCGCGAGCCGGGCATGAACCCGGGCGTGTCGACGATCGCCACCAGCGGCAGCCCGAAGCCGTCGCAGAGGTTGACGAAGCGGGCCGCCTTCTCCGAGCCCTCGGCGTCGAGCACCCCGCCCAGGTAGCGGGGCTGGTTGGCCACGATCCCGACCGGTCGCCCGTCGATCCGGGCCAGCGCGGTGACGACGTTGCGCGCCCAGCGCGGCCACAGCTCCTGCAGCGAGCCGGCATCGATGATCCCGGCCAGCGCGTCGCGGACGTCGTAGGCGCGGCGAGCCGCGGCCGGCACGACCGCGCCGGGATCGGGGATCGCGGGGCCGCGGACGGGAGCGCGGGGCGGGGTCTGCCCCGCGCGCGAGGGCAGGTAGGAGAGCAGCGTGCGCACCCGCGCGGCGGCGCTGGCCTCGTCGCGCTCGACGAGATGGCAGACGCCGTTGCGCTCGTGGACCTGCGGTCCGCCCAGCCCGGCCGCGTCGATCTCCTCGCCCAGCGCCTCGCGCACGACGCCGGGGCCGGTGAGGAACATGGCCGCGTCCTGGGTCATCACGATCAGGTCCGTGAGGGCGGGTGAGTAGGCGCCGCCGCCGGCGCTGGCGCCGGAGACGACCGAGATCTGGGGCACGCGGCCGCTGAGCGCGACGGTGTGGCGGAAGATCCGCCCGTAGCCGGCCAGGGCGGCGGTGCCCTCCTGCATGCGGGCGCCGCCGGACTCCACGAAGGAGACGACGGGCAGCCCGGCCCGCTCGGCCGTGTCGAGCAGGCGCACGATCGTGTCGGCGTGGCGTTCGCCCAGCGATCCGCCCAAAAAGCCCCCGTCCTGCGCGTAGCAGGCGATCGGGCGCCCGTCGACGGTGGCGGTGGCGCCAACGACGCCGTCCCCGGCCGTCGCGCGCGCGCCGAGCCGGGACGAGACGACCCGGGAGCGCACGACGCGCAGCGAGCCGGGATCGGCCAGCGCCTCCAGGCGCTCGTACGGGGTCAGCCGGGCGGGCGACCCGGGTAACGGCGCGGTCGCGCTCACGACGGCGCTCCGCGCAGGGCCAGGGCGACATTGTGGCCGCCGAAGGCGAACGAGTTGGACAGGGCCAGCGGCGGGTGGCCGTTGCCGGTGACCAGCGGCCGGGCCTCACCGGGGACGTAGTCGAGGTCGAGCTCGGGGTCGGGCTGCTCGAGGCCGAGCGTCGGGGCGATCACTGCGGTGATCAGGGTGCGCAGCGTGGCCACCGCCTCGACCGCGCCGGCGGCGCCGAGCAGATGGCCGATCGAGGACTTGGTCGAGGAGATCGGGATCCGGTGGGCGTGCTCGCCCAGGGCGAGCTTGAGCGCCGCCGTCTCGGCCGCGTCGTTGAGCTGGGTCGAGGTGCCGTGCGCGTTGATGTAGTCGACCTCGGCGGCGGTCACCCCGGCGTCGCGCATGGCCAGCTCGATCGCCCGTGAGGCCGGCCCGCCGGTGGGCTCGGGCGCGGTCAGGTGGTAGGCGTCGGACGTCGAGCCGAAGCCGACGACCTCACCGAGTACGGTGGCGCCGCGCGCCGCGGCCGCCTCGGCCTCCTCGAGCACGAGCATCCCGGCTCCCTCGCCCATCACGAACCCGTCGCGGCGCAGGTCAAAGGGACGCGAGACACCGCTCTCCGACAGCGCCTGCATGGAGTTAAAGCAGGCGAAGCCGAACTCGGTCAGGGTCGCCTCGGCACCGCCGCAGACGACGGCGTCGGCGTCCCCGTACTGGATCATGCGCATCGCCGATCCGATCGCGTGCCCCCCGCTGGCGCAGGCCGAGACGATCCCGAAGCTCTGGCCGCGCAGGTCGTGGCGCATCGAGACCGCGGCCGCCGCCGCGTTGGGCATGTATTGCGGGATGCCCAGCGGCGACACCATCCGCGCCCCGCGGTCGCGCATCACGTCGTGCTGAGTCTCGACGGTCTCGATGCCGCCGATCCCGGTGGCGATCACGCACCCGGTCCGCAGCGGGTCATACGGACCCTCGCTCTCCCACCCGGCCTGCGCGACCGCCTCGGCCGAGGCGACCACGGCCAGCTGGGAGAAGCGGTCCAGGCGCCGCGCCTGCTTGACCGAGAGGTGATCGGAGGGATCGAACTCCCGGCAGGCGCCCTGGCTGTCGGCGATCCCGACCACGCCCTGCGCCCAGCGGTCGTGCAGGGTGGCGGCGCCGATGCCCAGCGGCGACACCGCGCCCATCCCGGTGACCACGACCCTCCGTCTGTCCGGCATGATGCTCACTGCCTCGCTACGCCGCGCGCGCCACGATCATGTCGATCGCGTCCCCGACGGTCTTGAGCTCCTTCATGTCCTCGCCCTTGAGGACGACGCCGTACTCGTCCTCGACCACCTGCGCGAGCTCGACGAGATCGAGCGAGTCGATGTCGAGCGCCTCGAAGGTCGCCTCGCGGGTGATCTGGTCGGGGTCGGGTCCGAAGCTGGCCAGGGTCTCCTTGACCCGGGTCTCCACCTGCTCACTGGTCACTGACATGCTCTTGCTCCTTTGACGGGGGTGTGGATCACGCCGAGAGTCCACCGTCGACGCTCAGCACGGCGCCGGTGACGTAACTGGCCGCATCGGAGACTAGGAACGCGATGCAGGCGGCGACTTCCTCAGGGGTTCCCTTTCGCCGGGCGGGGATGTAGGCCTCCAGCTCGGTCTGCAGTGCGGAGGTCATGTCGGTCTCGATCAGACCGGGCGCGACGGCGTTGATCGTGATGCCGCGACGAGCCACCTCGACCGCCGCCGTGCGGGTGAAGGCGATCAGGCCCGCCTTGGCCGCGGCGTAGTTGGCTTGCCCCGGATTGGCGCGCAGGCCGCTGATCGAGGCGACGTTGACGATCCGGCCCCGGCGCGCGCGCAGCATCGGCTTCAGCGCCCGGCGCGTGAGCCGGAAGGCAGCGGTCAGATCGGTGTCGATCACCGTCTGCCACTCCTCGTCGCTGAGCGCCGGCGCGAGGTTGTCGGCCGTCACCCCGGCGTTGTTGACCAGCACCAGGACGGGCCCGCCGAACTCGGACTCGACGGCGCCGAACAGCGTCTCGGCCGCGGCCGGCTCCGCGATGTCGGCCGCCACCGCGACGGCCCGGCCACCCTCGGCGGTGATCGCGGCCACGACCGCCTCGGCCTGCTCGCGACCCGAGCGGTAGGCGACCCCGACCGGCCAGCCCTGGGCGGCGATCGCCTGCGCGGTGGCGGCGCCGATCCCGCGCGAGCCGCCGGTGACCAGCGCGCAGCCGTCGGTGCGCGGCTCAGCCACGGTCCCCCCACTCCACGACCGCGCCGCCCCAGGTGAAGCCGGCGCCGAACGCGCTCAGCAGCACGAGCGCCCCGGGGGCCAGCCGGCCCTCGGCCTGCGCGGCGGCCAGGGCGACGGGCAGGGTGGCCGCCGAGGCGTTGCCGAGCTCCTCGATGCAGTCCACCACACGCTCGGGGGGCAGGTCGAGCCGCTCGCCGATCGCGCGGGTGATCCGGGCGTTGGCCTGGTGGTAGACGAACAGGTCGATGTCGGCCAGGGTCAGCCCGGCCTGGGCCACGGCGTCCAGCGTCACCCCGGCCATGCGCGCGACGGCGTGGCGGAAGACCTCGGGGCCGTCCATCCGGATCAGGCGCTCGGCGTGGCTCACCGTGATCGTCTCCCCGTGCGAGCCGTCGCAGCCGAACACGATCGGCCCCACCATCCCGCGCCCGGTGCCCGAACCCCCCACTCCGAGCACGACGGCGCCGCTGGCGTCGGCGAACAGCGGTGCCGTGCGGCGGTCGGTGTAGTCGGTGATCCGCGTGATGAAGTCAGCGCCGACGACGAGCACGTGCTCGGCGCGGCCGCTCTCGATCTGGGCCACGCCCTGAGCCAGGGCGGTGAGAAAGGCGGTGCAGGCCGCGCCGACGTCGAACGCTCCGGCGCGGCCGGCGCCGAGCGCATCGGCGACCAGCGGGGCCGTGTTCGGGGTCAGCTCGTCCTGGGTCATGGTGGCGACGATCACCAGATCGAGCTCGGCGGCGTCCAGGCCGGCGTCCCTCAGCGCGGCCGCGCCGGTCCGGGTCGCGTAGTCCGACAGCCGCTCCTCGGGTCGCGCCCGGCGCCGCTCGCGGATCCCCGTGCGCGAGACGATCCAGGCCTCGTCGACCCCCACGGTGGCCGCGAGCTCGGCGTTGGTCAGCCGGTCGGCGGGCAGTTCGCTGGCCAGCCCGATGATCGCGGCGCACCGCACCTCGCTGCGTGCGGGCAGCAGCCGCGGCGCGGGAACGGACTCAAGCATGGACGAGCTCCACGCCGGACAGCGTGCGCTTGGCCAGCCCCGTGAGCACCCGGCCGGGGCCGACCTCGACCATCCGCTCGGCCCCGCGCCGGTGCAGGGCCAGCAGGGTCTCGCGCCAGCGGACGGGCATCGTCAGCGCGTCGGCCAGCTCGCGCGCGGGATGGCGGAACGGCTCGGCCGTCACCGCGCTGATCACCGTGACCTCGGGGGCCATGAACGTGGTCGCGGCCAGCGCAGCCGAGAACTCGGGCAACGCGGAGGCCATCATCGGGGAGTGAAAGGCGCCGGTGACGTCGAGCGCGATGGCGCGCAGGCCGAGCTCCTTGGCGTGCGCCACCGCGCCGGCCAGCTCCGAGCGCGGCCCGGAGAGAACGACCTGCTGAGGCGAGTTGTCGTTGGCCACGACGAGCCCGTGCGCGCCGGCGATCTCGGCCGCGTGGTCGGCCGCGCCGGCTCCCAGCACCGCGACCATGCCCCCATCGCCGGCCTCGCGTCCCGCGCGCTCCATCAGCCGCCCGCGCAGGGCGACGAGCCGGACGCCGTCGGCCTCGGCCAGGGCGCCGGCGGCGACCAGCGCGGCCAGCTCCCCGAGTGAGTGGCCGGCCATCAGCGCGCCCCGCGGTCGGCCCAGGGCGTGCCAGCCGGCCAGGCTGGCGGCGAAGATCGCCGGCTGCGCGTAGCCGGTGCCCTGCCCGGTGAGCGGGAACGGGTCCTCGCCGACCGCGTCGATCACCAGCTCGAGCAGGTCGGGACGCTCACGGGCGACGGTGTCGCGCATGTCATCGGTCTGGCTGCCCTGCCCGGGAAACAGGATCGCGGTGTCCGGTTGGGTACTCATCCTGACATCAACCTACGTCGCCGCCCGGCGGCGGGTACAGGTCGGGACGGTCGTTCCCCCCGTTCGGGGGGAGACGTTAGGCTGCGCGGTTGTGACCCTGCCCGCCCCCTCTGACACGACCGCCGCGCTGGTCACCGGCGCCTCGGCCGGGATCGGCACCGAGCTCGCGCGCCAGCTCGCCCGCCGCGGCCACAACCTTGTTCTCGTCGCGCGGCGCAAGGACCGCCTGGACGCCGTCGCCCAGGAGCTGTCCGAGGCGCACGGGATCCGGGCCGAGACGCTCGGCTGCGACCTGGGCAAGCCCGCCTCGCGCGACCGCCTGCACGGCCGCGTCGACTCGCTCGGACTCGAGATCGAGATCCTGGTCAACAACGCCGGGTTTGCCACCGGCGGGGCGTTTCACCAGGCCGACCCCGACCGCGAGCTCGAGCAGGTCCGGGTGCTGGTCGAGGCGCCGGTCGCGCTCACCTCGGCCTTCGTGCCCGACATGGTCCGCAACGGCCGCGGCGCGATCCTCAACGTGGCCTCGATCGCGGGGATGCAGCCGCTGCCCTACTCAGCCGGCTACTCGGCGGCCAAGGCCTACGTGCTCACCTTCTCAGAGGCGCTGCATCAGGAGCTCTCAGGGCTCGGGGTGACCGTGACCGCGCTGGCCCCCGGCCCGGTGAGCACCGACTTCTGGGCCGTGGCGGGCTGGGAGGCGGCGGGGCGCTCGTTTGAGTCCGCGGTCCCGCGCCCGGTCTGGGTGACCGCCGATCAGGCCGCGCGCGCCGCGATCGAGGGCCTGGACTCCGGGGACCGCGTGGTCGTCCCGGGGATGCCGATCCGCACCGCGATGCTCGCCTCGCGCTATCTCCCCCACGCGCTCAAGCTGCCGGTGATCGAGCGCGTGATGCGCCGCCGCTGAGGCGGTCGACCGCCCGCGGCGGCCGCCGCTGAGGCGGCTGGTTGGGGTGGCCCTGCCCGCGCCGGGGCCGGGCCGGGCTGGGCCCGACCGCGGTCAGCCCAGCAGGCCCACGCGCTGGGCGCGCTGCACGGCGTCGGCCCGGTTGCGGGCCCCGAGCTTGCGGTACAGGGTGCTCGTGTGCTCCTTGACCGTGTGCGGGGACAGGAACAGGGTCGCGGCGATCTCGCGGTTGGTTGAGCCGGCCGCGATCAGGTCCAGCACCTCGCGCTCGCGCTCGGTCAGCGGCGGCGCGGGCTGCTCGGCGGTGGGCGCGAACACCGTCGCCCCGAGCCCGACCATCCGCACCGCCCGGGCAACCTCGCGGGCCTCCCAGTCCTTGGAGACGAAGCCCGAGGCGCCGGCGGCCCGGGCCGCGGCCGGTGACATCCGGCCCGCCCCGGAGATCAGCAGAACCCGCGTGCGCGGGGAGGCCTTGCGAATCGAGTCGCACACGTCGGCCCCCGACTCCCCGTTGAGGAAGAGGTCCACCAGCGCAACATCGGCCGGGAAGCCGGCCAGGACCTGCAACGCCTCGGCGCCCGTGCGCGCCGCCAGGCAGCGCTGCACCCACGGCTGCTCGCCGAGCAGCACGCGAAAGCCCCAGTGCACGACGTCGTGGTCGTCGACCACGAGCACGCGCAGGCGCCGGCCGGCGATCACGCCCGCACCCCGCGCGGCACGACGAGCCGGACCCGCCAGAACCCGGGCGCGGGCGATCCGAACTCGACCACGCCGCCGTGCTGCAGAGCCTCGAACGCGGCCAGCCGCAGGCCCATGCCGGCGCCCCGCGCGCCGGGGCCGACGCCGTCGTTGCGGATCTCCAGCCTGAACGTGTCCGCGTCTCCGGACACCGCGACGGTGATCACGGTGGCCGCGGAATGCTTGGCCACGTTGCGCAGGGCCTCGGAGAGAACCGACTGGGCCAGCGGCTCAAGGCCGGCCGGCACCGCGGTGTCCGGTGTCCAGTCCAGCTCGATCCGCGGCCCCGGGCCGGCGCGCAGGCGCGACAGCTCCTGCGCCAACGTGGTTCCCGTCTCGGCCGGGACGGCGGCCAGCGGGCGCTCCAGCGCGCTGCGCAGATCGGTCAGCGCCTCCCCCATCTCGACCCGGCAGCGCTCGCGCTCGCTGTCGTCGAAGGAGCGCTCGGCGCTGAGGGCCAGGGAGACGCCGAACAGGCGCTGCATGACCCGTTCGTGGATCTCGCGCGCGAGCTCCAGGCGCTCGCCCAGCCGGCGCGTGCGCTCCTGCTGACGAGTCGCGTTGCGCGCCGTGGCCACCAGCGCCGCGGTCTTGCCCAGCGTCCAGAGCAGGTGACGCTCACCGTCGGTGAGCTCGAAGCGCACCCCGCCGCGATCGGCGCAGATCACCCCGAAGGAGCGCCGGGCGGCGCTCAGCGGGGTGCAGACGAGCGTGGTGATGCCCAGCAGCTGCGCGTAGGGCTCGGGCACCGCGTCCTCGAGGTCGGCGTTGACCACGATCACCTCGTCCTCGCGCAGGGCGCGCTGGGCGACGGGCGTGGAGACGAGCGTCGGCGTCGGCTCGAGCGTGGCCAGCTGGGCGAAGGAGGTGCCGTGCGAGCCGACCGCGTGCACCTGCCGCCGGTCGCTGTCGGCCATGAAGATCGCCGCGCGGCGCATCGTCGTCAGCCGGCAGATGGCCTCGCAGATGCGGTCATAGAACTCCGTCGAGGAGGTGTCGGTGTCCAGGTCGGCGAGCAGCTCGACGAACACCTCGAGCGGCTCGACGCCCGCAAACAGCGAGGGCGGCCGCTCGACGCTCACCTACGCGGCCTCGGCTCGTACCTCATAGCGCCGGCGCTCGGAGTAGAGCGTCGTGCGCTCCGCGGCCGGGCGCCCCGCGCGGTGCGCGGCGGCGACGAGCTCGTCCGGAGTCAGGCGGACGCCGTGGTAGCTGCCGGCCATGCGCGAGATCGACTCCTCCATCAGCGTGCCACCGAGGTCGTTGACCCCCCAGCGCAGCGCCTCGGTGGCCGCGTCGAGCCCCATCTTGACCCAGCTCGCCTGCAAGTTGGTCACCGTGCGGCCCAGAGCGAGGCGGAAGACGGCGGTGTGCTTGAGGTTCTCCTCGCGCGAGATCTCCTGCACGCCGTGGGTGCGTCCCAGCAGCGTGTGAAAGGGTATGAAGGACAGGGGCACGAACTCGGTGAAGCCGCCGGTGCGCTCCTGCAGCTCGCGCACGACGCGCATGTGCTCGGCCAGCTCCCACGGCTCCTCGATGTGCCCGAACATGACCGTCGCGGTCGAGCGGATCCCCTCGGCGTGCGAAGCCTCGATGATCTCCACCCAGCGCGCGACGGGCAGCTTGTTGGGGGAGATGCGCTCGCGCACACCGTCGTGCAGCACCTCGGCCGCCGTGCCCGGGGTCGAGCCCAGCCCGGCCTCACGCAGGCGCGAGAAGACCTCCCGGGGAGCGAGCCCGGAGACGTCGCACATGTGGGAGATCTCCATCGGCGAGTACGCGTGCAGGTGGATCTCGGGCGCGACCTCCTTGGCGAAGCGCAGCCAGCCCAGGTAGTCGTCCAGCGTCCAGTCGGGATGGATCCCGGACTGGATGCACAGCTCGGTCGCCCCGGCCGCGATCGCGTCCTGCACCCGGCCGGCGAAGTCCTCACGCGAATGCTCGTAGGCATCGGGCGAGCGCTTGGACTGGCCAAAGCCGCAGAACGCGCAGCCGACGATGCAGACGTTGGAGACGTTGATGTTGCGGTTGACGACAAAGGTCACGGTGTCCCCGGCCAGCGACCGGCGCAGCTCATCGGCGGCGGCGCGTGCGTCCTCGATCACGGCGGGCCGCTGCTCGGCGAACAGCGCGGTCAGCTCATCCGCGCTCAGGGCATGGCCGTCACGGGCGCGCTCGATCGCGCGGGGAGCGACGTCGTCGGCCACCCGCAGCTCGCCCCGGCGCCCGCTGCCCCGGCGCGGGATGAACGACCAGAAGCGGCTGGTGATCACGTCCAGCACCGGCGGGGCGATCCACTCGGCCGAGATGTACTCCGGGTAGACGCACAACCGCTCGGACACCGCGATCCCGTCCTCACTCAAGCGGCGCCGGACCTGGGTCGGGGACGGGAAGGGGTGCTCAGGGGAGATGTGATCGCCGTTGGCGCTCAGCCCGCCGAGGTCGGTGGCGCCGGCGGCGACCAGCTGCGGCCACCAGTCGGCCAGGTTGGGCGGGACCTGGATGCCGATGCCGGGCATCAGCCGTCGCGTCTCGGCGACGAGCCGGATCATGTCGTCGACGCTGACCGGGCAGGCCCAGCTCGGCGCGTCGCGCTGGGGGCCGTGCCCGACCCCGGTGCGCCAGTACTCCTCCGCGGCGGCACCGGCGATCTCGGCCGGCTCGCGGCCGTAGTAGCTCTGGTGCGGGACGAAGTTCTGCAGGATGACCTCCTGCAGATGACCGTGGCGGGCGTGGACCTCGGCCAGCGCGGCCAGCGAGGCCATCCGCTCCTCCTCGGTCTCGCCGATGCCGACCAGGATGCCGCTGGTGAAGGGGATCTTCAGCTCCCCGGCGGTGGTGATCGCCGCCAGCCGCTGCGCGGGATGCTTGGTCGGCGAGCCGGCGTGCACGGTGGCCATCAGCCGCTCGGAGATCGACTCGAGCATCAGCCCCTGGGACGCGGTCACCTCGCGCAGGGCGGCGAACTGGTCGCGGCCGATCACGCCGAGGTTGGTGTGCGGGAGCATCCCCCGCTCCAGCGCCTGCTCACAGACCCAGACGACGTAGGCGGTGAAGTCCGCAAAGCCGAACTCGGCCAGGCGCGCGGCCACCCCGGCGTGGTCGTCGGGCGCCTCGCCGGTGAGGACGAGCAGCTCCTTGGCCCGGTGTCGCCCGGCCGCGCGGTCGAGCATCCCCAGCACGGCATCGGGAGCGTGCAGGTGGGGCTGATGGGTGGCGAACGCGCAGTACTTGCAGTAGCAGCGGCACGTCCGCGAGAGCGACAGCGAGTAGTTGCGGCTGAACGTGACCCGGCGGCGCATCTGGGGGCAGTGTACGAAGGGCCCGGTCCGGGGCCGCGGAGCCGGGGCGGGCCGGGCCGCGAAGCCGGGGCGGGCCGGGGCCGCGAAGCCGGGGCGGCGCGTGGCTCCTATGCTCGACGGCCGCATGCGACGTCTGCTCCTCGCCGTCCTGCTGGCCGCGGGCCTCGCCGGCTGTGGCCTGAGCGCTGAAGCCCCCAGCCTGCCGGGGGCCACGCTCGTCCTGGACTTCACGCCCAACGCCGTCCACGCCGGGATCTACGCCGCGCTGGCCCGGGGGGACGACGTCCGCGCCGGCGTGCGTCTGCGCGTGGTCGCCCCGTCCGCCTCCACCGACTCGGTGCGCCTGCTGCAGACCGGCCGGGCCGACTTCGCGATCCTCGACATCCATGACCTGGCCATCGCCCGAGCCCGGGGCGAGAAGCTCGTCGGGATCATGTCGATCGTGCAGGAACCGCTGGCCGCGGTCATCGCCGCGCCATCGATCCCGCGCCCGCAGGCGCTGGCCGGGCACCTGGTGGGCGTCACCGGGGTGCCGAGCGACACCGCGGTGCTGCGCTCCATCGTGGCCGGATCGGGCCGGTCGCCGGCCCGGCTGCACACGATCACGATCGGCTTCAACGCCGTCTCGGACCTGCTCGCCGGCCGGGTGGCCGCCGCGACCGCGTTCTGGAACGACGAGGGCGTGGCCATCCGGGCGCGACGACCCGGCTTTCACATCTTCCGGGTGGACCGCTACGGCGCTCCGGCCTATCCGGAGCTCGTGCTCGTGGCCACCGCCTCGACGCTGCGCGCCCACCCCGCGCTCGCCCGCCATGTCGTGCACGCGATCCGCACCGGTTACGAGCAGGTTCTGGCCGACCCCGCCGAGGGGGAGCAGGCGCTGCGCCAGCTCGTCCCGGGGCTGGACACGAGCCTGCTGCACCGCGAGCTGCGTGGCCTGCTGCCCGCCTTCCGCGGCCCCGACGGCCGCGTCGGAGCGCTGAATCCCGTGCGTCTGCGGGCCTGGGCCCGGTGGGAGACGCGCTTCGGGATCGTCCCCAGCCCCCCGGACGTGGCCGCCATGTTCACCGAGCGCTTCCTGGCGCCCGCGGGGCGCTGATCGACCGGACCGCCGCTTACTGGACGCGGCGGCGCTTGAACTCCTGGCGCACCGACTCGGTCCGACCCCACATCTGCACCACCTCGGTGCGCCCGGTGCGCACCTCGCGCAGCACCAGCTCACCGTCGATGCCGGCGTCGTCGAGCAGCTTGAGGGCCAGGTGCACCGACGGGACCGGGGTGCCGTGACCGAAGTTGTGGGCCACGACGAGCCGCCAGTGCCAGTCGCGCTTGGAGTACGGCTGGGGATTGGCGGTCACGAGCATCACCGCGGCATCGACGTAGCGCCGCTCGTCAAAGATGCGCAGGTCCAGCTCGAGGTCGGTCCAGTCCTCGGGAAGGGACTCGACGGTGTCGGTGAACTGCTGCGCGAGCGAGGCCATGGGCGTTTGAGAGGGTACCCGGATGGTCCCGGGCTTGGTCGTCCGGTCCCGCCGGCCTATCCGGTGAACTGGGAGACGATCAGGAACGCGTTCATGGCCGTGATCGCGGCGGCGATCAGGTAGGCCACGGCACTGGTCATCCGGCCGTTGACCTGCGCGCCCATCACGTCGCGGCGCCCGGTCAGCACGACCAGCGGCAGCACCGCGAAGGGAATCCCGAAGGAGAGCACGACCTGGCTGAGCACCAGCGCATCGGTCGGGCTGATGCCGACCGCGAGGATGATCAGCGCCGGCAGCATCGTCACCGTCCGGCGCACGAGGACGGGGATCTGCCGGTCGATGAAGCCGCGCATGACGACCTGCCCGGCGTAGGTGCCGACGCTCGAGGACGAGGCGCCGGAGGCGAGCAGGGCCACCGCGAAGGCCAGCGCCGCCCCGCCCCCGACGAGCCGCCCGATGTGAAAGTGAGCGGACTCGATCGTGGCGACCCCGGTCAGGCCCTGGGTATGAAAGAGCTTGGCCGCGGCGGCGAGCATGGCCAGGTTGATCACCCCGGCCAGCCCGAGGGCGATCAGCACGTCGGTGCGCTCAAAGCGCAGCACGCGACGCCGCTCGGCATCGTTGTGCGCCGGCATCCGCCCCTTGGTCAGCGCCGAGTGCAGGTAGATCACGTGCGGCATGACCGTCGCCCCGACGATCCCCACGGCCAGGTAGATGGCCGCCGAACCGCCGCGGAAGCTGGGGATCAGGCCGCGCAGGGCGTCGGGCGCCGACGGGCCGATGTTGAACGTCTCGTACACAAAGCCGGCGAAGACGATGCCCAGCAGCGAGGCGATGGCGATCTCGAAGGGGCGAAAGCCCCGGCGCTGCAGCTCGAGGATGGCAAAGGCGATTACGCCGGTGATCAGGCCGGAGATGAACAGCGGGACGCCGAAGATGAGGTTCAGGCCGATCGCCGCCCCGAGGAACTCGGCGACGTCGGTGGCCATCGCCATCACCTCGGCCTGCACCCACAGCGCCCACGTCGACCAGCGCGGGAAGCGCTCGCGGCACAGCTCGGGCAGGCTGGAGCCGGTGGCCACCCCGAGCTTGGCCGACAGGTACTGGATCATCATCGCCATCAGGTTGGCCAGCAGGACGACCCACATCAGGGCGTAGCCGAACTTGGCTCCAGCGCTCACGTTGGTGGCGAAGTTGCCCGGATCCACGTAGGCCACGGCGGCCACGAAGGCGGGGCCGAGCATGGACAGCGTCGCCCGCAGGCGCCCGCGGGCCAGCAGCCGCTCCAGCGGGGTGGGCTCGGGCAGCGGTGGTCCCAGGCCCGCGCGTTCGGCGACGGCCGTCTCCAGGGCCGGCTCGGGTAGCTGGCTCATCCGCCGACCTCGACCCGCATCGCCTGGGCGAGCTCACCTCCGAGGGGGTGCACCTCGGCCCCGATCCGCACGAACACCGGGCCCCCGAAGGGCTGGCGCTCGACGACCTCCAATTCGGCTCCGGGGGCGATCCCGCGGTCGGCCAGGTAACGGAGCATCGCCGGATCGGAGTCGCTGACGCGGGCGAACACGCCCCGTGTCCCGGGCTCCAGGACCTCGAGGCTCTCGGTCACCGTCTCCTCAATGGTCAGCTCGCGGCTGGGGATCGGATCCCCGTGGGGATCCCGGGTGGGATGCCCGAGCTTGGCCGCGATCAGCTCCTCCAGTTCGTCGGAGAGGACGTGCTCGAGCACCTCGGCCTCGGCGTGCACGCGGTCCCAGGGCACCCCCAGGCTCTCGACCAGGTACAGCTCGAGCAGCCGGTGGTGGCGGATGACCTCCAGGGCGACCCGCTGGCCGGCCTCGGTCAGGGTGACCCCCCGGTAGGGCTGGTGGGAGACCAGGCCGAGCTCGCCCAGCCGCTTGACCATGCCCGAGGCCGAGGCCGCGGTGACCCCCAGCCGGTCCGCCAGAGCGTTGGTCGACACCGGGCATCCGGAGCGCTGCTCCAGCGCGTAGATGGCCTTGCTGTAGTCCTCGACGGCCGACGAGCGCAGTGCGTTTTCGGCAGTAGCCACAATTCGATTATGGCACACCTAAACCTGAGCTCGGGGCCGGTCTATCCTCAGCACCGATGACCTCCTCCACGCGTTCGCTGCACGACTACACGGCGATCACGACGGCGGTGGGAATGCTCGACCGCTCCGAGCGGGGCAAGCTCGCCCTCACCGGCCCCGAGGCCAAGAGCTTTCTGCAGGGGCAGGTCTCCAACGACGTCGAGGCGCTGACGCCCGGCACCGGGTGCTACGCGGCCTTTCTGACCCCCAAGGGCAAGATGCTGGGCGACCTGCGCATCCTCGATACGGGCGACGAGCTGGCGCTGGACACCGAGCGGGTCGCTCTGCAGGGTCTGTTTAACATGATCCGCCGCTTCAGCCTCGGTTTCGACACCGAACTGCACAAGCGCACGCTGCAGCGCGGCCTGATCTCCCTGATCGGCCCCGACGGCGCGCGCGTGGCCGGCGTCGGCGACCTGCCCGCGACCGAGCACGCCCACCGCGAGGCCGAGGTGGCCAACGTCCCCCTGCGCGCGATCCGCACCGACGTCGGCATCGACCTGCTCTGCGATGCGGCCGACACCGAACACCTGATCAACGCGCTGGCCGGGATGGGCGTGCCGCGCGTGGGCGAGGCGGCCGCCGAGTGCCTGCGCGTCGAGCGGGGCCGGCCCCGCTACGGGATCGACCTCGACGACACCGTCATCCCCCAGGAGGCCGACCTCAACCCGCGTGCGGTCTCCTTCACCAAGGGCTGCTACGTCGGCCAGGAGACCGTGGCCCGGCTGTTCTACCGCGGCAAGCCCAACCGGCGCCTGCGCGGCCTGCGCCTGTCGGCCGAGGCCCCGGCCGGAGCGGAGATCACCTTCGGGGGTCGGGTCGTCGGCACCCTGGGCAGCGTCGCCCAGTCTCCCGCTCACGGTCCCGTGGCGCTGGCCCTCGTGCGCCGCGAGGCTCCGCCCGGATCCCCGGTCAAGGTCGGTCCCGACGCGGTCCCCGGCGTCGTCGTCGAGCTGCCCTTCCGGCCGGACAGCTCCGGTCAGGCCGCGGTCTGAACCGCCCGCCGTCCGCGGCGCGCCGGTTCGGTCGCGGCAGCGGCCAGCTCGGTGGCGTGGTCCAGGAACGCGCCCAGCCGGGCCCGGTCGACCCCGGCGTCGAGCCCGAGCTGCGGAGTGCCGGGATGCGAGGCCAGCCAGCCGCCCAGCAGCCGTACCTCATCGATCTCATCCGGAGGAACGTGGGCGCCCAGCTCGACGCGTCCGGCCCGGCTCATCGCCCGCACGGTGCGCGTCTCCAGCTCGTCGAGGTCAGCGGCCGGTCCCCAGTCCACCAGCCGGCCCTCCACGATCCAGAATGCGTCGTGCGCGGCGCGGACCGGGTGCGGGGCCAGGACCAGGCGCGGCCGGACGTGCGTGGCCTCGAGCACGCCGCCCAGCTGCTCCAGCACGACGCTCAGGCGCCGGCGACGGCGCCGCAGCGCGGCAGCCCGCTCGTAGCGCTGCTCGGTGGCGGCGGCCCGCATCTGCCGGTCCACGTGGTCAAGCAGCGGCCGGCCCGGGTCCGGATCACAGAACAGCCGCAGCACGGCGTCCAGGCGGCGCCGATAGAGGTTGGGGTCCAGATCGCCCAGGCACGGGGACAGGCAGCGCCCCATCTGACCGTACGCCGAGGGATGCTCGCGCCGCGGCAACCGGCGCCCGCAGTGGCGCAGCCCGAACAGCGAGTCGAGCTGCTCGACGAGCTCTGAGGCCAGGCGGCGGCCGTGCAGCGGACCGATCGTCACCGCGTGCCCGGCCGCCGGATCGGCGGCGACCTCGAGGATCGGGAACGGGATGTCGAGGCGGCAGCGGATGTACACGAGCCGGTCGTCCCGGCCGGTGAGCCGGGTGTTGCCCGGCGGGGCCAGCTGCTTGATCAGCCGGTTCTCGAGCACGAGCGCGCCGAGCTCTGAGCAGGTGGTCCGGTAGTCGACGACGGTCGCGTGGGCGGTCCACCGCGACGGCCCCGCCGAGGGCGCGAAGTGCGCGCGAGCGCGGCTGCGGATCGAGACCGACTTGCCCACGTACAGGACGCGGCCGGAGGCGTCGCGGAACAGGTAGACGCCGGGATCCCGGGGCAGCTCACCGAAGTCCGGGCGCAGCGCCGGGTGCCGGGGCGCGAGCTGGCTGCCGGCGGCCCGGGTGCGGGCGCGGCCGCGCGCCGGGCGCTTGGGCCGCAGCGCGGCGACCGCCTCGGCCACCGTCCCGGCGTTCGCGCACAGACGCGGAAACAGCGCGCAGAACACGCGGCCGCAGGTCTCGGCGTCGGCCAGCGCACGGTGGGCGACGGCGACCTCGATGCTGAGGGCGTCGGCCAGCACGGTCAGCTTGCGCTCGCGCTGCAGCGGCAGCATGACGCGGGCCAGCGCGGCGGTGCAGAGCACGGGCGGATCGGGCCAGTCCAGGCCGACGCGCGCAAACGCCTGGCGCAGGACGCGGCGGTCAAAGGCCGCGTTGTGGGCCACCATCACCCGCCCCTGGAGCCGCTGGGCCAGGGCGGGCAGCACGGCGTCGGGCCACGGCGCCTGGTCAACCATCGCCTGGCTGATCCCGGTGAAGCGCTGAATCCCGCGCCGCAGCGCCGCGCTGGGACGCACGAGTGAAGACCAGCGGTCGTGCAGCTCCCCCCCGCCGACGAGCACCGCGCCGATCTCGGTCAGCTCGCAGGCGTCACCGCCGAGCCCGTTGGTCTCGGTGTCCACGGCCAGGAACTCGGTTCCGGCCAGGGGCGCGTCGAGCAGATCCATCGGCCCGGTGATACGCCGCGCCCCGGACGGCGTGCAGGGGAACGTGCAGCCGGTGCCGCCATACGTCCGCACGGGGACGTGCAGCCGGTGCCGCGACGCGCCCCGGCACGGCGTGCAGGGGACGTGCAGCCGGTGCCGCGACGCGCCCCGGCACGGGCACTCGCAGGGCGCGACCGGCCACCCAGGTAGCATCGGAGACGTTCCCCTGGGAAGGAGGTCCCACACCATGCCCGTCGCACCAGATATCGAGCAGCTGCAAGAGCTGGATGCCGAGACCCGTCAGGCCTGGCACGACTACGTGGAGCGTCTCAGCGAGCTCTCCGGCGAGGAGTACGAGCGCCGCGAGGGCGAGGTATGGGACGAGCTCCAGACCGAGCTGCGTCGCCTCGACGGTGAACGCGAGTCGCTGGCCGCACGGAGCAACGAGAGCTGAGGGCGCGGCGGCGGCCACGGCCGTCGCCGGACTAGAAGCGCGCGATCTTCTCGGATAGGGTTCTCGGCGGATCGACCGTAAAGGTGTCCAGTGCGGACGCAGTGGCGATTCATGGAGAGGAGAGCCGGGTCGGCATGGACATGAGAAGGATCGGCATCGTGGGCGCCTTCGCCGTCGTCATCGGCGGTTGCGGCAGCGTGGGCGGAAAGCTGCCCACGGCGTCCCGCCCACCCGCCCCGGTCAACATGACCGTGTACGTCAACGACTCCCGCGTCTCGGTCTCCCCGGCCGCCACCGGGGCCGGACCGGTCGTCTTCATCGTCACCAATCAGTCGAGCCGGTCCGAAGCGCTGGCCATCTCCCGGGCGGGCGCCACCCATGCCCTGGCCAGCACGGCACCGATCAATCCGCAGGGCACGACCCAGGTGGCGGTCAACTTCTCCCCCGGCGACTACACGATCACCACCTCCGCCCACGGCCGTACCGACGCCCAGCTCACCCAGGCCTCGTCGATCCGTCCGGCCCAGATCCACATCGGCCACGAGCGCAACGGCTCGGGCAACCAGCTCCTGCAGCCCTAGCCGGGTTCGCTCGGCTCGCCGGGGCGCCGGTCCGCGCGCACCCCGGAGCCGGTCGGCAGCAGTTGACGTCGTTATGCGCAGCTAACTGCTGCCAACCGCGGGGCGAGCGCCGCGCCACGCCGGTGTGACGCCCGCGGTCCTGGTGTGCCCACCCGCACAGATGCTTGCGCTTGCGCAATGACCCCTGGCTATGCAATCCTTGCATGCATGCAAGCAACTGCCACGACGGAGCTCGGCACCGCCGAGCTCGCCGCAGACCTGTACGCGCTGTTCGTGCACCTCAACAAGTCCTGCAGCGCCGACCTGTTCGCGGCCATGAGCGAGCTCGAGCTGTCCATCACCCAGCTCAAGCTGCTGCATCAGCTCGAACTCGCCGGCAAGGAGCTGACGGTCAAGGAGGCCGCCGAGTCGGTCCTTCTCTCCGTGGCCGCGGTCAGCCGCACGGTGGATGACCTCGTCCGCCGCGGGATCGTCGAGCGCCACGAGGACACCGAGGACCGTCGCATGAAGCGCGTCGGGCTGACCGAAGCCGGCCGCCGCGCGATCCGTATGGTCAGCGAGGCCCGCCTGGCCGGTCTGGAGCAGTTCGCCCGCAGCCTGTCCGATGAGGAGCGCCGCGCGCTCGCGCCGGCGCTCGAGGCGCTGATGCGCCGCAGCGACATGGCCTCCTGCCGCCCCGACCGATCGAAGGCCCGATGACCCAACGCTTCCTCGCCCGCCGCCACACGCTGATCACCGATGAGAACAGCCGCTGGTGGACGCTCGGCGCCATGTGCTTCGCCCTGTTCATGGTCATGCTCGACAACACGGTGGTCAACGTCGCGCTGCCGTCGATCCAGCGCGATCTGCACGCCTCGCTGTCCGCGCTGGAGTGGACGATCAACGCCTACACCCTGACCTTCGCGGTGCTGATGGTGACCGGCGGCCGCCTCGGCGACATCTTCCGCCGCCGGCGCATGTTCCTGTTCGGCGTCGTCGTGTTCGGCGTGGCCAGCGCGGCGATCGGCTTCGCCCCCGATGACACGGCGCTGGTCGCCTTCCGCGCCGCCCAGGGCATCGGCGCCGCCTTCATGATGCCCGCCACCCTGTCGATCATCACGCAGGCCTTCCCGCCCGAGCAGCGCGGGACGGCGATCGGCACGTGGGCCGGGGTGAGCGCCCTGGCCCTGGCCATCGGCCCCGTGGTCGGCGGCTTTCTCACCCAGGCGGTGAGCTGGCGGGCGATCTTCTTCATCAACCCGCCGATCGCCCTGATCACGGTGGCGGTGACCCTGTTCGCCGCCCGCGAGACCCGCGACGAGACGGTCTCGCGCAAGGTCGACTTCCCCGGCATCGCGGCGATCACGGTCGGCCTGACCACGCTCGTGCTCACGCTCGTGGAGGGCAACCGCTGGGGCTGGGGCTCGGCCCGCGTGGTCGTGCTGCTGGCCGCCGCCGTGGCGGCCATCGGCGCCTTCTTCGTGATCGAGCGCCGGGTCGCCTCCCCGATGGTCGACCTGCGCTTCTTCCGCTCGCGCAGCTTCCTGGGCGCCAACGTCGTCGGCTTCATCGTCTCCTTCGCGATGCTCGCCCAGTTCTTCTTCCTCGCCCTCTACATGCAGAACATCCTGCACTACACGCCGTTGCAGGCCGGGGTGCGCTTCCTGCCCTCGACGCTGGTCATCATCGTCATGGGCCCGATCGCGGGCCGGCTCACCGACCGCATCGGTCCCCGGCCGCTGATGACCGCCGGGCTGCTCGTCGTGGCCACGGCGCTGCTGCTGCAGTCACGGCTGACCGTCAGCTCGGGCTACGGGCTGCTGCTGCCCGGGTTCGTGCTGATGGGCATCGGCATGGGGCTGGTCATGTCCCCGATGAGCACCGCGGCGATGAACTCGGTCGATCGCACCAAGGCAGGCGTCGCCTCCGGGGTGCTGTCGATGAGCCGCATGGTCGGCGGCACCTTCGGCGTCGCCGTGATGGGCGCCCTGATCACCACCGTCGGGCGCTCGAACCTCGACTCGAGCCTCCCCCACCTGCCCGCCGCGACCCGGGCGGCGATCGCCAACGGGCTCGGCGGCGGGGGCGCGGGGGCGGCCCACGCCGGCCCCGGCGTGGCCCATGCCGTCCGCGAGGCCTTCGTGTCGGCGCTGGGCACCGGCCTGACCGTCGGAGGGATCGTCACCATCATCGGCGCGGTGGTCGCGGTCACGCTCGTGCAGACGGCCGGCGCCCGCCACACCGCCGCCACCGCGGCCGGTGAGACCGCGCCGCCCGCCGGTGAGCCCGAGGCCGGCGCCGAGAGCGAGCTCAGCCTCGTCTGAGGCCGCCGCCGGCCGGCCGGTTGAACCGGGACCGGCCGGCCCCGGCCGCGGAGCTACGAACCAGTAGGATCTTCGCTCCATTTCACCGCGATCAGGAAGGTGTTCAGCGAGTGGCCGTAGACGTGAGCCGTGTCGCAACCGTAGAGACCGAGCCCGGGGAGCTGCCGCCCACGATGGCCGCCTGGGTGATCCGCGAGGAGCGTGAGGGCGAGCCCGTCGACGCCTTCCAGCTCGAGGAGATCGAGGTCCCGGAGCCGGGTGCGTTCGAGGTCATCGTCCGCGTCATGGCCGCGGGCGTGAACTTCAACAACGTCTGGGCCGCGCTCGGCGAGCCGGTCGGCGTGTGGCGCTACGGCGATCATCCCCAGTGGGGCCATCACATCGGCGGCTCGGACGCATCCGGCGTGGTCTGGAAGGTCGGCGAGGGCGTCACCCGCTGGAAGCCCGGCGACGAGGTCGTGATCCACTGCAACCAGGCCTCCTACGAGGATCCCGAGGTCCACGGCCTGGATCCGCTCGCGGCCCCCAGCCAACAGATCTGGGGCTATGAGACGACGTGGGGCTCCTTCGCCCAGTTCTGCAAGGTCCAGGCCCAGCAGCTGCTGCCCAAACCCGCGCATCTGGCCTGGGAGGAGGCGGCCTCCTACGGGCTGACGTACTTCACCGCCTACCGGATGCTGATGGACCGCTGCCACCTGCAGTCCGGGCACAAGGTGCTCATCTGGGGCGCGGCCGGGGGTCTCGGTGTGTTCGCCACCCAGCTGTGCGCGCTGACCGGCGCCGACGCCGTCGGCGTCGTCTCCAGTGACGAGAAGGGCCGGCTGATCGAGGAGCTGGGCGCGGTCGGGCACATCAACCGCGCGGAGTTCACCGGCATGATGCGCCGCGGCGGCGAATCGGCCGAGGAGGAGGCCGCGCGCTTCAAGGAGACCCGGCGCTTTGATAAGGCGGTGCAGGAGATCCTCGGAGACAAGCCGGACATCGTCTTCGAGCATGTCGGCCAGGCCACCTTCCCGACCTCGGTGTTCTGCGTCAAGCCGTTCGGCAAGGTCGTCATCTGCGGCGCCACCTCGGGCTACCAGCTCGACTTCGACGTGCGCTACCTGTGGATGCGCCAGAAGGACATCCTCGGCTCGCACTTCGCCAACGCGTGGGAGGCCAACAAGGCCAACGCGCTGATCGAGGAATCAAAGATCCGCCCCGTCCTGTGGAAGACGATGCCGTTCGAGGGTGTGGCCCAGGCTCACCAGCTGCTGCGCGACAACAAGCACCTGGGCAAGATCGCCATCCTCGTCGGCGCGACCGAGGAGGGCCAGGGCAAAACCGCCGATGGACCCGGCGCGATCCGCGCCGAGGTAGGAGCGTGACCGATGTCTGACCTGATGTACGTCAAGTGGTACGCGACCGTGCTGCGCCAGGACATGTTCGCCGCCGAGGTGGCCGCGGTCGCGCCGATCGCCCTGCGGTACGGGGCGACGGCCTACTCGGTGCAGGTCGAGCAGGACGACCGCTACAAGATCAACCAGCTCACCTGGGTCGAGAATCACGCCGACTGGTACCGCTTCTGGGAGGGGCCCGAGATGATCGAGTTCCGCGCCCGGCTGATGGGCAAGTACCAGGTCCCGATCGTCTACGGCTGGACCCAGGAGATCGCCTCCGGCCAGATGGGTCCCTCGGTCCCGACCGCCGAGCCGCGCTCCGACGCGCCCCAGCCCGAGCCGCAGGCCACGGTCTAGCCCGGCCGCCTGGCGGCCTTCGTGGGGACATCCGGCCGGCCCCGGTCTCCCCCGGGCGGCCCGGTTTCCCCCGGGCGGGCCGGTTTCCCCCGGGCGGGCCGGTTTCCCCCGGGCGGGCCGGCCTTCCCCCAGGCGCCGCGGCCCACCCGCGCAGCCCCGGGACCGAGGGTCAGCCGTCGGGCGCCGAGCGCAGGGCCAGCTCCAGCCAGAAGCGGCCCTCGGGATCATCGAGCGTGTCGCCGAACAGCTCGCGCAGCCGCCCCAGCCGGTAGCGCGCGGTCTGCGGGTGGATGGCCATGCGCTCGGCCACCTGACCCAGACGCCCCTGCTCGGCCAGCCACACCCTCAGCGTGGCCCGCAGCCGCTTGCGCGAGCCCGGCGTGAGCACGTCGAGAGGGGCGAGGCGGTCGGCCGCGAGCTCGGCGGCCAGCCGGGGATCGCTGCGCAGCAGCAGCTCGCCGGCGCGCTCACGGGCGCGCACCACCGCGCCCGACGGCCGCCCCGGGCGGTCGGCCAGGGCCAGGGCCGCCCGGGCGCGGGCAAAGCTCAGCGGCGCCTCGGTCCAGTCGACGGTCGTCCCGACCCCGGCCAGCGCGCCGGCCGCGGTGACGGCCCGGTCGACGGTGTCGGGCCGCCCGGGTCCGTCGGGATCCTCGATCACCGCGCAGGTGAGCTCACCGATCGATTCGTGCAGGGTGCCGGGAGGCAGCCGCGAAGCGGCGGCGGCACGGTGCTCACCGGCGATCGCGAGCACGGCCACGCTGCGCGGCAGCGCCCAGCCCGCCTCGGCGGCGGCGCGCTGCACCGCGCCCGGTTCCGGCGGCGGGTCGCGGACGAGCAGCCGGACGAGCCGGCGGCGGCGCAGCTCGGCCTCGCTGGCCGCCGCCGACTGCTCCAGCGCGTAGCCGGCGGCCGACTCGCTGGAGAGGACGTCGATGTAGGCGAAGATCGACTCGGCGAGCAGGTAC
>DASSZP010000083.1:0-2497 GCA_035713465.1 Solirubrobacteraceae bacterium | reverse complement strand
CCCCGGCATGCCGAAGCAACAGCGCGCCATCCGCATCGAACAGAAGGGCCAGCTCGCCGCGATGCAGGCCCTCGAATCGCGCAGCGACGAGGAGCTCGAGGCGGAGACCCGCTACCGCGCCGCCGCCCAGGCCATCCTCGGGGCCCGCGCCGCGGAGAAGTACGACGCCAAGAAGGCGCGGGAGCACTTCGCCCGCGCGCTCGCCGCGGCCCGCCCGCAGGAGCGGCTGCAGCTGCGCCGGATGGCCGACGCCTCCCTGGCCCTGGCCGAGCGCCGCGCCGGCGACCTCAAGGCCGCCACCGAGCGCCTCGGCGTCGAGGCGCCGAGCTCGCGCCAGCTGCTCGTGCTGCGCATCTTCGGGCTGATCGCGCCCCCGTCGAGCGCCGGCCTGCTCGCTCGCGTCCGCGGCATCGTCATCCTGCTCGTCGCGATCATCGCCATCCTCGGTCTCGGCTTCGGCATCGTCGAGGGCGTCGGTCAGGCGGCCGGCGGCATCTCCCTGGACCTGGCCATCTTCTACGGGTTCGCGCTCGTGATCGTCGTCGTCGCGGGACTCGCGCTGTGGGGCCGCCGCCGGCAGAAGGCCGCCCTCGCCAAGCGGGCGCAGGCGTCCGCCGCGCGCGCGGGCGGGCGCTGAGCACCCGGCTCCGGCGCAGCCACCCCGGCATGTGCGGCCGTTACTCCCTGAGACCGGTCGATCCCGCCCAGTTGCGGGCCCGCTTTCCTGTCGGCGAGACGGTCGCGCTCGAGCCGCCCCACTACAACATCGCCCCCGGCACGAACGTGCTCAGCGTCACCACCGACGCCGCGGGGCGGCCCCGCGCCGAGCGCCTGCGCTGGGGACTCGTCCCGAGCTGGGCCCGGGACACCAGTGGCGGCATCAAGATGATCAACGCCCGGGCCGAGACGCTGCGGGAGCGGGCCGCCTTCCGCGTCCCGTTCGAACGCTTCCGCTGCCTCATTCCGGCCGACGGGTTCTACGAATGGCGACCGATTCCGGGAACGCGACGCAAATGGCCCGTCCACATCACGCGGGCCGACGGCGCGCTGTTCGCCTTCGCCGGGCTGTGGTCGGTCTGGCATCGCGGGACCCCCGAGGAGCTGCGCACCTGCACGATCGTCACGACGGCGGCCAACGCCCTGGTGGCACCGGTGCACAACCGCATGCCGGTGATCCTCCCGCCGGCGGGCGAGTCCGCCTGGCTGGACCGGGAGACGGGACCCGAGGAGCTCGACCGGCTGCTCGTCGGCCTCGCCCCCGAGGAGCTGGCGCTGCGCCCCGTGGGCCCGGCCGTCAACGACGCGCGCTATGACGGTCCCGAGTGCCTCCTCGACCCGCCGCCCCCCGCGCAGAGCGCGCTCTTCGGGCAGTGACGGCGCGGGGTCTCCGGCGATAATCGGGCCGTGACGCTCTCTCCCCTGCTCTCCGCCTATGACCAGGTGATCCTCGACCTCGACGGCACCGTCTGGGTCGGTGGCGTCGCGACCCCGCGCGCACCCGAGGCAGTGTCGGCGATCCGCGCCAGCGGCCGGCCGCTGGCGTTCATCACCCACGACGGCGGCCGCTCACCCGAGGAGTACGTGCAGAAGCTGTGGTCGATCGGCTGCACCGCCTCGATCGAGGAGATCGTCAGCGTCGGCTCGGCCTTTCAGTACGTGCTCGCTCAGCGCGAGCCGGGCGCCCGGGTGTTCGTGATCGGCGCGCCCGCGCTGTTCCGCCATGTCGCCGATGCCGGCCACCACATCGTCAACAACACGCCGAACGCCGAGACCGCAGACGTCGTCGTCGTGGCCCTGCACGAGGAGTTCGACTACGACGAGATGCTGACGGCCACGCGTGCGCTGCTCGCGGGCGCCGAGCTGATCTCCGGCGGCCGCGACCGCAACTTCCCCACCGCCGGCGGCATCGCACCCGGAACGGGCGCGATCACCGTTGCCCTCGAATACGCCAGCGGCGTCAGTGCCCGGATCGTGGGCAAGCCCGACCCGCAGGTCTTCGAGGTCGCGCTCGACCGGCTCGGTCGGGGCCGCACGCTGGTGATCGGTGATCATCTGATCGCCGACCTCGGCGGCGCGGCCGCCGCCGGCCTCGACGCCGCGATCGTGCTGAGCGGCGTCACCACGCGCGACCAGGCCGAGGCGGCCGCCGATCCCGCACCGATCGCGATCGCGCAGGACCTGGGAACGCTCGTACTCTCAACCTGATGCTGTCGTTGATCGTGAACCCGTCGTCCGGCGGCGGGCGGGCAATGCGCGCGCTGCCGTCGGTGCGCGCGGCCCTGGGGCGTCACGGCCTTGAGCACCATGTCGAGCAGACGCTGGACCTCGCGCACGCGCGCGCCCTGGCCCGCGATGCGATCGCCGCGGGCGAGCTGCCGGTGGCCTACGGCGGCGATGGCCTGGTCGCGGCCGTGGCCGATGCCGTGCGCGGCACCGATACGGTGATCGGCGTGCTCCCTGGTGGTCGCGGCAACGACTTCGCGCGCTGCCTCGGCCT
>DASSZP010000082.1:0-14101 GCA_035713465.1 Solirubrobacteraceae bacterium | reverse complement strand
GCGAGCGCGCCTACGCCTACCTGCTCTACGACTCGGCCGGGGCGCTGACGCCGGAGGCAGCCCAGCGGCTGTCGGCGCTGTCGGACTACACCGAGCTCGGCGCCGGGTTCCAGATCGCGATGCGCGACCTGGAGATCCGTGGCGCGGGCAACCTGCTCGGCGACGAGCAGTCCGGCCACGTCGCCGCCCTCGGGTTCGAGCTCTACATGCAGATGCTCGACGAGGCCGTCGCCGCGATGGAGGACGCCGCGGACGGCGCCTCCGAGGACGAGTGGGAGCCCGTGCGCCTCGACGTCAACGTCGACGCCTACGTCCCGGCCGAGTACATCCCCTACGAGCAGGCCAAGGTCGACGTGCACCGCCGCATCGCCGGCGCCCGCGAGGTCGCCGACCTGGTCACGCTGCGCGACGAGCTCGACGACCGCTTCGGCGAGCCCCCCGAGCCGCTTCTGAACCTGATCGCCCTGCAGCAGGCGCGGATCAAGTTCGGCCAGGCCGGGGCTCAGGCGGTCACGATCCGCGCCGACCGTCTCTCGATCACCCCGATCGAGCTGGACTCGACCCGCGCCAAGGCCTTCCGCGCCGCGATCCCCGAGGGGCTGTATGAGTCGGGCAAGTCCCAGCTCTCGATGCGCCTGCCCCCGCGCGACGCGGGCAAGCAGTTCACCGCCATCGTCCGGGCCGCCGACGTGCTGCTCGCCGTCACGCGCGGCGGCGACGCCGGCTCCGAGGACGCCGTCGCGGTCGGGGCCTCCGCCGCCGCCTGACCGCCCCACGCAGCCGGCTGGCAGCACTTCACTGCGATATACGACGTCAACTGCTGCCAACCGGTTGGGGGCGTGCGGCCTACCGGTTCAGTGCGTCGAGGGATGCAGGGCCGCCAGCGCCAGGATGTCGGCGATCACCGAATCAGGATCACCCAGCAGCCGGCGCCAGGTCACCCGCAGGACGCGCAGTCCGGCACGCTGCAGGCGGGCGTCGCGCACCGGATCGGCCTCGAAGGCGACGGGATCGGAGTGGAATCCGCGACCGTCGAGCTCGATCACGAGCCCCCACGCCGGCCAGTAGACGTCCACCTCGTAGCCCTCGACGCGGTGATTGCAGAGCGGTGCGGCCAGATTCGCCCTGCGCATCAGCTCGAGGAACCTCCGCTCAAGCTCGGACCGGGTCAGCGGAGCGGGTTCATAGCTACTGAGCACCCGGCGCAGGATCCTGGTGCCGCGGCGGGTGGGATGGCGGTCGATCGCAACCTGCAGCGCGTCGAGGCTCAGGCGGCCGTGGTGATCGGCCTGGTTGATGGCCCGCCGGACCTGGCGCTCCGCGCGCACCGCAGCGATGTCGCAGATGGTCCGCGTCACCGTGGTCACGGGCAGACCATCGAGCTCGGTGATCTCCTCGGGGTGCAGCTCCCGCGCGCGGTGGACCCGGATCCCGCGGCGGCGCAGGCGGCTCGTACCGGGCACGGTGATGTCGACCAGCCGCTGATCGCTGGCCAGCAGATCCCACAGCTTCGCGGCGCTCACATGACTGACCACGGCGGTCGGGCCGTGGGCCAGTACGGCGGCCATGAAGCGGCCGCGAAGGGTGAGATGGTCGTGGCCGAACGCGTACACGCCGCGGTGAAGGACGATCAGCCGGCCCGCGGCGATTCGCCGGGCCAGCGCATCGGTGATCGCCTGGCCAGGCGGAAGCTGCCAGCGGGCGAACACACCGTGCTGGCGCCGGGCCAGATGCGCCAGCAGCCGGTCAAAGGCTCGTTCGCGCTGGGTCATGCGAGGCTTTCCCACCGGTTGGCAGCAGTTGACGTCGCATATCGCAGTGAAGTGCTGCCAACCGGAGGCGGGGGAAGGCCGGGACGGTGCACGCCCCCACCCAAGCAGCGAAGCCGTCAGGCGTGGGTGACAGACGTGCCAATTGGCTCACGGCTTCGCGCCGAATGAGCCACAATCCAGCGATAACGCCCTGGCGGAACTCCGTCAGCCCGTCCCCGCTACCATCGGCGAGGTCGTATGAAGAGCAAGAGGTTCATCCCGGCGCTTGGCGCCTTTTTTGTGCTCATCGCGCTGGTCATCAGCGGATGCGGCTCAAGCGGCGTGCCCGACGGCGCGGTGGCGACGATGGCCGGCAACCCGATCAGCCTCAAGTCGCTCAACCACTGGATGTTCGTCGCCGCCAAGGAGCAGGCTGCGCAGTCGCCGGGCCAGCCGGTGATCGTGCCCAACGACCCGCCGAACTTCAGCAAGTGCCTGAGCACGGTCCGGGCCGAGATCCCCGCGCTGAAGAAGACCTCGGACAAGCAGCTGCGCGCGGACTGCAAGCAGCTCTTCACCACGCTCAAGGCCCAGGTCATGGACTTCCTGATCAAGGCCTACTGGTACCAGGCGGACGCTCACAAGATGGGCATCAAGGTGACCGACAAGCAGGTCCAGACCGCCCTGGCCGCGGCCAAGAAGGGCCAGTTCTCGACCCCGGCGCAGTTTCAGGCCTTCCTCACCTCGACCGGTCAGACGGTCCAGGACGTCACCTACCGCGTGCGCATCCAGCAGATCTACACCAAGCTGCTGGCCAAGCATCCGACGACGGTGTCCAACGCTCAGATCGCCGCGTACTACAACAGCCATCAGTCGCAGTTCGGCACGCCGGAGCTGCGCGACCTCAAGATCGTCCTGACCAAGACCCAGGCGCAGGCCGCCAAGGCCCTTTCCGCGCTGAAGTCCGGTCACAGCTGGACGCAGGTGGCCAAGCAGTACTCGACCGATCCGACGACCAAGAACAAGGGCGGCGTGCTGCTCAACGTGAGCAAGGGCCAGCAGGACGCGGCCCTCTCCAGCGCGGCCTTCAGCGCGACGCCGAACAAGCTACTGGGGCCGATCAAGGGCCAGTTCGGCTACTACGTGCTCGAGGTGACCAAGATCACCCCGGCCAAGACCCGCACTCTGGCCCAGTCCTCCGCGCTGATCAAGCAGACGCTGCTCACCCAGCTGCAGACCGCCGCCCAGACTGCGGTCAACAACCACGCCAAGCAGGACTGGTTGTCCAAGACCCAGTGCAAGGCGACGTACGCGATGGCGGACTGCAGCGGCTACAAGGCGCCGAAGATCGCCACCAGTGCCGTCGGCGCGGGCGCGGCCGGCGCGGCCGGCGCCGGCACCACCCCGGCTGGGTAGTGCTCCGGCGCGCGGCGGCCCGTAGCGTCGTCGCGGGAGCGTCCGCGTGAACGAGGCCGACGCCGGTCGCGATCCCCGCGGACCCGAGGCCGACGCCACGGCCGCCCTGGAGCGTCTGAACGCGATCACCCGCCGCCTCCGTGTCGAGTGCCCGTGGGACCGCGAGCAGGACGAGCGCACGATCGTCCCGCACACCGTCGAGGAGGCCTATGAGCTGGCCGACGCCGCCCACCGCCGCGACGACGCCAAGCTGACCGACGAGCTCGGCGACGTGCTCTTCCAGGTCCAGTTCCTCTCGCTGCTGCTCGAGGAGCGCGGCGCCGGCTCGCTCAGAGAGGTCGCCGAGCAGGTCACCGAGAAGCTCATTCGCCGTCACCCCCACGTGTTCGGGGAGACCGAGGCCGAGAACTCGGCCGAGGTGCTGCGCAACTGGGACGCGATCAAGCGCACCGAGGCCGGCCGTGAGCCGGGGATCTTCGGCGAGGTGCCCGAGAACCTGCCCAGCCTGCTGCACGCCCGCAAGGTGCAGCGCCGCGCCGCCTCCACCGGCTTTGACTTCCCCGGCGTCGACCAGCCGATGCAGTCGGTCGTCGATTAGCTGGACGAGCTGCGCGGCGCCCGCACCGACGATGAACGCTTCCACGAGCTCGGCGATGTGCTCTTCGCCGCCGTCAACGTGGCCCGCAAGCTCAAGGTCGATCCCGAGCTCGCGCTGCGCGCGGCCTCGGAGCGATTTCGCTCCCGCGTGCAGGCGGCGAGCGACCTCGCGACATCACAGGGCGCAACTTGGGACGATCTCGCTGCTGAGGATCAGCTCATCTACTACGCGCGCGCACGCTTGAACCAAGGAGACCAGACACCGTCATGAGCCAGATCGAGCACGTGCACGCTCGCCAGATCCTCGACAGCCGAGGCAACCCGACCGTCGAGGTCGAGCTCGGGCTGGAGTCCGGAGCGTGGGGGCGGGCCGCCGTGCCGTCCGGCGCCTCGACGGGCGAGTTCGAGGCCACGGAGCTGCGAGACGGCGGCTCGGACTGGATGGGCAAGGGCGTCAGCCGGGCGGTCGAGAACGTCAACGGGGAGATCGCCACCGCGGTCCGCGGCCAGGAGGCGACCAGCCAGGCCGCCCTGGACCGCACCCTGATCTCGCTCGACGGCACCCCGAACAAGTCTCGGCTGGGCGCCAACGCGCTGCTTGCCGTCTCACTGGCCAACGCGCACGCCGCGGCGGCCGAGCAGCGCCAGCCGCTGTGGCGCTACCTCGGCGGCGAGACCGCGCACATCATGCCCGTGCCGATGATGAACGTCCTCAACGGCGGCGCCCATGCCGACAACGCCGTCGACTTCCAGGAGTTCATGATCGTGCCGGTGGGCGCGCGCAGCTTCACCGAGGCGCTGCGGATGGGCTCAGAGGTCTTCCATCATCTCAAGGCCTTCCTCAAGGAGCAGGGCCACTCGACGTCGGTCGGCGACGAGGGCGGCTTCGCGCCGGACCTGGAGTCCAACGAGCAGGCCCTCGAGGTGCTGGTCAGCGGCATCCGCGCGGCCGGCTACGTGCCGGGTGAGCAGGTCGCGATCGCGCTCGACCCCGCCGTCTCCGAGCTCTACCAGGACGGCGGCTACGTGCTCGAGCACGAGGGCCGGACGCTGTCGGCCGAGCAGCTGGCCGACTACTGGGCCGATCTGGTCACGCGCTATCCGATCGTCTCGATCGAGGACGGGATGGCCGAGGAGGACTGGGACGGGTGGTCGCGGCTCACGGACCGCCTCGGCAACCATCTGCAGCTCGTCGGCGACGACCTGTTCGTCACCAACACCCAGCGTCTGAAGCGCGGGATCGACGCCGGGGTGGCCAACGCGATCCTGATCAAGGTCAACCAGATCGGCACCCTGACCGAGACGCTGGCGGCGATCCGCATGGCCCGCGAGTCGGGCTACGCCGCGGTTATGTCCCACCGTTCCGGGGAGACCGAGGATGTGACCATCGCCGACCTCGCCGTGGCCTGTGGCTGCGGCCAGATCAAGACCGGCGCCCCGTCGCGCAGCGATCGGGTGGCCAAGTACAACCAGCTCCTGCGGATCGAGGAGGTACTCGGTCCCGACGCCGAGTACCCGGGTCGGTCGGCATTCCGCTCCTGACCGGCAGGACGCGCGCGCCGCGCCCCGCGAGCGTCGCGGCTCTGCACGCGAGCGTGCAGCGCAACGGGAAGGAAGGAGACTCGCCGCGGCGAAAGAAGGCGTCAGGCGATGCCGTCCGCCCGCTCCGCCACCGCTGCCCGCCGCTCCGCGACGGCGCCCTCCCGCTCCCAGGCCTCCCGGGCCCAGGCTCGGCGACCGCCGCGCCTGGCCGCCCTGCGCGACCCGATCCTCCGCGTCCGCTGGGACCGCGCCGGCCGGATTGCGCTGCTCGTCGTGCTGACCGTCGTGGTTGGCATCTACGCGCAGCGCACGCTGGCCTACCTGTCGACCAGCGCCCAGGCCAGCCATCAACAGCGGATCGTCGACCGCCTGCAGAGCCAGAACGCGGCTCTCGCGCACCAGCTGCGCTCGCTCAACCAGCCGGCCACGATCGTCCGCGACGCCCGCGTGCTGGGCATGGTGCGGCCCGGCGAGCAGTCCTACGTGCTCACCGGGCACGCCGCGCGTCCCTGAACCGGTCTGCGGAGCGGGGGCGATGAGCCCGGCTCCGCTGCGCTTTGAGGAGGTGATGGGGCTCTGGCAGGAGGGTGAGCGCCGGCTGCAGGCCGCCGCCCCGGCCGAGCGGCGCTGGCTGGAGCGCGTGGTCGATGCGCTCGTCGACGATCTGCGCCGACGCGTCGGCAGTGCCTTCCTGACCGCGGAGCTGACCGAGTACTGGGCGCAGGCGGGCACTGACTGGTGCTTTGATATCGCCGTGCAGGTCGCGCCCGGTCATCCCGAGGCCTGGGACATGACCACGGTCACCGGCGCCGCGTACGCGCGCTTCGCCCGCGAGGCGGCCGACTACCTGATCGGGCGGCGCTCCGGGGAGGCCTGAGCCGCCGGGGCCGCGGGACGGACGCTGGCGGGTGCCCAGCCGGCGGCCGGGCACCCGATCAGCGACGATCAGTCTTCTTCGGAGTCCCCGTCACTGTCTCCGCCGGCACGGCGGATGACGATCTGATCCTCCTCGATCGTCACCTCGACGGGCCGGTGACCGGCCCAGTACTCGGCGTAGACGGGGTCATCCTGCACGGCGGGATCGAGCCACAAGCCGTAGCCCTCCTCGCCGTGATCAAACGTTGCCTCCAGCGTGCCGGAGGTGCGTCGGCGGCCTCGGCCGCCACGCCCTCCGCGCCGGCCGCGGCGGCGCCGCGGCTTCTCGTCCTCTGTGTCGTCATCGTCGTCGCTGTCGCCATCATCCGCCTCAGCGGCGGCATCCAGCTCGGCGGCGACGAGCGCATCGTCCTCGGCACGGAGATCGATCTCATCGTCGAAGTCGCCGCCGTTGACGGCGCCCTCGTGATCCTCGCCTGGCTCGAGACTCTGCTCGCGCTTGAAGGCCTGGATCTGTTGAACGGTGACCTCGAGCTGATGAGCGATCCATGCGTCGGTCCGTCCTTGACGGACCCAGGCGCGGATGCGGTTCAACTCGGGTCTCAGTGATTTACGGGGCATACGTGCGCGGAGACTAGTCCATCGGCCCGCGTCACCCCGGCCCGGAGGCCGGGCGGCCGTTCGTCCTGAGCCCACGCTCACGGCGGCCCGGAGGCTGGCCCCGCCCCGGCCGTGGGAGCAAACCTGCACCGCCACACCACAAACCTGCACGCTTCCTCGCATGGTGGAAATTCCCGGTTGTCGGCCTCAGGCCCCGGCGCTATTGTGAAGCCCCGGCGGGTAGGGCGTGTGTCTGCGCGCGCTCTTCCGTCATGACCGAATAGCAGCGAAGGCAGGGAGGCACGCCATGCTGGTCCTGACGCGCAAGTCCAATCAGAGCATCATGATCGGGGACGACATCGAGGTGTCCGTCCTGGCCATCATGGGCGAGAAGGTGCGGATTGGCATCCAGGCGCCGCGCGACGTCCCCGTGTTCCGCAAAGAGGTCTATCTGGAGATCCAGGAGGAGCACGCGGCCGACGCCGGGTCAAGCGCCCGTGAAGAAGTGGACGCGGCCCTCCGGGGTCTCGGAGACGACGCCACCTAGCGCCGTCGCGGTCGCGGGTCGCTGTCGACCCGCGGCCCGCTCATCGCCCGCCGCCCTCTGACCCGGGAACGGGCTAGGAGAGCAGGAGGTACAGCGTCTCGAACATCGCGGCGGTGACGATCAGCGCCGTGGCGAGCAGGGTGAAGACGAGCACCCAGTAGCGCATCGAGCTGCGCTTGCGGTTGCGCTGCACGGTGCGCACGCGCGAGCGGCGCGCCGCGTGGCGCCGGAGCGTCTCGCGCCGGTGGCGGTCCTGCTGGGTCTCGTGCCGGAACTCCTGCTCCAGCTGAGCGAGACTCTGGCGCATCTTCATGGCCATGCGGGGGACGAGGCTACCAGTCCCCTCGCCGATTGCGGCTCCCGCGGCCCGGTCAGGTCGCGGGAGCCGGTGCGGGCCGCCGGGGGGCCGGCGATCCGGTCAGGCGACGGTGATCTCCTCGGACAGGTAGACGTCCTGGATCGCGTGCAGCAGGTCGACGCCCTCGTTCATCGGGCGCTGGAAGGACTTGCGGCCGCTGATCAGGCCGGTGCCGCCGGCCCGCTTGTTGATCACCGCGGTGCGCACGACCTCAGCGAGATCGGTGTCACCGGCCGAGGCGCCGCCGCTGTTGATCAGGCCCGCCCGGCCCATGTAGCAGTTGGCCACCTGGTAGCGGCACAGGTCGATCGGGTTGTCGCTGGTCAGCTTGGAGTAGACGAGCTTGTTCGTCTTGCCGTAGCCGCCGTTGTCCTGGTTCATCGCGCCGTAGCCGTTGTTGTTCTCGGGCAGCTTCTGCTTGATGATGTCGGCCTCGATCGTCACCCCGAGGTGGTTGGCCTGGCCGGTGAGGTCGGCGGAGAGGTGGTAGTCGACGCCGTCCCTCTTGAACGCCGGGTTGCGCAGGTAGCACCACAGCACGGTGAACATCCCCAGCTCATGGGCCTCCTGGAAGGCCTGGGAGACCTCCTGCAACTGCCGGGTGGACTCCTCAGAGCCGAAGTAGATCGTCGCGCCGACGCCCGCGGCGCCCATCTCCCAGGCGCGGCGGACGCTGCCGAACATGACCTGGTCGAACTTGTTGGGGTAGGTCAGCAGCTCGTTGTGGTTGAGCTTGACGATGTAGGGGATCCGGTGCGCGTACTTGCGCGAGGTGGCGCCCAGGACCCCGAAGGTCGAGGCCACCGCGTTGCAGCCGCCCTCGATGGCCAGCTCGATGATCGCGGCCGGATCGAAGTAGATCGGGTTGGGGGCAAAGCTCGCGCCCGCACTGTGCTCGATGCCCTGATCGACGGGCAGGATGCTCAGGTAGCCGGTGCCGGCCAGTCGGCCGTGGTTGAACATCTGGCGCAGGTTGCGCAGCGTGGCGGTGCTGCGGTCGGTGTCGAGCATCACCCGCTCGATGAAATCCGGGCCCGGCAGGTGCAGGGCGGAGCGCTCGATCGTCTCCGAGCGGTGGTTCAGGAGGCTGTCGGCGTCGTCTCCGAGCAGCTCGGAGATCCGGTCGACCGAGGAGTCGGTAACGCTGGCCATATCTCAAAGCTCCTTGGGTGTCGGTGGATCGTCGCCCAGCCGGTGACGGCGGGTCCTTCTGAGGGTACAAGCGCACCGCCGCGCGCGGGGCTCGGTGTCCGCCCGGGGACGCGGGGGCCAGATACGGATCCGCGCCCTGTCCGCCGCCCGGCGCACCGTTTAGGCTCCTGCGGGTGCTGGAGCACAAATTCAGCGGCCACACCTTCACGCTCGGCATCGAAGAGGAGCTGATGATCCTCGACGCCGAGACCTTCGAGCTGGTCAACGCGATCGAGGCGATGCTCGAACCCACCCCGCAGGGGGAGATCAAGCCCGAGCTGATGGAGTCGGTGCTGGAGATCTCCACCGACCCCTGCGCGGACATCTCAGAAGCGGGAACGCAGCTGCGCTCGCTGCGCGCGCAGGTGGCGACCACCGCACGGGCCAAGGGGATGGCGATCGGCTCGGCGGGCACGCACCCCTTCGCGATGTGGGAGGACCAGCGGATCGTGGCCCGGCCGCGCTACCGCGACCTGATCTCCGCACTGCGCTTCGTGGCCCGCCAGGAGCTGATCTTCGGGATGCACATCCACGTCGGCCTCGATGGGCCCGACAAGGCGATCCACGTCGCCAACGGGATGCGGGTGCATCTCCCCGTGCTGCTCGGCCTGTCGGCCAACTCGCCGTTCTGGCGTGCTGACGCGACCGGCATGGCCTCGACCCGGACCCCGATCTTCCGCGCCTTCCCCCGGGTCGGGATCCCGCCCACCTACAAGGACTGGGCCGACTACGAGCGCCAGATCGAGTTCATGATCCGCGCGCGGGTGATCGAGGACTACACCTACCTGTGGCACGACGTACGGCCCCACGCGCAGTTTGGGACGGTGGAGGTGCGGGTGATGGACTCCCAGACCCACATCGAGCACACGCTCGGGCTGGCCGCCCTGACCCAGGCGATGGTCCGTGAGCTGGCCATCCACTTCGACGCCGGCGAGCAGCTCTCGGACTACCCGTGGGAGATGCTGGACGAGAACAAGTGGCTGGCCGCCCGCCACGGCCTGGAGGGAGAGCTGGTCGACCTGCCTGGCTCGGACCGGATCGCCACGCGGGCGCTGGCTCGCCGGCTGATCGACCGGATGCGCGAGCACTGCCAGGACCTCGGCTCGGAGTCCGAGCTGGACGCCGTCGAGGACCTGCTCGAGCGGGGCAACGGGGCCGCGCGCCAGGTCGTCGTCTACGAGGCCAACCATGATCTGCGTGAGGTCATGGCCGAGATCGTCGCCGCCACGCACTCCTGACCGCGACAGGTCGCGAGAACTCTGCCGCCCGGGCCTCGGGCGGTTCTACAATCGGTTCGTGAGCACCGGAGGACCCGACCTCTTCGTCGTCTGCAAGAGCTGCGGCGCAGAGGTCTCGAGCTACATCACCGAGTGCCCGTACTGCGGCAATCGGCTGCGTAAGCGCGCGCCCAAGCTCGATCGCGACGGCGGGGTGGCCGGCAAACGGTCGCGCCGGCCGGGTCCGTCTCCGCTGCTGACCCGCCTGCAGCGCAACGAGATCCCCGGCATCGCGCCCGACCGCCGCGCGTGGACCACCGGCGCCCTGGTCGTGGCCGGCCTGGTCGGAACCCTGCTGTGGCGCACCGGCCTGGGCGGCGACAACAACCTCGAGGTGATCGGCAAGCCCGGCGCTCAGTTCTGGCGCGTGTTCACCGCCGCCTTCACCTACGGCAACTCCGGCTACGCCGTCCTCGCGCTCGGCGCCATCGGCCTGTTCGGCTATCTGATCGAGCGGCGTCACGGGCCGCTGGCCGTGCTCGGCCTGTTCCTGGTCGGCGGGGTCGGAGGGGTCGCCGCCACCGCCGCCGTGTACGCCTTCCCATTCGCGCTGGGCGCGGTCGGGGGCGCGCTGGCCATGACCGTCGCCTGGGCGATTCCCGACCTGCTCGCCTGGCGGTCCGGCCAGGACTTCGAGGGGGACCTGCTCGGCGCCGGCGTGATCGCCTCCGTGCTCGCGCTGATGCCGCTGGCCGTCTACGGGGCCAGCTGGGTCGCGGTCGGGGTTGGCGTGCTCAGCGGGCTGGTCATCGGCCTGCCGCTCGCCCGCCTCGCTCCGCGCTGACCCGCGGAGGGCCGCGGCGGGCCGCGGCGAGGACGTGGACCCGCGAGGGCCGCGCTGACCCTCAGCTCACCGTGATCGTGCCGGCCGGGCCGGCCACCAGCCGCCCGATCACCGCTCCCGGCAGCTGATCGGCCCGCGCCGGCGGTACCGCCACGAGCAGCCCGCCGGACGTCATCGCGTCGCAGGCCAGCCAGCGTCGTGCGGCCGCTACCCCGTCGCCAAAGCGCGCGAACCGCTCGGCGTGCGCCCGGTTGCGCCGCGTGCCCCCGGCCACCGAGGTCTCATCCGGATCGTCGAGCAGCTCGAGCACCCCCTCGATGGCCGGGATCGCCGACGCCTGAACCTCGGCGGCCAGCCCGGAGGCCTCGGCGAGCTCGTGCAGATGGCCGAGCAGCCCGAAGCCGGTCACGTCGGTCATGCCGTGGGCGCCGGCGGCCCCAGCGGCCCGGGCGCCATCGCGGTTCAGCGTGGTCATCACCTCGACGGCGGCGTCCAGGGGCGCGTCGATCCCGCGCTTGACCGCGGTCGAGACGGCGCCCGCGCCCAGCGGCTTGGTCAGCACGAGCGCGTCCCCCTCCCGGGCGCCCCGGTTGGTGAGCAGCTCCTGCGGGTGCACGGTGCCGGTGACGGCCATGCCGTACTTGGGCTCGGCGTCGTCGATCGAGTGCCCGCCGACGATTGCGATGCCCGCGGCCTGCGCGGCAGCCGCTCCGCCGCGCAGGATCTCTGAGAGGATCTCGGGCCCGAGGGTCTCGATCGAGAAGGCGACGAGGTTGATCGCGCAGATCGGCTCACCGCCCATCGCGTAGACGTCGGAGAGCGCGTTGGTGGCGGCGATGCGGCCGAAGTCATAGGGGTCGTCGACGATCGGGGTGAAGAAGTCGGCCGTGGTGATGACCGCGAGGTCGTCCCGGACGCGGTACACGCCGGCGTCGTCGGCGGTGTCAAAGCCGACGAGCACGTTGGGATCGGCCACCGACGGAAGCCCGGCCAGCAGCGGTCCGAGCGAGGCGGCGGGCAGCTTGCAGCCACATCCGGCGCCGTGGGAGAGGGAGGTGAGGGCAACGGCCATGCTCCTATGATGAGCTATGCCGTGTTCGAGCGTGTCTACACCGACGAGGAGCTCGACGCCGCGATCACGGCGATCACCGCGCCGGCCCGCATCACCGCCGCTCAGGAGATCGTCATGCGCGCTGCGCCCCAGCTGCAGCGTGTCCTGGCCGCGGCCATGGCCGACGGCGGCTGGTTTGACTCCGCGCACGAGCAGGTGGCCCGGGAGGCGGCCGGCGAGGCCGATCCCGAGACCCGTCTGCGGGCGGTGCGCACGCTGCTGGCCGAGGAGACCCGGCTGGGGATGCTGGTCGGCGTGGCGGTTGGCTTTGAGCTGTCCCGGGCACTGAACGAGCGTGATCCCGAAACACCACTAAAGGACTGACAACACCCATGGACATCCGCTTTCTCGGTCATTCGTGCTTCACCCTGTCCGACGGCACCCACACGGTGCTGATCGACCCGTTTTTGACCGGCAACCCCAAGGCCGCGGCCAGCGCCGACGAGGTGCAGGCGACCACGATCCTGCTCACCCACGGCCACCAGGACCACATCGGCGACACCGAGCCGATCGCCAAGCGGACCGGCGCGCCGGTGTTCGCGATCACCGAGATCGCCGGAGAGCTCGGGGAGGCCGGGCTCGATGTCGTGGACTGCAACCTGGGCGGCACGCACGAGTTCGCGTGGGGCTCGGCCAAGCTCGTCCCCGCCTTCCACACCTCGACCACGCCCAAGGGCACGGTGAGCCTGCCGGCCGGCCTGGTCATCGACTTCGGGGGCACGCGGATCTACCACCTCGGTGACACCTGCCTGTTCTCGGACCTGGCCCTCCCGGGCAAAAAGCAACCGATCGACATCGCCCTGATGTGCATCGGCGGGCACTACACGATGGACCGTCACGACGCGGTCGACGCCGTCGAGCTGGTCGGGGCCAAGACGGTGATCCCCTGCCATTACGACACCTTCCCGCCGATCGAGACCGACGCCGAGGCGTTCAAGGCCGACGTCGAGTCGCAGACCAGCTCCACGGTGGTCATCCTTGCGCCCGGCGAGACGCATACGGTATGACCCACGCGATCGTCCTCATCCAGGCCGAGAGCACGGCGCTCAAGCGCCTGGGCGACGAGCTGGCCGACATCGAGGGCGTGGCCGAGGCCTATTCGGTGACCGGGGAGTGGGACTACGTCGCCATCCTGCGCCTGCGCGAGCAGGACGAGCTCGCGCAGGTGGTCACCGGCAAGCTCTCGCAGCTGGCCGGGGTCCGGCGCACGCAGACGATGGTCGCCTTTGAGGTCTACTCAAAGCACGACCTCGAGGCGCTCTTCTCCGTCGGCCAGTAGACCCGGCGTCAGCTGCGCGCGCGGGCGGTGGCGATCGCCCGCGCGAACGCGGCCGCCATCGCCTCATACGTGTACGCCGCCACCTCGGCGCGGCCGGCGTCACCGAGCCGTGCGCGCAGCGCCGCGTCACCGAGCAGCCGGTCGACCGCTCCCGCCAGCGCCTGCGCGTCCCCCGCGGGGACGACGAGCCCGGTCTGCCCGTCGCGGACCAGACCCCCGGCGGTCGCCCCGACCGCGGACGACGCGATCACCGCGGTGCCCTGGTGCATGGCCTCGTTGACGACCAGCCCCCACGGCTCGAGGAAGCGCGGGGTGGGCACGCTGGGCACGACGACCACGTCCGCCGCCGCATAGGCGGTCACCAGCTCCTCCCGCGGCCGCGCCCCGAGCCGGCGCAACCCGGCCACGCCGTCCAGGGCGACGCCCGACGGCCCCTCGCCGACGACGACCAGCTCTGCGCGGCTCAGGACCCGCGGCCAGGCCGCCGCCAGCACCTCCAGGCCCTTGCCCGCGGCCAGCCGACCCGCGTAGAGCACGAGCGGCCCGTCCCCCAGCTCGTGCCGGGCGCGGAAGGCCGCGATCTCGTCCGCGCCCACCGCCCGTCCGAATACGTCGACCTCGACCGACTGCGGCGCGACGAACACGTCGTCGTCGCGCCCGCGGATCGCGGCCACGTAACGGCGCGCGTGCTCCCCGTAGGCGACCACGGCGTCCGCGTGGCGCTGGATATGGCGGGTCACCGGGGCGGCGAGGTCATTGCTGAGCGAGCGCG
>DASSZP010000081.1:0-2028 GCA_035713465.1 Solirubrobacteraceae bacterium | reverse complement strand
GCGATCATGCCGGCGCGCCCGCCGCCCTCGATCGTCATGTTGCAGACGGTCATCCGGCCCTCCATCGACATCGCCTCGATCGCGGGCCCCGCGTACTCGACGACGTGGCCGGTGGCGCCGGAGACGCCCATCTGGCCGATCGTGTAGAGGATCAGATCCTTGGGCGTGACGCCGTAGGCGAGCTGGCCGACGTAGTTGATCCGCATCGACCGCGGCTTCTGCTGGACCAGGCACTGGGTGGCCAGCACGTGCTCGACCTCGCTCGTGCCGATGCCGAAGGCGAGCGCCCCAAAGGCGCCGTGGGTGGCGGTGTGGGAGTCGCCACAGACGATCGTCATGCCCGGTTGGGTGACGCCGAGCTCCGGGCCGATGACGTGCACGATGCCCTGGCGCGCGTCGCCCAGGGAATGGATCGGGATGCCGAACTCCGCCGCGTTGCGCTCGAGCGTCTCCACCTGGATGCGGGAGAGCTCGTCCTGGATCAAGCGCGCCGACGCGGTGCCGTCGGTGGGCGTGTTGTGGTCGGCGGTGGCGAGCGTGCGGTCGGGCCGGCGCACGCGGCGCCCGGTCATGCGCAGGCTGTCGAAGGCCTGCGGGCTGGTGACCTCGTGGACCAGGTGCAGGTCGATGTAGAGCAGACCGGGCGCCACCTCGTGGCGCTCCCAGATCTTGTCGAACAGGCTCTTGGGCGGCATATCTCCTCGTTTCCTGCTGCCGGCCCCGGTTGGCCGGCAGCCTCTAGCTGCGTCTGAGGCCGGCGCTCACCACGGCAAGCAGCACGGCGTCTCGGTTTCCGGGGTTCTCGAAGTGGTGCGGCAGGTCGGCGTCGAAGGTCACGCAGTCACCGGCGGCGAGATCAAATCGTTGTCCGTCGCAGACGAGCGCGACGCGACCGGATTCGACGAGGGCCGTCTCGCGGCTGCCCGGCTCGTGCACCGGAGGGTCCTCGGGGCCGCCGGTCGCCGCGCCCGGGGCGAGCGTGTGTCGCGAGAGCTCGGCGCGCTGGCCGGGCAGCGGCGGGCTGAGGATCTCGTACGCGTGGCCGCTGACGCTGCTTGGCCCGGTGCGGCGCTCGTCGGCGCGCACGACGGTCACGGCGCCGCCCTCGTCGAGGCGCAGGAGTTGGGAGAGCCGCAGCTCGAGCCCGGCGGCGATGCGCGAGGCGACCTGCAGGGTCGGCGAGGTCTCCCCCCGTTCGACCTGGGAGAGCATCGGCGCGCTCACCCCGCAGCGCTCGGCCAGATCCCGCAGCGAGAGGTCCATCGCCTCGCGCAGGGCGCGCACGCGCGCGCCGAGGACCTCGGGTGCGGTGGTCGTCTGTTCCGTGGTGGCCATGCGGGCATGTACGTTATCGCATACATCCGTCTGCTGCTGCGTCATGGCGCCGAAATTGATGCCGCGTCGCACCCGGGAGCGAGTACGGTGCGCATCCAGTCGGGCCCACGAGGCGGCTCGAATCCAATGCGGAGGTTTGGCAATGCGGATCATCCCGATCCGGAAGTTTCTGGTCGGCGGCGTGGTGGCCTTGGCGGTGAGCGGCGCGGCGGCCGCGACGGCGTCAGCCACCTACGGCCCCGGCGCCCAGTACCAGGTGGAGCTCTCGGCCAACATCCCAGGCTCGGCCGGCGGGGGGTTGTGGCTGTGGATCAGCCTCAACGCGAACGGCACCGGAGACTACTCGGGGGCTGACTGCGGCCACGGCGGAGGGGGCGCGGCGAGCGACAAGGGCGACGTGAAGTGGACGCCAGTCGGCAGCAGCATCGTCATCACCGGGGTGACGCTGAACGGGTTCGGCGGATTCCCGACGACCATCACGATCCCGGCCGCCTACGGGCACCACACGGGGACCGTCGGTTCCTACCTGACCCTGCCCCTGCCGCCGCCGGTGCTGTCCGCGGGGTTCTCACAGCTCCAGGTCGCTCCCTGAGCTGACGCCTCGCTCGGGCGGGGGGCCGCCGCGGCTCGACGCTCGCCCGTTGAGCCGCGCGCGGGAGGGGTGTGCGACCCACAGGGTCGCAAACCCCGCCC
>DASSZP010000080.1:0-2238 GCA_035713465.1 Solirubrobacteraceae bacterium | reverse complement strand
TGTGCATGCCCCGCGATGAAGGGTGTCGGAGAGCCGTGTGCGGGAGAACCGCACGCACGGTTCGATGCGGCAGCGGGAGGCAGAAACGACCAGTCGGCCACGTCCGTGCGGCCGTTGAAGCCTCCCGCTGACCCTACATCTAGGCCGGACGGTACGGCTCTCAGTGGCGACGGCCGGGCTTGCCCGCTGTTGTGGCGAGCTGCACCGTGACCAGGGCCGCGCTGGTGGCCGGCACGAAGACCGGGTAGCCGGCCGGGGTGGGGGAGGCGGTGTGTGTGCTCAGCGATCCGACCCAGCGCCCGCCGGCGTCGAGATGCTGCCCGGCCAGCGTCACGCCGCTGCGGGATCGCGCCGTGGGGGCGAGCAGCCGCTGGATCTGCGCCGCGCCGGTGGCCGTGGGCAGGCGCAGAGCGACCGACGCCGGACGCCCGCCCTTGTTGATCAGCAGGACGTGGACGGTGCGAGCGCCCGATCGGACGGCCCACGCCTTCAGCGCCAGCCGGCGCGCAGAGCGCAGGGTGACCGGCAGCAGCCGCGGGCTGGGCCCGAGTGTCCGCGCGAACGTCGCCAGGCCGTACACCAACGGGTTGGCGACCAGCCCGTGCGCGGTGAGCGAGAAGGCCATGTTGATCGCGTCTGCGCGCACGTGGACGGCGGCCGAGCTGACGCCGGCCTTGAGCAGCTCGAACATCGCGTCCGGCGCCCACAGGGCGGTGGCGAAGGTGTCGCTCACGCCCCGGCGCCCGCCGCAGGTCACCGAGTTGATCTCGGTCAACCGGACTGGCAGGTGCGCGCGCCGCGCGGCGCGGAGCGTGCCGGTCAACGTGTGCGCCATCACCGAGCTGGATTGCTCGCTGAGCACCCGGGCGATCGTGGGGAAGGTGCGGGCCCCGGGCCGCGAGCAGGCCGAGAGGGGATAGCGATGCACGGTGACCGCACGCAGGCCGGGATGCGGGCCGCCGAGCAGGGTGGTGATCCAGCTCAGGTGCGCGGCCGGGTCCGACAGGGCGGGGCCGAACAGGGGCACGTGGGGATCCATGCGCAGCAGCGGCCCGGCGTAGTCGCGATACGCGCGTGCGTAGTCGCGCGCGGTGATCCGGGCCGGGAGAATGACACCGCGTGCGCCTCCGGTGGTCCGGCGCCACGCAGCCGGGCTGTAGATGTCGGCCTCGTTGCCGATCTCAAAGCCGATGATGCTCTCGGAGGGGAGCGCGGCTTCGGCCGCGCGGGCCCAGCGCACGGCGATCGCCGGGTTGGACGTGATCAGGTTGAGATCGAGGATCACCTTGGCCCCGAACCGATTGATCATCGCCCGGACCTGATGCAGCCACGCCGGCGTGGTCTCGAACACCCACTCCGGCAGTTCGCGGGCCGGCGCCCACCGCGTCTGGTCGGCCGAAGACCCGCCGATGCGCAGGATCAGCGGCCCGTCCGGGGTGATGGTGGCCAGCACACGGCCCAGCAGGCTCAGGTGCCGCGCCCACACGGGGACGGTCCAGTACTCGGTGGAGAGCCCGAGGAAGGATCGGGGCACCACACGTCCGGCGGCCGCCGTCGCGACGGTGACCGCCACCGGCGAACGGGACGCGCCGGAGGCAGAGCTGCCCGCGGCCGGGGGTGACGCCGGTCGGGCCGGCGGGCTCGGGGTCGCCGAGCGGGACGCGAGCACCACCGCGACGACGGCGAGCACTCCGATGGCGGCGAGCGCGAGGACCAGCCAGGGAGGCCGGCCGCGCGCGCTCGCGGGCCGGGAATGGCCCGGCGTGGCCTGCGGGACGTCGCTCATCACCGTCCATCATGAGTGCGTCTGCACCGCCGGACGATCGTGTCGAGCCGCAGATCCGTGGGGGCCGACTACCGCGCCCGCCGACCGGATCTGAGCGCGCGGCCGGGCCGACCGGTCCACGCTAAGCTCATACGCGCCGTCGGCTCGGGCTACCTTGGGCTCGGGTCGGCGAACCGTCCCGCCGCTATCGTCTAGGGGACTAGGACGCCGCCCTCTCACGGCGGAAACCCGGGTTCGAATCCCGGTAGCGGTACTTCAGAACCCCCGCGTTGACGGGGGTTTCTGCGTTCTGGGGGTCCTGCGCCACAGGCTGCGCAACAGTCGGGCTCGGCTCAGGAGGGTTCAGGTAGGCGTCCAGCCGCTCTCTGGCTTGCTCTTCGCCGCCCGGGACGAGGTGCCTGCACTGGCAAGATCGCAACAGCTTCAAACGCTCGGGCCACCGACCGGACCTG
>DASSZP010000079.1:0-2488 GCA_035713465.1 Solirubrobacteraceae bacterium | reverse complement strand
GGCGACGGACGACTACGCGGAACCGCACCGGAGCACCGGGACGGACTGACAGCGCGATCGACGAGGTTCGCCGTCGGGTGCCGCACGCCCACATCCGATCCGCAGGCGTCGGCCGCCGCCGGTGGCGTAGAGCCGCCACTTGAACCGAGACGGCCACCCACGAGCTGGTTAGGTGTCCCGACCCAGCACGTTGTTGACGGTGAAGCGGCGTGGCGGCTTGATCAAAGGAGAGACCTCCAGGCGGAGTGGGTGTGTCTACGCACCTACGAGCGCCGGAGGTCCCTCGTGCAGCACGCTAACGCCGGTCTGACCGTGCACGCCCGTAGGCTGCTCGTCGAGCGCGTCGAGGCGGGCTGGCCGCAGGCGCGAGTCGGCGAACAGCTCGGGGTCGCGAGGCAGACGGTGAGCAAGTGGTGGCAGCGCTACCAGGCCGGTGGAGACGCAGCGCTGCTCGACCGACCGAGCACACCGGGCCGCTGCCCGGGCCGACGGCGGCGACGGTCGAGCGGCGTGTGATCGCGGCGCGTCGCCGGCACCGGGTGGGGCCAATCGCGCTCTCGGCGATGCTCGGCGTTCCCGCGTCGACGATCGGGCGGATCCTGCGCCGTCACGGGCTGCCGTTGCTGCGCGAGCTCGACCTGGTCACCGGCGAGCGAGTCCGGTCCCGGGCCAGCGAGTACCGCTATGAGCATCGGGCGCCGGATGACCTGGTGCACGTGGACGTGAAAAAGCTCGGTCGGATCCCGCCCGGGGGGGGCGGGGGCGGTGTCAGCGTTGCTGTGTGAGCGCGTGACATGGCCTTGATCGAAGGTAGTCGGGTCAGGGAGTGGTGTCGAGGGTGGCAGCGACGATGACGCGTCGCCGTAGGCCTGCTGCCGCCCGACGGGGTGGAAACACGTCGCGCGGCACGCCGGGCAGCTGAGCCCGGTCCGGACTCGGTGCGTCGTCGTCCCGCGACCGGGGCGGCTGGCCGGTGTCGATGGGCACGGGGCGGGCCACCGGTCCGCCCATCCGGTCGAGCCGGCCGGGGAACATCAGGTCGAACTGGTTGAGCGCGATCTTCCAGTTGTAGTTGGCGCGGCCGTGCGAGCCGGGCTTGGTGCGGGCCCGGCCCAGGTCGCGGCAGCCGAGGTAGAGCAGCTTGATCAGGGCGTCGTCGGTGGGGAAGTGCCCGCGCGTCTTGCTGATCTTGCGGAGCCGGTAGTTGATGCTCTCGATCATGTTTGTGGTGTAGATCACTTTGCGGACCTCGGGTGGAAACCCGAAGAACGGGATCACCTGCTCCCAGGCGGCCAGCCACTGCCGGCGGATCGCCGGGTACGTGCGGCCGACCTCGGAGTCGGCCCACGCGTCCAGCGCGTCCCGGGCGGCCTGCTCGGTCGGCGCCTGGTAGACCGCCCGCAGCTGGGCGGTGACCGCCTTGCGGTCCCGCCAGTTCACCCACCGCAGCGACGCGCGGACCAGATGGCACGATGCAGGACGGGACCAGCGCGGCGGGCCAGACCGCCTCGATCGCGGCGGGCAGCCCGGTCAGCCCGTCGCAGACCACGATGAGCACGTCGTCGACGCCGCGGGCCTTGAGCTCGTTCATCACCCGCAGCCAGAACTTGGCGCCCTCGCTGGTCTCCACCCAGATGCCGAGCACCTCCTTCTGCCCCTCCACGGTGACCCCGACCGCCAGGTGCGCGGCCTTGTTCTTCACGCTCCCGCCGTCACGGACCTTGCACACGAGCGCGTCCAGGAAGATCACCGGGTAGACCGCGTCGAGCGGGCGGGCCTGCCAGTCCTTCACCTCCTCGAGCACCGAGTCGGTGATCTTGGAGATGAGATCGGGGGACAGGTCGAGGTCGAAGGCCTCCCTCAGCTGCGCGGCGATGTCCCGCACCGTCATTCCTCGCGCGTACAGGCCGAGCACGAGAGCGTCGACGCCGTCCAGCCGGCGCTGCCCCTTGCGCACCGTCTGCGGCTCGAAGCTGCCGTTGCGGTCCCGCGGCACCTCCAGCTCGATCGGCCCCAGCTCGGTGGCCAGCCGCTTGCCGGTGCTGCCGTTGCGGTTGTTCCCCGACCCCGCTCCCGCCGGGTCGCCCCGCTCATAGCCGAGATGCTCGGTCAGCTCCGCCGCCAGCGACCGCTCCAGCACCGCCTTGGTCATCTGCTGCAGCACCCCGTCCGCGCCCGTGATCGGCCGGCCCGTCGCCCGAGCCTGCGCCACCACCTGCTCGGCCAGCGCCTGATCCACCAGCTCGCCGACGGCGCCTCGCCCCACCGGCTCCTGGCCGTCCCGCTCCACCGCGTGCGCCTGCGTCATCACGTGTCCTCCCCGAGCCGCTCGTGCGGCCCAGCGTCGAGGTCACGCCCTCACACAGAAGAAGCGACACGCCCCGGCCGCACGTACCCGGCGATCCGCCGGCAGTGGCTGGCCGCCTGGGAGCAGGTGATCCTGTTCTTCGCGTTCCCGCCCGAGGTCCGCAAGGTGATCTACACCACG
>DASSZP010000078.1:0-36153 GCA_035713465.1 Solirubrobacteraceae bacterium | reverse complement strand
AGCTGTCGGGCGACTACAACCCGCTGCATACGGATCCAGCCTTCGCGGCTTGCAGCCCGTTCGGCACGGTCATCGCGCACGGACCGATCGCCCTCCAGACGGTGTTTGAAGCGATGGGCCGCTGGCTGGGCACCGACGAGTTGCCGGTCGGAGTGACGATCGACGTGGCGTTCCGCGGGCCGACCCGGATCGACGACCGGATCACCTGTCACGGAAGGGAACCGAGCGAGCACGCGGGCGTCGTGACGGTGCCCGTTCGCTGCGTCAATCAGGACGGAACGCTCGTGCTCGAGGCGCAGGTCGTCGTCCCGCGCCGTCTGGCGCCCCGACGCGTGATGGACGGGCGACCCGTGATGACGGTCGGCCCGTGATGACGGCTGGCGCGGGCACCATTGGCGCATGCGACAGTGACCGGACGCCCCCGTCGGCGCTTTGATGACGCTGTCATGTTCAACGCTCTGAGATCAGATGAGCTGCTGGTCGGGATCGGCCGCGTCCTGCGCCTGGTTGGAGCTGCTCCCGGAGCTCTGGAGGAGTACGAGCGCAGCCAGACCCTGTCGGCGTACAGCGTCACGCGCCTGCTCGCGGCCGAGCAGGCTGCGGCCGCTGAATTGCTCACCCGGACCAAGACCGCGCTGGCCGAGGCGCTGGCCGGTGATGACCGCCCGCCGGTGGTTGCCGCGGCGCACGCGATCGCCGCGGCGACCGACGGGATCGCCGTCGGCGATGCCGTCAGCGTCCTGTTGGGCGAGCTGCCCCGTCCGGATCCGCTGCGTCCCGGCGTTCAGCGCGCGCTGGCGGCGATGATCGACGACGAGGTCACCGCGCTCGGCGCGGCCCGCCGATGAGCGGCGACGCCGCCACGACGGTGGACGCCGCCAAGGCCGAGTCGATGCTCGCGACGATGCGCGCCGCGGGCTCGGCCGGTGAGGGCGACCGCGTGACCTACCTCGAGCAGCTCGAGGGGGGATGGTCGCGTCATTCCTACGCCGCGCGCGTGCACCACGCCGACGAGGACGTGCAGCGCGAATACATCGTGCGGGCGCGTCCGCGCGCGTCGACCCTGGACACCGATCTCGGCCGCGAGTTCCGGACCTTCGCCCTGCTCGTGGACGAGCCAGTCCCGACGCCCGGGGTGCACGGCTGCGAGGAAGCCGTCGACACGCCGTTTGACGGCGCCTACTTCGTCATGGACCGGATGCAGGGGCACGCCCCGAACGTGTGGCGCCGGCCGGATCGCGCCGCGCTCACCGAGGACTGGGACGGTCCGCGCGGAATCGCCACCGACATGGTCACCTACCTGGCGGCGATCCATGCCATCGACGCCGGTCGCGCCGCTCAGGCGGCTGTGGTCCGCAGCTTCGCTGAGACCGTCGACCATTGGCAGGGTGTCTACGAGGAGCACAAGCTCGTCAACGATCCCGTCGTCGACGAGAGCTACGCCTGGGTACGTTCTCGCCCGCCCGATCCCGTCGCTCCCTGTCTGGTCCACGGCGATTACCGGATCGGCAACACGCTGACCCGCGACGGCCGGGTCAGCGCGATCCTTGACTGGGAGCTGTCCAGCGTCGGCGATCCGCGCTTTGACCTCGGGTACATGTCACTGGACTACTACGCCGGCAAGTTCACCTCGCCCGGCTCGCCGCTGCTCGGGGCCTTTGCCGATCGCGACTGGTTTCACGAGCGCTATGCGCAGCTCACCGGGGCGCCGGTCGACACCGAGGCGGTGGCCACCTTCGCCGCGATCGGGGCGCTGATGCTGTTCGCGATCATGACCACCGGGCTGCGCGTCTATCAGCGCGGCGAGACCAGTGATATCCGGATGGCGTGGACCCGCTTCGTGCTGCCGGGGGTGCGACAGGACCTGGCCGGCCTGATGGGATGGCGGGATTGACCCGGCGGGCCGGCGCGCCGCGACTGGCGCTAGCGCCAGTGGCTGCGGCTCGGCCTCGGTGCGATGCTCGCACACGGTTCACCAGACGAGGGGATGAGAGGGACGGGCGTGTCAGCAGGCTCTGATCACGGGCAGATCGATCTTGGCCAGTCCGCGCGGTGGAACACGCTCGCGCTCCCGCACCTGATCGAGCGGGCGGGGCTGGACGTCAACAAGCGCGCGATCGTGTTCGAGGACGCCTCGCGCACGTATGGGGAGCTGCGCACGTACAGCCGGCGCGTCGCCAACGCGCTGATCGGGCTCGGGATCGAGCGCGGCGACCGCGTCGCACTGCTGAGCACCAATCGGCTTGAGTTCATGGAGATCGAACTCGGCATCTCGGCTGCGCGCGGGATTATGGTTCCGCTCAACTGGCGTCTGCGGGCCGGTGAGCTGGCCAACCTGCTGAGGCGCAGCGGCGCGCGCGCGATCTTCGTCGAGGACCGTTTCCTGCCCAACATCCTCGAGCTCAGACGCTCCGGGGAGCTGCCCGACCTGCGCACCGTGATCGGGCTCGAGCGCGGCTCGGCCGATCTGAGCTACGAGGAGATCCTGCATTCCGGCGCCGACGATCCGCCCGCGCGCACGGGGGAGATGGCCGAGCCGCACGAGATCATCTTCACCTCGGGCACGACCGGCCAGCCCAAGGGGGTGGTGTGGAGCGACGGCACGGTGCTGTGGAATTCGCTGCAGCAGGTGGTCGACTACCAGCTCGGCCCCGAGCACTCCAGCTACGCGGTCATTGACCTGTATTACATCGGGGGTCGCCACGACTTCACCTGGCCGGTGCTGCACCAGGGCGGCACGGTGCACATCAAGCCGTCCAGCGGCTTTGATGCCCGCGAGGTCGTCAGCTACGTCGCCGAGCATCGGATCACTCACGTCCTGTGGGTGCCGACGATGCTCTACGAGATCCTGCGCCTGCCCGACCTGGCCGAGTTCGACTTCAGCGCGCTGAAGATGATCATGTGCGGGGGGCAACCAGTCTCCGTGGCGACCACCGAGCGCGCCCAGCAGGCGTTCCCGAGCACCGACTTCATCCAGGTCTACGGGCTGACCGAGGGCGGCGGCACCGTCACCTTTGTACGGCCCGCTGACGCCCGCCGCAAGCCGGGGTCGGCCGGCAAGCCGTCGATGCACGTCGAGCTGCGGCTCGCCGACAACAGCGGCCACGACGTCGCGCCGGGCCAGGACGGCGAGATCCTCATCCGCGCACCCTCGGTGACCGCCGGCTACTGGGAGGATCCCGAGATGACGCAGCGGCTGGTTGTCGACGGCTGGCTGCACACGGGGGACATGGGACGCATGGACGGCGATGGCTTTCTCTACATCTCCGGCCGCAAGGGCGACATGATCATTTCCGGCGGGATGAACATCTTCCCGTCCGAGATCGAGGACATCCTGCGCGAGCACCCGAGCGTCGGCGATGTCGCGGTGATCGGCCTGCTCGATGAGAAGTGGGGCGAGACGGTCTGCGCCGTCGTCATCCCCGCGCCCGGCGCCGACGTGCAGGAGCGAACCCTGATCGACTACTGCAGCGAGCGCCTGGCCAGCTACAAGAAGCCGACGTCGGTCCGGTTCGTGGCCGACATGCCACGCACGTCCGCCGGCAAGCCGAAGAAGTTCCTGCTGCGGGAGTGGTTCGTCAACGGCGGCGATCCCGATGCGGCAGAGCTCGTGACCGACTGACCGACTGACCGAAGGGCCGATCACTAGCGGATCGGACAGTTGAGCCGTGCCCCACCTACGTCCAGAGTGCAGACACCCGACGCTGACATGACTCGAGGAGAGAAATGAGCATCATCGAAGCCAACGGCCGCAACGGCCACGCGTTCATCGGCGTCGACGTCGGAGGAACTCACACCGACGTCTCGATCGTCTACGACGGACGCGTCGAACGCGGCAAGGCGCTGACCACGTACGACGACTTCAGCCGCGGCGTGCTGGAGGCCGTCGAGGTCGCGTCGGCCAACTACGGGCTGTCGCTCGACGACATCCTGGGCAAGACCCAGCTGTTCATCAACGGCACCACGGTGGTCACCAACGCGATCACCCAGCTGCGCGGGTCCCGCGTCGGCGTATTGACCACCACCGGCTTTCGCGACACCTTCCGCCTGGCCGGCGGTCCCCGCACGACCGAGCTGGACGATCACCTCCAGCTCAACGTCCCCGACATCGTCGATCGCCGGGCGATCTCCGAGGTCGACGAGCGGGTCGACTGGTCAGGGTCGGTGCTGGTGCCGCTCGACCTCGATCAGGTTCGCGCCGAGGCCAAGCGACTGGTCGAGGAGATGAAGGTCGATGCGCTCGCCGTGTGCTTTTTGTGGAGTCACGCCAACCCGGAGCATGAACTCGCGGCCGAGGCGGCGATCAAGGAGCTCTATCCGAACATCTTCGTCACCCCGTCGCACCGGGTCTTCCCGGTCGAGGGCGAAACCCGCCGCTTCACCACCGCGGTGCTCAACTCGTTCGTCCAGGACCGGGCCGATGTGTACCTGACCTCGCTGAACGAGAAGCTGCGCTCCTCGGGGCTGACCGGCGGCCTGGCCTTCTTCCAGGGGCTCGGCGGCGGGATCAGCCTCGACAAGGCCCGCGCCTACCCGCTCGGGCTGCTCGGCTCGGGTCCGGCCGGCGGAGCGATCGGTGCCAACGAGCTGGCCAAGCGCATGGGCAAGAAGCGGGTTCTGCTCGGTGACATGGGCGGCACCAGCTTCGACACCGGGATCATCGTCGACAACGAGATCCGCATCGACAAGAACCTCGAGCTCGGTCCGTTCATGACCGGGGTCAACCTCGTCGACGTCGTCTCGGTGGGTGCGGGCGGCGGCTCGATCGGCTGGGTGTCCGAGCGCGGCGTGCCCAACGTCGGCCCGCACAGCGCCGGCTCCACCCCCGGTCCGGCGGCGCTGGACCGCGGCGGCGAGGAGCCGACCGTCACCGACGCGATGGTCACCCTCGGATTCATCGATCCCGACAACTACCTCGGCGGCCGCGTCCAGCTCAAGCCCGAGCTCTCGCGCACCGCGCTGGACCGGACCTTCGGCGAGCGCTACGGCTGGTCCACCGAGGAATCGGCCTCGGCGATGCATGACCTCGTCGTGGTCAACATGGCCAACGCCGTGCGCGAGGTGTCGGTCGGAAAGGGCCATGATCCGCGGGAATTCCTGTTCCTCGCCTACGGCGGGACGCTGCCGCTGTTCGCCTCCCAGATCGCCGAGCGACTGGGGATCTCGACCATCGTCATCCCGCAGAACAGCTCGGTGTTCTGCGCGCTCGGGCTGCTCTCCGCGGACTACGTGATGCGCAACGATCAGGGCGTCGGATGGGATCTGTCCAAGCCCGACGGAGTCGGCCGGGTCAATGCGATTGCCGAGCAGATGGTCACCGACGCGATCGCCCAGATGGAGTCCGAGGGCTTTGCCCGCGACCAGATCGAGATCCAGCGCTCCGCCGACGTCCGCTTCCAGGGTCAGGCCTACGAGCTGACCATGGAGATGCCGGACCGGACGCTCACCGAGGAGGACGCCCCGGCGCTGTTCGACTCCTTCCTGAAGACCTACGAGCAGACCTACGGCGAGGGGACGGCCTGGAAGGGCGTCCCGGCATCGCTGATCAACTACAGCGTCACCGTGACCGGCCGCCAGGGCCGGCCCGATCTGGCCAAGGCCGCGGCCGAGGCCGACGGGGGTGCCCCCGCGGCGCGTGAGACCCGGCGGGTGTTCCTGCCCGGTGAGCGTGAGTGGGCCGACGTGCCGATCATCGGCGAGGAGCACTTCCCGGTCGGGATGAAGGTCCAAGGGCCGGCGATCATCGATGAGAACGACACGACGATCTACGTCCCGCCGGGCACCACCGCCGAACGCGACGAGTACCTCAACTACGTCCTGACCCGCTAGAGGAGCGACCTTCCGATGAGCACCACTGATTACGACGTGATCGCCGCCGAGGTCCACCGCAAGGCGATCAAGAACCTCACCGACGAGATGGCCATCACCCTGGTCCGGACCTCCGGGTCACCGATCGTCACTGAGTCCAAGGACTTCTCGACCTGCCTGATGGACACGATCCCCGAGCATCTCGGGTTCTCGTCCTACGTGCTGTTCCACGTCGGCTCGTCGCTGATCGGGACCCAGGTGATTGCCGACATCGTGCGCGCGGGCTCGGACCTGCGTCCCGGTGACGGCTGGGTGGTCAACGACCCGCACACCGGCGGGGCCATGCACCAGGGCGACGTGTCGATCATCATGCCGACGTTCTACGGCGATGAGCACCTCGGCTGGTCGTTCGCCAACATGCACGTGCTCGACGTCGGCGGCGTCGGCATCTCGGGCTACGCGCCGGGTGCCCATGACGTCTGGCAGGAGGGCATGCGCTTCCCGCCGGTGCGCATCATCCGCGACGGAAAGATCGACGGCGAGTGGGAGACCTACATCGCCGCCAACGTGCGGGCCCCGGGGGCGGTGCTCAACGACATCCGCTCGATGATCTCGGCCAACAACACGGCCGCCGGCAAGCTGCGTCAGATCATCGACGAGTTCGGCCTCGAGGCCCACAAGCAGTACTGCGAGATCAATAAGGACCTGTCCGAGGCGGTGCTCCGCGAGCGGATCGCCAAGCTCCCCGATGGCGTCTACGAGGTGGTGGACTACAACGAGTTCGACGGGCACGAGGGCCCGGACCGGCTGCTCGAGATGCGGCTCAAGCTCGAGATCGAAGGCACCGACCTGCGCTTTGAGTACTCGGGTGTGCCCCAGATCGACGCGTTCGTGAACTCGACCCGCGGGCCGATGTTCGGCCAGGCCATGACCGGCCTGATGACCGTGCTCGTGTACGGGGATCTCCCGGTCAACGGCGGCCTCTGGCGGCCGATCACGGTCGAGCTCGGTGAACCGGGGACGATCGTCAACTCGATCCCGCCCGCACCCGTGTCCAACGCCCACTCCGAGGTCGGAATGCGCGCCTGCAAGATGGCCAAGGACGTCCTCGTGCAGGCCATGTCCCTGTCCGACGATCCGGTCCTGCGCAGTCGCGTGTCCGGCCAGCATCAGGACGGCTTCCCCGGGAACGCCCTGTTCGGCTCAAACCAGCACGGCGGCGTGTCGGTGATCTTCTATCCCGACAACGCGATCGGCTCCGGCGGTGGTGCCCAGACCATCAACGACGGGCAGGACGCCTACGGGCTGACCTGCACGACCGGTGGCGGCATCCCCGACATCGAGAACCACGAGGGCGCCGATCCGGTCCTGTTCCTGTGGCGGCGTCTGGTCGCCAACTCGGGTGGCCCGGGACAGATGCGCGGTGGCCAGTCGCTGGACCAGGCGTACGCGATCCACTACAGCGACGGCATGGCCGGCCCGGGTTTCAATGCCTGCGCGCAGGTCCCGCCGCACGGCTTCGGCGGCGGTTACCCGGGTTGCGCTGGCACGTTCTTCCCGGTCCGCGAGTCCAACGTCGGCGCGCTCATCGAGCAGGGCGTGCTTCCGACCCGTGAGCGGCTGCAGGGTCGCACTGAGGTCGTGCGCTCCAAGCTGACCCATCTGCTGCTCGGCCGCGGCGACGTGTTCGTGGCCACGGCAGGCGGCGGCGCCGGGATCGGCGATCCACTGTGGCGGCCGGCGGCCAAGGTGCTGGCCGACGTCATCGCCGGCTACGTCACCCCGGAGCATGCGCGGGTGATCTACGGCGTGATCGTCGACGGTGAGGCGATCGACGAGGCCGCGACGCAGGCACGCCGCGCGGAGATCCGCCGCGAGCGGATCGGCGCCGACCCGGCCAAGACGGCGAAGGAGACGCCGTCGGTCGGGATCTCGCTGGCCCGCGAGAACGGCAGCTGGACGTGTGTGTCCTGTGATGAGCAGCTTGCCTCCTCGGACGAGAACTGGCGGACCGGCGCGGTGCTCAAGGAGCAGCCGATCGCCGAGCGCTACGACGAGCTCGGGATGCTCGTCCGCGACCGCATTGAATCGCCCCGCGTGACGATCCGGGAGTACTTCTGCCCAGGCTGCGCGGCGAGCCTCGCGGTGGATGTCGCGACCGAGGGTCTTGAGGTCATGCCGGCCGCTCAGCGGCTCGCGGCACCGGCGCTGGCCTGAGCCAGGTCAAGGAACTGTTAGCGAGCCGGCCGGGCGGTTGTCAGTCCGGTCGGCACTCGCTATGTTGCTCAGTGGAGCCGCCCTACCGGGCGGTAGGAGAGGAAGACAATGGTCCGGGTCATCATCGTGGACGACCATGAGCTCGTCCGAGAGGGCGTGCGGGCATCACTCGCCCGTGCGCCGGGAATCGAAGTCGTAGGGGAGGCCTCAACCGGTCGGGAGGCTCAGCGGCGCATGCGACAGACGCTGCCCGACGTGGCCCTGATCGACCTGCGCCTGCCCGACATGCGCGGCGAGGATCTCACCCGTGAGCTGACGCGGGACTTCCCGGGCACCAGCGTGATCATCCTCAGCACGTACCTCAGCGAGGAGACGGTTCGCGGCGCGCTGCAGGCCGGTGCCTCGGCGTACGTGACGAAGTCCGCGGGGCTCACCGAGTTGCTGTCGGCGATCGAGCGCGTGCGGGGCCGCGACGCGGGCGTCACCGCCTCGTCCGGTCCTCAGATCGTCAAACAGCTGCACGCGCTGGTCAACGAACGCATGGCCGGCACCACGCCCACTCCGCAGCAGGAACGGGTGCTTGAGCTCGCCGCCCAGGGCTTCACCAACCACGAGATCGGTGACCGTTTGTTCATCTCCGAGTCCACGGTGCGTTTTCACGTCCAGAAGCTCAAGGCCAAGTTCGAGGCGCGGACCAAGACCGAACTGATCGCCAAGGCGATCCGCACCGGATTCATCGCGCCGGCCGGCGAGGCCGGCATGGTCACCCAGGAGGTGTGAGCGCGTGGCCGCGGCCGCCCCCGCAGCCGCCGGCCTGGATCTGGAGGCGCTCAGTCAAGCCGCGCGCCGGGTCACCGGCTCTGAAGCGCTGCTGGTCATCCTGCGTGAGTCCGGCGGCGCGCGCATCCTTCACGCCGCGGGACTGAAGCCGTGGGAGCTGGAGGCGGTGCAGCGCGGCATCCAGGTGGGCGATCCCGACACGCTGACGCGCGAGTTCCCGGGCGTGCTCAGCGCCGAACTCCGGGCCGACGGGGTTCCCGGCGAGAGCTTGCCCCGGGGTGACATTCACGCGCTGCGCCGGGGACCGGAGGGGTTTGAGAATGAGGATCTGATCGGCACCTTCGCGGCGCAGATCGGCCTCAGTCTGGCGGTCGCCCAGCGTCCGCCGGTGCACGATGAGATGTTCGAGACCTGGGCGATGCTTGACCGGCTCGTCCTCTCCGCGCACAGCCTGGGCGAACTCGGCCGAGCGCTCACTGACGTGATCGGCCCGTTGTTCTGCGACGCCCGGATCGGTGTGATGGTGGCCGACCGGCAGCGCAGCATGCTGCAGATGATGACCGGCGCGTTTGGCGCCGACGACGTCACGGTGGCCTCGCACCGGGTCAGCTTCTTTGACCCGCGCAGCAACTCGGCCCGGGTCTTCACCACCGGTCTGCCCTACATCTCCAACGCGAGCGCGGGCGATTCGAGCATCCGTCAGGACTACGTCGACGTGTTCGCCCTGCGCCGTGTGCTGACGATCCCGCTTGGGCAGATCGGTGTCCTGCACATCGCCGACGGGACCCGCGACTTCACCCTCGGGGATCTGGAGCGCGCGGTGGCGCTCGCGCCCCGGATTGGGTCGATCGTGGAACTGGCGACGACGCTGTTCCGGACCCGTCGCGAACAGCGCGTCGAGGAGACGATCAGCCGCGTGGCGGTGGCGATCGCGTCGGGCGCGAGCATCCACACGGTGCTGCCGCCGGCGCTCGAGGAACTGCTGGAGGCGACCGAGGCGACGCTCGTCGCCTTCGTACCCGACGACGCGCCGCCGATCGTCGCGCGGGCTGGGGCGATCGAGCCGGAACTGGAAGCCGCGGTCCTGGATGAGGCCGGCGCGGACCCTGGGATGCGGGCCTACGTGATCGGGCCGGTGAAGGCGGGCGATCCAGGGCGAGCCGCCTTCTACGCACCGGTCACCCTGGGTGCGACCCGGATCGGCACGCTGGCTGCGATGCGGGTGCGCGGCGAGCCGTTCGCGCGCTCCGAGCGCCAGTCCTTCATGCGCATGGCCAACGTGGCGGCGCTCAACTACGCGACCGAGCGCTACCAGCAGCAGCGGGCGGAGCTGGCACGCCTGCAGGAGCGCCAGCGGATCGCGGATGACCTCCACGACGACGTAGCCCAGATCCTGTTCGCGGCCCAGCTGCCGCTCGATTCGATCCTCCAGGGTGAAGTCCTCACCGATGACGTCGCGCAACGGATCGCTCGGGCCCGCGGCCTGCTGATCCGCGGAGACACGGCGATCCGGACGGTGATCCATCGACTGTCGCGTCCGCCGGCGGCCGACATCGCCACCCGGCTGGCCTCGGTGGTGGCCGGCGTCGAGGAGGAGTTCTCGATCGCCGTCCACCTGCAGGTCGAACGGGGGATCGCGCAAGCCACGCGTCATCTCGCCCGGCCTGCCTCCGATGCGCTGGTCAAGGTCGCGCGCGAAGCGCTGGTCAACGCCGTCAAACACGCCGGGCCCTGCCGGATCACCGTCGAGCTCGCGCTCGAGGCACACGATCGCCTGCGGCTGACGATCGCCGACGACGGATTCGGCGCTCGGCCCTGTCAGGGCGGCCATCATCATGGGCTGCGGGCGATCGACCAGCTGGTCTCGGACCAGGGCGGCACGTTGTCGGTGAGCTGCGGCGCCACCGGCGGGACGACCGTGGTGGCCGGCATGCCGGCCAGCGACGCGCCGCTGCCGTCGCTCTCGCTGGCCCCGGCCGAGCCGCCGATCGCGGCCGCTCTGGGAGCGGTCGTCGCCCCGGTCGACTCGGTGTCGGTCTCGGCCTCGGTCTGACCATCGTGCTCGACACCGTCACGCTGCCGCTCATCGAGAGCGACGAGATCGGGCTGATGCGCGAGTCCGTGCGTCAGATCGCCAAGGGATTCGGTCATGCCCGGTTCGCCGAGATCGGCCGGCGCCGTGGCGCGGCGACGGAGCTGTGGCGACCCCTGGCCGAGCACGGCTTCCTCGGCGTCAACATCCCCGAGGAGTACGAGGGTGGCGGGCTGGGCATGTTCGAGCTCGCCGTCGTCGAGGAGGAGGTATCGGCGGCGGGCTGCCCGATGCTGCCGCTGCTGGTCTCGCCGGGGATCGCGGGAACCGTGCTGACGCGTCACGGATCTGAGGAGCAGAAGGACCGGTGGCTGCGCGGGATCGGCTCCGGACGTGAGTACTACGCGTTTGCGATCACCGAGCCCGACGCCGGATCCAACAGCCACCGACTCTCGTTGCGCGCGCGGCGTGAAGGCCCGGAGTGGCGCCTGACCGGCACCAAGACCTATATCTCCGGGGTCGAGGAGGCCGACGGGCTGCTTGTGATGGCCCGCTCCGGCGAGGACGCCAACGGCCGCGGGCGCCTGTCGCTGTTCATGGTCGACCCCGACGCGCCCGGGCTCTCCCGCCAGCCGATCGACACCGCGATCCAGGCCCCGGAGCAGCAGTGGACGCTGTTCTTTGACGATGTGAACGTCTCCGCCGATCGACTGATCGGGGAGGAGGGCGCCGGGCTGCGCATCGGCTTTGACGGGCTCAACCCCGAGCGGATCCTCGCCGCCGCGATATGCAACGGTGTCGGGCGCTACGCACTGGCCAAGGCCGCCGCGTACGCCAACGAGCGCGCGGTATGGGGCCAGCCGATCGGCGCCCACCAGGGGGTGGCCCACCCGCTGGCCGAAGCAAAGATCGCCCTCGAGGCGGCCCGGCTGATGACCGCCAAGGCGGCCCTTCTGCACGACGCCGGGGCCAACGCCGGCGAGGCGTCCAACATGGCCAAGCTGCTCGCCGCCGACGCCGGGCTGTTGTGCCTTGACCGGGCGATCCAGACCCACGGTGGCAACGGGCTGTCCAACGAGTACGGGCTCGCCGATCTGTGGTTCATCGTCCGCCTTTTGCGGGTCGCTCCGGTGTCGCGGGAGATGATCCTCAACTATGTCTCCCAGCACTCGCTGGGCCTGCCGCGCTCCTACTGACGCGCGCGCCCGCGCCGCGGCCTACGCGGCTCTGGCGGTGGACAGGCGCCCGAGCGCCTGCAGACGCTCGCCGACGGCGGTGATCGCCGACACCTGCTCGGCCTGGCCGAGGATGAACATCACCCCCGTCCAGCCGTCCTGCTCAAGGCCGTCCAGCGTTGACCGCCACCGGTCCGCGTCGCCCCATACGCACAGGCTGTCGATGAGGTGACCGGTCAGACGCTCGGACACCACCCCGGTGTTGCGAGGGCGCGAGCTGTCGGCATGGAAGCCGTAGTCATAGGCCCGGCGCATTTCCAGCACGTCGGCCTGGACATCCTCGGGCACACCGCGCTCGGTCAGGTCTCCGCGCATCGCGCGGTTGGCCATCGCCACCACCATCGCACCAAGGTCTGCGGCGACCGCGGCGTGATCGGTCGCCAGGGACACGGTCGGAGCGATCCACGCCTGTTTGCCGGGGCCCCCGCCCATCGCGGCCAGACGCCGGCGCCGGATCTCGGGCTCCATCGTGCCCCCGTACAACAGGCCGTCGCCGACGCGGCCCGAGAGCGCAGCCGCCTTCGGGCCGTCGGCGGAGATGAGCAGTGGGCAACCGTCGCGAGTGATTCCGGTGGCCGGGATGAAGCTGCCGTCCAGTTCGCCGCGCTCGCCGCGCCAGTAGGACTGGATCGCCTGCACCGAGCGCCCCAGCCGGTCGATCGTGGCGGGCTTCATGCCCAGTCCGCGCGCCGCGCTGTTGCCGGTGGCCAGAGTGCCGATCACGCGCCCACCGGTGAAGCTGTTCAGCGTCGCGAGCTGGTTGCCGACGATCACCGGGTGGCGAGCCACGACGTGGCTGACCATCGGGCCGACGAGCACCGACTCGGCCGCGCGGGCGACCTCCAGCTGATGCAGGTAGGAGTCCTGGTAGACCGTCGGCGAGTCGGCGACGGCGATCCACGAAAAGCCGAGCGCCTCGCCGAGGCGCGCCACCTCGCGGGTCTTCTCAAGCGATCGGGGCAGCAGCATGAAACCGAATTTCACGGCACCGAGCTTGGCCGACCGACCGCGTTCGGTCACCTGGCAGTAACGCCAGTCGCCGCGAAGGACTCGCGCCGCTAGCGTGGCGCCATGGGTCGGGCCAGCTCCAGCCGCGCCGTGGTTCAGACCGGCGACGCCACGTTCGAGCTCCACGATTTCGCGCTGCCGCAGATCGGCGAGCAGGATGCCCTGCTGCGTCTGGAGCGCTGCGGGATCTGCGGTACCGACATCGAGCAGTACGACGGCCGGCTCGCGGCCCGCGGCTGGACTGAGGGTTCGACGATCCCCGGCCACGAACCGCTCGGCGTGATCGACCAGATCGGCGCCGGCGCCGCCGAGCGCTGGGGCGTGCGCGCCGGTGACCGGATCGCAGTCGAGCCGTTGATTCCGTGTCGGCGCTGTGAGGCCTGTCTGGCCGGTCACACGACACGGTGCTCGGGCTGGGGCCGCGCGGAGGGCCGGCACGGCGCCGGCTACAGCTACGGACTGCTCGGCACCGGCATCGTCCCATCGTTGCTGGGTGGTTACTCGGAGTACATGTACCTGCATCCCAACAGCGTCGTGCACCGGGTGCCGGCCGATCTCCCGCCGGAGATCGCCGTGCTCTTCAACCCGCTGGCCGCCGGGATTCGCTGGGCGACGACCGAGCCCGACCTGCGGTTGGGGGACACCATCGTGATCCTCGGAGCGGGTCAGCGCGGCCTCGCCTGCGTGATCGCCGCCCACGCCGCCGGAGCCGGGCAGATCATCGTCACCGATCTGGCCCGCGCCGCCGTCAAACTCGAGCTCGCCCATGACCTGGGCGCGGACGCGACGATCGTCGCCGACGAGGAGGACGTGGTCACGCGCGTGACCGAGCTCACCGGTGGCCGGTTGGCCGACATCGTGGTCGATGTGACCCCGGTCGCCACCCAGCCGATCCTTGATGCGATCGAGATCGTCCGCTTCGGCGGGACGGTGGTCCTGGCCGGGGTCAAGGGCGGTCCGACGGCGGCGATCGACAATGACCGGCTCGTGTTCAAGTCGATCACGCTGCGCGGCGTCTTCACCGTCACCTCGCCGGCCTATCGGGAGGCGATCCGCCTGTTGGCCCGAGGCGGCGCGCCCTACCGGCGCCTGCATACCGCCTCCTATCCGCTTGAGCGCGCGGAGGAGGCCATCCTGCACCTGGCCGGACGGCTCGATGGGCCGCCGGCGATCAACGTTGCGGTCGCGCCGGGAGCCCCGTCTGGGTGACCGTGCCGCACCGACGTCCGTGACCGCTGCGCCCCGCGCGTGGTCCGCGGCCGCCGCGCTCCCTCCTCGTCGCGGCGGTGTCGTTCCCTCGCGGCCGGGTGCCAACCCCTCGGCGCCCGGCCGCGAGGCTCCATCTCAGCTCAGGCACGAACGCACGACCACCAACACCCTGCGCCACCCCTTCACCCTGCGCTACACCCCGAAGCCGCCCCGGCGCCGCCGGCACCGCTGATCTGGCCGGCGGCGTGCCGGGACGCCTGGCAAGCTTGCCCGGTGACCGACCCGCTGCCCTTTGATCCGATTGCCGAGGCGGGCCGTCAGTGGCGCGAGCACTACGGCGATCCGCCGGTCGCGCCGATGCAGGCGGTCACCTCGATCATGCGCGCCCAGCAGATCCTGCTCGCCCGGCTCAACGCGGCGCTTGAGCCCTACGGGCTGACCTTCGCCCGTTACGAGGCGCTGATGCTGCTGCGCTTCAGCCGCCGCGGGGCGCTGCCGCTGGGCAAGATGGGCGCGCGGCTGCAGGTCCATCCCGCGAGCGTGACCAACCTCGTCGACGGCCTGGAGCGCGCCGGCTATGTGGCCCGCGAGCCGCACCCGACCGACGGCCGCACGACCCTGGCCGCCATCACCGCCTCCGGCCGCGAGGTGGCCGAGCACGCCACCGACACCCTGCACGGGATCGCCTTCGGGATCGGCGCGCTGGACGCCGCCGGCCAGCGCGAGCTGACCGCGCTGCTGCGCCAGGTGCGGGCGGCCGAGGGCGACTTCACCCCCGGCGCGTGACGCGCGCGCCCCCCGCGCCCTCACCCAGCACTCCTGGCCTTCCCCCGACGATTTAGTTTGACCTCCAAGTAATTGCCCGGTAGCCTTCCGGGGACATGAGCACGACCAATCCCGCGCCCGTCACCTACGAGGACTGGCAGGCCGCGTACGCCCTGACCCCGGAGCGCGACGCGCCCTTCACCACGCTGTCCGGCGAGCCGATCCGTCCGCTCTACACCGCCGCGGACCTGCCCGAGGGCCTGGGCACCGACGAGGACCCGATCGGGCTGCCCGGCCATTACCCCTACACGCGCGGGGTCTACCCGTCGATGTACCGGGGGCGGCTGTGGACGATGCGCCAGTTCGCCGGCTTCGGCACCGCGCAGGACACCAACCGGCGCTTCCGCTACCTGACCGAGCACGGCCAGACCGGCCTGTCGACCGCGTTCGACATGCCGTCGCTGATGGGTCATGACTCCGATCACCCGCGCTCGCTCGGGGAGGTCGGCCGCGAGGGCGTCGCCGTGGACACCGTCGACGACATGGAGACGCTGTTCGACGGGATCCCGCTCGATCAGGTCACCGTCTCGATGACGATCAACGCGCCGGCGGCGATCATGCTCGCCTTCTACGTCGTCGCGGCCGAGCGCCAGGGGGTGACGCCGGACCGGCTTGGCGGCACGATCCAGACCGACATCCTCAAGGAGTACATCGCCCAGAAGGAGTGGTGCTTCCCGGTTGACCCGGCCATGCGCCTGGTCACCGACATGGTCCAGTGGTGCGCGGAGAACATGCCGCGCTGGCACCCGATCTCGATCAGCGGCTACCACATCCGCGAGGCCGGCTCGACCGCCGCCCAGGAGCTCGCCTTCACGCTCAAGGACGGGCTGACCTACGTCGAGCACGCGATCGCCCGCGGCTTGGACGTCGACGACTTCGCGCCGCGGCTGAGCTTCTTCTTCAACGCCCAGATCGACTTCTTCGAGGAGATCGCCAAGTACCGCGCCGCCCGGCGCATCTGGGCCCGCGAGATGCGCGAGACCTTCGGCGCGCGCCGGCCCGAGTCCTGGCGGATGCGCTTCCACACCCAGACCGCGGGGGTCTCGCTCACCGCCCAGCAGCCGCTGAACAACATCGTCCGCACGGCGATCGAGGCGCTGGCCGGGGTGCTCGGCGGCACCCAGTCACTGCACACCAACTCCTACGACGAGGCGCTCGCGCTGCCCACCGAGGAGGCCGTTCGCATCGCCCTGCGCACGCAGCAGATCATCGCCGAGGAGACCGGCGTGACCAACACGATCGACCCACTCGGGGGCAGCTACTTCGTCGAGGCGCTGACCGATGAGCTCGAGCGCCAGGCGTACGCCTACTTCGCCAAGATCAACGAGCTCGGCGGGATGGTGCAGGCGGTCAAGCAGGGCTACCCGCAGCGGGAGATCGCCGACGCCGCCTTTGCGCTGCAGCTGGAGATCGACTCGGGCCGGCGCACCGTGGTCGGCGTCAACCGCTACACCGAGGGCGACGAGCAGGCGACCGAGATCCTGCGTATCGACCCGGCGCTGGAGGCCCGGCAGATCGAGAGCGTGCGCGCCGTGCGCAGCGCCCGCGACGAGTCCGCCGTCTCGGCGGTGCTGGCCCGGATCACCTGCGCCGCCGCCGACCCCGACGAGAACCTGATGCCGCTGCTGATCGAGGCCGGGCGCGCCCACGTCTCCGAGGGCGAGATCGTGCAGGCCCTGCAGTCGGTGTGGGGCGACTACCGGGAGATGCCCGCCTTCTAGGCGGCGGGCACCTCCGGATGTCGCTCAGCTCAGCGTGACCGTCAGCCGCTGATCTTGAGCACCGCGCGGAAGCGCGCGTCACCGTCCATCATCCGCTGATAGGCCTCGCCGGCCTTCTCCAACGGGAAGGTCTCGATCATCGGGCGCACGCCGGTCAGCACGCTGAAGTTCAGCGTGTCCTCGGAGTCGCGCGCGGTGCCCGAGGCGTGGCCGGTGATCGTCTTCTCGCCGCCGATCAGCATCGCCGCCGGAACCGGGATCGGCTCCATCGAGGCGCCGACCACCACGAGCCGGCCCTTGGGCCGCAGGCCGCCGAACACGGCCCCGATCGCATCCGACGCGGTGACCGTGGAGAGGATCACGTCGGCGCCGCCGAGGGCGGCCAGGGCCTCACCCGGATCGCCCGCCGTCGAGTCGATGTAGTGATGCGCGCCTAGCTTGAGGGCCAGCTCCTTCTTGTGCTCGCCGCGGGCGATGGCCACGGTCTCAAAGCCCATGTGGCGCGCGAACTGAACGCCGAGGTGGCCGAGGCCGCCGACGCCGAGCACGGCGACGCGGTCACCGGGGACGGCGCCCGACTGGCGCAGGCCGTTGAAGGTGGTGATTCCGGCGCACAGCAGCGGGCCGGCCTCCTCGTCGGCGAGGTCGTCGGGCATCGAGGCCAGTGCGCTGGCCCGCACGAGGACGTATTCGGCGTAGCCGCCGTCGGCGGTGACCCCGGGGATCTCCATGTTCTCGCAGTCGATCAGCCAACCGCGGCGGCACCACTCGCAGTGGCCGCAGTTGCCGCCGAACCAGCCCACGCCGACCCGCTGGCCGACCTCCCAGCCCTGCACGCCGTCACCGAGGGCGGAGACCTCGCCGGCGATCTCATGCCCGGGCACGATCGGGAAGCTGACGCCGGGCCAGTTGCCGGTCTTGGCGAAGGAGTCCGAGTGACAGACGCCGCACGCGTGGACGCGGACGACGGCCTCACCCGGGCCGGGGGTGGGGATCTCGCGCTCGACGAGCTCGAAGTCGGCGTCGGCCGACGGGACCTGCACTGCTCTCATGGTGGCCATGCTCTGAAACGTCCTCTGGTTGCTGGTTCTCGTGCGGATGCGCCCCGCCCTGACGCTAGTACCCATTTCCGACCCGCCAGAATGAGGGAATGCCCATCACCCCTCGCTTCTTCGGTGAGCGCGGCCGCCGCCGCGCCGTCTCGCTCGGGATCGAGCCCGAGCGACTGCCCCCGGGCCAGTCGCCGACGGTCAAGTGGCCGGTGCTCAGCCTCGGCGGCACGCCGCGGGTCGGCACCGAGGAGTGGCTGCTGTCGATCGATGGCGCCGTGGCCAACCCCTACGCGCTGGACTGGGCGGCCTTCACCGCCCTGGCCGACGCGACGTGGACGGGTGACATCCACTGCGTGACCCGCTGGTCGAAGTTCAACATGGACTGGCGCGGGGCCGACGTGCGCGCGCTGATCGAGCGCGCGCAGCCGACCGCGCAGGCCAGCCACCTGCTCGCCCACTGCTACGGCGGCTACACGACCAACCTGCCCCTCTCCGACGTGCTGGAGCATCCCGCGCTGATCGCGCACGAGGCCGACGGCGCTCCGCTCGAGCCCGACCACGGCGGTCCCGCCCGGCTGCTCGTACCCCACCTGTACCTGTGGAAGTCGGCCAAGTGGATCCAGCGCCTGGAGATCCTCACCGAGGACCGGCTCGGCTTCTGGGAGCAGAACGGCTATCACCACCGTGGCGACCCGTGGGCCGAGGAGCGCTACAGCGTCGACGACTACGTGGCGCGGGCGATGCGCCGCCAGGCGCGCGAGCGCGCCCGTGGCTGACTCCCAGCACGGCCGGGCTGCGCGCGTGAACGACGACCCCCACCGCCAGGCCGCGCCCCCCGGCGCCGTCGCACCGCGGATCGTCGCCCGCGAGCGTCCGCTGCCCGGGGACGAGCTGATCCCCGAGGCCGAGGTCGTGATGGACCGGGTGGCGGCGCTCGACGCCCCCGCCGTGCAGGTCTGGCCGTGGCTGATCCAGCTCGGCAAGGGGCGTGCCGGCTGGTATCTGACCCGACGCCTGGAGCGGCTGACCCCCCGGGGCAACCGGGCTCTGCGCACGATCGAGCCGCGCTACCAGCAGGTCGCGCCCGGAGACCGCGTGGCCGATTACGGACGCGACGGCTGGTTCGAGGCCCGCGAGGTCGACCCGCCCCACGCGCTGGTGTGGTGGTCCGAGCGCGGCGATGGCCTGCGCCTGACCTGGGCCCTGGTGCTCGACGACCGCGACGACGGCGGCAGCGACCTGCACGTCCGCCTGCGCATCAACCGCACGCCGGGCAAGCGCCTGCCGCCGCTGGTCGCCTGGGGCGCCGAGCGCTTTGACCGCTTCACGATCCGCATCATGGTCGCCGGGCTGCGCGAGCGGCTCGCCGACGCGGCCGGCGTGAGACCATAGGCGGGACGGATGCGAGCCCTGTGGACACGGATCAGCACCGCGGTCGCGCTGGCGAGCGCGCTCGCGCTCCTCATCGCCGCGGCGGCGGACGCGGGGACGAGATCGCTTCCCGCGACCGCCGCGGCGGCGGACGCGGGGGCGGGACCGCTCCCCGCCTTCACCAGCGGCAACGGGATCACCGTGCAGTCCGTCCAGCGCCTGGACGACCGCCTCGACGCGCTCACCGTGACCACCGGCGCCGTCGACGGCCCGCTGCACATCCGCGTGCTGCTGCCCGACGGCTACGCCCAGCACCCGACGCGGCGCTACCCGGTCCTGTATCTCGTCCACGGCACGAGCGGCGGTGCGGCCGACTGGACCGACCAGGGCGCCGCCGAGGCCACCACGGCCGGGCGCCCGCTGATCACCGTGATGCCCGACATCGGCGTCAACGACAACGGTGGCGGGTACTGCACCAACTGGTTCAACGGCGGCCGGGGCGGGCAGCCGCTGTGGGAGACGTTCGAGATCGGTCAGGTCATCCCGTTCATCGACCGCGTCCTGCGCACCCGCGCCAACCGCGGCGGCCGCGCGATCGCCGGTCTCTCCCAGGGTGGGTTCTGCGCCTTGAGCCTCGCCGCCCGCCATCCCGACATGTTCGCCGCCGCCGCGTCCTTCTCGGGCGCGATCGACACCGCCGGTGACCCGCTCTCAGAGGCGCTGATGACCCCGATCATCCAGGGGACGACGACCGGGCTGGACGGGGTCTCTGATCCCGACGCGATGTTCGGCCCGCGCGCCAGCCAGGAGATCAACTGGGCCGCGCACGATCCGGCCACGCTGGTATCCAACCTGCGCGGCATGCGGCTATGGGCCTACACCGGCAACGGGCAGCCCGGCCCGCTGGATCCGATCCCGGTCAACCCGGGCGCGGCGGGGATCGAGACCGGCGTGCACATCCTCAGCGCCCACTGGAAGGCCGCCGCCGACGCCGCGGGCGTCCCGGTCGCCTACACCGACTACGGGCCCGGCACGCACTCGTGGCCGTACTGGAAGCGCGATCTGCAATGGGTCATCGGGCCGTTGAGCGCCGTCCTGAGCTCGCCGCCCGCGCCCCCGGCCCTCACGGCCTACACGACGGCGGAGAACCCCTGGTCGCAGTGGGGGTATCAGGTGGCGATCAGCCGCCCGGCGCGTGAGTTCAGCACCCTGAGCCGCGCCGGCGCGGCCGGCTTTGAGCTGGGCGGCAGCGGCACCGCGACGGTGCTCACCCCCGGGCAGTACCGGCGCGGATCGCGCCACCGCGTGCGGATGACCGGCCCCTACGCCCGCCGCAGCCTGATCGCGCGGGCCGACCGGCGCGGGCGTCTGCATCTGCGCGTGCCGCTCGGCCCCGGCAACCCCGACCAGCAGGACACCGCGGCCGCCCAGGCCGCCGGTGGAACCCACGTGTACACGACCGCGGTCTGGATCGGCCGCGCGCTGCGGCCTGCACACCGACGAGCCCGTTGAGACTGTCCCCGGCAACGGGCCCGCGGCTGCGCGCGGCCCTGCTCGCGGCCGTCGCCGTGGCTGTGCTGTCGGCGTGCGGAGCGTCCGTGACGACCTCGTCGGCGCGCCAATCGCCGCTCTCGGGGTCCGGCTCTGAATCTGTCCCCGCCTCACGCACGGCGACACCGTCGCCCACCGGCACCGCCACGCAGGACAGCCGGCTCAGCGTGGTGTCCCGCCAGCAGCTCGACTCCCGTCTGGTCGACTTCACGGTGACCAGCCCCTCGGTCGACGGCCCGCTGCACATTCGCGTCCTCCTGCCCGCCGGCTACGCCCAGAGCTCGACGGCCCGCTACCCGGTCATCTACCTGTTCCCGGGCACGGGAGACACGGCGGCGGCGTGGACCCAGGAGGGCGATGCCGAGGCGATCACCGCGGGCCGACCGGTGATCACGGTGATGCCCGATCTCGGCGTCAAGGGCGACGGCGGCGGCTACTGCGCGAACTGGTACAACGCCGGCCGGCGCGGGAAGCCGATGTGGGAGACCTTTGAGGCCGGTCAGGTGATCCCGTTCATCGACCGCACCTTCCGCACGCGGGCCACGCGTGACGGCCGGGCGATCTTCGGTGTCTCCCAGGGCGGCTTCTGCGCGCTCAGCCTTGCCGCGCGGCATCCGGACATGTTCGTCGCCGCCGGCTCGTTCTCCGGGGTCATCGACACAACCACGGATCCGTTCGCCGTCGCGGCCGGCAACCTCGAGATCCAGGGCACGACGAAGCTGGACGGCGTGCCGGATCTGACCGCCATGTTCGGCTCCCGAACCGCGCAGGAGCTCAACTGGGTGGCGCACGATCCCGCCGCGCTGGTGGACAACCTGCGCGGCATGCGGCTATGGACCTACACCGGCAACGGCCGGCGAGGGCCCCTCAATCCGCCCTCGGACACCTCGTTCGACGCCAGCGACGAGGTCGAGGTACATCGGCTCACGCTGGGCTTCAAAGCGGCCGCGGACCGGGCCGGCGTCCCCGTGACGCTGGACGCGTACGGCCCGGGCAGCCACAACTGGCCGTACTGGCAACGTGACCTGCGCTGGGTCATCGGTCCGGTGATGACCGTGTTCGCACAACCTCCGGCCGCTCCCGCCCGCAAGGCCTACCGGTCCGCCGACGACCCATGGTCGCAGTGGGGCTACACGGTGGCGATCACCCGGCCGGCCCGTGAGTTCAGCGCGCTGCGCGACGGTGACCGCGCGGGCTTTGTGCTGTCCGGGAGCGGGACCGCCACCGTGCTCACCCCGGCCCAGTACCCGCCCCGCGCGCGCGAGACCGTGCGCCTGACCGGGCCGCACGCCCATCGCACGCTCGTCGTACGCGCCGACCGTGAGGGCCGGCTGCGGCTGTCGGTTCCGCTCGGGCCCGGCAACCGCTTTCAGCAGTACACCGCCGCGGCGCGGGCCGCGGGCGGAACCCGGGTCTACCGCACGCGCGTCTCGATCTCCCGCCGCTGATCGCGCCGCGCGGCGTTTGGCACCCTTGAGCGATGCCCATCTCGATTGCCCTGCTCGGCTGCGCCCACCCCCACGTGCGCGACTACCTGGCCGTGATCGCCGCGGAGCCGGACCTCGCGCTCGCCGCCGCCTGGGACGGCGACAGCTCCGCGGTGCCCGGCCCGATCGCGGGCTTTGCCGTGCGCGACGTCGAGACCGCGATCGCGCGCGCCGACGCCGTCGTCGTGTGCGCGCCCACCGACGAGCGCCCCGTCCTGTGCGCCCGTGCCGCCCGGGCCGGACGGCCGATCCTGGTCGAGAAGCCGGTGGCCCGAACCGCCGCCGAAGCCCGCCGGCTCGCCCGCGAGATCGACCGTGGGCGCACCCCGGCGGCCGCCGCCCTGTTCCTGCGCGAGCTGCCCGCCCTCGGTCAGCTGCGCGGCGTCCTGCGCGCGGGGATCCTGGGCCGCATCGCCGGGATCCGGGCGCGCTACGCCCACGGCGGGGCGCTGAACGGAATGCTCGACGGACCGTCGGGCTGGATGCGCGATCCCCGCCGGGCCGGGGTCGGAGGCTTCGGTGACCTGGCCCTGCATCTCGTCGATGCGCTGGCCGCGCTCGGGCGCCTGCCCCGGATCGATGCGGTCAGCCTGGACCGGGCGGCCGGGGGAGGGGACCTCGGGGGCTCCGCCGTCGGCCGCTGGGACCGGATCCCGGTCACCCTCACCGCGAGTTGGGCGGCGGCCGAGGCCGGGCTGTGGCTGACCGTGGACGGAGCGCGCGCCACCGCGAACCTGCACGACGGGGTGCTCGAGATCTCCGACGGCGGCGCCGGCGAGCGCTGGATCGGCAGCCCCCCGCACGCCGGCGAGGCGCTGCGCGCCTTCGCGGCCCGGCTGCGGGCGCGCACGCTGCGGCAGGATGGGCTGGCCCCGGCGATCGCCGCCCAGGAGATCCTGGAGCGCACGGCGCTCACCGAATAGCGGCCGGCGTGATCACATCAGGCGGGGCATGTCCGCCCTGCGCCTCGGGCCTCGCAGGTCATCCACCTCCAGATCCAGGCCGCCCGGCCAGAAGCGCGCGGCGGCGGCCAGGTCGCGCGAGGGTCGGTGATGCGCAGCGGGCCGGCCGGACGGGGGAGAGGGCTCAGCGCTCGCCCGCAGCCGAGCTCACGCGAAGCCGCTCGTCCCCGACGGCGACGATGTCCCCGGGGTGCAGCTGGCGCCCGCGCCGCCATTCGACCTCACCGTTGACCGCCACGGCCTCGTCGGCCAGCAGCGCCTTGGTCTCGGCCCCGGTGTCGATGATCCCGGCCAGCTTGAGCAGCTGCCCGAGCCGGATCATCTCGCCGCGGATCGAGATCTCACGCTCCACGGGAGAACCGTACCCCGTCGGCGCACCCGTGCGCTCGTCCGCTCGATGCCTCGCGCCCGTGTTCGGCCGCACGGACCGAGCGGCGGCGGCGGCCGCGACCGACCGCCGGCGGCCGTGACCGACTCCGCCGACTCCATCGGGGGTGGGTCCGGTAACTGCTGGTAATCAGGCGTGAACTGACACACGTGGACTGATGGGCGCGCCCTCGGCCCGGCCATGCCGGGTTGGGTCAGCCACTGCTGGAAATCAGGCGCGAAGCGACACACGGGCCCGACAGCGCCGAAACGCCCCGCCGCGGACGGCGAGGCGGACGCCGGTCGGCAGAGCGAGGCGGGAGAGTGAGGCGGGAGCCCCGGGAGGCCAGACTCCGCCCGCTAGTCCGAGCGCTTCTCGCCCCGCAGCCGCGCGGCGATGTCCTCGAACACATCGGCCATCCGATCCGCCGCCCCGGACGCCGACGGCGGCGACGGCGGCCGCCGTCGCGCCTGGGACAGGTGCTCGGACAGGCTGGAGGCCGCATCGGAGAGAATCGACCCGAGGCTGTCGTCGGTGGTCACGTAGCCGAGCTCCTCGTCGCTGGGCCGGGGCCGGCCGGTGGCGCTCGCAGCCGCCTCGCGCGCCGCACGCCGGGCACGGTCGCGGAGATCACGGGCGGCGGCCAGCTCGGACTCCATCGCCTTCAGGCGCGCCTCGAGGTCGGGGTCGGTGCTGGACGGGCCGCGGGCGGAGCTCGCGGCCCCCGACGCCCCACCACGGCCCGAGGCCCCGCCGCGCGCCGCCCGGTCACGGCCCCGCGCGCCACCGGACCCGCCGCGGGCCCGCTCCTCGCGGATCACCCGGTAGGCCTCCTGCACCTCCTCAAAGCGCCGCGCGGACTCCGCCGAGCCGCCGTTGTGGTCCGGATGGTGGCGCTGCACGGCGCGGCGGTAGGCGGCGCGCAGCTCGGCGTCGCTCGCGCCGCGGGTGACCTCCAGGACCGCGTAGGGGTCCGAGCTCACGGCGACCCCCGCAGCGTGCTGGTGAGAAACGCGGTCTGATCGGCGACGGCGCGCTCGAACGCCTCGCCGACGTAGATGTCGAAGTGCCCCACGTCGTAGCGCCGGATCTGGGCGTGGGGAGCCAGCTCGGCGTAGCGCAGGGTCCGCGCGGCGGGGGCGACGGAGTCACGCTCGCAGACGCAGAACAGGATCGGCGCGGTCAGCCGGGCCGCGGCCCGGCCGGGCCGGTCCAGGGCGACGACGAGTGCGATCCGGGCCGCCACCCGGTTCTCCCAGGTGGTCCGCTCGGGGGTGATCTGGGCAAAGCCGGGCTGGGCGTCGGGCGTGCTCATCACGGCCAGCGAGCCGGGCGGCCCCACGGCCGGGATGTAGTACGGCGCGCGCCGGAGCAGCCCGTGCGCCTGGTCGCGCAGGCCGGCCAGCGTGGCCAGCACGATGTTGCGCGCGCCCAGCCTGGGCAGCGAGGCCAGCCCGTCGGTGAACGGGCACTGGGCGACGATCGCGGCGATCCGCTCATCCTGTGCTGCGACCGCGATCACGTGGCCGCCGGAGAACGACGATCCGAACAGGGCGATGCGGTCGGGGTCGGCCCAGTCGAGGCTGCGGGCGTGAGCGATCGCCGCCCGGTAATCCTCGCGCTGGCGTCCGATGTCCAGCAGCTGGCGCGGCTGCCCGGGGCTGGCCCCGAAGTGGCGGTAGTCGAACAGCAGGACCCCCAGCCCGGCGGCCTGGAAGCGCGCGGCGTAGGCGTCCAACCGCTGTTCGCGCACGGCCGAGAAGCCGTGGGCCATGACCACCACCGGGGCCGGATCGCGCGTGTCGGGCCGGTAGAGCCACGCCGCGCAGCCGCCGTCGCCCGAGGGGAAGGTGATGTCCTGGCGCTTCATCTCACACCGTCGGCCCGGTCGCCGTGCCGGGGCCCTGGCGCGGACCCCCCGGGTTGACCCCGCCACCGCCGGAGCCGCCGGAGCCGCCGTTGTCGCCCGGATCGTCGGGAGCGCGGATCCACTCGACGATCCGCCCGTCGGCGATCAGGAAGTTGGTCCGCGCCGTCTGACCGGCCGATCCGCCACAGGTCGCGTCGCCCCCGGGGCCGCTGCGGCCGGTCAGGCGGAACAGCGCGTTGACGTAGCGGCCGCGCTGATCGGCGGAGACGAACTTCGCTCCGCAGGGCAGCGTCTCGTTGGCGGCGATCGCCGTCCGTAGCGAGTTGATGCGCACCGCACCGAGCGCGCCGGCGGTCCCGACTCCGTTGACGAACTCGCTCGGGTTGGCAAACCAGCCGGCCGCGGCCGTGAGCTGCCCCGTGCGCAGTGCGGTCGCCCACGCGCGGATCACGTGGACGGCGTCGCCGCCGGGGGGACGGTGGGTCGGGGCGGGTGTGGGGACGACCTGCAGGCCGGGACCGAGCAGACGCCGCGCCGCGCGGTTGGCCGAGGCGTCAGAACCGGGACCGGTGAGGGTCGAGTTCTGACCGCAGCCGGCCAGCATCGCGCCGGTGGTCAGGGTCACGATCAGCGCGCGGCGCATGCCCCGATCATCGCAGGCGTGGCGCCCGCGCTCATCCCCGCACGAGCTCGGGGGGCGGCGGCCAGGTGAAGGCGCCGGGAAGGTTGGCGCCGGCCGTCGTGCAGGCTGCGGCGGCGACCGTCACCGCCGCTCGCGCCGCCTCGGTGACCCGCTCGAGGTCACCGGCTTGCTCGCGGGTGCATCCCTGCTCGACCCACCAGGTGAGAAAGCCGGCCACGAACGCGTCGCCGGCACCGACCGTGTCAACGAGATCGACGCTCGGCACGGGCACGGCCTGCTCGCCCCCGAGCGTGTGCACGGTCACCGGACGGCCGCCGTCGGTGACCAGGACGGAGGCGGGACGGAAATCCAGATAGCGCCGCGCGGCCGCGCGCGGGTCGTGGTGAGCGTCCAGCAGGGCGAGGTCGTCGACCGACACCTTGACCACGTCGCTGTGGGCCAGGAACCCGTCCACGGTGGCGCGGAAGCTCTCCAGGTCGTCGATCGCGTGCGGGCGGCAGTTGGGGTCAAGCAACACGGTGCCGGCCGCGGGCACGCTCGGCAGCAGCTCACGCAGCGTGCTGCTCAGCGGCTCGGTGAGCAGACCGAGACCGCCGAACGCCACCGCCTGGCTTTCCGCGAGCACTTCCGGGGGCAGATCCGGCGCACCGATGCAGCCGGCCGAGGTCCCCTCGAGGTAGAAGCGGTAGTCGGCCACCCCGTCGGCATCGAGCTCGGCCACGGCCAGGGTGGTCGGAGCCCGGGTCGGCTCGGGGACGGCCAGCGTGACGCCTCGCTCCTGCAGCGCCGCCCGCAGGCGCCGCCCGAAGACATCGCCGCCGACCCGGCCCAGGAACTGGCAGGGCTGACCCAAGGCCGCCACGGTCCGCGCGACGTTGAACGGCGCTCCGCCGGGGTGGGCGCTGATCTGGCCCGAGGGGTCGATGAGCACGTCGATCAGGGCTTCGCCGGCGACGGTGATCATGCGCCGGACCTTAGTCGTGAGGGCCGCGCGGATGTGCTGATCCCGGCGATGCGTGTCACGTAATCGTCACACGACCGCGCGCCCTGACTGCCCACCGGTCCGTTACGCTCCACTTTCCTGAGCGCAGACCCTGGAGAGCCTGTTCATGCCGAAGTCGCCTGTTCACACCCGCCGTCGCCCGCACGCTGCCGCGGTCCTCGCCCTGATCATCGCCGCACTGGCGGCGTCGATCACCGTCAGTGCGGCGGCCACGCCGCGCGCCCGGGCGCACGTCGATGCGGCGATCGGGTTCTCGCATGCGGTGATCGTCGACCAGCAGCGGCCGGGTAACGAGCCCGACGTCAAGGCGGCCCCGGACGGCAGCGTCTACACCAGCGAGCCCTTTGGCTTCTCGACCACGCAGAGCTTCCTGTGGTCCTCCCGCGACGGCGGCAACTCGTATCAGTTCGTGCCCGGCACGATCGGCCCGGGCAAGCCGCCGACCTGCGCCGGCGGCGGCGACACCGACCTGTTCGTGGACTCGGGCAGCGCCCTGTACTTCTCAGACCTGCAGGGCCTGACCAACATCAGCAACTCCAAGAGCACCGACGGCGGGGCGACGTTCACCACCAACTGCGCCGGCGCGCCCAACACCCCCGACGACCGCATGTGGTTCGCCGGCACGGGCAGCTCGGCCGGCGGCAATCTCACCCTCTATCAGGACTACGACGCCGTCAACGGGGCGCTGCCCAGCGGCGGCAACCAGCTCGTGGAGACGGTCTCGCACGACGGCACCACCTTCACCCCGGTGATCAACACCAACGCCGCCTCGACCGGATGCCTGGGCACCGGCGCCTACGACTGCGTGACCAACAACGAGGGAATCTCGGGCAATCAGGTGGTCGATCCGGCCACCGGCAACGTGTTCATCGCCCACACCACCTCCAACTCCGCCGGCGTCGAGGTCTCCGAGGGCAAGATCACCCCGGGCACCCCGACCACGGCGACCTGGAGCGAGAGCCCGAATCTCGACCAGGCGCTGTGCGCCGATCCCGGCTGCACCGACTCCAGCGGCAACCCCGAGGAGCTGGCGGGGGAGAACTTCGCCAGCATCGCCCGCGACTCGGCCGGCTACCTGTACGTGACCTTCACGGCCGGGCCGATCGATCACGCCTCGAGCAGCGACGCAAATTTCGGCGCGCTGACCGCGCCCGAGCAGATCTACGTCGTCCACTCCTTACAGCCCGCCGGAGCGAACCCGAGCACGCTGACCTGGTCCGCACCGCAGCGGATCACCGGGGATGGCGCCAGCGCCGGCACCAACACGTTCCCGTGGATCACGGCGGGCAGCGATGGCCGCGTCGACGTTGCCTACTACCACGCCGACGAGACCTCAGAGACGGGCACCTGCGCCAGCGGCTCGGGCACCTGCACCCTGTACGGGGCCAGCAGCCTGACCCGGGGCGAGTGGAGCGTGCAGATGGCTCAGAGCCTGAACGCGCACGATGCCTCTCCGGCCTACACGACGGCCGCTGTCACCGAGGGCCCGGTCAAGCACGGCGAGATCTGCACCAGCGGCATCGGCTGCGCCACCGGAGGCGATCGCAGCCTCGGCGACTTCCTGCAGGTCAGCCCCGACCGGCAGGGCGCGGCTCTGGTCTCCTACGTGTTCGACACCTCGGCCGACAGCGCGGCCGGGGAGGACGCGGGCCCGGAGGCGATCAGCCGCCAGATCAGCGGGCCGAGCCTGTTTGCCTCGGCCGGCACGGTGAGCCAGAACGGGGGACCCGGGCAGGCCATGGGGAGCGTCAGCGATCCCGCGGGCGACGACGACTACTCGGCCAACGGCAGCCGCACCGCCGCCGGTCCGCACCTCGATCTCACCGGCGCGTCCCTGGCCAACGGCCCCGGGCGCACCCTGACCGCGACGATCGACGTCAAGGATCTCTCGAGCCTGGCGCCCCCCTCGGGCACCGGCGGCCCCGACGCCTCCTGGCTGCTGCGCTGGACCCAGATCACCCCGGGCCAGACCGGCAACGGCCATATCTACTACGTCGGCATGGACAACAACGCTGGCGCGGGCGGCACGGGATCGCCCAGCTTCTTCGCCGGCGACACGGCCCCGATCCCGGTCAACAATCCGGCTGAGCACACCAAGTACCTGGCCTATCCGCAGACGCACGTGCTCAGCGCCTCGCAGGCGTCCTACAACAAGGCGACGGGCGTGATCACCATCAACGTCCCGCTCTCGCTCGTGGGCAATCCCCCCGACGGGACGCGCCTGTACTCGGCCACGGCGTTCAGCGCCACCGCGCTGACCCCCCAGTCCTCGACGACCCTGTTCAACCTGATCGACGCGACGACACCGTTCGAGCTCGTGATCGGCGCGCCGGGCACCGTGGGTCAGCCGGTGTCGCCGAGCGCCGGCTCGAGCCCGGGCGGCGGCACGACCGGGAGCCGGGGTCGCGGACGTGCTCGCTGCCCGGTCGCCACCGGGCGTCTCAGCGTCCGCGGGCTGGGTCGCCTCCGGCTGGGCATGACGCGGGCTCGCGCCCGGCACCTGTATCCCCGCTACTCCACCCGTGGCCGGCGGGACACCGACTTCTACTGCGCCCGGCCGATCGGGATCCGCGGCGGGTATCCGACCGCGGCGATGCTGCGCGCGTTGCCCCGGCGCGTGCGCCACCGCTACTCCGGCCGTCTCGTGCTGCTGCTCAGCGCCAACCGCCGCTACGCGCTGCACGGCGTACGTCCGGGAACCCGCCTGCGCCGGGTGGCTCGGCGGCTGCACGCCGGACGCCGCTACCGGGTCGGCACCAACGACTGGTATGTCGTCGCCAACGGCCCCGGCCACGGGGTGCTCAAGGTCCGCCACGGCGTGATCGTCGAGGTCGGCATCGCGACCAAGGCGCTCACTGCCGGCCGGGCGGCAGACCGCCGGTTCTTCCGCAACCTGCGCGACGGCTAGATCACGAGCACGATCTTGCCGCGGGTGTGCCCGCGCTCAAGTTCGGTATAGGCCTCGCGGACCTCATCCAGGGGGTAGGTGGCGGCGATCGGGACCTCGAGCGCCCCGTCGGCGATCAGCGCCGCCAACTCGGCCAGGACGGCGGCCGAGGCGCCCTGGGCGTTGCCCTCGGACTTGACGCCGTGGGCCTGCACCGCGCCGAAATCGACGATCGTGTCGATTCGCTTCGGCGCGACGCCGAGGGCAAGGGCCAGCTCGACGTACGGGCCGCCGGCGAGATCGATGAACGCCGTCACCGGTCCCGGAGCGGCCGCGGTGATGCGCTCCTGCATCCCATCCCCGTAGGTGACGGGAATGACCCCGTGCCCGCGCAGCCAGGCATGGTTGCGCTCCCCGGCCAGGCCGATCACCTCCGCTCCTGCGCGGCGTGCGAGCTGCACGGTGATCGTGCCCACGCCGCCGGCGGCCCCGGAGACGACCACGACATCGCCCTCGCTCAGCACGACGGCGCGGACGGTGGCCCAGGCGGTGGCGCCGGCCACGAACAGCGCGCCGGCGACCTCCCAGGGCACGGCCGGCGGCTTGGCCGTGAGCTGGCCGGCGGGCACGCGGACCAGCTCGGCCTGGCTCGAGCGCTCATCCGACCAGCCGAGCACCTCGTCGCCGACGGCGAACGCATCGACCCCGTCGGCGACCGCGTCGACCACGCCGGCCAGGTCGCTGCCCTGCCCCGAGGGGAAGCTCGCGGGATACATCGCGTGCAGCGCGCCCGTGCGGATCTTCGCCTCGCCGGGATTGATCCCCGCGGCGCGGACCCTGACCACCACCTCACCGGGGCGCGGAATGGGCGGATCGACATCCTCGACGTGGAGCACATCGACATCGCCGTACTCGTGCAGTCGCACTGCTCGTGACATGGGGCCTCTCGTCTGGACGCTGGCGTTCTGCTCCCGAGCTTAGTTGGTTGAGCGCGCAACTGGGCGAAGGAGCAAGACACTCGGATCGCGATGCCGGGCGCGTCCCGCCGGCGCACAGCAGCGAGCGGAACGCCCGGCGCGTCCCGCCGGCGCACGGCAGCGAGCGGAACGCTGGTCGCGTCCCGCCGGCGCACGGCAGCGAGCGGAACGCTGGGCGCGTCCCGCCGGCGCGCGCGCGAGGCGTGTCCCGGTGAGCGGCGGGGGAAGGAGCTAGGCGGCTTGGCCGACGACCGCGGGCTCGAGACCGGGACCGCAGGCGCCGATGTCGGCGGCGAGCCGATCGGCCGTGACCTGTTCCCAGCGGCCGCTCTGGACCAACGCGGTGCAGAGTTCGAGCGCGTCGTTGAGCGCCAGTGACGCCTCACCCTCCAGTGCGGAGGCGAAGATGAGGTTGTCGGCCGCGTAGCGGACGCGGTCCTGCTCCCCGGACTGGAGCTTGCTCGGGCCCAGCTCGTCGAGGGTATGCATGACGCGCTGATAGGCGTTGCTGCGTTCGGGGCTCATCTCTGCTCCTCCTCAGATGGAGTTAGGCGATGTGATCATGATGTCGCCATATTCGGACCCGGCCTTTAGCCCTTCGGCCAAGATTCCGGGGGCAGGCTTGTCCTTTCCGCCCGGCGGGGGCAGCAAACCGGCGTCCTTGCCGTTGCCGCCAGTGGCCCGCGTGGCGAGCGCCGGCGGCCGGCGGGGCGATTCGCCGGTGGCCGGCGGGGCGATTCGCCGGTGGCCCGCGGGGCGATTCGCCCGCGGCCCACACCGGGTCCGACCGATTCAGGCGAACGGCGCGCTGGGCAGGTACGGGGCCAGCGGTCCCACGTCCCCCCGGACGCAGACCGCTCCGTAGGCGGTCAGCTCCAGGCCCGCGGCCTTGAGCACCGGGACGGCCCACCGATTGTCCGCGGTGATCCAGCGCACGTACTGCTCGGCGGCGCCTGCGACGTGTAGCCCCCGCCACAGCAGCGCGGCGGCGGCCTCCTCGTCACGGGCGGCCAGCACCCACACCCCATAGCCGGGCTGGGCCACGGTGAAGCCGCGGCCGGGGACCACGAGCAGCTGTCCTCCGCGCCGCAGCGCGAAGCCGAGCGGGTGCGATGCGCCGCGCTGCTCGACGGAGATCGCGGCCGCCAGCTCGAGGTCGGCCTCGGTTCCCGGTCGCACCGGGCACGGGCCGTCGCGTCGCGCGCCGTGGTCGACCCGGCCGCGGGCCCGCAGGGCGCGGCGCGGGACGAAGCCCGCCCGTTCGTAGAGGCCCAGGGCGGCGGCATGATCGGAGGCGACGATCAGCCCCCGGCGCGGATCCCCGTAGCCCAGGGCGGCCCGCATGAGGGCGCGTCCGGCCCCCGCGCCCTGCGCCTGCGGGTCGACGGCGAGAAAGGACAGGACCCACAGCGATGACCGCTGCACGGCCTCGGCCACACCGATCACCTGCCCGTCACGCTCGGCGACGAACGCACCCCCCGGGTCGGTCTCCAGCGGGTAGGCGATGCGCTCGCGCCAGCGCCGCCAGGCCGGCTCGCCGCGGGGTGCGGCAAAGCCCATCCCGGCCGCTCCAGCCGCGGCGGCCGCATCCAGATCGGCGTGCCGCATGGGGCGCACGGTCACGGTCACCGAGCCAATGTACGCAGAGCAGCGACCCTCTAGGGTGCGGGGGGTGGAACCCGAGGTGACGGTCGAGCATGTCGCCGCCCAGCGTCGCTGGGTGATCAACGCCGGCGGGCGCCCGGTGGGCTTTGCCGCCTACCGCGAGGAGCCCGGCACCGTCGTGATCACGCACACCGAGATCGATCCGGCCTCGGGCGGCCGGGGGTTCGGCACCCAGCTTGTCGTCGCGGCGCTGGACGACGCGCGTCGTCGTGAGCTGGCCGTCGTCCCGCTCTGCACGTTCGTGCGCGACTACATCGCCGGGCACGCCGGGCATCTCGATCTCGTCCCGGCCGAGCGCCGTGAGGCGTTCGGGCTCTGAGCCGCCGCCCGGGGCGCACGCCGACGTCGCTGCCGGGTCAGCCCTGCCGCCGCCCGGGGCGCACGCCGACGTCGCCGCCGGGACACCCCTGCCGCCGCCGGAGCCCGGTCCGCGGCGCGGAACGGCCGCGGTGCCGTCGCCGGTGCTCGTGCTCGGGGGGATCACCTCGGTCCAGTTCGGCTCGGCCGTCGCGACACACCTGTTCGGATCGGTCGGCCCGGGCGGCGCGGTGCTGCTGCGCCTGCTGGCCGCCGCCGTCGTCCTGACGCTGGTCACGCGGCCGCGCCTGACCGGTCTGCATCGCCGCCAATGGCTGCTGGCCGCGCTGTTCGGCCTCGTGCTGGCCGCGATGAACACGTCCTTCTACGAGGCGCTTGACCGCATTCCCCTGGGGATCGCGGTGACGATCGAGTTCATCGGCCCGCTGGCCGTCGGCCTGATCGGATCCCGGCGCGGCGTCGACCTGGTGTGGATCGCCGCCGCCCTGCTCGGGATCGTCGCCCTCACCCACGGCAGCGCCCACGGGTTGGATGCGCTCGGCGTTGTCTTCGCGCTCTGCGCGGCCACCTTCTGGGGCGCCTACATCTTCGTCAGCGCCCGGGTCGGGCGGGCCTTCTCGGACGGGACGGGCCTGATGATCGCGATGTGGGTCTCCGCACTGACCGCGCTGCCCCTGGGTGTGGCCGACGGAGCCGGGAACCTGCTGCGGCCCCATTCGCTGTTGCTCGGCCTTGCCGTCGGGGTGCTCTCCTCGGCCCTGCCTTACACGCTGGAGCTGGAGGCGCTGCGCCGGATCGCCACCCATGTCTTCGGCGTGCTGATGAGCCTCGAACCGGCGGTGGCCGCCTTCGCCGGATGGCTCGCCCTCGGGCAGCAGCTCAGTGCGCGTGAGCTGGCCGGCATGGTGCTGGTGATCGTCGCCTCGGTCGGGGTCACGCTCAACGCCCCCCGGCGCGAAGCTTCGCCGCTGTAGCTAACCTTGCCGGTGGATCCGGACTCCGTGTCCATCCGTCGTGAGTCAGCCTCCGTCTCGAGGGCGAAGCACCCGGGCCGGCCACCTCGCGGGCTGGCGTCCGGATCGTGTTTCCGCGCCGGCCTTTAGTCCGGCGCCGCCCCGCCGATACAAGGACCACGTCACCAATGCCCCGTCTCCTCACCCCCTCGACTCTGATCAAAGGCCTCGTCCAGCGTCTGCGCACGCAGATCGTTCGTGAACATCTCGCTCTGCTCGAGGCCAGGATCCACTGGCAGCGGTTGTCCACCGGTGGCGCCACGAACGGCGCGCCGGGCGGTCTGATGTCTCCATGGCGCGCCTGCACCCGCCGCGATGACCCGCTCGAGCGCCTCTGGGCGCTGCCCGCGCGCGTCCCGCGGTCGCGTCGCGCCTGACCCTCCGCGCCTGACCCGCGGATCGCCGGTTGTGCGCTCGCTCCTCCGCGCCTCATCCTCCGCGCTTGACCCCCGGCGCGTGGCCCGAAGCGGATCGTTCCCCGGTGAGCGTGCAGTTCATGCCAAACCACGAGCGCGCCACCTGGGTTGTCACGATCTGCACCTATAGCGTGCGTCTTGTGCCCGAGCGCGAAGCCGCGCCGCGGTTTGTCATGTATTGCATGCTCGCGTGGGGGGCAAGTAGGCTCAACCCATGACCGTCGCCGTCGCCGGGGCTCACGGCAAGATTGCGCTGTTGCTCGGACCGCTGCTGGCCCAGGCCGGCGCCGAGGTGCGAGGCATCGTGCGCAACCCCGATCACGGCGACGATCTGCGTGCCGCCGGGATGACCCCCGCAGTGTGCGATCTCGAGGGCGACGCGCCCGAGCTGGAGACGATCCTCGACGGCTGCTCGGCCGTGGTCTTCGCCGCCGGCGCCGGACCGGGTAGCGGGGACGCGCGCAAGCAGACGATGGACCGCGACGGCGCCATCAAGCTGATCGCGGCCTGCCGTCGCACTGGCGTGCCGCGCTATCTGATGGTCAGTTCGATGGGCGCGCGCGACCCGGAGCTGCCCGGGGACGGCTTTGCCGCCTACCTGCGGGCCAAGGCGCAGGCCGATGCCGCCCTGATGGCCAGCGGGCTTGACTTCACGATCGTCCGCCCCGGGAGCCTGACCGACGATCCCGCCACCGGGCGCATCCGGATCGCCGACCGGCTCGAGCGCGGCCAGGTCCCGCGCGCCGACGTGGCGGCCGTGCTCGCCGCGGCGCTGCACACGCCGGCGACCGTCGGCACCGCGTTCGATCTGCTCACCGGACCCGACCCGATCGAGGATGCGCTCGTCGCGGCCCCGGCGGCCGCTGCCTAGCTGTTGAGCCCGGTGACCTCCCGAACGCGTTGGATGGGAGGGCGGTTGCCGAGCGCGCTGTGGGTGCGCTGCTCGTTGTAGTGGCGCACCCAGTGTGGCAGCGAGGCGCGTCGGGCGTCGCTTGAGGCGTATTCCATGGCGTAGGCCCATTCGCGCTGCAGCGTCTGCTGGTAGCGCTCGACCTTCCCGTTGGTGCGCGGCGTGTAGGGCCGAGTGCGGATGTGACGGATCGCGCAGCCGTCCAGCAGCTGGCGCAGGCCGCGGTTGTGGATGTAGGCCCACGCGTTATCGGTCATCAGCCGCTCCGCGGCGATGCCGTGTTCTGAGAAGAACGCCAAGGCGCGTCTAGTGAATGCGGTGACGGTCGAGGCCTGCTCGTCGTCGTGGATCTCTGAGTAGGCCAGGCGACTGCAGTCATCAACGATGGAGTGCACGAACTCCCAGCCAACCCGCCGCGAGCGGTGGGTCCGGTCACCGGTCATCGCGTGCCCGGGTTGGTCGAACTTTCCGAGCTTCTTGGTGTCCATGTGCAGCAGATTCCCAGGGCATGGCCACTCGTAGCGGATGACCGCCGGGCGCTCAGGCCGAGGCTGGCGCGAGCAGCCGCCGCGCTGCAGCACCCGGTGGATGGTCGAGTGCGGCCGGCCCAGCTCGTCGGCGAGCCGCCGCGGAGACCATCCGGTATCTCGACGCTTCTCACAGATCCGCAGCTCCTCGCTGGGCGCCACTTGAGCCGGGGAGCGGTGCGGACGGCTGGAGCGCTCCTGCAAGCACGCCAAGGACAGCCGCTCTTCTGGGCAGGACTCTCGCCAGCGGCGGACCCACTCCCAGACGGTGGACTTCGAGACGTTCGCCCAGGCCGCGG
>DASSZP010000077.1:0-2365 GCA_035713465.1 Solirubrobacteraceae bacterium | reverse complement strand
TGGCGAGGATATCGATCCCGGCGCGGTGTTCGAGCTGCTGGCGAGCCTGGTGGCGCGTTCGCTGGTGGTGGCCGAGGAATCCGGGCCGCAGAGCCGCTACCGGTTGCTGGAGACGATCCGCGAGTACGGCGAGGAGCGCCTTGACCAGGCGGGCGAGACCGAGCGGTGGCGGGCCCGCCACGCCGGCTTCTACGCGGGCTTCCTCAGGCAGGTCCGGGAACATGACCGCGGCCGGGACGGGGTGTTCTGGGCTGTCCGGCTCAGCGCCGAGCAGGACAACCTGCTCGCGGCGTGGTCGTGGGCGGTCGACACCGGCAACGTCGACATCGCGTTCGCGATCCTGGCCGGCTTCGCGCCCTGCGAGGTCTGGAGCAGTTACCCGTTGCTGCTTCCGGGCGCAGCGGCCCTTGAGCTGCCCGGTGCGACAGAGCACCCGGGCTACCCCCTCGCCCTCGCGGTCAGCGCAGTGCTCGCGTCGTTTCGCGCGGATGTGACCGGCGCCGAGGAGCTGTGCCGCCGGGCGGCCGACGCCAGCGCGCGCCGGGACGCCCCGGACTGGCGGGTCGAGGAGACCCTCTGCGCCGCCCGGTCGAACATCGCGAACACGACCGGCGCATTCGATGACGCCGGCCGCCTGGCCGAACAGGCGGCTGGTCTCGCGCGGGCCGGCGGCGACCTCGCTGACGCCTCGGTTGAACTCACCATCGCCGTAGCCGATCGCGTGTTTGTCGGCGACGCGCCCGGGGCGGTCCCGCTGGCCAGCGAGGCACTCGCGCTCGCCCGCCAGATCCGCGCCCCGGCCCTCATCGCGAGCGGCCTGCTCGCGGTCGGCCTGGCCGTCGCCGACACCGACCCCGCCCGATCCCGGGCCAGCCTGCGCGAGAGCCGCGAGCTCAGCACCGCGCTCGGCTACCAGAACGACCTCGGCCTGCTGTGGGCGACCGGGATCGCCTATCGCATCAACGACGAGGCCGCCACGCTTGAGCTCGGCCGCCGTGCCATTCGCGGCCTTCGGTGGGGCGGTGACCGTCTCCGGATGGGCCTGGTCCTCCACATGATCGCGGGCGCGCTCGCCACCACCTGGCCCGCTTCCGCCGCGACCATCCAAGGCGCCGCCGAGGCCAACGTGACCGCGCCGCCGAGCCTGAAAACGCGGATAGCCCTGGATGATGAACGCGTGCGGGAACTGCGTGCCCGCGGGGCGGACATGGACTGGGATCAAGCCGTCGCCTATACCATGGCCCAGACCACCCAGGCTCTCAACGAACTCGGCTCCGGATGATGTCTGACTTCGCGGCCAGGGAAGAGCTGCTCCTCGATCGAAGGGCTCGCCGATGAAGCTGCCTGAAGTTGAGTACGAGGCGCCGGCGACCGTTGCCGAAGCTGTCGATTTGCTGGCTGAGCACGGTGACGAGGCGAGCGTGCTGGCCGGCGGCCAGAGCTTGATACCGCTGCTGGCGCTGCGGCTGGCCCGCCCGGCGGTGCTCATCGACATCAACGGCATAGCCGAGCTGTCCGGGGTGTCGGTGATAGACGGCCAGGTGGCGATCGGCGCCATGACGCGGGAGTACGTGGCCGAGGAATCCGGGACCGTCGCCGATACCGTGCCGTTGCTGGCGGCCGCTTTGCCGTTGATCGGTCATGAGGCCATCCGCAGCCGCGGCACGATAGGAGGCAGCCTGGCGCATGCCGATCCGGCCGCCGAGTTGCCGGCCGTCGCCCGGGCGCTCGACGCCGAGTTCGTGGTGCGCGGCCGGTCGGGCGAGCGGGTGATCCCGGCGGCTGAGTGGTTCGAGGGTTACCTCACGACGTCCCGTCGTCCGGACGAGCTCCTGGTGGAGGTGCGGTTCCCGGCCGCCGACGACGACACAGCCGTTAGCTTTCATGAGGTCGTCCGGCGCCACGGTGACTTTGCCATCGTCGGCCTGGCAGCGTCACTGGTGTTGTCCGGCGGGGTGATCAGCGACGCCCGGCTGGCGTTCGCCGGCGTTTCTGATGTGCCGGTGCGGGCCGCGGCCGCGGAGGAACTGCTGGTCGGCGAGAGGCCATCGACGGAGCTGTTCGATGAGGCGGCCCGCCGCGCGACCGAGGATCTCGACCCGCCGGCTGACCTGCACGGGTCGTCGGACTACCGGAAGACGGTCGCGGCCACGGTGGCGCGCCGCGGCCTGCGAGCAGCGGCGGACAACGCCCGGGAGAGGCAGTAACTGATGACGGACATCACCTTGAGGGTCAACGGCGCGACGCGCACGGGTTCGCCGGAGGCGCGCAAGACGCTGGCGGACTTCCTGCGGGATGACCTCGACCTCACCGGCACCCACCTCGGCTGCGAGCACGGGGTCTGCGGAGCGTGCACGGTCATCGT
>DASSZP010000076.1:0-2452 GCA_035713465.1 Solirubrobacteraceae bacterium | reverse complement strand
ATCGGGGGGGACGGCTCGGCGCGCCGGGGGCCGGGCCGAGGGCCGCGGCCGCGTGGTGGGCCGGCGGGCCGGGTCGGCCGACCGCGGCCCGGGCCGGCCGGGCTCGCGAGGCGCGCGGTCAGCCAAGCCGCTCCCCCGCCTCGAGACGCGCTCCCCGGGCCCAGTCCGCCGCCGGCATCGCCCGCTTGCCCGGCGGCTGCACCATGCCGAGCTCGACGTCCACGGTCGCGGTACCGACCGATACCCGGTCGCGTTCAGGCGCCAGCTCCCCCGGGGCCAGGTCTCGGGCGCCGCGCGGCCGCACCGGGCCGAGCTTGAGCCGCTCCCCCCGAAACAGCGTCCATGCGCCGGGCATGGGCGTACCCGCCCGGATGAGCCGCTCGACGTGACGGGCGGGGGTGTGCCAGTCGATGCGCAGGTCGGCACCGGAAAGCTTGCCGGCAGTCGAGACGCCGTCGCCCGGTTGCGGCGCGGCGACCACGGTGCCGTCGGCGATGCCGTCCAGGGTGGCCACGAGCAGGTCGGCGCCGCTGATCGCGAGCCGGCCCAGTAGGTCGCCGGCCGTGTCGTCGGGGCGGATCGCCTCGGTGACCACGCCGTACACCGGGCCGGTGTCGAGGCCGGCCTCGATCCGGAACGTGGAGGCGCCGGTGATCTCGTCTCCGTGCAGGATCGCGTGCTGAACCGGCGCCGCCCCCCGCCACGCCGGGAGCAGCGAGAAGTGCAGGTTGACCCAGCCGTGGCGCGGTATTGCCAGCGCGCTCGCCGGCAGCAGCGCGCCGTAGGCGACGACCGGGCAGCAGTCCGGACGCAGCGCGGCCAGCTCGGCGAGGAAGTCCGGGTCCCCGGGACGCGCTGGGCGCAGCACCGGCAGGCCCGCCTCGGCCGCCAGGGCGGCGACCGGCGAGTCCGCCGCCACCCGTCCACGCCCGGCTCGGGCGGCCGGGCGGGTCAGCACCGCGACGACATCGTGGCGTGAGGCGAGCAGCGCGGCGAGGGACGGGACGGCCGCGGCGGGCGTCCCGGCGAAGACGAGCCTCACCGGGGCGTTCCGTGCAACCCGGCCGGGCTGACCTTGACGACCGGCGGGGTCAGCCCGGCCCAGTCGGATTCCCGGATCGCCTTGAGCGCGGCCTTTCTGGTTTCGGCGTCAAGACGCTCGAGGAACAGCACGCCGTCGAGGTGGTCCGTCTCGTGCTGGATGCAGCGCGCGAGCAGCGCCGTGCCCTCGACGGTCACCGGCTCGCCGTACATGTCTTGACCGTGGGCCACCACATGCTCGCGTCGGCGGCAGTCGAACTGCAGCCCCGGAATCGACAGGCAACCCTCCGGGCCGTCCTGCTCCTCGGCGCTCGGGAAGTGCAGCACCGGGTTGACGAGGTGGCCCGACTGGGCATCGTCGACGTGGTAGACGAACACCCGCAACCCGACGCCGAGCTGCGGCGCGGCCAGGCCGACGCCGGGGGCGGCCAGCATGGTCTCGGCGAGGTCGGCGACCAGGGTGCGCAGCTCCCGGTCGAAGTCGGTGACCGCCTCAGCGCGGGCGCGCAGGACCGGGTCACCGAACAGGCGGATGGGCTGCACGGTCACCAGCCCAGGTTACCGGCGCCCGGTTGGCCAGGCCGCCGTCGATTAGTTAGGATGGCTAACGAACGAAAGGACTCGCCATCGTCTCGCTCGCTGAGGCTCACACCCGTCGCGTGGCCCTGTCAGTCACCACCGTCGGCGTGCTCGCCGCCACCTTGAACTCCTCGATCCTGCTGATCTCGCTGCCGGCGATCTTCCGCGGCCTGGGCCTGGATCCGCTGGCCCCGCAGAACATCTCCTACCTGCTCTGGATGCTGATGGGCTTCCTGCTCGTCACGGCGGTGCTCGTGGTGACCTTCGGCCGCCTCGGGGACCAGTACGGCCGCGCCAAGCTGTTCAACCTCGGTTTCCTCATCTTCACGCTGGCCTCGATCGGCTGCGCGCTCGTCCCGAACGGGGGCGCGGCCGGCGCTATCGAGATCATCGTGCTGCGGGTCGTGCAGGGTGTCGGCGGCGCGATGCTCATGGCCAACTCGACGGCGATCATCACCGACGCCTTCCCGCCCGATCGGCGCGGGTTCGCCCTCGGCGTGAACCAGGTGTCGGCGCTGGCGGGCTCGTTTCTCGGGCTGGTCATCGGCGGCATGCTCGCCGAATGGCACTGGCGCGCGGTGTTCTGGGTCAGCGTGCCGATCGGCATCTGGGGCACCTGGATGGGCTACCGCACCCTCACCGACCGGCCGCGGGCGAAGAACGCCCGCGTCGTCATCGACTGGTGGGGCAACCTCACGTTCGGAATCGGCCTGATCTCGCTACTCGTCGCCATCACCTACGGCTTGCAGCCCTACGGCGGGCACACGATGGGCTGGACGTCCCCCCGCGTGGTTGGCGGCGTCCTGCTGGGCATCGTCTTGCTCATCGGGTT
>DASSZP010000075.1:0-52264 GCA_035713465.1 Solirubrobacteraceae bacterium | reverse complement strand
TCGCCGTGCCGCTCACCGGACGCGCGCGATGTTGCGGCGGTTGAAACCACGGCGATGTCGCGCGCCGCGCGTTGGCGGCGAGGCGAGCGAAGAAATTGTCGCTCCGGAAGGGGCGCAAGCGGAGTGCCCATGCGGAGTGCCCATGCGGAGTGCGCAAGCGGAGTGCGCAAGCGGAGTGCCCAAGCGGGGGCGCACGCGGGGCCGCAAGAAGGGTGCCGGGCGCGGGGGCTACAGGCCGGGCCGGACCTCGGCCGCGGCTCGCTCGCCCGAGCGCACGGCGCCGTCCATGTACCCGGTGAACACCTCGGCCGTTTCGGTTCCCGCCCAGTGGATGCGGCCGACCGGGGCGCGCAGGGCGTGGCCGTAGTCCGACCAGACGCCCGGGGGCATGAAGGCTCCGTAGCAGCCGCGGGTGTACTCCTCCTGCGACCAGTTGTGCTCGATCAGCGACCGCGGGAACGCCGCGGACCGTCCGAACAGGCTCACGAAGGAGCCGATCACCGCCGTGCGGCGGGCGGCGAGCGACAGGCCGCCCAAGCGCCGCGCGTCGCTGCCGGCCACGAAGCCGAGCAGCACCCCGGGGCGGCCACCCGGGGGCGAGTTGTCAAAGGTGAAGCCGACCGGGCCCTCGTCGCAGTAGGCCGAGCCCGACAGCCCCCGCTCGCGCCAGAACGGCGTCGGGTAGACGGCCTCGAACTTGATCACCGACCCCTGCGGGATGCGCTGGGTGAGCTGATCGCGGGCCGCGGGCAGGATCGGCTCGTAGTCGATGCGGCCGGCCAGGGTGGGCGGGATCGCGCAGATGACCCGCTTGGCGTGCCAGTCCCCGGCGTCGCTGGTGACGGTCACACCGCGGCCGTTCTGTGCGACGCGGCGCACCGGCGCGTTGAGCACGACCCGGCCGCCGAGCCGCTCGGCCAGGCGGATCGAGACCAGCTGCGAGCCGCCCACGAAGCGGGCGTCCTGGGCGCCGCCGGCCGTGCTGGTCAGGTAGATGATCCCCTTGCCGGCGCGCAGGTAGAACAGCGCGTGCAGGAGCGAGAGGTCGCGGGGCTCGGCGGCGAACACGGCCCGCACGGCGAGCGTGAACACGAAGCGCGCGCCCTCGGTGCTCGAGTTGGCCAGCATCCAGGTTTCGAGCGTCTGGCCGTCGAGACCGGCGGCGCCCGGCGCGGTCCAGGGCCGATCGGTGGGGACGGCGCCGGTGAGCGTGGCGATCTTGCCCAGCAGCTGGTTGAAGTCGGTTGCGTCGGGCTCGGGCAGCGGAGGGATGAGGCCGGTGAAGCGGCTCGTCGCGCCCCGGAAGCGCAGGACGAGGTCGCCCTTGACGTAGGTCTTGAACGTCGTGACGCCGACGCTGCGCGCGCGGGCCAGGATCCGGTCCTGGCCGGGGCCGACCCACTGCCCGCCGACCTCGACCACACGGCCGGCGCCGAGGGCGTGGTTCAGCGTCCGCCCACCCACGCGGTCGCGCGCCTCGAGCACCGCGACCGAGTGACCGGAGTGCACCAGCTCGGTGGCCGCGGTCAGACCGGCCAGGCCGGCGCCGATCACCACCACATCGACGGAGTGCCGGTGCGGCGCCGCGCGCGCGGCGGCGGGCGCCGACGCGGCCAGGCCGGCGGCGGTCGCCCCGGCGGCGCCGATCAGCGCCTCACGGCGCGAGATGGCGCTCGAGCGTGAGTGGGCGGCGGCCCCGGAGGGGTCGGCGGGGCGGGTCATCGGCCCGCCATCACGCAGCCGGGGCGCACCCGGTCGACGGGGAAGGGGAGATCGGCGATCACCGCGGTCTGCACGTAGCGATCCGCCCGGGCCCCGCCGTAGCCGAGCGCGGCGCCGTCGGCCCGCAGCGCCGGGCGCGGCCCGTCGGCGGCCGCCCACGGGGCCAGCGCGAGGAACTGGGGCTTGGCCCCGGCGTAAGCCCGGTAGCGCGCCGGGTCGTCGCCGGGCACGACCCGCGCGTTGCCGACGTAGTGGCAGTCGTTGCCGCGACGCCCGCGCTCAAGAATGGCGGACTGACCGTCGAACGGGATGTCGGAGAGGTTGCCGACCATGAACGGGTTCACAGCGTATGTGAAGTGCACGGTCGGGTCGCTCACCGCCCGCCAGGCCGAGCCCATCCAGGACAGTGGCTGCCAGAGCTCAGAGCCGTCGTTGCCCGTCCACGCGCCGTCGTTGGCGTCGGCCTGGATGAGCACGTTGGCCCCGAGCCGGTCCAGGCAGCGCATGTAGGTGACGGCGACGTCGTCGCAGGCGTGGGCCCGCGTAGCCGTCCCGTACTGAAACGCGGGCAGGCTGGTGGCGATGCCGAGGCGGGCGCCGGTGCCGGGGATCACGACGGGCGCGATGTTGCGCCGCGCGGCCGGGCCCGAGGCGGGTCCGGGGCTGAAGCCGAGGGTCGACTCAAAGGTGGTCAGCGGGACCTTGCGCACCGTGGCCAGCAGGTTGGCCACCGGCGCGGGGGCGCCGCGGCGCAGCACGCGCGGGGCCCACACGAACGTCTCGTTGTAGACGTGCGGGCTGGTCGGCGCGTAGACCGCCGACACCCGGCGGTCCCCGGGATCGGCGAGCGCGGCCACCGCGGCGGCGCTGCGGTCCACACGGAACGGCGCCTGCGTGTTGGCGGCGATCACGTACACCCCGTAGCGGCGCGCCTCGGCCGCCATCGTCCCCATGAACACGCGCACGAAGGTGTCGGTGGCGGCGACGAAGGCCTTGCCGAGCTCGGCGGTCAGGGACGGGAAGCGGCCCTGCAGGTAGCTCAGCGCGCGCGCGTAGCCGCTGTCCAGTGCGCCGACGGTGTGGATCGTCGGGCACAGTGACTGCCCGGCGCAGCTGGGCACCCCGGCGTGCAGCAGCGTCCGCGCGGGCGCGCCCCGGGGCCCGATGGCCAGCGTCTGCAGGCCGAGGTCCTCGTCAAAGACGACCAGGTTGGTCCGCCCGCGCGCGAGGTGGGGCACGACCTCGCGCCGGAATGCGCAGTCGATCATGCGGGCGAAGTCCGATGCCGTCGACATCGTCGCGGGCTGCTGGTGCAGCTGGATCGCGAACACCCGCAGCGCGTGAGGCCGGGGGTCGGCGGCCAGTCCGGCGCGTCCCCAGTGCGGGCAGCCGGCCGCGGTCAGAGGAGCGGACACCGCGGCCGCGGTCGGGCGGGCGGGCGCGTCGGCGAGCGCCGGGAGCGCGGACGCGACCAGGGCGAGCACCACGACGGGAGCGACGGCAAGCCGCAGCCGGGCCGGACGCAGGGGGGCGCGCAGGCGCCGGGGGGCGCGATGGCCGAGCATTGCCGCGGCAGCCTAGCGCCAGAGCGTGCCGCGCGGGACCGGGACAGGTAGGGTCCCGGGCAACGGACCCCCACGGAAGCGGAGGACAGGATGGACATGAGTCGGATGACGCGCCGCGAGGCGCTCCGCAAGGCGGCCGTGGCCGGGGCCGGAGCGGCCGCGCTGGGGGCGTCGGCCCAGGAGCTCGTGGCCGAGGCGCTGGCCGCCGCGCCCAGGCGCGCGCACGCGAGCCTGCGCGACATCGAGCACGTGATCATCCTCATCCAGGAGAACCGCTCGTTCGACAGCTACTTCGGGATGTTCCCGGGGGTGCGCGGTTTCGGCGACAGCAAGGCGCACCGCACCTTCCTGCAGAAGGGCAACGACGGCGCGACGGTGCCGCCCTTCCACTTCCCCGTCGGCTGCATGGCCGACATCACCCATGACTGGGCGCCGCAGCACCAGGCCTGGAATCACGGGCGGATGGACCAGTTCCTCATCGCCCATCAGGACGACACGAGCGCCGCCGCGGCGGCGGACGAGACGATGGGCTACTTCGACAAATCCGACATCCCGCTCTACTACGCGCTGGCGGAGAAGTTCACCATCTGCGACGGCTACCACTGCTCGGTGATCGGCCCGACCGATCCCAACCGCCTGATGTCGATCTCGGCCTGGATCGATCCGCACGGCACCCACGGCGGCCCGCTCGTTCAGACCAGGCTCACCGGGCGCCAGAACGTCTTCAGCTGGACGACGATGCCCGAGGTCCTGAGCCACAAGGGCATCAGCTGGAAGAACTACACCGACCCGTCGAACGGCAGCCTGGACAGCGTCTTCACGTACTTCACTCAGTACCAGTCCGGACCCCTGAGCGCGCGGGGCCTGAAGCCCACCTATCCCGACGACTTCCTGCACGATCTCAGCTCGGGCAAGCTGCCCCAGGTCTCATGGCTGACACCCGGGATCTTCGACTCCGAGCACCCCGGCTTCTCCTCCCCGCAGGCCGGCGAGCTTGCCGTGGCGCAGGTGATGAAGGCGCTGCTCGCCCACCCCGACGTGTGGCGCAAGACCGCGCTGTTCATCACCTGGGACGAGAACGGCGGCTTCTTCGATCACGTGCCGCCGCCCACGCCGCGGCCCGGGACCAAGGACGAGTTCCTCACCGTCGGCACCCTGCCCGAGGCCGCCGGCGGAATCCGCGGCCCGATCGGGCTCGGCTTCCGCGTCCCGATGCTCGTCGTCTCACCGTTCTCGCGCGGCGGCCTGGTCTCCTCCGACACGTTTGACCACACCTCGATGCTGCGCTTTTTGGAGACGCGCTTCGGGGCCCGGGTGCCCAACCTCAGCGCCTGGCGGCGCAAGACCACGGGGGATCTGACCAGCGCGTTCAACTTCGCCGCCAAGCCCAACGCGACCCGTCCGTCGCTGCCGCAGCCGGGCCGCACGGTGTGCACGGGTGAGCAGCCGATCACCGCCCACGCGCAACCCTTCCCCCGGCAGCCGAAGGCCAAGCCGCGGCGGCCCAGCGGCGTCGCATGAGGGGCGGGCGCGGGTGAGCTCAGAACGGGTTCAGGTCGCGATCGTCGGCGCCGGGCCGGCCGGGCTGCTGCTCGGCCGGCTTCTGCACGACGCCGGCATCACGGCGGTGATCCTCGAGGCGCGCTCGCGCGAGCATTGCGAGGGCCGGGTCCGGGCCGGGATGCTCGAGCAGGGCACGGTCGACGTGCTGCGCGAGGCCGGCGTGGGGCAGCGCCTGGACCGCGAGGGGCTGGTGCACGGCGGGATCTACATCAACTTCGCCGGTGAGCGCCACCGCATCCCGATCCAGGAGCTCACCGGCGGGCGCACGGTCACCGTCTACGGCCAGACCGAGATCGTCAAGGACCTGATCGCCGCCCACCTCCAGGACGGTCCGCCGCTGCGCTTCGAGGTCGGTGACGTGACCCTGCACGACCTTGACGCGCCGCGGCTCACCTACCGCCACGAGGGGGTCGAGCACGAGCTGCGCGCCGACCTGGTGGCCGGGTGCGACGGCTTTCACGGGATCTGCCGGGCAGCGGTTCCCGACGGCGCGCTCACCATCCGCGAGCGCGAGTACCCGTTCGCCTGGCTCGGCATCCTGGCCGACGTGGCCCCGTCCACGGACGAGCTAATCTACGCCCATCATCCCGACGGTTTCGCCCTGCACAGCATGCGCTCGCCCAGCGTCAGCCGGCTCTACATCCAGGTCGATCCCGGGGACGAGCTCGACGCCTGGCCGCCCGAGCGGGTGTGGGAGGCGCTTCACCGCCGGCTGCACTGCGAGGGCTGGACGCTGACCGAGGGGCCGATCACCGACATCTCGATCACCCCGATGCGCAGCTTCGTCGCCGCGCCGATGCGCCACGACGCGCTGCTGCTGGCCGGAGACGCCGCGCACATCGTGCCACCGACGGGGGCCAAGGGCCTGAACCTTGCCGTGGCCGACGTGACCCGTCTGGCCGAAGCGATGATCGCCGCGCTGAGCGGGGGGGATGATCGTGGGCTGGACGCCTACTCGCAGGCCTGCCTGGCCCGGGTGTGGCGCGCGCAGCACTTCTCCTGGTGGATGACCACGCTGCTGCACACCGATCCGACCGCCGACGCCTATGCCGAGGAGCTGCGACGCAGCCAGCTCGAGTACGTCGTCTCCTCCGACGCCGCCGCGCGCTCGCTGGCCGAGAACTACGCCGGTCTGCCGCTGGACGGGCCCGAGCACGCGGTGCTGGCCCGTGGCTGAGCGCACCGACGACGCCCCGGGCGCTGGGGCCGGCGCACCACGGCGGATCTATGCCCCCGTCGCCGATACGCCGGACACCTACGTCCGTGAGCCGCCCGGCGCGCATCCGCCGCTCGACCATCCGCCCTACAAGTCGACGGCCCGGCGACACCCCCGCCAGCCGCTGGTCTACCTGCCCCACACGGTGACGGAGATCACCGGTCCCCAGCTCGGCGCGGAGCTGGTCGGCGGAGCCCAGGACGCCGACCTCACCCGCCAGCACGAGGGCGATCCGATCGGTGAGCGGATCATCGTTTCGGGCCGGATCCTGGACACCGAGGGCAAGCCCCTGCGCGACACGCTGGTCGAGATCTGGCAGGCCAACGCGGCCGGGCGCTACAAGCACCGCTGGGATCGCTGGCCGGCCCCGCTTGACCCCAACTTCTCCGGCGCGGGCCGGTGCGTCACCGACGCCGAGGGCCGCTACTCGTTTACGACGATCAAGCCCGGCCCGTATCCCTGGGGCAACCATCACAACGCCTGGCGGCCGGCCCACATCCACTTCTCGCTGCTGGGCCGGGCCTTCACCCAGCGGCTGGTGACCCAGATGTACTTCCCCGGCGACCCCTTCTTCCCCTATGACCCGATCTTTAACTCGGTGCGTGACGCGCAGGCCCGCGAGCGGATGATCAGCCGCTTTGACATCCACGCCACCGAGCCCAACTGGGCGGCGGCGTACCGGTTCGACGTCTACCTACGCGGACCGGCGGCCACCCCGATCGAGGAGTCGCATTGATCTTTGGCCTGACGCCGTCGCAGACCGTCGGGCCCTACTTCGCGATCGGGCTGCCCTGGCCGGCCGGCCCGCACGCCGTCGACCCGGATACCCCGGGTGCGATCTGGATCCGCGGAACCGTCTACGACGGAGCCGGGGATCCGGTCCCCGATCACCTGATCGAGACCTGGCAGGCCGGGCCCGACGGCCGCTTCAACGACCTGCACGGCCACGGCGGTCCCTCGCAGACGGCCGGCTTCCGGGGCTTTGCCCGGATCGGCGTCGAGGACGGCGACGGAGGCTTTGCCCTGATGACGGTCAAGCCCGGCGCGGTACCGGGACCGGGCGGCCGGCTCCAGGCGCCCCACATCGACGTTTCGGTGTTCGCCCGCGGGATGCTGCACCGCTGCGTGACGCGGATCTACTTCGCCGATGAGCCCGAGGCCAACGCGGCCGATCCGGTCCTGGCCACCGTGCCCCCGGAACGGCGGGCGACCCTCCTGGCCACGCCACGGGACGGCGGCTACCGGTTCGACATCCGTCTCCAGGGTCCGCAGGAGACGGTGTTCTTTGCCGTCTGAGCCCGACCTGTTCGACGGCCTCTACGCCCGCGGGAACGCCGTCGCCGAGCTGACCGGACGGGCGTGGCTGCAGGCGATGCTCGACTTCGAGGCCGCGCTGGCCCGCGCCCAGGCGGCGGCGGGCCGGATCCCGGCCGCGCACGTGACGCGGATCGCTGCGGCCTGCGATGGCGGTGACTACGACATCGCCGTGCTGGCCCGCGAGGGGTCACGGCACGCCGGACCGGTCGTCGGCCTGGTGGCCGAACTGCGCCTGCGCGCCGGGATTCCGGCCGCCGACAGCGTCCACGTCGGCGCGACGAGCCAGGACACGATCGACACCGCGGCTGCGCTGGTCACCCGCCGCGCGCTCTCACCGCTGCTGGCCGACGCCGGCGCGGCCGCGCGGGCTGCGGCCGACCTCGCGCGTGCCCACGTCGGGACCGCGATGGCCGGGCGGACCCTGCTGCAGCAGGCGCTGCCGATCTCCTTCGGCCTCGTCGCGGCAGGCTGGGCGTCGGGGATCGCCTCGGCCTCGGCCCGCCTCGCCGACGCGGCCGATCGCGACCTCGCCGTGCAGGCGGGCGGTCCGGTTGGCTCCGAGGGCCTGGCCGCCGCGGCCGCGATGGCCGCCGAGCTCAGCCTGGCCGAGCCGGCTATGCCATGGCACACGGTGCGGGTCCGCCCGGCCTCGCTGGCCGCCGCGCTCGGTGTGCTGGCCGGGGCGGTGGGCAAGGTCGCGCGCGACGTGACGCTGCTGGCCAGCCAGGAGGTGGGCGAGGTGCGCGAAGCTTGGACCCCGGGAACCGGCGGCTCGTCGACGATGGCCCACAAGCACAACCCCGTGGCGGCCGTCTCGGCCCTGGCCTGCGCGCGACGGACCCCGGGTCTGGTCGCGACGATGCTCGCGGCGATGGAGCAGGAGCATCAGCGCGCCGCGGGCGCCTGGCAGGCGGAGTGGGGAACGCTGACCGCGCTGCTGGGCCTGACCGCCTCGACGGCGTGCTGGGGGCGGGAGATGCTTCAGGGGCTCGAGGTCGACCCCGAGCGGATGGCCGCTAATCTGGCCGCGATGGCCGCTACCGTGCCCGAGGCCGCCCACCCCGAGCGCCACCTCGGAGCGGCGGAGACGATGGTCGAGCGGGCCCTGGCCGAGTTCGGGCTGTGAGCGCCGTCGCCCCGGAGTACGTGCGGTGAGCGCCGTCGCCGCGGAGTACGTGGGGTGAGCGCCGTCGATCTGTTCTGTGCGCCCGCGGGACGCCCCGGCGCGCCTGCGCTGCTGCTGGGCAGTTCGCTGGGCGCGACGGCGGAGATGTGGGATGCGCAGGTCGCGCAGCTGGGGGACCGTTTCGCGCTCAACGCCTTTGACCACCGCGGCCACGGGCGCTCGCCGGTGCCTGACGGCCCGTACACGATCGACGATCTCGGCGCCGACGTGCTGCGCCTGATGGACCGCCTCGAGCTCGACCGCGCGGCCTACTGCGGCGTGTCGCTGGGCGGCATGGTCGGTCAGTGGCTGGGCATCCACGCGTCCGAGCGGATCGCCTCGCTGGTGCTCATCAGCACCGCGGCGCACCTGCCGCCGGCCGAGGGCTGGCGCGAGCGGGCGGCGATCACCCGCGGGGCGGGCAGCCCCGAGCCGGTGGCCGACACGGTCGTGGCCCGATGGTTCACCCCGGACTTCGCCGCCGCGCACCCGGACGTCGTGGCCACCCACCGAGCGATGATCGCCGGTGTCCCGGCCGAGGGCTACGCCGCCTGCTGCGAGGCGCTGGCCGTAATGGACCTGCGCGACGGCCTGCCCGCCATGACCGTGCCGACGCTGGTGATCACCGGCGCGCAGGACCCCTCGATCCTGCCCGAGCAGGGCCGCGCCATCGCCGAGGCCGTGCCCGGCGCGCGTTACGAGGAGCTCGACCCCGGGGCGCACCTGGTCAACGTGCAGCGCTCCGAGGAGGTCAGCGCGCTCATCGCCGAACATGTGCAGGCGCACCCGTGAGCCCGGATCTGCCCGACCACGCCGGAATGGCGGTTCGGCGCGAGGTGCTCGGCGACGCCCACGTCGACCGCGCGCTGCACGCCGCGACCCCGTTCACGGAGCCGTTTCAGGAGTTCATCACCGAGCACGCATGGGGCGCGGTGTGGACGCGCGAGGGACTTGATCGCCGCAGCCGCAGCATGATCACCCTGGCCGTGCTGACCGCGCTGGGTCGCGAGGCGGAGATCGCGATCCACGTGCGCGGGGCGCTGCGCAACGGGGTCACGGCGCAGGAGATCGGCGAGGTGCTGATTCACACCGCTGTCTACGCCGGAGTGCCGGCGGCCAACGCGGCCTTCGCGGTCGCCCAGCGGGTGATCGACGAGGAGAGCCGCGCGGGCTAGGCGCCGACGGCGACGGCGGCCCGGTGATGGCGCGCCGCGGCCACCGCCCACTGCGGCTTGGCCAGCAGCAGTTGCACGTCGCAGATCCGCCGCTCGGCGAAGCCGGCCTCGCAGTAGGCGAGGTAGATCGTCCACAGCCGTCGGAAGGCCTCGTCGTAGCCCATCCCGTCCAGCTCCTGCGCGTGGGCGAGGAAGTTCAGCCGCCAGCGCCGCAGGGTCTCCACGTAGCTGTCGGTGATGTCCTTCAGGCCGACCATCTGCAGGTCGGTGCGCCGGGCCAGGTGCCGCGCCATGACCTCCATCGAGGGCAGGCAGCCGCCGGGGAAGATGTACTCCTTGATGAATGACTTGGAGGCCTTCTCGACCTCGTAGGCGCGATCGTCGATCGTGATGGCCTGCAGCAGCATCGCCCCGTGCGGCGTGAGCAGGTCCGAGCACTTGGCGAAGAAGGTGCCGATGTTCTGCCAGCCGACGGCCTCGATCATCTCGATCGAGACGAGCTTGTCGTAGCCCCCGGTGAGGTCGCGATAGTCCTCCATCAGGACGGTGATCCGGTCCTGGAGGCCCGCCTCTCGGATGCGCCCGACGGTGTAGTCGTGCTGCTCGCGCGAGATCGTCGTCGTCGTCACCCGGCAGCCGCGGGTGCGCGCGGCGTGGATCGAGAAACCGCCCCACCCGGTTCCGATCTCCAGCACGTGGTCATCGGGGCCGATCTCCAGCTGCTCGCAGACGCGGTCCAGCTTGGCCACCGAGGCCTCCTGGAGGGTCATCCCCTCATGCTCGAAGATCGCGCAGGAGTACATCATCGTCGGGTCCAGCATCCGCGAGAACAGCTCGTTGCCGAGGTCGTAGTGGGCGGCGATGTCCCGGCGGTTGCGCTGGCGGGTGGAGCGGTTCAGGGTCGCGCGGACGCGCTGCTGAGGCGTCCACAGCGGGGCGGTGAGGCGGCGCACCTTGTCGATCACGAACGCGTTGCGAGCGGCCAGGCGGATCACCGCGACGAGATCCGGAGAGTCCCACACGCCGTCGCGGTAGGACTCGGCCAGGCCGCGGCTGCCGCGCATCAGCGCCCTCCAGAAGCCGGCCGAGCGCAGTTCGATCACGGCCGCCGGATGGCCCGAGCCCCAGACGCGGCGCTCGCCGTCCTCGATCACGGTGAGGCTGCCGACGTGGATCTGGTCCAGCAGCAGCGTCGCGGCGCGGCGCCAGACGGCGATCTCGCGTGCCCTCATGACGTCGCTCCGGAGGCGGGGTGGGGGTGCACGCGCGCGCCGGCCAGCTTGAGGCCCACGGCATGACCGTAGATGAGCGCGAGCACGCGCACGGCGGCCGCCGGGTGGCGCAGGGCATGCCGTGCGGCCGAGCGCCGAGTGAGCTCGCGCCGGTGCATGGCCAGCGTCGCGTCGAACACGGCCTCGCCGTCGCGGAGGCTGTCAATGTGCACCGAGAGCGTCGGACCGGGCTCGGTCGCGCGAGCCTCGTAGACGTGATCCATGCCCATGAACGGCGAGACGTGCAGGGCCTTGGCAAAGCGACCGCGCAGGACCGGTCCCGCGGAGCCGGCGTGCAGGAGGTAGGCGTGCCGCTCGCCCCACGGTGTGTTGGTCACCTCGGCCAGCACGGTCTCGACGTGCTCGCCCGCGGCGTCCAGGCAGTAGTAGAAGCTCACCGGGTTAAAGCAGACCCCCCACGAGCGCAGCTGGGTGAGGACGCGGATCGGTCCCGTCGGGCGCCGGCCGGCCAGCGTCTGCACGCGGTCACGCACCGCCGTATCCAGCGGCACGCTGCGGTCGCCGAGGTAGTCGCGCCGGCGGAAGCGCAACAGGCCCGGCGCCGGGCGCACAAGCCGGCCGCCGAGCAGCTGGTCAAGCTCGGTCAGGTCGATGTAGGCGAGGGCGAGCCGGTGGCGGAACTCGGTCTGGGGGGCGCGGCGCCGGTGGCGGATCGTGCCCTCGTACAGGCAGCTGGCGCTCACAGGTCCACTCCGAAGCGCTCGGCCACCCGTCGCGCGGAGGCGACCCCGTCCTCGTGAAAGCCCCAGCCCCAGTAGGCGCCCGCGTAGTGCGTGCGCCGCTGGCCGCTGATCTCGGCCACGCGCCCCTGGGCGCGCACGCCGGCGGCGGTGAACACCGGGTGGGCGTAGTCGATGCGCCGGATGATCGCCGCCGGGTCGATCGCCTCGGTGCGGTTCAGGGTCACGCAGAAGTCGCTGGCCGAACGCAGCGACTGCAGACGGTTCATGTGGTAGGTGACCGTCGTCCGGTCCGGGGCGGGCACGCTGAGGTGATAGTTCCAGCTCGCCCACGCCCGGCGGCGCCGGGGCAGCATGCGCGTGTCGGTGTGCAGCACCGCCTCGTTGCGCTGGTAGGGCACCGCCCGTAGGAGCTCGTGCTCGCGATCGGAGGGATCGCTGAGCATCCTCAGCGCCTGATCGGAGTGAACGGCGATCACCACCTCGTCGTAGCGCTCGGCCTCACCACCGCGCGGGGTCACGAGCACGCCGTCCGCGTCGCGGCCGATCGCCTGCACCGGCGTGGCCAGCCGCACGCGCCCGCGCAGCCGGGACAGCAGCGCCTCGACGTAGCGGGCCGAGCCGCCGGCCACCGTGCGCCAGGTGGGCCGGTCGCGCACGCCGAGCATGCCGTGGTTGGCGAAGAACTCGACCATGAAGCGAGCCGGGAAGCTCCACATCTGGTGTGGGTCGGCCGACCAGACGGCAGACGCCTGGGGAACGATCAGACGGTCGATGAAGGGGCGCGAGAAGCGCTGGGCCTCCAGCCAGTGGCCGAGGGACGGCCCGTCGCCCTCGGCCTGCAGCAGCGTCCGGGCGGCGCGGTTAAAGCGCGCGAGATCGGCGACCATGCGGTGAAACCAGGGGGTCACGAGATGGGCGCGCTTGGCGAACAGCCCGTTCGGCGTGGAGCCGTTGTACTCGAAGTCACCGCGCCCGTCGCTGACGCTGAAGCTCATGTCCGAGGGCTGGGAGGCGACGTTCAGCCGGGACAGGAGCCGCTCGAAGCCGGGGTAGTTGCGGTCGTTGAAGACGATGAAACCGGTGTCGACATGGTGGGTCTCCTCGCGCGTGTCGACCCGGACCGTGTTGGTGTGCCCGCCCGCGTAGCGGTTGGCCTCGAACACGGTCACCTCGTGGGCGGGGTCAAGCAGGTGAGCGGTGGTCAGGCCGGAGATACCCGCGCCTACGATCGCGATTCTCATCTCAAAGAGCGTTTCTACCCAACGGGCGAATCCGGCCGACGAGGCGCCGGCCGGCCCGTGGTCCTAGGCGGCCTGAGCCGGAGTGGTCTCGGGTTCACGGTCCAGGATGGTGGCCGTCTCGGTGTGCTCGGCCAGGAAGCTGGGCTGATGCTCGTTGCCGCTCACGGCGTCCTTGAAGCCACGCAGGCCGGTGCCCAGGGACTTGCCCATCTCCGGCAGTCGCTTGGCGCCGAACACCATCAGCACGACGACGAGGATGATGGCGAGGTGCAGGGGGTTCTCGAGTCCGATCATGTCATTCTCACTCCTGTGGTTGGGTCTGTCTGCACTACGCGGCGCGGGCCAATCCGGATCACCGCGCCGCTGAGGCGCCGGGAGATCGGCTCGACCGGGCCCTCGCCTCAGGAGAACTGAGCGCGGATGACCGGGGGCGCGGTCGGTGTCTGGCTGCCCCCGGTGGGCTCGGGCGTAACCATCATCGCGGTCACCCCGCGCATGCTGCCCGGGATGTCGACGTCCCCGCTGCCGTTGCGGCGCACGCCGAACAGCGCGTTGGTCGGAGCCGGCTTGTGGCCCGGGCGCACGAGCCACACCTCGTAGATGTGACCGGCCGGCGGCTGGGCGAAGTGCACGACTTCGAGCTCCGCGCGGTCGCCGGTGATGCGGATCCGAGCCGTCCCGGGAGCGCCGATCACCTGCGCGCTGAGCAGGCGGGTGTGTGGCGTGCCGGACGGCTGCAGGGCCAGGCCCCCGCCGATCAGGACGGCGGCGAGGACCACGGCCAGGGCGAGGCCGAGGCGCGGCGAGGGCAGCAGCGCGGCCCAGCGCCCGGGGCGACGGACCGGCTCGGGTGAAGCGGCGGCCGCGGCCACCTTCTGGTCGGCGGCGACGGCGGCCATCACGCTGCGCTTCAGGGCGGGCCGGGGCGCGGCCGGCGGGGCGGTCAGGGGCAGGACGTCGACGACGGCGCGGAAGGCCTGCAGCTCATCGCGGCAGATCGCGCAGCCGCGCAGGTGCTTGGCAAAGCGCTCGGCTTCGGTGGGGTCGAGGGCGCCGAGCGCGTAGGCGGCGACATCGGCGCCACACTCGTGCTCTCCGGGCTCATTCGGTCTCATGGTCGTGTCCTCGCTCACAGGGTCGCCTCCGCAGGGTCCCCGAGGGCCAATCGCAGTTTCGACAGTCCCAGCCGCATGCGGCCCTTCACCGTGCCCGCGGGGAGCTTGAGCATGTCGGCGATCTGGCTGTGGGTGAACCCGCCGAAGTAGGCCAGCTCGATCACCTGTCGCTGGTCGGCGGGCAGCTCGCCCAGGGCCGCCCGGACCGTGTGGGCCTCGTCGCGCCGCACCACCTCGGTGTCGGTCCGCTCGCCAGACTCGACCCGGGCCAGCGCGGCGTCGTCGGCGACGTCCTTGCCGGCGCGAACCGTCTCGCGCCGGAAGGCGTCGATCGCCCGGTTGTGGACGACGCCGAGGATCCAGGAGCGGACGCTGCCCCGAGCGCGGTCATAGCGGGCTCCGCTGCGCCACAGCGACAGAAACGCCTCCTGGACGACGTCCTCGGCCATCGCCCGGCGTCCGCACATGCGGTAGGCGAGCGAGAACGCCACCGCGCTATGGCGGTCAAAGACGACCTCGAAGGCCTGCGCGTCGCCGTCGTGCACGAGCTGCATGAGGTCCTCATCGGCGAGGGCCAGCAGCTCGGCAGCGGCGGCGCGGGGGCGGGAGACGCGGAACATCGGTCGCGACAGACGTTACTTCTCGGTCAGCGGTCCGCTACTTCTTGATCAGCGGGCCGGCCTTGGCCAGGACCTGGCTCTTGGACAGCGGCTTGTCGAACGCGCCGTCGGGGGTGATCTTCATCCCCGTCAGCACCGCGATCGACGCGGCGTGGCGCGCTTCGACCTGCACGATCGAGCCGGCCGCAGCGAGCAGCTGCTTGTTGACCAGTGACGGGCCGGCCCCGTTGTAGGCCCCGACGCCGGTGTTCTCCAGCACGTAGGCCAGTGACAAGAAGCTCTTGGCGTCCTTGACCGGGAAGACGAACGTCGGCTTGGCCACCGGCTTGCCGCCCGAGGCGGTGATCGCCTTGGTCAGCGCCGCGACGTGCTCGGCCTCCTCATCGCCGAACGAGCGGGCGAGCGCCTTGGCCTGGCCGCTGAGACCGACCGTCTTGCCCTTGACCGTGTAGAAGTCGGTCTCGAGGTACTCGAGCGTGAGGGCGAAGTTCAGGATGTCGATGTCCGAGGACGCCGCCAGGGCGGTGCCGACGAAGGGGGACACGGCTCCGACGCCGAGTGCGGCGCCGGCGGCCAGGGCGCCCTTGAGGATGAAGCTGGCGCGGGTGAGGCCATGGACCTCGACGGCGGACAGTTGCGCGGAATGGGTGTCAGTGCTCATGTGATCGGTTCCTCTCGTGAAAGGCGGTTGCGGGCTCAGGCGATGAACGGCTTGACGACCTTGAGGACCTCGGCCATCGTCATCGGCTTGGCGAAGGCGCCCTCGGGCGTCGGGCTCAGCTTGAGCACCAGGTTCAGCGTGGCGGCATGGCGCGCCTCGATGCTGTGGATGGCCAGGGCCGCGGCGAGGATCTCCTTGCTCTGGATCGCTCCGGCCTGACCGAGGTAGGCGGCCGCGCCGAGGTTCTCCACGGCACCGGCCAGCTTGGCCACCGAAGTGGCGCTCTTGAGCGGGAACTTGCCCATCGGCTTGGTCGCCGGCGTGCCCAGGCTGGTGGCGACCTTGTGCAGGGCGGCGACGTGCTCGGCCTCCTCGGACCCGAAGGTCTTCAGGATCGACAGCGTCTTGCCCTTGAACAGGCCGCTCTTGCCGACCTCGGCGTAGAACTGCGCCTCGAGGTACTCGAGCGTCAGCGCGTAGTTGACGATCGCCAGGTCACCGGAACCGCTCGTGCTCGACGATGAGCTGGTGCTGCCGGTTCCGGCCGCGGCGGCGGAGGAGGAGGAGCCACCGGCCGCCGAGCTCGACGAGCTCGAGGAGCTGCCGCAGGCGGCGATGAACGCGGCCAGCCCGGTCGCGGCGGCGCCAGCGCCGATGCGGCGGCCGGCCATGGTCAGGAACTTCTTGCGCTCCACGTCGTCGCGGGCGAGCCGCTCGACGACGCCGCTCTGGGCTGCCGCCTGCTCGGTGGGGATCGAGTCGGACATCGGTTCTCCTTGGCTTGCCATCTCAGTAGTCAGGCCCTTCTACGGCGCCGGCGACCCACCGGATCACTGCCAGCCGCCACTGATCCGCAGAGAGGCCGCCGGACGTAGAGAGGACATGAACCTCTTTCGCGTCCTCGGCGCCCTGCTCATCGCCCTCACCGTCGCCGCCTGCGGCTCGGGCGGCTCGACGACCTCCTCGGCGAGCACCCCCTCCGCTCAGTCAGCCGCGCCAAGCAGCCCGGCGACGACGAGCAGCTCGGCGGCGACGAGCAGTTCGGCCGCGGCCCCGGCCACCACGGGGCCAGCCTCGGTGGCGATCGACAACTACGCGTATACGCCCGCGACGATCACGGTCGCTCCCGGCGCCAAGATCACCTTCACCAACCATGACCGGACGGCCCACACGGCCACCAGCACCCAGCCGGGGTTTGACACCGGCACGCTCAAGCCCGGGGCCAGCCACGCGATCACGCTGAGCAAGCCGGGGACCTACAGCTACTACTGCCAGTTCCACGCCTTCATGAAGGGCACGATCATCGTGCGGTGAGTGCCGCCGGCGCGCGCGGCGCTGCCGTCCGGGACGGTCGACGTCGGGCTGTGGAACCGGGGATAGAATGCCCATGACCGGCGCATCCGGGTGCTGCGTCACGGTCGCCTGACCGGCCACGCCCAGGGCGTGCGGGTCACCGCCTCGGGGGGGATCAGCCAGGCGGGCTGGAGGCTGGCCGCCGGCCGCTATGAGCTCTACTGCTCGCTGCCCGGGCACGCCCACCGGGGCATGCACACCACGCTGATCGTGCGCTTAACCCGTCCCCTCGGCGCGGCAGGAGGCCGAGGGCTCCGCGCAGCGGATGGGAGACGTCGGCGCTCACCCCGCCGGCGGGGTGACGGCCTGCAGGACCAGCAGCTCTCCCGGTGGCTCCCCGCTCAGCCGCCAGCCGGGCTCCAGCGGATGCACGGCCCCGGCGCGGGCCAGCTCGGCCAGCGCGCCGGTCACGGTCGGGCGCCGCGCGGCGACCAGCTCGGCCAACACGGTGTGCGACAGGGCCAGCGGCACGATCACCCCGTCGGGGCGCACCCGGCCCCAGCGGTCGGCGAGGTGCCAGAGCAGCATGTGAATGCGCACGGTCACCCGGGCCTGCTGGACGATGGCCATGTTGACCGCGAGGTTGCGCGAGCGCTCCAGGGCACGGGCGACCAGACGCCCGGTCAGGGCCGGCCAGGCGGCCATCGTCGCGGCGGCGTCGGCGTCGAGCAGCGCGACCCGGGCCGGGGTCAGCGCGCGCCAGCCGGCGGTGAGCAGGAGCGGCGGCTCGGCGTCCTCGCCCTGCCAGGGCCGCAGCAGGTCTCCCTCCCCGAGCAGCTCGGCCCCGAAGCGGCCATCGATCCCCGTGCGGCGAATCAGCAGCCCCTCCAGCACGAGCAGCCCGATCCCGTCCTCCAGACGCGCGTCGCCGGGCACCGTCCAGCGGCCCCGCGCGATCCGCATCGTCGGCACCCGGCAGCGGACGATCGCCTCGGTGCGCTGGGCGTCCGGGATCGCCTCGGCCAGCTCGGGGTCCTCGAGCAGCAGCTGACAGGCTCCGAGGGTCGCGCGTCGCATGCGGTGAGTATGCGAGATCGCATGCGGGCGGCAAACCGGTCACCCCACTGACGGGTCCGCCCTTGGCCGCGGCCGGCGCCTCGACGCCGGGGCAGGATGGATGTGTGAGAGCCGAAAGGGAAACGACGATCGCGCAGCGCCTGCGCCGCCTGGCCCGCCGCGAGGGCGGCGGCCTGACCCTGCTCGCGCTGGCCACCGGCGCGGGCGCGGGCGTCGGTGCGATCGTCTTCCGGGAGCTGATCAAGGGCTTCACCCTGCTGTTCAGTGGGCACGCCGACTACAGCGCGGCCGGTCATGCCGTCAACCCCAACCTGCCCGGCCTGGGGGTGTGGTTCGTCGTCCTGGTGCCGGTCGTCGGCGGCCTGCTCTACGGCCCGCTGGTCAGCCGCTTCGCGCCGGAGGCGCGCGGTCACGGCGTGCCCGAGGTGATGCTCGCGGTGGCGCGCAACGGCGGCCGGATGCGACCCCAGGTTCCGATCGTCAAGTCGCTGGCCTCCGCGCTGTGCATCGGGTCGGGCGGATCGGTGGGCCGGGAGGGGCCGATCGTCCAGATCGGCTCGGCGCTCGGCTCGGTCCTCGGCCAGCGGGCCGGCGTGGCCGAGGCCAACCTGCGGCTGCTGGTGGCCTGCGGCGCCGCGGGCGGCATCGCCGCGACCTTCAACGCGCCGATCGCCGGTGTCTTCTTCAGCCTCGAGCTGATCCTGGGCGACTTCAGCACCGGTTCCTTCGGTCTCGTCGTGCTCAGCTCGGTGACGGCGGCGGCGATCGGGCGGGCCGCCTTCGGCTCGGCCGCGTTCCTGCACCTTCCGGCGTTCACGCTCGGCTCTCCGGTCCAGTACCTGCTCTACGCCGGCCTGGGCGTGCTCTCGGTCGCCGTCGGACTCGCCTTCGTCACCGTCCTGTACCGCGGTGAGGACGCCGCCGACCGGCTCTGGGAGGGCCGGCCGGACTGGTTGCGGCCCGGCGTGGGTGGAGTGCTGCTCGGGCTGCTGCTGCTGGCCGTACCGCAGATGTACGGCGTGGGCTACCCCGTGCTGGAGCGAGCGGTGGCCGGTCACGAGGTGCTGCTGGCCCTGCTCGGGCTGCTCGTCGCCAAGGTCCTGGCCACGAGCCTGACGATGTGGATCGGCGGCTCGGGCGGGGTGTTCGCCCCGTCACTGTTCATGGGCGCGATGCTCGGAACGGCCTACGGCGACGTCGCGCACCGGATCCTGCCCGGGCTCGTCCACTCCCCGGGCGCCTACGGCCTGGTCGGTATGGGCGCCGTCTTCGCCGCCGCCGCCCGGGCCCCGATCACCGGCGTGCTGATCATCTTCGAGCTCACCGGTGACTACGGGATCATCCTGCCGCTGATGCTCGCCGTCGTCGTCGCCACCGCGATCTCCGGCGTCCTGTCCCCGGACACGATCTACACCCTGAAGCTGCGCCGCCGCGGGATCGATCTCGACGCGCCGCTCCCGTTCGTGGACCCTGGCACCGAGGAACCCGAACCCGAGCCCGCCGCCGCGGAACCGCTGCCGGCCGGCGCGGCGCATTAGTGTCCGTGCACGATGACCGTCGTACCGAGCGGAGAGCAGTACGAGATCGCCTACCGCGACCAGCGGGCGGTGATCGTCGAGGTCGGTGGCGGGCTGCGCACCTACACCGCGGGTGGGGCCGATGTCCTGGACGGCTATCCCCCGGAGGCGATGAGCAGCGGCGGGCGCGGTCAGCTGCTCATCCCGTGGCCCAACCGGGTCAACGGCGGCCGCTGGAGCTTGGACGGTGAGGGCCAGCAGCTGCCGCTCACCGAGGTCGCGGCCGGCAACGCGATCCATGGTCTGGTGCGCTGGGCGTCCTGGGCGCCGGCTGAGCACGACGGCGCCGCCGTGACGATGGCCCACCGGCTGCACCCCCAGCCCGGCTGGCCGGGGACGCTCGATCTCGCCGCGCGCTACGCCCTGGACGACGACGGGCTCACGGTCACCGTCACGGCCCGCAACGCCGGTGGCGAGCCCTGCCCGTACGGCGTCGGGGCCCATCCCTACCTGACGGTGGGGACCCCGCGCGTCGACGCGGCCAGCCTCGAGCTGCCCGCCGCGACTCGGCTGGTCACTGACGAGCGGGGGATCCCCACCGCCGCCGTCCCCGTGCAGGGCACGCGCTATGACTTCCGCGCCGCCCGCCCGATCGGTGACGACGTGCTGGATACGGGCTTCACCGACCTGACCCGGGATGCCGACGGGCGAGTTCGCGTGCGGCTCAGCGCACCCGACGGCCGCCGGGGGGTGAGCCTCTGGGCCGACCGCGCGTTCACGCACCTGATGGTCTTCACCGGGGACACGCTGGCGCCGGCGGCGCGGCGGCGCGGCGTGGCCATCGAGCCGATGAGCTGCCCGCCCAACGCGCTGGCCACCGGCGAGGGCTTGGCGTGGCTGAACCCGGGGGAGCGCCACGTCGCGCAGTGGGGCCTGCATCCGGCCCTCGGCTGAGCGCTCGGCGGCGTCCAGGGTCGGGCGGCCCCGGTCAAGGTTGAGCAGGTTTGGGCCGATAGCCTGATTGCGGCGCTCGCGCGTGAGCCCACCGTGCGCGCCGGTCGCCCTTTGCCGTGCGCACGATGATCCGATCCCGGCCCGTCCTGGCCCCCGCGGGGGCGGTGATCGCGCTCGCCCTGCTGGTCGAGGCCGCAGTGGCCGTGAGCGGCGCGGACGGGACCGCGCGGGTGATCGGAGACCGCTGGTTGTACTCGGGCGTCGAGCTGGCCTCCCTCGCCGTGCTGGCCGCGCGGATCATGCGCAGCCGCACCGACCGGCTGGCCTGGACGCTGATCTGGCTCGGGCTGCTCGGATGGACCGTCGGTGACCTCATCTGGTCGCTGTGGCTGGACGCGATGGCCAATCCGCCCACGCCGTCGATCGCCGACGCCTTTTACCTGACCATGTATCCCGCCCTGGCCGCCGGCCTGATCCTGCTGATGCGCGCGCGCCTGCACCGGGTCGGTCTGACCCAATGGCTGGACGGGCTGATCGTCGGCCTGACCACCGCCGCGCTGACCGGCGCACTGATGCTCGCACCGGTCCTGCGAGCGGCGGACAGCCGCTGGCTGCAGGGCCTGATCAACATCGCCTATCCCGTCGGGGACCTTGGTCTGCTGGGCATCATCGCGGTCGCCTGGTCGCTGGCGGGCGGCCGGCCGGGACGCGCCTGGGCGCTGCTCGGGCTCGCCACCATCCTCACCGCGGTCACCGACGTGCTCTACGCCTATGAGGTCGCGGTCGGCAGCTATCACGCCGGCGCGATCATCGATGTTCTCTGGCCGGCCTCGATGGCCACGTTCGCGTTCGCCGCCTGGGTGCCGGCCCGCTCGCAGCCGGCCGCGGTGACCCATGCGGTGCATCGCACCGTGTACGCCACCGGAATCGCGATGGTCACCGCCCTGGGCCTGCTCGTGGTGGCCGCCTTCGGTCACGTGACGCCCACCGTCGTCGTGCTGGCGACGTGCAGTCTCGTGCTGGCCATCGTCCGGGCCACACGCACCCACCTGGCCGGCGTCCGCGATCTGCTGCGCAGCGAAGGCGAGGCGATGACCGACGCGCTCACCGGCCTGGGTAACCGGCGGTGTCTGAGCGCCGCCCTGGCGACCCAGCTGGCCGCCGGCAGCCGCTGCACCATCGCCTTCTCGGACCTGGACGGCTTCAAGCGCTACAACGACACCTTCGGCCATGCCGCCGGCGACGTCCTGCTCTCGCGCATGGCCAACCGGCTGGTCGAAGCGGTGGCCGGCCGGGGCAGCGTCTATCGCCTTGGCGGCGATGAATTCTGCATGCTGCTGCCGGGGCCGGTGGCACGCCAGGATCCGGTGCTCGCCGCGATCGCCTCCGCGCTGCACCAGCCCTGCAGCTCGTTCGCGGTCACCGCGTCGATCGGACTGGCCGTCTTTCCCGACGAGGCCGTGACCCCGGCGGCCGCACTGCAGCTCGCTGACGACCGCATGTACGCCGAGAAGGCCCGCACCGCCGGAGGCATCCCGGCCCGCGACGTGCTCATGCAACTGCTGAGCGAGCGCGCGCCGATCCTGCGCCAGCGCGTCTCCAGCGTGGGCTCTCTGGCCGGAGCGGTCGGGCGGCGCCTGGCGCTGGACGCCGAGACGATGGACGAGCTGCTGCGGGCCGCCGAGCTGCACGACATCGGCAAGCTCGCGATCCCGGACGAGATCCTCGACAAGCCCGGGCCGCTGACCGCGGAGGAGTGGCGCTTCATGCGCGAGCACACCGCGATCGGGGAGCGCATCCTGGCGGCGGCACCCGCTCTGCGCCCGGTGGCCCGCCTGGTCCGCTCCAGCCACGAGCGCTGGGACGGCGGTGGCTACCCCGACGGGCTGGCCGCCGAGCGGATCCCCCTCGGGGCGCGGATCATCGCCGTCTGCGACGCGTACGAGGCGATCACGTCCGATCGCTGCTACCAGCCGGCCCGCTCGGCGCAGGCCGCCCTGGTCGAGCTGCGGCGCAACGCCGGCACCCAGTTCGACCCCCGGGTCGTCACCGCGCTGTGCGACGTGATGGCCGAGCGCGACAGCGGCACGCCGTCCCTTCTGCCGCCGTCGGTCCACACCTAGACTTCCGGGCTTGAGAACCGCGACCGCTCGAGAAAGCGGCTGTGACCGAGGAGAGAGACATGACCCTGGCCCACGCGCGCGGCGCGTCGAATCCGCCGCTGCTCGAGCAGACGATCGGCGCCAACCTCGACGCGACGGTCGCCCGCTATCCCGATCGCGAGGCGCTCGTGTCCTGCCATCAGGGCTTGCGCTACACCTACGCGCAGTTCGGGGCCGCCGTCGACGAGCTGGCCCGCGGGTTGATCGCCGCGGGTCTTGAGCAGGGCGATCGGCTCGGGGTGTGGAGTCCCAACCGGGCCGAGTGGACCCTGACCCAGTACGCGACGGCCAAGCTCGGTGTGATCCTCGTCAACGTCAACCCGGCCTACCGGACCAGCGAGCTGGAGTACGCGCTGCGCCAGTCGGGCTGCCGGATGCTGCTCGCCGCCCCGGCCTTCAAGACCTCCGACTACCGGGCGATGGTGGCCGAGGTGGCACCCACGCTCCCGGCCCTGGAGACGGTGATCTTCTACGAGTCCGAGCAGTGGGCGGCTCTGCTGAGCGGCGCCGCCACGGTCGATCCTGCCGAGCTGGGCCGCCGCAGCGACGCGCTCACCCCCGAGGACCCGATCAACATCCAGTACACGAGCGGCACGACGGGCTTTCCCAAGGGGGCCACGCTTTCGCACCGCAACATCCTCAACAACGGCTACCTGGTGGGAGAGGGATGCCGCTACAGCGAGGAGGATCGCGTCTGCATCCCGGTGCCGTTCTACCACTGCTTCGGAATGGTCATGGGCAACCTGGCCTGCACGTCGCACGGCGCCGCGATGGTCATCCCGGCGCCCGCCTTCGACCCCGAGGCGACGTTGCGCGCCGTCGCCCAGGAAAGATGCACGTCGCTGTACGGGGTGCCGACGATGTTCATCGCCGAGCTGGAGCACCCGAGCTTTGCCGAGCACGACCTGCGGTCGCTGCGGACCGGGATCATGGCCGGCTCGCCCTGCCCGGTAGAGGTGATGCGCCGGGTCATCGAGCGCATGCACATGGACGAGGTCGGCATCTGTTACGGCATGACCGAGACCAGCCCGGTCTCCACCCAGACCGCTCCCGACGACCCGATCGACAAGCGCGTCGGCACGGTCGGCCGGGTCGGACCGCACCTCGAGGTCAAGATCGTCGACCCGGTCTCGGGCGCGACCGTGGCGCGCGGCGCCAGCGGGGAGCTGTGCACGCGCGGCTACAGCGTGATGCAGGGCTACTGGAACGACCCCGAGCGGACCGCCGAGGCGATCGACGCCGACAGCTGGATGCACACCGGAGACCTGGCCACGATGGACGCCGCCGGCTACGTCAACATCGTCGGCCGCAGCAAGGACATGGTCATCCGCGGGGGCGAGAACCTGTACCCGCGGGAGATCGAGGAGTTCCTGTACTCCCACCCCGACATCGCCGATGTGCAGGTCGTGGGGGTGCCCGACGTGCGCTACGGCGAGGAGCTGGTCGCGTTCGTGATCCCGCGTTCGGGAGCCACCGTTGACGCGGCCGCGGTGGCCGCCCACTGCCAGGGGCGGATCGCCCACCAGAAGATCCCCCGCTACGTGATCGCCGTGTCCGAGTTCCCGATGACGGTGACGGGCAAGGTGCAGAAGTACAAGCTGCGCGACCGGGCGATCTCGCGGCTGGGGCTGACCGACGCGGCCGAGGTGCCGACCGCCTGACGCACCGCCTCAGCGGGGCGCGGTCCCGCGGGGCGCTACAACACGGTCTGTGCGCGACGCGATCGCCCTGCCGCTGGCGCTGATCCTGCTGGCGGGGACGCTTCTGGTCGCCCTCGCGCGCCCGCCGCGCGTCCCCGAGGCGGGTGCCGCCGCGCTCGGCGCGTTGGTGCTGGTGCTCGTCGGGGCGATCGGCCTGTCGGCCGCCGGGTCGGCGCTGCGCGCGCTCGGGCCGACCGTGGGTTTCCTCGCCGCGCTGCTGCTGATCGCCGAGGGCTGCCGGCGCGAGGGCCTGTTCGCCGCCCTGGGCGAGGTGATGGCCGGCCGGGCGGGAGGGTCGCCGCGGCGGCTGCTGGCGCTCGTCTTCGCCGCGGCCACGGCGGTGACCATCGTGCTCGGGCTTGACGCCACGGTGGTGCTGCTGCCTCCGATCGTGCTCGCCACCACGGCTCGGCTGCGGGCCGCTCCGCGCGGCCCGCTCTACGCCTGCGCCCACCTGGCCAACTCCGCCTCGCTGCTGCTGCCCGTCTCCAACCTGACCAACCTGCTCGCCTTTCGCGCCTCGGGTCTGTCCTTCGCGCATTTCGCGGTGCTCATGGCGCTGCCCACCGTGGCCGTCGTCGCGGTCGAGTGGGCGGTGATCTCCCGCTGGGCGCAGGACGCGCCCCGGGCCGCCGAGGGGGCGGCGGGGGACGGCCCGAGCGGGGACGGTCCGGCGGGGCAGGGGCTGCGCGCGGATGGGGCGGCGCCGCCGGTCGCGGTGCCGCCGGTCGCGGTGCCGCGCTTCGCGCTCGCCGTGCTGGCCGCCACGCTGGCCGGGTTCGCCCTCAGCTCAGCCGTCGCCGTGGACCCGATCTGGGTGGCCATCGCCGGCGCGGCGGTCATCAACCTCCCCGCGCTCGTCTCGAGGCGGACCCGGCCGGTGGCGCTCCTGGGCGCGGTCGAGCCCGGGTTTCTCAGCTTCGTGCTCGGGCTCGGGGTGATCGTCGCCACGGCCACCCATCACGGCCTCGGCGCCGCCGTCCGCGACGTGCTGCCGGCCGGCACCTCACTCGGGGACCTGCTCCTCGTGGCGGCGATCAGCGCCGTTCTGGCCAACCTGGTCAACAACCTGCCCGCCACCCTGATCCTCGTTCCGGTCGCCGCCGCGCGCGGGGCGGGTCCGGTGCTCGCGGTGCTGATCGGCGTCAATGTGGGACCCAACCTGGCGCACGTGGGGTCGCTGGCCACCCTGCTGTGGCGACGGGTCCTGGCCGCCGCCGGAGTCGCCTACCCGGCGCGAGAGTTCGTGGTGCTTGGCGCGATGACCGTGCCTCCGGCGATCGTCCTGGCCACGCTCCTGCTGTGGCTGGGGCTGCGCCTATGATCGCGCTCGCCACCCGGATGGACGCCGACGGCGCGAACGGCGGCGTGCAGCGGGGAATTTTCCCCTCTCTTTACCGGCCGGGCCCTAGCCTACGGCAGGCCGGATTCCGGCGGGGAAGTCCAGAGCCAAACCGGCGTCAGGAGGGACATGAGCCCGTGGCTCTCTGATCTGTATCTGCGGTCTCAGTCCGACCAGCGTTTGCTGAGCCTCGCCCGCGATGGGAACGGCGGCGCATTTGCGCTGCTCGCCGAGCGCTACCGCAGCGAGCTGGTCGGCTCGGCACGACGGCTGGCCGCCGCCGCCGAGGCCGAGGACATCGTCCAGCAGACCCTGCTCAGCGCCTTCGCCGCGATCCAGCGTGGCACCGAGGTGCAGCACGTGCGCGCCTGGCTTCACGCGATCCTGCGCAACACCGCGATGCGCGCCCGGCTCCCGGTGACGAGGCCACTCCCTGCCGACGGGCTGCCCGGCGAGCCGGCGTGTGCGGTGCTGGACGTGCGCGACGAGGCGCGCGAGGTGCTGGACGCCCTGGGCGGCCTGCCCGTACGTCAGCGCGAGGCACTGATCGGCAGCACCGTCCAGGGCCTGAGTCGCTCCGAGCTCGCCGCCGTCCTGGGCGTGTCCGAGGGAGCGGTGCGTCAGCTCGTGCACCGGGCCCGGGCCGCGTTGCGCAGCGCCGTCTCGGCTCTCGTGCCGTATCCGCTGGCGCGCTGGCTGGCCGGCGCGGCTTCCGGGCCCGGTGGAGCGGGCGTGATGCTGGCCGCGACGGGGTCCTCGGCCGGTGGCGCCGGGCTGGCGGCGGCGGGCGGCCTGCTGCCCAAGCTCGGCCTGATCGCCGCGGCGGCCGCGATCGCGGTCGCCGGTGGCTCGGGACATCCGGCGCGGTCTCGTCCCGGATCTGGCCCGGGCCTGCGGTCCGCTCTCGCGCTCTCCGCCGGCCCGGCGGTGCGCAGACCGGCGGGCTCCGCCGCCAGCATCCTGCGCGTGTCGACTCCGGACGCGTCGCCGGTGACCGGCCACCTCGGCGGCGCGGGGCAGGGCGGTTCCGCGGGGAGCTCCGGCGGCGCGGGCAGCCCCGGTGGCCCCGACCGGTCCGGTTCGGGGGGCTCCGGTAGCCCAGGGGCGGTCCCCGGGTCCGGACGCCCGGAGAGCTCCAGCAGCGCCGACCCGCGCGGCACAGGCGGACCGGACGGCGCGCACAGCCCAGGCGGCTCCGATGGCCGGTCCGGTACGGGTGGGTCCGGCGGGTCGCACGGTTCGGGTGGGTCCAGCGGTTCGGCTGGCTCGGTGGGGTCCGGCGGTTCGGAGGGTTCGGGCGGGTCCGGCGGTTCGGACGGCTCCGGTGGGTCCGGCGGTTCGGACGGCTCGGGTGGGTCCGGCGGGTCGGGTGGCTCATCCGACGCCCGGGCCGCCGGCGCCGGCACGGCCGACAGCGCCGGCCCGGGATCCGTCGCCACGGCCGACAGCGCCGGCCCGGGATCCGTCGCCACGGCCCCCCTCGGGGGCGGCACCCCGGCCGGTTCGGACCCGGCGGGCGCCCCCTCGGGAAGCTCGGACCTGGCCAGCCCCTCGTCCGGTGGTCAGGGCGGGCCGGCGGCGGGCGGGAATTCCTGAGCGCGCGTCGACCCTGTCCGGGGAGGTGCGTCGCCGGCCACGAGCAACGGCAGCGTGACCTTTCTGCGCGGCGTGACTCTTCCCAACCAACCGAACACTGCGCCGGTCAGCCGCCCTCCGGGCGCGCCGGCAAGGAGGTACCCCCCCGGATATGCGCAAGACATGGTTCATCGCCCTCATCGGCGCCGCGTTGCTCGCCCTCGCGCCGGCGTCGGCGCTCGCCCACGGACACCACCGCCAGCACGCCAGACGTCATCACCGCATGCGCTCGCACCTGCGCCACATCACCGCGGCCTCGTCGAGCACCAGCCCGACGCCGTCGTCGGACAACGCGGGCACCGTCACCTCGTTCGACGGGACCACGCTGGTCGTCACCCTCAACAACGGATCCACGGTCAGCGGGAAGGTCACCGGGGACACCGAGTTGAGCTGCGAGGCGGCGCAGAGCTCCTCGGGCACCAGCTCGCAGACGTCCTCGGACGCGGGCCAGTCGGACTCGGCGGACGATCCGAGCGGCGATCAGACCGGCAGCGATCAGTCCGGTGGCGATCAGTCCGGTGGCGATCAGTCCGGCGGCGATCAGTCCGGTGGCGATCAGTCCGGTGGCGATCAGTCCGGTGGCGATCAGTCCGGCAGCGATCAGCCCGACCAGGGCGACCAGGGCGACCAGGGCGGTGACGCCGGGCAGCAAGCGCCGTGCACGTCCGCGAATTTGACCCCCGGCACCGTCGTGCACGAGGGCGAGCTGGCCGTCTCGAGCGCCGGATCGGTGTGGCGCTCGGTCGACCTGATCCTGAGCTGACCCAGCGCCGCCTCTGGCGGCGGCCTCGGTCAGGTCAGCGCACCGTCGCAGAGTCCGTGCCCCACTCGCGAACGGTGCCAGGGCTCCGGAGCGGCGGCCCCCGAGATGGGGCCGCCGCCCGGCGTCCGCTTCACCCCGGGGATGCGGTTAGGATGCGCGGCCATGACAGGACCGCGCCATGAGTAGCAACCGCCTCCAGAGCCCCGAGCAGATCCGCCACAGCCGCCTGTGCGCCGGACGCCGGGCCGCGCTCGCCGTCCTGGCCCTGGTCGGCGCGCTCGCCGCGCTCAGCGGGGTGGCAGGGGCCGCGCGACTGCCCGCCCTGCCGACCGTGCTCGCCCGCCAGATCGCGGCGGCCAACCGCACCCCGGGGGCTCCGCCCGTGCTGTTGCCCGCGCGTATGCCGCTGGACGCCCGCCGCCTCTACGCCAGCGGCGCGGCCACCGGACACAGCTACGACTTCTCCCTCGGCGCGGTGCGCAACTGCGGCGAGGCGACGGCCTGCTTCGTGGCCGCCTTCAGCGCCCACCGCGGCCAGGCGGTGTTCGGCCGCCGCGTGACCGTGCGCGGCGCCAGCCGGGCGGGCTTCCGGCCACTGTCCTGTGGCGCCTCGTGCTCGCCTCCGATGATCGACTACCTCGTCCGTGGCGTGCTCTACACGATCCAGGCCAACCTCGGCCGCTCCGGTCACGACCGCGCCGAGCTGATCGCCGCCGCCGCGGCGTCGATCGCCGCCGGTCCGCGGATCCAGGCCCCCCGGCCCTGACGGTCCCGGGCCGCCGGCCCTGACGGTCCAGGCCCCCCGGCCCTGACGGTCCCGGGCCGCCGGCCCTGACACCGCGGCGGGGCCCCGTTGCCGCACACGCGGGAATGGTCTATACCTATGCCGGTGACCGCCGGTGAGTGACGCCGCCCAGCTACCCGCGGCGGCGCGCGCCGTCGTCGTCGGCGGTGGAGTGGGAGGCACCAGCATCGCCTACCACCTGGCCCGGCTCGGCTGGCGCGAGATCGTCCTGCTCGAGCAGCACGAGCTGACCGAGGGCACCACCTGGCACTCGGCCGGGTTCGTCGGGCAGCTGCGCTCGACGATCGGGCAGACGCGGATGATCATGTACTCCAGCGGGCTCTACGCCGAGCTGCGCGACCAGACCGGCCGCGACCCCGGCTGGCGCGGGGTCGGCAGCCTGCGCGTGGCCTGCACCCCCGAGCGGGTCCAGGAGCTCGAGCGGCTGGCCGGCTCGGCCGCCACCTTCGGGCTGGCCATGGAGGTGATCACCCCGGCGCAGGCCCAGGAGCGGCTGCCGCTGATGGACGTCGACGACGTGCTCGCGGCGGCCTGGCTGCCCGGTGACGGCTGGCTGGACCCGGCGCTGCTCACCGAGACGCTGGCCGCGGGCGCCCGGGCCCTGGGCGTGGCCATCCACACAGGCACACGCGTGTCCGGGTTCGAGGTGCGCGACGGCCGTGTGGCCGGCGTCCACACCGACGGTGGCACGATCGCCGCCGAGGTCGTGGTCATCGCCGCGGGGGCCGCGTCGGGAGAGCTGGCCCGGCAGGCCGGCACCTCGATCCCGATCGTGCCGATGCGCCACCAGTACGTCGTCACCGAGCCGCTGGATCCGCCGGTCGGCGACGTGCCGACCGTCCGCGATCCCGACCACATCGTCTATTTCCGCCCCGAAGCCGGGGGCCTGCTCGTCGGCGGTTACGCCCGCGAGCCGGTGACCTGGGACACGGACACGCCGCTGGCCCAGGCGCGCACGTTGTTCGAGCCCGATCTGACGCGGTTCGCCGAATCCTGGGCCGGGGCGCAGAAGCGGGTGCCCGCCCTGCGCGAGATCGGTCTGGCCAAGGTCGTCAACGGTCCCGAGGCGTTCACCCCGGACGGTGAGTTCATCCTCGGGGAGACCGACGTCGACGGTCTTTGGGTTGCAGCTGGATTCTGCGTCCACGGCCTGGCCGGGGCCGGCGGGGTGGGCAAGGTGATGGCCGAGTGGATCGTCGACGGTCAGCCCGAGTACGACGTCGCCAGCATGGACGTGCGCCGCTTCGGCCGCCACTGGCGCAGCCGCGCCTACGCCCGCACCCGCGCGCTGGACGCCTACTCGCGCTACTACGACATCGTCTACCCGCATGAGGAGCACGAGGCCGGCCGGCCGCTGCGGGTCTCGCCCGCCTACCCGCGGCTGCGCGAGCTCGGCGCGGTCTTCGGGGAGAAGTCGGGCTGGGAACGCGCCAACTGGTTTCAGACCAACGCGTCCGAGGGCGACGAGGACCTGCGCCCCCACGGCTGGGCGGGCCGCTTCTGGTCTGCGGCCATCGCCGCCGAGAGCCTGGCCGCGCGCGACACCGCCGCCCTGTTTGACCAGAGCTCGTTCGCCAAGCTCGAGGTCCGCGGCGCTGGCGCCGCCGCGGCGCTGAGCCGGCTGTGCGCCAACGAGATCGACCGCGAGCCCGGCACGGCGGTCTACACGCAGCTGCTCAATCCGCGCGGCGGGATCGAGGCCGATCTCACCGTCACCCGGCTGGCCGAGGACCGCTTCCGGCTGGTCACCGGCACGGCGTTCGGCCACCGCGACCTGCGCTGGGTGCGCGCCCACCTGCCCTCGGGTCGCTCGGTCACCATCGAGGACGTGACCTCGGCCCACGCCTGCTTGTGCCTGTGGGGGCCGCGGGCGCGCGAGATCCTGCAGCCGCTCACCGAGGACGACCTCAGCGCCGAGGCGTTCCCGTTCCTGCGCGCCCGGGAGGTCACGGTCGGGGCCGCGCCCGTGCTCGCGCAGCGGATCACCTTCGTCGGCGAGCTGGGCTGGGAGCTCTACACCCCGCCCGAGTTCGCCCTCGGGCTGTGGGACGCCCTGTGGGCGGCCGGTCGCGAGCACGGCCTGCGGGCCGGCGGCTACCGGGCGATCGACTGTCTGCGCCTGGAGAAGGGCTACCGCGTGTGGGGCTCGGACATCACCCCAGACGTGACCCCGGACGAGGCCGGGCTGGGCTTCGCGGTTCAGCTCGACAAACCCGGCGGGTTCATCGGGCGCGACGCCCTGCTGCGGGTGCGCGAGGCGGGCGGCCCCCGGCGCCGCCTGCGCTGCCTCGTGCTCGAGGATCCGCGAGCGGTCTGCCTGGGCAACGAGCCGGTCCGGGCCGGCGGCGATCCGGTCGGGCGGGTGACCTCCGGCGGGCAGGGGCACCGGGTCGGCAAGAGCATCGCCTACGCCCTGCTGCCGGCCGAGATCGGCGAGGGCGAGCGCGTCGAGGTCACCGTGTTCGGGCGCGCGATCGCCGCTGAGGTGGCGGCCGAGCCGCTGTACGACCCGGCGGCAGAGCGGGTCCGGGCCTAGCCGGCCGTCCCGGGGCGCCCCGCGCCCGGCCCGCTACGCGCGGATGCGGGCGTTCTCCGGGTCGTAGAGCACGTCGTCGGTGACCTCGGCGGCTGTCGCCTCACCGAGCACGTCGACCGTGACCCGGTCTCCGGGCTCGAGGTCCGCGGGCAGCGCGGCGAGCGCGAGCATCGCTCCCACGGTGAAGCCAGGGGCGGCGCTGCGCACCTGACCGATCACCTGACCGTCGCGGCGCACCGCCTCCCCGCCGTACAGGCACGCGTAGACGCCCTCCCCGACCCGCAGCGTGCGCACGCGGTGCCGGGCACCGCGCTCACGCGCGGCGGCGAGCGCCTCGGCGCCGAGGTATCCGCTGTGGCCGGCCGGAGCGCAGAAGCCGACGCCGCCCTCGTCGGGCGTGTCGGTCGGGGTCAGGTCAGAGCCGAAATAGCGGTATCCCTTCTCGATCCGCAGCGACTCGAGCACCCGGTAGCCGCCCGCGGTGATGCCGTGCGGCGCCCCCGCCGTCATCAGCCGGTCCCACACCTGCACCGCCCACTCCGGGTCGACGTAGAGCTCGAAGCCGAGCTCGCCGACGAAGGTGATCCGCTGGGCCAGCGGCGCGGTCCCGCCGATCGTCACGGAGCGCGCGCGGCCGAAGGGCAGGGCGCCGTCCGAGACGTCGTCGGCGGTGACCGCGGCGAGCACGTCGCGAGCCCGCGGACCCCAGATCCCGATCACCGCCAGCTCGTCGGAGACGTCGCGGATGCGCACCTCGTCCTCGCGGCCGGCCGCCTGCAGGCGCAGCCAGCCCAGATCGGTGGCGGCCGCGCCCGCCCCGGTGACGATCCGGAAGCGATCCTCGGCCAGCCGGGTGACGGTGAGGTCGGCGACGATCCCGGCCCGCGCGTCCAGGAACTGGGTGTAGACGACCCGACCCGGCTCGCGGTCGACGCGGTTGTCGCAGACCCGCGCCAGCAGGGATGCCGCTCCGGGGCCGGAGACCTCGAGCTTGCCGAACGAGGTGAGGTCGATGATCCCGACGCGCTCGCGGAACGCGGCGTGCTCGGCGGCAAGCAGATCGAGGTAGGGGGGAGGCGTGAAGCCGAACGCCCGCTGGTCCTCGCCGGCGCGCCGCCAGCGCCGGCCGGGGGCGAAGTAGTCGGCCCGCTCCCAGCCGTGCTTGGTCCCGAACACCGCCCCGAGTTCCTCCAGGCGCCCGTGCAGGGGGCTCAGCCGCCGGCCCCGTCCCAGCTGAGCGGTGTCGAGCGGATAGCGCAGGCGGTAGTAATAGCGGTAGGCCTCCCGGGCGGCCTCGGAGCGCATCACCGGGTCGCGGTAGGCGCGGCCGAAGCGCCACGGCCGGTAGGCGCTGACGTCGAACTCGGTCTCACCGCCGGTCATCCATTCGGCCAGGCTCTTGCCCAGTCCGCCGGCGCCCCCGAAGCCGTTGAGCGACAGCCCGGCGGCGACCCAGAAGTTGCGCACGCCGGGCATCGGCCCCAGCAGCGGGTTGCCGTCCGGGGTCATCGCGTCGGGATGGCAGAGCAGGCGGATCACCCCGGAGTCGGCCAGGGCGGGGAAGCGGCGGATCGCGCCCTCCAGCAGCGGCGCGAAGCGGTCCATGTCCGACGGAACTGGGCTGGCCGAGTGCTCCCAGGGGACGCCGTCGGTCCAGCGGGCCGGCGGGTCGGGCTCATAGCCGCCGATCAGCAGCCCTCCGGCCTCGGCCTTGCCGTAGACGAGGTTGTCGGGGTCACGGAAGCAGGGCATGTCCCGCGGGAAGGTGTGCCCGGGAACGGCCTGCATGGCCACGTGCTGATGGTCGACCGGGGTCGAGGTGAGCTCCAGGCCGACCATCGCCGCCACCTGCGGCGCCCAGATGCCGGCCGCGCAGACGACATGGTCGGCCTCGATCCGCTCCGGGCCGCAGATCACCGCCCGCACCGCGCGCTGCGCGTCGAGCTCGATCGCGGTGACCTGGACCCCGGTCCGGATCCGCGCGCCGAGCGCCCGCGCCGCGTCGGCCACCGCATAGGTGGTGATGTGGGGATCCACCCAGCCGTCGCCGCCCATCCACAGGCCGCCCTGGACACCGTCCGGGCTCGCTCCGGGCAGCCGCTCGGCCACCTCGGCCGCGGACATCAGCTCGGCCACCAGCCCGTTGGCCGCAGCCCGGCTGACCGCGCGGCGCAAGTCGAGCCAGCCGTCGCGGCTGGAGGCGACGCGGACGCTGCCGACCGCCTCGAAGACCCCGAGCTCGCGGTAGAGCTCGACGCTGTAACGGCGCATGCGCATCATCGTGGCCGACGGGTTGAACTGGGTGACCAGGCCGGCCGCGTGATGGGTTGAGCCGCTGGTCAGCTCGCGCTTGTCGAGCAGCAGGACGTCGGTCCATCCGGCCCGCGCCAGGTGGTAGGCGACGCTGCACCCCGCCACCCCCCCGCCGATGATGACCACCCTGCCGTCCAATGCCCTCTCCTCGGTCGACTCGCGCCTATATATTGCCCTATACCAATGGGGGAGACCGCGTCACTGGACCAGGTGCTGGCGATGGTGCCCGAACTGGCCGGGGCGACCGAGGTCTCCGAGCTGCCCGGCGGGCTGACCAACCACAACCACAAGGTCGTCACGCCGTCGGGCGCCTACGTCGTGCGCCGCTACACCAGCGACACCGGCCTGCTGGCCATCGATCGCGACAACGAGTACTTCAACGCCGGACGGGCGGCCGCGGTCGGCGTCGGACCGGCCGTCGTGGCCTACCACCCCGAGCACAACGCGATGGTGTTCCAGTTCATCGAGGGCCGCGCGATGACCGAGGCCGATTTGCGCGACGGTGATCACGTGCAGCGGATCGCCGACGCCTGCCGCTGGCTGCACTCAGCCGCCCCGTTCCGCGACGACTTCGACATGTTCGAGATCCAGCCGCGCTACCGGCGGATCGTCGGCGAGCGCGGATTCCGCCTGCCCGAGCGCTACGACGAGTTCGCGCCCCAGGTGGCGGCGATCCGTGAGGCCTTCGCCGTCAACGTCGAGCCACCCGTGCCCTGCAACAACGATCTGCTGGCCGGCAACTTCATCCTCGCCGGCGACGTCTTTCGGCTGATCGATTACGAGTACTCAGGCAACAACGACCCCTGCTTCGAGCTCGGCAACGTCTGGAGCGAGTCCAACCTGTCCCTGGAGCAGCTCGGGGGCCTGATCACCGCCTACTACGGGCGGCCGCTGCGCAACAAGATCGCCCGGGCCCGGCTGTGGGGGCTGATGAGCAAGTACGGCTGGACGCTGTGGGGCTCGATCCAGGACGGAGTATCGGAGATCGCGTTCGACTTCTGGGCCTGGGCGATGGAGCGCTACGAGCGCGCGGTGGCCGAGTTCGACAGCCCGGGCTTCGACGCCCTGCTCGACGAGGTCCGGCGCAGCGACTGACGCGGCCGGCGCAGCGACGGACGCGGCCGGCGCAGCGACGGACGCCGCCGGCGGTCAGCGCGACGGATCGGTGTCGACCTCGACCACGAAGCGCGCCCGGTCGCCGCGGTAGTGATCGCAGGAGAACTCCACCGGTGTGCCCGCGGCGTCGTAGGAGACCCGCGTGAGCAGCATCAGCGGGGCGCCCGGCGGGATGCCGAGGATCTGCGCCTGGTGCGCCTCGGCGAGCCGCGGCTCCAGCCGCTCCACGGCTCGTGCGGGCGGCCGGTCGTAGACCTCACGCATCAGCGCGTACAGCGACCCGCGCACGTCGTGGTCCAGCAGGGCGGGGAACGGCGCGACCGGGATCCAGGTGTCCTCGAGGGCCAGCGGCTCGCCGTCGCCGAAGCGCAGCCGTTCGATCCGGTAGACGGCGGCCCCGGGCATCAGCCGCAGCCGCTGGGCCACCGCCTCCGGGGCGGCGAGCTCGTTGACCGCCCGCAGCCGAGCCGTCGGGGCTACCCCCTGGCGATGGGCCATCTCCGTGAAGCCGGCCAGCGGGTTGAGGCTGTGCTCGAGCTTGGCCCGCGCCACGAACGTCCCCCGTCCCACGTCGCGGTCGATCAGCCCGCGCTGGCCGAGGCTGTTGAGGGCCGCACGAGCGGTCATGCGGCTCACGCCGATCATCGTGGCCAGCTCGCGCTCGGCCGGCAGCCGGTCGCCGACCTCCAGGCGCCCCGCGTCGATCAGGTTGATCAGCCGCTCGGCGATCTGCTCGTACACCGGCGTCTCGGAATGCCGGTCGATCGCCCAGGCGGCCGAGAGCAGGCTTGCCGCTGCGGTGGTGCTCGTCGCGTCCATCGCCTCCTGCATCGTAACGGTCTAGACCACCGCGGTTCGAGCGGTAGGGTGCGGATGGTGAGCGAGCCAGCCCCCGCGTCACCCTCCCGCCCCGACGGACCGTCGCTGCCGCTCCCCGAGCGCGAGGCGGTGCTCGCCTACGCGGCCGAGCTGATCCTCGCTGCGTGGCGCAGCTTCGACCGCGCGCGCCCCGGTCAGCCGCTGCCGGGACCGCGCCACCATGAGCTGCTGGCCCGGTCCCTGCCCGCCGGGCCGCGGGACCCGCGCGAGGCGCTGGACGCCGCCGCCGACGTGCTCGACGTGTCGCTGTCGCAGTCGCGCCCGCGCTACTTCGCCTACATCGCCTCCTCGGGGCTGGAGATCGGCGTCCTGGCCGACGCGCTGATGGCCTCCCACGACGTCAACGTCGCGGTCAGCGCGGGGGCGGCCGACCTGCTCGAGGCGCAGACGATCCGCTGGGTGGGCGAGTTCACCGGCTTTGACCCGCGGGCCACCGGGCTGCTCGCGGCCGGGGGCACGATCTCCAACCTGACCGCGCTGACGGCCGCGCGCGAGCGGGCGATCCCCGGAGTGCGGCAGGACGGCACGCGCGGACGCCACATGGCCCTGTACTGCTCCGACGAGGCCCATCACTCCGTACGCCGGGCCGCCGAGGTGCTGGGCATCGGCGCCGGCAACGTGCGGGGCATCCCGATCGGCCCGGACCGCCGCATGGACACGGCGGCCTGCGCGGCGGCGATCGATGCCGATCGCGCGCACGGGATCGTGCCGGTGGCGGTGGTGGCCACGGGCGGGACCACGCTGACCGGAGCGGTCGACGACATCGCCGCCCTCGCCGACGTCTGCGCGCAGCGCGACGTCTGGCTGCACGTCGACGGCGCCTACGGACTGCCCGCGGCCGGCACGCCGGGCGCCGTGGCTCGCTTCGCGGGCCTGGAGCGTGCCGACTCGGCCAGCGTCGACGCGCACAAGTGGCTCTACGTGCCCAAGTCCTGCAGCGTGCTGCTCGTCCATGACGTCGCCCCGCTGGAGGCGGCCTTCTCCCACCAGGAGGGGTACATCCCGCACGGCGACCAGATGCACGCGGTCGATCGCACGCTGGAGTACTCGCGGCCCCTCAGTGCGCTGAAGCTGTGGCTGGCCTTCGTCGTGCACGGCGCCGATGCGATCCGCGCCGCCGTGCAGCGCAACCTCGACGAGGCCCGGCTGCTGGCCGAGCTGATCACCGCCGACGACCGGTTCGAGCTGCTCATCGAGCCTCCGCTGTCGGTGGTCTGCTTCCGCCGCGTGCTCGGTGACGCCGAGGCCGAGGAAGCGCACAACGGTGCGCTGGCCAAGGCCCTGGCCGAGGACGGCCGGCTGCTCATCGCCCCGGCCAGCGCCGACGGACGCACGTGGCTGCGCGCCTGTCTGGTCAACCACCGCACCTCCGAGGCGGACGTCCGCGCCGTCCCGGCGGTCACCGGGGAGGTCTCGGACGCCCTGCTCGCCGCGGGTTAGCTGACGCTCGAGGGTTAGCTGACCCCCGGGCCGGCCGCGCCGGCGCGCCGCCGCACGGCGGCGCCCGGTGGACTCGTGCGGCCACGCTGTGCTCCCATTGTGCGACCGGGTTGGACAATGGGAGCACAGCCCCCGCTGGGGCGCCGGCCGGGCCGGCCGCTGATGCGGCCCGGGCGGCCAGACGGCGCGAGCCCGGGACTACCGCCAGACGGCGCGAGCCGCGGGGCTACCCGGCCGCGGGCCGGACCGGATCGCCGCCGCGGTCGGCCGCTGCGTGGGCCAGCGGCTCGTCCAGCGGCGGCACCCCGTGATGCGCGTCGGCGTGGCGGGCTGCGGCGCGGACACGCTCGGGGCGGGCGATCTGCAGGTAGCCGAACCAGATCAGCACGAGCAGCGCGGCGATCCCGGCGAAGATGATCCCGCGGTTGTTGGGATAGGTCGGGAACGGGTGCAGCGAGCCGTAGTAGGCCAGCACCGGGGTGGCCAGGCCGACCGCGGCCACGAGCAGGCGCCAGAGGCGGGTGCCACCGCTGCTTGTGCGCCAGATCAGCCCGAAGGCGGCGATGGCCAGCACGCCGTAGACGGCCTCGATCAGGAACGAGCCGGCCGCGGCCGAGATCGAGAAGGCTTCGATGTTGTTGGGGAGCTTGATCGCGTCGCCGTAGTGGGTCAGGCCGCCGAACAGCAGCGCGGCCACGCCGGCCACGAGGATGACCAGGTTGCCGCCCAGCGGGGTGTCGCGGGCGGTCGTGCGCCCGATCAGCGAGGGCAGCAGCCCGTCGCGGGCCAGGGCGAAGAACACCCGCGAGCCGGCGACCACGAAGGCGATCGCCACCGACAGGGAGTCGAGCAGGACCACGAGGTCGATCGTCGTGGCCAGTCCCTTGCCGACGTAGTGCTGGGCCAGCGTACCCATCGGCGAGGGGTCCGCCGCCCACGCCTGGGTGGCGCCCTTGACGCCGAAGCCGATCGCCGCCGCGTACGTAACCAGCAGATAGAAGATCCCGGCCAGCGCGACCGAGCCGATCAGCGCGATCGGGATCGAGCGGTGCGGATCGTGAGCCTCCTCACCGATCGAGGCCGCCGCCTCGAAGCCGATGAACAGGGTGACGGCGAACAGGATCCCGTGAAACACGCCGCTGGTCGAGCTATGGGCGGTCCCGAACACCGACAGGGTGTTGCCGGCGTCGCCGCCCTGGGCGATGATCGAGACGGCGAGGATCAGGAAGGGGATGACCGAGATCGCGGCCAGCGCGAGGACGCCGCGGATGGCCAGGCGCACCCCGAGGTGGTTCAGGCCGACGGCGATGACCAGGGCCACGATGCCCCAGATCCACCACGTGACCTCGATCTGCAGGTGGGTGGAGAAGAAGCTCTCGGCGAGAAAGCCGTTGGCGATGAACACGCCGCCGCCGCCCAAAAACAGCACGCCGAGCCCGTAGAGGCCGGCGCCGAACACGCCGATCGAGGGGTGGGCGCCGTGCACGAGATATTCGTAGATGGCGCCCGCGCCGGAGTAGCGGCGGGCGTAGATCGAGATCACGTAGCCGAGGCACAGGGCCCCGATCGCGCCCAGCAGCACCGACAGCGGTGAACTGAAGCCGGCCACGCTGGCCACCAGGCCGGTGAGCAGTCCGGCCGAGAACATCGGCCCGATGGCCAGTGACTGCCCGATCGCGTGGATCGCGGTCAGACGCCGCTCGCCCAGCTGTCCTTGGGATGCGCCGGCGGGCGTCTGCGCCCCGGCCTGCTCTTGAGCCATCTCCCTCTCCTCTCGAGGTTCCTTTGCGTCCTACGATCGCTCGCCCCGGCGGGACGATCGGTACTGCGCGTGCCCGCTCCTAGGTGACCGAGCCGTCCAGGATCTGCAGGGCCTTGAGATCCGAGTAGAAGTCCAGGGCGTAATCGCCGCCCTCGCGGCCGATGCCCGAGATCCCTGCCCCCCCGAACGGCGCGGTCAAATCGCGGACCAGGAAGGTGTTGACCCAGACCACGCCGGCCCGAACGGCGCGCCCGACCCGGTCGGCGCGGCCCATCGAGCCGGTGTAGACGATCGCCGAGAGCCCGTACGCAGTGCTGTTGGCCAGCGCGATCGCCTCGGCCTCGTCAGCAAAGCTCTGCACGGTCAGGACGGGCCCGAACACCTCGCGCTGGACGATCTCGGCGTCGTTGTCGAGCGGATCGAACAGGGTCGGCTCGAAGAACAGCCCCTCGAGCCGGTGCCCGCCGCGCAGCAGCCGCTGACCGCTGTCGACGGCGCGCGTCACGAAGCCCTCGACGCGGGCGACGTGATCGGGGTGGATCATCGGCGCGATCGTCGTCGCATCCTCGCGGGGATCCCCGAGCACGTGGGCGTCCACGGCGGCGTCAAAGCGCTGAAGGAACGCGTCGCGGACGCTGGCCTGCACGAGCAGCCGGGTCCCGGCCAGGCACACCTGCCCGGCGTCGTCGTACTGACCGGCGGCCTTGGCCGCGGCGGCGTCCAGGTCGGCGTCCTCGAACACGATCAACGGCCCCTTGCCGCCAAGCTCGCCGGTGAAGGGGACGAGGTTGCGCGCGGCGGACACGCCGATCTGGCGGGCCGTCTCCGGCGAGCCGGTGAACGAGACGCGGCGCAGGCGCGGGTCGGCGACGAGCGCCGCGCCGACCTCCTCGCCGATGCCCTGGATCACGTTGAGGACCCCGGGCGGAAAGCCGGCCTCATCGGCCAGCTCGGCCAGCAGCGAGCACGACAGGGGGGACCACTCGGCCGGCTTGAGCACGACGCTGCAGCCCGCAGCCAGGGCGGGAGCGGTCTTCCAGGTCGAGAGCATGAACGGGGCGTTCCACGGCGTGATCACCGCGACCGGGCCGGCCGGCATCCGCTGGACGCGGTTCCAGGTGCCGTTGGAGCGCCAGTCGCGTTCCTCGTAGGCGACGGCGAGGTCGGCGTAGCTGCGGAAGTTGCGCGCCCCGCGGGCGATCACCCGGGCGCGCAGCGAGCGCAGCAGCATGGCCATGTCCGCGCACTCGACCGCGGCCAGGCGCTCGACGTTGGCGTCGATCAGGTCGGCCAGCCGCCGCAGGTGCTCGGCCCGCCCGGCGGCGCCCAGCGCGGCCCAGCCCGGGAACGCCTGCGCCGCGGCGCCGACGGCGCGCTCGGCGGTGGCGGCATCGCCTCGGGCCACCTCGGCCAGCACGCTCTGATCGATCGGCGAGATGGTGGGGAAGCGCTCGGGGCTGGAGACGCGCTCGCCGCCGATGAAGTGGTCGGTGGACACGGTGTGGCCGGCGACCTGCGCGGACGCGTCCGCGGTGGCGGTCATCGCCCCAGCTCCCGGACCGTCTCGAGGTCATCGACGGTGTAGGCGAAGGTGAAGCGATAGCCGCGGCCGACCTTCACCGGTTGCAGCAGGGTGTGCTCCTCGCCCGGCGCGGCCGACAGCTCCAGGGTCGCCGCGCCCTCCCAGATCTCCGACACCGAGCGGTCCCGGCTGCGCGAGCGCACGAGCTCGTGGACCTGCGGGTCGTCGTGGCGCCCGGCGGCCAACCGCGGGAAGTGTCGGACGTTGACGATCGGCGGGTCGGTGTGCTCAGAGCCGCTCGGGCTGGGCTGCTCGAGGGTGACCGTGGCGCGGGCGATCGCGCGGCCGCGGGCCGAGCAGCTCGCACCGAAGCGGCCGCCGGCGGCGACCTGCGGCGCGGCGGGACTGGCCAGCGGGTAGGCGCGGGTCATCCACACCTCGCCGAGCTTCTTGGGAAAGCCCTGGATCCAGCCCCTGGCCAGGGCGAAGTCCTGGTCGACCCAGATGAACGTGCACGTGGTCACCGGCTGTGAGTCCAGCAGCGCGTTGACCACCAGGTAGAACTCGCGATACTGGGCCCGGACGGGGTCAAGCAGCTCATCGCCGGTGTCCGAGCACGACTGCCAGTCGGCGAATACGGCCGCGCAGCGGCCCGCGTCCGGATGGGGCTCAAGGCCCTCGGGCAGCAGCGACACGGCCGCCTCGGGGTCGGCGTGGAAGTCGATGACCAAAAAGTCGGCCACGTAATGCCACGGCGGCGGCGGGACCAGCCCGGACCGGCCGCTCGGCGTGCGCGGGATCGTGTAGCCGTGCAGGCTCATCGCACCGCCGTGGGCTCGGGTGCGGGCGGGAGCGGGACGCCGAGCATCTCCAGGCTCTCGCGCTCGGAGGCGATCGCAGCGGCGTCGAAACGGAAGTAGGAGCGCGGTGGCAGCGGCCCCCAGGTGTTGGAGGAGTAGCGGTCATCGGGCCAGCGCCGGGGCGTGTGGCCGGCCGGCAGCTGCTCCATGTCGCAGTAGAGCTCGACGAAGCAGGCCTCCTCGACGATCCGCACGTAGGCGGCGATGTTGCCGCCCACCCCGTGACGGACCGGGCCCCAGCCCAGCCAGCGGCCGTGGCGGCCGAGGTGATCCAGGGCCATCCGCATCTGTCCGATGTCGACCAGCTCGAGGGCGAGATGGTGGAAGTGCGGGGCGGGCGGGCTGGGTTTCTGTATCAGGGCCATCACGTGGTGATCGGAGTTGACGTACAGCCACACGCCGCCGTCGCCGAGCCAGTCGGTGATCCGCATGCCCAGCACCTCGGTGTAGAAGGCCAGCTGCGCGGTGATCGCTCCGGTGAGGAAGTTGACGTGCCCGAGCCTGCGGGGATGGCCGGCCGGGGCCGCGCTGGGCGGCCGCGCGTGGGGGGTGAGGCGGCTGGCCGGCTCGCGGAAGGCGAGGATCTCGACGCCGTTGCCGTCCGGGTCGGTGGTGCGCAGGCTGGTGCCGGACGGCCCGGTACCGGCCGGCTCGATGCTCGCCCCGTGCGTGCGCAGGTGCTCGGCGGCCTGCTCGAGCGGACAGTCTGCGGCCAGCTCCCAGCCGACGTGATCCAGGCCGGGCTCACCCCCGGCGATCAGCTCCAGGCAGTAGGGCTCATCGTCACAGGCCAGCCGCACCGTGCCGGCGTCGCGGTCGCGCTCGTGCAGGCCGAACTGCCGCCCCCAGCGCGCGGCCGCCTCATCCAGGTCGGCGACCCGCAGCGCGACGTGATCGATGCGGGCGATCGTGATCACTCGGTCACCCGGACCGGCATCCGCTTGATCCCGTTGAAGAAGTTGGAGCGCAGCCGCTCGGCCGGACCGGTCAGCTTCAACTGGACCCCGCGCGCGAGCAGCTCCTCGAAGGTGATCCGGATCTCCAGCCGGGCCAGGTGGGCGCCGAGGCAGTGGTGGATGCCGCCCGGCCCGAAGCTGAGGTGCACGTTGGGATGACGCGTGATGTCAAAGCGCTCCGGCTGCGCGAAGTGCTCCTCGTCGCGGTTGCCCGAGGTGAACCATGTCGTCACCTTGTCGCCGGCGGCGATCGTGCGCTCGCCCAGGATGACGTCCTCGGTGGCGGTGCGCCGGAAGTGGTGCACGGGCGTGGCCCAGCGCAGCATCTCCTCGGTCGCCGTGCGGCCCAGTGACGGGTCGGCGCGCAGCGCGGCCATCTGCTCGGGATGCTCGATCAGGGCGAGCAGCCCGTGGGTGATCGTGTGCCGCGTGGTCTCGTTGCCGGCGGTGGCCAGCAGCACGAAGTAGGTGTCCATCTCCTGCTGGGTCAGCCCGGCCTGCACGAGCGAGGTCATGATGTCCTCGCGCGGGGCGTGGCGGCGTTCGTCGGCCAGCCGCCGGCCGAAGGCGAACATCTCCAGCGCCGCGGGGCTGGAGAACGGGAGGTGGCGGTGCGCGTCGTCATCGACGCCGGCGGCGTACTCGGGGTCGGCGTTGCCCAGCAGCCGGTCGCCGATCTCGATGATCTCGCGGCGCTCCTCCATCGGCACTCCGAGGATCTCGGCGAACACCTGCATGGGGATCTCAGAGGCGATCTCGGCCACGAAGTCAAACGACCCCTTCGGCAGCGCCGCGTCGATCACCTGGCGCGCGACGACCCGCACGCGTTCCTCCCAGGCTCCGATCGCCCGGGGGGTGAAGCGGCGGTTGACCAGCGCGCGCAGCTCGTTGTGGCGCGGCGGGTCCATGTCGATCATGGATTTGCGCGCCTCGAGGTGCTCGGGCTCGAGGTCCTCCAGCGAGGTGCCGCCCGTCTCCGAGGAGAACAGCGCGGGGTTGCGGTGCACGAAGCGGATGTCGTCGTAGCGCGTCACGGCCCAGAAGCCCCGTCCCGCGGGCTCGGGGTTCCAGTGCACGGGGTCCTCGTGGCGCAGCCGGGCGAACGCCTCGTGGGGGACGGCGGGCAGGAACGCGTCGTGGTCGGAGAGATCGATGAACTCGGTGGTCTGGGTCATGGCGACGAGCTAGAGGTGGTGCAGGTACTCGGCGATCTCCCAGTCCGAGACCCAGGCGCGGTGACGCTCGGTCTCAAACCGCTTGACGGCCAGGAAGGTGTCGACGATCTCTGGACCCAGGCCGTCACGCAGGACCGTGTCGGCCTCCAGCGCATCCAGCGCCTGCTCCAGGGTGGCCGGCAGCGGCTCGCCGATCACCGAGGGGTCGGCACGGTAGGCGTCCCCCGACAGGGGCGCCGGCGGGGCCAGGCCCTCCCGAACGCCATGCGCGCCCGCCAGCAGCACGGCCGCGATGGCCAGGTACGGGTTGGCGGCGCCGTCGCCGACCCGGATCTCGACCCGGGTCGAGGCGCCGCGCTCGGGCGGGATGCGGATGAACGTGGCCCGGTTGTCCAGGCCCCAGTTGGCGTGCGTCGGGGCCAGCGAGTCGGGCTGGATGCGGCGGTAGGCGTTGATCGTCGGGTTGAGGATCGCCATCAGCGCGCGGGCGTGGCGCAGCACCCCCGCGGTGAACGCCGTGGTCGCGGCGCCGAGTCCGTTCTCGGCCGCGGGATCGTCGAAGGCGTTGGCGCCGTCGGGGGTGTTCAGCGACAGATGCAGGTGGGTGCCCGAGCCGCCCTGGTCGTTGAACGGCTTGCCCATGAAGGTGGCGACCAGGCCGTTCTGGGCCGCGATGTCCTTGACCGCGGTCTTCAGGCGGAAGGCGCGGTCGGCGGCATTGAGCGCCCCGGAGTGGCGCAGGTTGATCTCGTACTGCGAGTTCATGAACTCGTGGTTGACGGCGAACACGTCGAGCCCGAGCGTGGCCAGCTGCTCGGTGATGCGCCGGACCAGGCCGCCGGGGTCGGCCTGCGGACCGACCGTGTAGACCATGCTGAGGTGGTCGACCCGCCGGCGGATGCCGTTGGGCGCCTCGGGGTCGCGGACGACGAGGAAGAACTCGAGCTCGGGCCCGACGATCGGCTCGTAGCCGAGCTCGGTCCAGCCCGCCACCGCGCGGCGCAGCGCCCCCCGCGGGTCGGCGGGGGCGGGGCCGCCCTCGCAGGACTGAAGGTCGGCCAGGCAGCAGGCCACGCCCGGCTCCCAGGGCAGCTGCACCATCGTGTCCAGGTCGGGCATGGCGACCAGGTCGGGGTAGCCCGCCTCGCCGCCGACGACGGGCGTGTGCCGCAGGTCGGTGCCCATCACGGCGGCGCAGAAGCACAGGCCGTGATCGATCACGTGCCCGAACTCGGACACCGGCACGTCCTTACCGCGCGCGATCCCGTGCAGGTCGGGGTAGAGCAGGCGGATCGAGGTGATCGGCGTCTCGCCGCCCGCCGCGGCCACGCCGCCGGGGATGGCCTCGTCCAGCGAGTTGATGGTCACGGATCGCTCCTCTCGGCGTGGTGCGCTCGGCGCCGGAAGGCGTCGAACAGGGTGAAGGCCGCGGTGCGCGCGGCCGCGGCGTACCCGCGGCCGTCGGCGGCCAGGGACTCGCCGTCGGTGACCCCCAGATCGGTCAGCCGCTCGCGGTCCTTGCGGGCCCAGCCCTGCACGATCTCGACCGTCGACTCGGGGTGAAACTGCACGGCCAGGTGCGGACCGGAGGCGAAGGCCTGAAGCGCGCGGGGGGAGCGGGCCAGCTCCTCGGCTCCCGGGGGCAGGGTGAAGCGCAGGTAGTGCCACTGCAGCCACGGGCCCTCGGGCACGTCCTGCGGCACCCGCGAGTCGATCCGGTGCCAGCCGAGCTCGGGCTCGGGGGCGGCCTCGATCCGCCCGCCCAGCACGGCGGCCAGGACCTGGGCGCCGTAGCAGAGCCCGAGCACGGGCACCTCCTCGGTCACCGCCCGCTCGATCAGGGACAGCTCCGCGGCGACGGCGGGCACCTCGCGGTCGGCGGGGCTGTACTTGGAGCCCAGCGAGGCCACGAACGGCCGCCCGCGCAGGTCGGGGTCCGGGATCGCCGCCACGTCGGTGCGCTGCACCTCGATCTCGATCCCCCGGTCGACCGCCCACTCGGCCAGCAGCGCCGGCGGCGCGGTGTCACCGTGCTGGCGGATCAGCGCGGGCCGCTCGCTCATGACCCGGTGCGGCCGTCGGTGACGATGCGCACGTTCATGCCCCGGTGCGGCCTTCCGCGACCATGCGCTCGGCCTCGTCCTCGGGGACGGCCAGCGCGACGTGCAGGGTGTTGGGCGAGGTGGCGGGCTGCTCGCCGGCGCCGCTGAGGTCGACGTCCCAGTCCACCACGGTGTTGCTCAGCCGGCCCAGGCCGTCGATCTCGATCTCGACGACGTCGCCAGGGTTCATCGGGCGGGAGTGGGCCGGGGTGCCGGTGAGCAGCACGTCGCCGGGCTCCAGGGTGACCAGGCGGCAGACGTCGGCCAGCTGATAGGCCACGCCCCAGATGAAGTCGGCCGAGCCGCCCTCCTGGACGACCTCGCCGTTGAGGATCGTGCGCAGGGTGAAGTTCGTGGGGTCGAACTGATCGGCCGGCACCAGCTCGGGACCGAGCGGGCAGAACCCGTCCTGGCCCTTGACCAGCAGCATCGAGCCGCGGTCGGCGTGGCGGAAGTCGTGCAGGCCGACGTCGTTGGCGATCGTGTAGCCGGCCACGTGGTCGAGCACCTCGGCGATCCCGACCCCGTGCATGCGGGTGCCGACGACCACCGCCAGCTCGCCTTCGTAGTTCAGAAAACGCGTGTCGCGGGGGCGGCGGATGATCCCCCGGTGCCCGTTCAGGCTCGTCGTCGGCTTCAGGAAGTAGGACGGCTCCGGCGGGATCCGCGCCGCGTACTCCTCGATCCGGCTGTGCGTGGTCAGGTGCACGGCGAGGATCTTGGTCGGCGTCGCCGGGGCGAGATAGCGCGCGTCGGCCTCGGGCACGGTGCGCCCGTCGTCGAGCACGATCGTGTCCCCGTCGCGATGACCCCAGGCGGGAAAACCCCCAGCCTCGATCCGAACTTTCCTCTCACTCACCGCGCGCATCGTCGGTCAGCGGGCGCTGCACGGCAACAGGGAATGCGCGCAGGATTATGCGCGCGGCGCGATAAATTGGCGGTCGGAGAGGATCTCGTGGACCTGCGTCAGCTGCGCTACTTCGTCACCGTCGCCGAGGAGCTTCACTTCTCGCGCGCCTCCGCGCGCCTGCACCTCGCCCAGTCGGCCCTGTCGGCCCAGATCCGCCGCCTGGAGGCCGAGGTCGGCGGCCCGCTGCTGGTGCGCTCGACCCGCCGGGTGTCGCTGACTCCGGCCGGCGAGGCGCTGCTCAGCGATGCGCGCAGCATCCTGGGCGCCGTCGACGGTGCCGTGACCCGTGCGCGAGCGCTCGCTCGCGGCGAGGAGTCCACTCTGGTCATCGGCTCCCAGGGCCCGGCGCCGGGCGCGCTGCTCTCGCCGCTACTGGCCCGATTCGGAGCCCAGCATCCGCAGGTCCGGGTCGAGATCCGCGCCTTTGACTTCAACGACACCGTCGACGGCATCCGCCACGGCCGCGCCGACCTGGCCTTCCTCTACGCGCCGCTGCACGAGCCCGACCTCGAGGTGGTGCCGCTGCTCTCCGAGCAGCGGGTCGTGGTCGTGCCGGCCGATCATCGGCTGGCCGGTCACCGGCAGCTGACCCCCGTTGACCTGGAGGGGGAAATGTTCATCACCCAGCCCAGCTCCGCGCCGCTGGAGTGGCGCGACTTCTGGCTGCTCGTCGACGAGCTGGGCCACCGTCCCGCGCTGTCGCCGTACATCGGGGAGACGCTTGAGGAGTGGCTGACCCTGATCGGCCGCGGCGAGGGCATCGACACCTGCCCAGCGATCATCGGTCGCTATTACGCCTGGCCCGAGGTCCGCTTCATCCCGCTGGCCGACGCCGCCCCCTCGACGCTGGTCCTCGTCCATCACCGCGAGGTGCGCCAGCCGCTGGTGCGCGAGTTCGTCGCCCTGGCCGTGGAGATCGCCGCCAACGCGGCCCGAAACTCAGATACGGCCTACACGCTACCCGCGGCCGATGCTGTGCCGACGGTGCCGGGGCGGCGGTGAAGTCGATCCCGTTGCGGACCGACCGTGGCCTTCGGATCCTGAGCGGAAGCGACCCCGACGGCAAAGATTCCCCAGCGCGCGAGCAGGCCCCCGGCCAGGACCGCCAGGCCGCCGGCCGTCGCGGCCGGCCGCCGGCCTCGGCTCGCGGCCACGGCCATCGCGCCTGCGGCGTTCAATGCCTTCGCGGCTCGTAGGAGCTGTTGGGGGCGTCCGTGGTGGTAGGCGGCACCCACCCGTTCGCTCAGGCGACGCTCCATGACCTGGGTGACGACGAGCTCGGCGACGGCGCCGGCCACGGTCAGGCGCCGCGCGGGGCCCGCGCTGCGAGGGGGGGTGAGCGCGGTGGCCAGGCCGCCGGCGGTGGCCAGCGAGCTGGTGGCGAACACGTACGGAAGCTCGCCACGGGCGTCGTGCCACGCGGGCACGGCGGTGTTGGCGATGAGCGCCGCGGTATAGGTCGACAGTCCCGGCCCGAGCAGCAGCCCAGCAACCTGCCCGGTGCGCCCCAGGCGCGGCAACCGATCGGTGAACTCTCGCGCGGCCCCCAGGGTCACGGCCGCGCTGAAGCCGCTGAGGATCCAGGAGCCCACGCTCATCGGGGACGTGACCTTGAACACCCGCAGCATGTTGAAGAACCGCATCGGCTTGCCCAGGTCCTTGATCAGCAGCACCGGGCTGATGAGCGCGCCGGCCAGGGCGGCGCCCTGGGCGCGACGGGCGAGTTCATCGTTGCCGCTCAGGCTGGCCACCAGGGCCAGCGGAGCCGAGGCACCGGCTATGCCGCCGACCCAGAAATACAGAGGGATCTCCTTCGACCACACCGGCTTGGCGAGCACCGGCTGCCCGTAGTAGGAGCGGGGCTCACCCGGTGGCACCATCGACCGCTCGCCGCCGCGCCGCTGACGGGGCGCGACCCCCGAGACCGTCGTCTGTCCCTGGGTGGGGGCCGACTCGCCGGGCGCGGTCACCGCCGGCCGCCCACGGTCGCGGCGACCACGCTCGCCAGCAGCACGCCGGCGGCCAGCCCGGTCGTCCGCCACAGTCCGGGCAGGTCGCGCGTGGTGGCGACCGGATCGGGCGGTAGGCCGTAGACCTCGGGCTCGTCGAGCAGCAGGAAGAATGCCCCGGCCCCCCCGACGCCATCGTCAGGATCACCGAGATACAGCGACGCCCCCGTCTCACCGGCCTCGATCACCATCTCCAGACGGTGCTGCGCCTTGTCTCTGAGCTGCTCAAGCGGACCGAACTGGATCGAGTCGGTCGGGCATGCCTGGGCGCACGCCGGCTCCTCATCGGCCTTGAGACGGTCGTAGCACATGGTGCACTTCCACACCCGGCCGTCGTCCTTGCGCTGGTCCAGCACACCGAACGGGCAGGCGGGAATGCAGTAGCCGCACCCGTTGCAGACGTCCTCCTGGACGACGACGGTGCCGAACTCGGTGCGGAACAGGGCCCCCGTCGGGCAGACATCCAGACAGGCCGCGTGCGTGCAGTGCTTGCAGACGTCGGAGGACATCAGCCAGCGGAAATCGCCCATCTCTTGGGCCGGCATCTGTACGCGCTCGGCGAGATTCCGAAGGGCCGCATGCTGGACGAGGTCATCGGGCGCGCCCTCGGTGATGTCCAGCGGGCGGCGCTGTTCGATGAACGCGACGTGCCGCCAGGTGTCGGCCCCCAGGCCGCCCGTGTTGTCCATGGACATGCCGAGCTGGTGCAGGCCGTCCTCCGGCACCCCGTTCCATTCCTTGCAGGCCACCTCGCACGCCTTGCAGCCGATGCACACGCTCGTGTCGGTGAAGAAGCCCATCCGGGGCTTGGCTTCGTGGCCATAGCTGTCCGGCCATACCGTGGTGGCCAGCTCCGGCGCGCTCATTCGTCCGCTCCCTCGGGGCCGGCCGCCTGGTCGCGATAGCCCTGCACGAACTCCAGCAGCGCCTGCCCCCGGGGCCGGCGCCCCGGCCGCACATCACAGGTCGAGGACTTGAATTCGGAGATGTGGACGTTTGAGTCGAGCACCAGCGGCAGCAGGTCGTTGGCCGAGTCTCCGGTCGACAGACCGTTGGTTCCCCAGTGATAGGGGATCCCCACCTGGTGGACGACCCGCCCCTCCACCCGGAGCGGGATCATGCGATCGGTCACCATCACCCGCGCCTCGATCGCGGTGCGCATCGTCACGACCGTGGCCCAGCCGTTGTGCTCCAGCCCGCGCTCGGCGGCGAGCTCGGGAGAGACCTCGATGAACGGTTCGGGTGCCAGTTCGGAGAGGTAGGGCGTGAAGCGCGACATGCCCCCGGCCGTGTGGTGCTCGGCGATCCGGTAGGTGGAGAAGGCGTACGGGAACAACTCCGCACCGCGCGCGCCGGGAACCGGGTTGTAGAGGTTGTCCGACCGGTCGAAGGTCTGCCGGGTCGGGCTGGCCCGGCGCCCGTAGAGCGGGTTGCCCGACGGCGACTCATGCGGCTCGTAATGGGTCGGTAGCGGCCCATCGGTCAGTCCGGACGGGGCAAACAGCCACCCCTTGCCGTCGGGCTGCATGATGAACGGCTCATCGCCACGCAGCGCGTCCTCGGCCTGCGCCCCCTCGGGCGGGACGTAGTCCGGGGGCTTGTCGGCCTTGAAGTCAGGGACGTCATGGCCGGTCCAGGTGTCGTTCTCCGCATCCCACCACACGTAGGCCTTGCGCTCTGACCACGGCTTGCCGTCCGGGTCGGCGGACGCGCGGTTGTAGATGATCCGCCGGTTCATCGGCCACGCCCAGGCCCACTGCGCGGCGACCCAGTCCTGCTCGCGGCCGGGCTTGCGCCGGTTGGCCTTGTTCTCCTCATTCCCGTAGACCCCGCAGTAGATCCAGCAGCCGCTCGCCGTCGAGCCGTCGGCCTTCAGGGACGTGTAACCGCTCAGCGCCTTGCCGTCGGCCACCGTGAACCCGGAGATCTCCCGCAGCACCGCCTCGGCGTCGGGCTCGGCCGTCGGGCCGCTCTCGGGCAGATCCCAGGCCAGCTCGAGCAGGGCGCGGTCCCGGGGCTCGGTGGAGCCCGCCAGTTTCGCGCGGATCCGCTTGCCCAGGTGATACATGAAATGCAGCTCCGAGCGGCAATCCCCGGGCGGCTCGATCGCCTTGTTGTGCCACTGCAGCAGCCGCTGGGTGTTGGTGAACGACCCATCCTTCTCGGTGTGCGCCGCCGCCGGCAAGAAGAAGATCTCGGTGCCGATCTCCTCGGTCGTCAGCTCGCCGGTCTCGATCTCCGGGCCATCCTTCCACCATGTCGCGGACTCGATCATCTGAAAGTCCCGGACGACGAGCCATTTCGCCTTGGCCATGGCCAGACGGTGCAGCTTGGCGTTCGCCGAGCCGACGGCCGGATTCTCGCCCATGACGAGGAACCCCTCGACCTCGCCGTCGCGCATCTTGGTGATCATCGGATAGATCGAGTGATCGCCGTTGATCCGCGGCATCAGATCGAACAGGTAGTTGTTGGCCTCGCTCGCGGCGTCCCCGTACCAGGCCTTCAGCAGGCTCTTGATGTAGGCATCGACATGGCCCCAGTAGCCGCCGGGGGACTTGTTGTTGTCGATGTAGTCCTGCAGTGTCCCGTCGTTTGAGGCATGGGGCATCGGCAGGTAGCCGGGCAGGATGTTGTAGAGCGTCGGGATGTCGGTCGACCCCTGGATCGACGCGTGCCCGCGCAGGGCCAGGATCCCGCCGCCGGGGCGCCCCATGTTCCCGAGCAGAAGCTGCAGGATCGATGCCGCGCGGATGTACTGCACGCCCGTGGTCCGGTGCGTCCATCCGACGGAGTAGACAAACGCGGTCGTGCGCTCGCGCCCGGAGTTCTCACAGATGGTCTGCGCGACCGTCGTGAACACGTCCTGCGGAACCCCGCACACCTGCTCGACCATCTCCGGCGTGTAGCGCGCGAAGTGACGCTTGAGGACCTGAAACACGCAGCGGGGATCCTCCAGCGTCTCGTCGAGCTCCGGCGGCTCCCCGCCGGCCATGTCCGCGCCGTGCGCGCCGTGGGACTGCTCGGCGCTCGCCGCCTGCTCACGCTTGCCGGCTGCCGCGGGAACCTCCATTCCCTCGTAGCGCCAGGAGGAGACGTCATAGGAGCTCGTCTCCTCGTCGAAACCGGAGAACACGCCGTCAAGGTCCTCGGTGTCGATGAACTCGTCGGTGAGGATCGTCGCCGCGTTGGTGTATTTGACGACGTACTCGCGAAACTCGCTGCCGGTCTGCAGAACGTGATTGATGATCGCGCCCAGCCAGACGACGTCAGTGCCCGTCCGGACCGGAACGTGCACGTCGGCAATCGCGCTGGTGCGACTGAACCGCGGATCGACGTGGATGATCTTCGCGCCCCGGTTGCGCGCCTCGACCACCCACTGGAAGCCGACCGGATGGCACTCGGCCATGTTGGAGCCCTCGATCACGATGCAATCGGCGTTCTGCAGGTCCTGCAGGAAGGTGGTCGCGCCTCCGCGCCCGAACGACGTTCCCAGACCGGGAACGGTGCTGGAGTGTCATATCCGCGCCTGGTTCTCGATCGACACCGCTCCCGCCGCGGTGAACAGCTTCTTGATCAGATAGTTCTCCTCGTTGTCCAGCGTCGCTCCGCCGAGCGAGCAGAACCCCAACGTACGGTTGAGCTTGTTGCCGTCCGCGTCGACGTCCTCCCACGTCCGCGCGCGGGTGTCCAGAATGCGGTCGGCGATCATGTCGAGCGCCTCGTCGAGGTCGAGGTCTTCCCATTCGGTGCCGTACGGACGGCGGTAACGGACCTTGGTCTCGCGTGTCTGGCTCGTGATCATGCTGAGCGTCGAAGATCCTCGCGGGCACAGGCGCCCGCGGGAGATCGGGCTGTCCTTGTCGCCTTCGACCTGGATGACCTTCTCGTCCTTGACGTAGATCGACTGCCCGCAGCCCACCGCGCAGAACGGGCATACGGACTTGACCACCCGATCCGCGGTGGCGGTGCGGGGCTGCAGCCGCTCCGAGCGTTTGGACTGTGCGGCCCGGCCACGGGCGGTGGGATCTCCCGTGAGCTGGCGCAGAAGCGTAGGACGACGCATGCGGCGGTTAGCTACCCCCGGCCTTCGGCCACGCAAAC
>DASSZP010000074.1:0-7837 GCA_035713465.1 Solirubrobacteraceae bacterium | reverse complement strand
AGGTCACCGTCGTCGATGGCATTCCGGTCACCACCGTGGCCCGGACGATCTGCGATCTGGCCGCCGTTCTCGGGCGCCGTCCGCTCGAGCGCGTCCTTGAACAGGCGCACCGGTCCGAGCTGCTCGACCTCGGCGCCGTCTGGCGGGTGATCGAGCGTCATCCGAGCCGCCGCGGGCTCAAGGTGCTCCGGGCGCTGATCGGCGACTACGCGCCGCCGCCCTTCACGCGCTCGGAGTTCGAGCGGCGCTTTCTGAAGCTGGCCAGCGACGCGGGGCTGCCCAAGCCGCTCGTCAACCAGCGCGTCGCCGGCTGCGAGGTCGATGTGTTCTGGCCCCAGTGGCGCCTCGTCGTCGAACTGGACGGCCGCGCCTATCACTCTGACCCGCGAGCGTTCGAGACCGATCCGGTCCGCGACGCCCGGCTGCAGCGGGCGCGCTGCCGGGTGCTGCGGGTGACCTGGCGGCGCCTGACCCGTCAGCCACGGGCGCTGCTGTCGGACATCCGCGCGCTCGCCGCCCTGGCCACGGAGCCCTGACCGCGGCTTTATCCGGGCGGTCGGCCGCGAGCCCCCGGCGTTCCGGTCGGTGGTTGGCAGCGATAGATCACCCATACGGTGACTAATCGCTGCCAACCGGTCCGGCGGCGGGCCAGAGCGAGAGCTCGGGCGGCCGGGCGGGGTCAGGCGGCCGGGCTGGGTCAGGCGACCGGGCGGGGTCAGGCGGCCGCGGGGGCTTCGATCGCCTCGCGAGCCTCGTCGGCGTCGGCGCCGCGGCTGACGGCCAGCAGCACGTCGGCGGCGCGGACGATCGCGGTGAACTGCTTGCCGGCGTCGCGCGGGGGCAGGCGCACCGACAGCTGCGACTTGCCCGACTCGTACAGGGCCTCGGGGATCGCCGCGCGGAAGGCCTTGGCGCGGGTGGAGTCGAGCTCGATCGGGGTGATGGCCAGGCGGTCGGCGCGGATCGTGACCGCCTGGGCGCCGGCCTGGCCGAACTTGATCCGCGCCTGCTGCAGCGCCATCAGGTTCAGCAGCGGCTCGGGCGGCTCGCCGAAGCGGTCCTCGAGCTCGTCGCGCAGCAGGGCGAGGTCGGCCACCTCGCGCGCGCCGGCGATCCGGCGGTGCACGTCGACCTTGGCCTGCTCGTACGGGATGTAGTCGGCGGGAACGTAGGCGTCGACGGAAACGTCCAGGCGCACCGGCTCCCATTCCTGCGAGCCGGCACCGCCCTCGGCCTCCTCCTCCATCGCCGCCACGGCCTCGTCGAGCATCTGCATGTACAGCTCGAAGCCGAGCGCGGCCACGTGGCCGGACTGCTCGTCCCCGAGCAGGTTGCCGGCGCCGCGCAGCTCGAGGTCGCGCATGGCGATCTTAAAGCCGGCCCCGAGCTCGGTGTAGTCACTGAGCGCGGACAGGCGGTTGGCCGCCTCGGGGGTCAGGGCGGCGGAGCTGGGATAGAGCAGGTAGGCGTAGGCGCGCTCGCGAGAGCGGCCGACCCGGCCGCGGATCTGGTAGAGCTGCGAGAGCCCGAAGATGTCGGCCCGCTCGACGATCAGGGTGTTGGCCTGCGGGATGTCGATCCCCGACTCGATGATGCTCGTGCAGACGAGCACGTCGGCGTCGCCGCGCAAAAAGGCGAGCATCCGCTCCTCGAGCAGGCCCTCCTCCATCTGGCCGTGGGCGACGAGGAAGCGCATCCCCGGACACAGCCCGCGCAGGCGCACGGCCGTCTCCTCGATCGTCTCGATCCGGTTGTGCAGGAAGAAGGCCTGGCCGTGACGTTCCTTTTCCCGCAGCAGAGCGCGACGCACGAGCTCCTCGTCGTACTCCCCCACCCATGTCTTGACCGGACGCCGGCCCTCGGGCGGGGTTTCGATCACGCTGATGTCGCGCACCCCGGCCAGCGACATCTGCAGCGTGCGCGGGATCGGCGTGGCGCTCATCGCGATCACGTCCACGCGCAGCTTGAGCTGGCGCAGCAGCTCCTTCTGCTTGACCCCGAAGCGCTGCTCCTCGTCGACGATGAGCAGGCCGAGGTCCTTGGCGCGCACGTCGCGCGAGAGCAGGCGGTGGGTGCCGACGAGGATGTCGACGTCGCCCGTGCCGAAGCGGGCGATCGCGTCCTTCTGCTCGGCCGCGGGTCGGAAGCGCGAGACGTGCTCGATCGTCACCGGGTAGTCCTTCAGACGTTCGGAGAAGGTGCCGTAGTGCTGCTGGGCGAGGATCGTCGTCGGGACCAGCAGCATCACCTGCTTGCCGTCCTGCACGGCCTTGAAGGCGGCGCGCAGCGCGACCTCGGTCTTGCCGTAGCCGACGTCGCCGCAGATGAGCCGGTCCATCGGGCGGCCGGACTCCATGTCGGCCTTGACGAACTCGATCGCGTCGCGCTGGTCGGGGGTCTCGTTGTAGGGGAAGGCGTCCTCGAACTCCCGCTGCCAGTCGGTGTCGATCGGGAAGGCGTGGCCGGCCCGGCGCTTGCGCTCGGCGTACAGGTTCAAAAGCTCCCCGGCCAGTTCCTGGGCGGCGCGGCGGGCGCGGGACTTGATCGTCTCCCAGCGCGTGCCCCCAAGCTTGGACAGTGGCGGGTGCGCGCCGCCGGCCCCGACGTAGCGGCTGATCTTGGCCAGCTGGTCGACGGGAACGAACACGCGGTCAGAGCCCGCGTACTCGAGGTAGAGGTAGTCGCGGGTGACCCCGGCCACGGTCTTGGTGTCAAAGCCGGCGAAGCGCGCGATCCCGTGGTCCTCGTGGACGACGATGTCCCCGGTGCGCAGGTCGGCGAAGCTGCGCAGCACCCCGCGGCGCCCGGCCCGGCCGCGGGCGCTGTCCGGCGCGGCGGCGCGCCGGCGGTGAAACAGACGGTGGTCGGGGATGACCGCGAGGTGGAATTGGGGTGCGATGAACCCGGCCGACAGGCGCGCGTTGGCGAAGGTGAGCAGGCCCGCGCCGTCGCGCATCGCCTCGGCGTCGTCGAGCCAGCGGACCTTCAGGCGGCCCAGGTTGTAGGCAAAGCGCTCCCCCTCCCCGCGGCTGGCGAAGGTCACGACCGGCCGGTAGCCCGAGCGGGCGAGCTTCTCGAGCTCGGGCTCGGCCTCCTTCAGGCCACGGGCGGCGATGTCGGCGGCCTGGGCGCGGAAGGCGAAGGCCTGGTCCTGATCGACGCTCGAGAGACGGACCTTGACCCGCTCGGCCAGCGCGCCGAGGATCGCCTCGGGCGCGACGTACAGCGAGCGGGCGTCCACGGTCGGGAAGGCGGCGGTGACGTCCTGCCAGTGGTCGGTCAGGGCGGGCTCGAGGTCCTCCTCGCCAGCGATCAGGATGGCCGCCTGCGGGCCGGCCACCTCGAGCCAGGGGTGGAAGTGATCGACGGGCAGCAGCTCGGTGATGTCGGGACGCTCGGAGGCGTCCTCCAGCGCGGCGATCTCGGCCAGCTCGCGGTACTGGGGCGCGAGCTCGGCCGCGGGGGCGACCTCGACGACCTCGGCGTCACCGAGCGAGCGCTGGGTGAAGGTCGAGAACCAGCGCAGGCTCTCGATCTCATCCCCGAACAGGTCGACGCGCACGGCGCGGTCCTCGGTGGCCGGAAACAGGTCGAGCAGGCCGCCGCGGATCGCGAACTGGCCGCGGTCCTCGACCTGGTCGACGCGCTCGTAGCCGGCGGCGACGAGATCCTGCGCGGACTCGTCCAGGTCGATCAGGTCGCCGACGCGCAGCTCGAAGCCGTGCGGGCGCATCTCGGGATCGGGGACCTTCTCCGACAGGGCGACGGCTGAGACGACCACGACCGGCGCCTGCTCGGCGGGGGTGAGCAGGGCGTCCAGGGCAGCGATGCGCAACCCGGTGAGGTGCGGCGGCGGGGCCAGATGGGCGTCGTAGGTGACCCCGCGGCTCGGGTAGTAGCGGACCGTGCGGGGGGCCAGCCAGGCCCGCAGCCCCCCGGCCAGGTCGCGCGCGGCGCGGTCGTCACCGGCGACGACGACCAGCGGCTGCGACGGGTCGCGATCGGCCAGCGCGGCGATCAGATAGGGGCGCAGCGACTGAGAGACGAATGCGCGGCCCCCCTCGGTGGCGAGGCGGCCGGTCTGCGGATCGTCGTCGGCGTAGGCGAGCAGCGAGGAGAGCGTGGGCACGGCTCCTTCGAGTCTAGGCAGCGGCCGGGGGCATCCCACGACCGCGCCGCCGCAGCGTCCGCGCCGCCCTCAGGGCGCGGGGATGCCCCCGTCGGCGACGATCCGCTCGGCGGCGTCGGCGGCCCGCCCGACCAGATCACGGACCTCTTCGGGCCCTTCGCGAAAGCTCCCCAGGACCCAGGCCGAGACGATCTCGGGGTCGGTGCTGTCGGGCCGTCCCACCCCGGCGCGGACGCGCAGGAAGTCGGCGGAGCCCAAGCCCCGGCGCAGAGACTTCAGGCCGTTGTGACCGGCCAGTCCTCCGCCCGCGCGGACCCGGATCTCCCCGAAGGGCAGATCGATCTCGTCGTAGAGCACGATCACCCGCTCAAGCGGGACCTTGAGCGCTCCGCGGGCCGGGCCGGCCGACTCGCCGGCCTCGTTCATGTACGTCTGCGGCATGAGCACAGCCACCCGCTCCCCGCCGGGCCCGGTGCGCCCGTCGGTGAGCAGCCCGCGGTAGCGCGCCTTGGGCCTGGGCAGCCCCCAGCGGCGGATCAGCTCCTCGGCGATCTGAAAGCCGACGTTGTGCCGGGTGCGTGCGTATTGGGCGCCCGGATTCCCGAGGCCGACCAGGAGCCAGTCGGCGGGCGCGGATCCGCGCCCGGGCATGCGCACGGGCGCCTACTCGGCGCTGTCGCCGTCGCCGTCGGCGGCGGCGTCGTCAGACCCGGCGTCGGCCGCGCCAGCGGGCTCGCCGTCCTCACCAACCCGCCCGGTCTCGGCCTCGATCTCGTCGTCGGACTCGAGCTGGAGCTTGGGCGGGGTGAGGCTGGCGATCACCGTCTCGGGATCGTCGAGCAGCTCGACGCCGCTGGGCGGCGTGATCGAGGCGAGGGTGAGCGTGTCCCCGATGGCCATCTCCCCCACGTGGTGTGTGAGCGTGTCGGGGATCTCGTTGGGAAGGGCTTCGATGTTGAGCTCACGGGTGACGAGCTCAAGCACGCCGCCCTCCTTGACGCCCGGAGCGTCCTCGACGCCCTCGAGCTCCAGGACGACGACGGACTGGATCTTGACGTTGAGATTCACGCGCAGCAGATCGAGATGCACCGTCTCACCGTTGACCGGATGGCGGTCGAGCATCTTGAGCACGACCGGGGTCGAGCCCGATCCCTCGACCGTGAGGTCGATCACGGCCCCGCCGGAGGCGAGCGCAATGCGCAGGTCGCGCGCGGCGACCGCAAAGGAGACCGGCTCCTCACCGCCGCCGTAGATGACGCCGGGCACCAGGCCCTCGCGCCGCAGGCGGCGGGTGGCGCGAGAGCCACCCGGCTCGCGCGGCAGGACCTTGAGTTGTGTGGTCTCGTTGGCAGGCATCAGCGGCGTTCGATGGTAGCGCCCGTCCCGGGTTAAAGACTGGCGGCCCAGGGTGGGCCTGCGATAACCTTGTCCTATGTCGGGCGACACTCAGCTCGTGCTGTGGATCGCCGGGGTCCATCTCCTGGGTCTGGTGGCCGTGGCCGTGCTGCTCCTGCCGGCTTTGCGGGACTCCCCCGTCCACCCCGGCTGGGGCGAGAACGACGGCGATGACGGCTGGGGCCGCGGACCTCATTCCCCGCCCGAGCCGCCGGCGCCGCCCAAGGGCGGCATTCCGCTCGACGACGCTGATCCGGCCCGCGTGAGGCTGCGCGAGCCGGGACGGCTGGCCGACCTGATCCCGCCCCGGGAGCGCCGCCCGGTCCGCGAGCCGTCGCGCCGGCCGGTGCGTGAACCGGCCGAGCCGGGCCGCCGCCCGCGCTGACCGACTCCTTCGGGCGCGACCGCACACCGGCTGAGCCGGGCCGAGGTCCGCGCTGGCCGGCACGGTCAGTAGCGACTCGGGCAGTCCGCGTTTGAGCGGATGCGCAGGCTGACGCGCAGCAGTTCGATGCCGAAGCCCGAGATGACGTTCCCGGTGTGGCGCACGCGCACGCACTGCACGCGTGGCAGCGACCCGCCAACCACCCAGGCGACGCGTGCGGTCCCGAGCGTTGCCCCGAGGGCAAAGCCCGACGAGGGGTTGATCTCGGCGATCTGGATCTGCCCGGGGTGCTGCAGCGATGCGGTCAGCGCGGCGGCCCGGGCCCGGCAGGCCGTATGGGCGCGGCAGCCGGTGACCGCGGCGATGACTGCGGCGGTGTCGCCGCGGGCCTCGGCGCGGACGAGGTCGGTGAGCGCCGCGTCCTCGGCGCCGCCGACGCTGAGGGCACGGGCCAGGAGCGCGCTGAGCACGAGGAAGACCGCGACCGCAGCGACGATCGCGGCGATGATGGCCGGGCGCCGCATCGCGCCCGGACGCTACATGGGCCGCTCAGCCGCCGTCGCTGATGGGCCGCTCAGCCGCCGTCGCTGAGCTCGAGGAAGCGCTCGACCGAGGCCTCCTGATGCTCGAGGCGTTCGGCCAGCCGGCGCGCGTGCTCGGCCGACTGCTCAAGGAAGTCCTCCACGCAGCGCTCCGGGTCGTCGGCGAGCGGGTAGACGCGGGTCAGGTCCTGCTGCGCGCAGGCGATGCCCAGGGCGGGGCGCCCGTCGGCCAGCGTCCGTGAGCCGCACACGGGGGTGACGACCAGCTGCTCCTCGGCCGCCACCAGCGCGGTCGGGAACAGGCGGTGCGCGGGCAGCCGGACCGACAGCTGGATCGAGTGATCGACGCAGACCCGCCCCCGCGCGAGCGCCTCGAGCGGCTCCTGCCAGACCCCCAGCACGGTGTCGGCGCCGACGATCGCGTCGCGCAGCGCGGTGGCCTGCTCGACGTACATGCGCTCGGCCTGGGCGCGATCCTCGGCGTCGCCGAGATCCAGGTCGCAGGGCACGCGCAGCAGATCGCCGGCGGCCACCGTCGCGCCGGCCGCGCGGCTGCCCCACGTGGCGTAGGTCTGCAGGGTGCCCAGGTCGCGGCGGCCGTGGAAGATCACCGTGATCGCGTCACTGAGCGGTAGCCCCCTGACGCGCAGCGAGACGGCGACCGACGATGACTCGTCGAGCAGCGCGCGGCGCAGCAGGGCTTCGGCGCCTTCCTCGTGGTTCTGACTCTCCTCGAGCATCGGACTTGCTCTCCTTCACGGGCGGGTGATGGCCTTGACCTAATTACCCCACGTGGGCCGGTCGGACGCCATCGCCACGTGGAGCACGCCGCGTCCGTGCGGCTGGCCATCGGGCGCAGAGCCCGCCCACGCGTGCGCCCGGCGGCGGGTTGGCGGGTTGCGCGGGCGCGGGTGGCCGGCGGGTCGTGGGGTTGCGCGTCGCCCGGGCGGGTAGGCTCTCGGCTGGCATGGTCAAGATCATCTACAAGCCGTTTGCGATCATCGCCGGCATTCTCACCAAGCGCCTGAGCCGCACGCTGTTCAAGAACGTCTGGGCTCAGATCGACGATGAGCCGCCGCCGATGCCGGGTACCGGGCAGAAGGGCATGGTCACGCTGGTCGGGGCTCAGGCCCTGGAGGGGGCGATCATGTTCGGGACCGCCGCCTGGGTCAACCGGACGATGGCCCGCCTCTTCCATCACCTCGTGGGCGCCTGGCCGGAGAAGCCGGCCGTCGACGAGGACGTCTAGGCCCAGCGGCCCAGCGCGTCGCGCGCCCAGTCGGGCATCGGCGTCTTCTCCGCCGTCCCGCGGGTCACCCAGACGTGGCGCAGGTCGGCCTCCAGCAGCAGCTCGTCGTCTCGCAGGACGCGGTAGGCGGTGCCCAG
>DASSZP010000073.1:0-4574 GCA_035713465.1 Solirubrobacteraceae bacterium | reverse complement strand
GGGCCCTGACGCGTACGGGTGATACACAGCGCCCTGCGAGCGCCACCCGGGTTGTGTGCAACAGCTTGCCACAGGTTCTCGACCGCAGGGTGCGGATTGCGGCAACATTCGCCCATGAAGAAATTCGCCATCAAGATCGCGATCAACGCGGTGGCGCTGTGGGTCGCCTCCCTGGTGCTCAAATCAGGGATCACCTTCGAGCACTCGGGCTCCTCCACCGTGCAGCTGGTCGAGACCGTGCTGATCGTCGCGCTCATCTTCGGGCTCGTCAACACGTTCATCCGACCGGTCGTCAAGCTCTTCAGCTTCGGCCTGATCATCCTGACACTCGGCCTCATCACCTTCGTCATCAATGCCCTGATGTTGTGGTTGACCTCTGCGATCTGCGCCCACTTCGCGGTGCAGTTCCACGTGAAGAACTTCGTCTCCGCCCTGGTCGGATCGCTCATCATCACCGTCGTCTCGCTGGTGCTGCAGGCGGTTCTGCCCGACGACGACAAGTGACCAAGCCCACAGAATCCGCGGACACGCGTTGACCGCGCCCGCGCGCCACGCGCGGGTGCTCATCCGGCTTCGCATCCGTACTACCGTTGCCTGGCAGAATGCGTATCCGACGCCAAGGCCTGAAGCGAGGGAGCAACGGTGAGAACCGCGGATGCGCAGCGAGGTCGCCGGCGATGATCGGGGACCAGGTCGCCGAACTGCTCGGCGCGAAAGTCGCGGGGGTCACGGCGCTCGGCACCGGATCGGGGGGGACCGGGGCCTACCGCGTCGCGCTGCTGTCCGGGGGGAACGTCTTCGCCAAGGCCTATCCGGGCGACGCCCCCGGTTTCCTGGCCGCGGAGGCGCGCGGCCTGCGCTGGCTGCGCGAGGCGGACGGGGTCGCGGTGCCCGAGGTGCTCGGGGAGACCGCGGACCTGCTGGTGAGCACGTGGATCACGCCGGGGCGCGCCACCCCCTCGGGGGCCGAGGAGTTCGGCCGCCAGCTGGCCACCGTGCACGCGCGCGGCGCGCAGAGCTTCGGGGCGCCCGAGGACGGCTATATCGGGGCCCTGCCGATGAGCAACGCCGAGTCCGACGACTGGCCCTCCTTCTACGCCGAACGCCGGGTCCTGCCATACCTGCGCGCCGCGGTGGATAGAAAAGCCCTGGAATTGAGCCAGGCGGCTGATATCGAGCGGGTCTGCGCGCGGATCGAGGAGCTCGCCGGGCCGCCGGAGCTGCCCGCGCGGCTGCACGGGGACCTGTGGGCCGGCAACATCCAGTGGGACGTGCGCGGCCGCGCCTGGCTCATCGATCCCGCAGCTCACGGCGGCCACCGGGAGACCGATCTGGCGATGATGGCGCTGTTCGCGCCGCCGCAGCTCGAGGCGATCCTGAACGCGTACGACGAGGTGCACCCGCTGGAGGACGGCTGGCGCGAGCGGGTGGGCCTGCACCAGCTGCATCCGCTGCTCGTGCACGCCGCGCTGTTCGGCGGCTCCTACGGCGCGCAGGCGGTCGGGGCGGCGCGGCAGTATCTCTGAGGTCTGTTGATCAGGACACGATTCGGATGTGCTCGGGCAAAACTTGTGTCATGCCTGGTACAGACGACTCTCATTCACCTATTAGAGTGGCCGGGTGTGGGGCTCGTGACCGGCCGCCGAGCGGTCGGGCCGATACACAGGGAGCTTAACCCTATGGAGTACTGCGGTAACTGCGGTGAACCCTCCGAGGGCCGCTACTGCCGGATGTGCGGCACGCCGCTCAGTACGGAGTCGACGCAGGCGATGGCGGCCGTGCCGGCCGGCGTGGCCTACGCCTACGAGCCGACGCCGAGCGTCGGGCCGCTGCCGATGGCGACGACCCAGCCGCCGAGCGAGTTCGACAGCCTGTTCCGCACCCCGGACGGCGCGCCGGGACTGCACGGCCAGACCCAGGTTCTGCCGCCCATGGTCGAGACCGACTACCGGATGCGGCCGCCGGGCGGCGGACAGATTCCCCCCGACCCCTACGAGGACGACGAGGAGCGCTCGAGCCGCCCCGTGCTGTTCGCCACGGTCGGCGCCGTGGTGATCGCCGCAGCCGTGATCCTCGGCCTGCTCTATCTCGGCAACAAGGGCACCAGCGGCAGCGGGACGGCAGCCAGCAGCGCGATGCAGACGGGCTCCGCGAGCGCGAGCATGAGCATGGGCGCCTCCCAGACGTCCGGCGTCGTCGCGGTGCCCACGCAGAGCGCCGTCGCCACGTCGGCCGCCGCGACCACCTCGAGCGCGGCGGCGGCCACGACGAGCGCCGCGAGCCAGTTCCAGGGCGACAACCTGCCGCTCGGCGTGGGCTCGCAGGGCAACCTGGTCACATGGGTCCAGGGACGGCTCTCCGACCTCGGCTACTACCAGGGCTCGGTGAACGGCGTATTCGACCAGGCGACGGCGCTCGCGGTCCAGCAGTTCCAGGCCGCGGAGGGCGTCACCGGCGACCCGGCGAGCACCGTGGGCCAGCACACCAGGCTGGCCCTCGTCGCGGCGGGCCCCAGCCCGTCGCTGAACCCGGGCGACCGCTCGAGCGACGTGGTCCGGCTGAACCAGTCGCTCTACTACGCGGAGGGCGCGAACCTGTCCGGCAGCCGCTACACGACGACGACGGCCGCGGCCGTGGCGTTCTACCAGCAGGCGGTGGGCATCTCGCCGAGCGGCGTGATGGACGCCGCGACGTGGGCCAAGCTGCAGACCGGCACGCTGGCGGGCTCCACGTTCAGCGGCGGATCGCAGGGCTGACTGAGCGCGCCGTCAGGCGTCGAGCCCGGCGGCGGCGACCAGCCGGTCCCGCTCGCCCTGGTCGATCGCCGTCCAGCGGGTCGCCCGGATCGCGCCCTCGAGGGCGAGCAGCGTGTGCACGCACTCCTCGGGCGGGGTCTGGGCGGCGATCAGCTGCCAGACCTCGAGCGCGCCCTGCCGCTTGAGCTCCTCGAGCGTCTCGACGCCGACGGAGCGCAGCCTGGCCGAGAGGACCGGGCCGATGTTGACGGCCCGGTCTATCGCCAGTCCGTGAATGATGGTTCCCACCGAGATCTCACCCTCCGCCTCGACCCGCGCACCGCTGCGCGGCCGAGGACCGAATCCGCTGACTGTGCCGTGCCTCCACCTTCGCCCGCCGCGGGCGGCACGGCCACCCGAATCGCCCTTGCGGGTCACACTAGGTGCAACTCCCGCCAGGCCGGGCTTCTAGTTTCATATCGATCGCATGTCGGAACCCTCAGGCCGGGCTCGCGCCCTCGCCCGTCCGGTTACCGTGAACAGTGCAAACCCAGAATGGAGGGCTCATGGACGTCGCCAAGATCGGCGTGACGACAGCGACGACGCCCGCAACACTCGAGGAGACGGTCGCCGGCGTCGAAGCCGAGCTGACCCAGGCCCAGATCGACCTGGAGCACACCCGTGCCCAGCTGGACCACCTCACCCGGCAGCAGCACAGCCAACTCGGACCGTTCTACGACCAGCTGGACCAGCTGGACCTGGACATCGCCGGGCTGCGCGCGACGATCACCGGGGACCCGGAGGACCTGCGTCGGCTGCAGCAGCTTTACGGCACGCCGGAGCCCGTCGCCGACCCGCTGAACGACCCGCTGCCCCAGCCGGTCCCGGCGATCGACCCGGAGTACGCCAGCACGCTGCGCTTCACCGAGCCGGAGGAGGCCCCCGCCGGGGAGCAGCTGAGCCCGGCCAAGATGGCCCAGCGGCTCTACCGCGACCTGGCCCGGCGGGCGCACCCCGACCTGGTGCAGGACCCGGTGGAGCAGGAGCGGCGCAGCGCGTTCATAGCGCGGGTGAACGAGGCCTACCGTCGGCAGGACCTCTACGAGCTGCAGCGGCTCGCCGAGGAGTGGAACGTGCTGAACAACGCGGGTCCGGCCGACCCGACGGTGCGCCAGCTCTGGCTGCGGCAGCGGCTGATCTGGCTCAAGGCGCGGCTGGCCGAGTCCCGGGTGGAGCGCGAGACGCTGCTCTCCAGCCCGATCGGCCAGATGCTGCTCGAGGTCGGCGCGGCGCAGGTGCTCGAGGTGCTCGGCACCCGGCTGTCCGACCAGATCAACACCAAGCAGCAGGAGCTGAGCCTGCTGCGCCAGCAGCTGCTGATGCCGCGCTGAGCGGACTCGGGAAGGCCGCTGGCCCGCGGCGCGAGGCGCGGGCTCAGCGGAACTCCGTGGCCAGTCCGGTGGCCACGGCCAGGCCGGTGGAGCGGTCGAGCAGGTAACCGCTCAGGCTCTCGGTCACCGTGCGCGGTTCGATCACCATGTCGTCGATCCCGGGGCCGAAGCGCGCGGTCAGCTTCGGCTCGGACAGCGCCGTCAGATCCGTCTGCGCGACGATGTTGAACCAGTGCCGCACGGCACCCGGCCACTCCCCCTGGTTGCTGCGCGGGGGCGGGTCGAGCAGCTCGAAGACCACGTCGGGGCCGCACAGGGCCGGGCCGAGGGTGACCAGGCTGACGGCCACGTGCTCGCTCACCGCGCACAGCGCCTCGTACGCGATCAGCCCGCCGAGCGCGTGCCCGACCACGACCTGCGTCTCCGGGCCGATGCAGGCCTGGGTGCG
>DASSZP010000072.1:0-54063 GCA_035713465.1 Solirubrobacteraceae bacterium | reverse complement strand
CAGCAGCGCCACGCGCTTTCCGCCTTCTTCCCGAACGGCATCCAGCGCCTCCTCGATCTCGCCGAGTGTGGCCATACCGGTCGAGATGATCAGCGGACGTCCTGTGGCGGCGGCGTGTCGGATCAAGGGGAGGTCCCCGATTTCAAAAGACGCGATCTTGAGGACGGGAACTCCGATCTGATCCAGTTCGTCGACCGCCTCGTGGTCAAACGGTGTCGAGAAGAAGTCGATTCCCCGCTCGTGCGCATACGCAGCCAGCCTCGGCTGCCACTCACGAGGCAGCGAAATCTCCTCCAGCAAGTCCGTGGGTGCCTTCTTCGACACCGCTTGCAGGGAAGAGATCGGGGGCGTACGACGGGAGTAGATGCGGCTGCCCGAGTAAGTCTGAAATTTTACCGCGTCCGCCCCCGCCTCCTGCGCCACGTCTATCAGTCGCGTTGCGAGGTCATAGTCTCTGTTGTGGTTCGAGCCCGCTTCCGCGATCACGTAGGCGTTCTCCCCGGCGCCGATTGTCCGCCGGCCGATGTCGAACCGTTCAAGCATCGCCCGGATGATCGCATGATGGCATCGCGAACCTCCCCGTCGCGGCCCGCGCCGCCGCGTTCCGCGGCACGTGGCGCTGCGCCGGCTTGATCGCCGTCGCGCGAACATCGGCACAGGACGCCACACCGACCGATGGCACGCGGAGATCGCTCTGGGCCATCGGTCCATATGATGGGCTCGGCCGAATGGCTCTGCCATGAAACTTGACAGCCTGGAGCAGCACTGGAACGCGCTGGGTCACGATGATCCCCTCTGGGCGATCCTCAGCCTGCCCGGCAAGCGCGGGGGAGTCTGGGATCTGGAGGAGTTTCTCGCCACCGGTCGCCGCGACGTCGAGCAGGTGCTGGCGCAGCTGCGCGAGACCGGCATCGACGTCGCCCGCGGGCGAGCGCTCGACTTCGGCTGCGGGATCGGCCGCCTGACCCAGCCGCTGGCGGATCACTTCCAGAGGTGCGACGGAGTCGACCTGGCGGGCTCGATGATCGAGCAGGCCGTCCGGCTCAACCAGCGGGAGGGAAGCTGCCACTTCCACCACAGCTCGGTCTCGGACCTGCGCATGTTCACCGACGAGAGCTTTGACTTCGTGATCTCGCTGCTGGTCTTTCAGCACATGGAGCCGGGCCTCATGCGCGGTTACCTGCGGGAGGTCGTGCGCGTCCTCAAGCCCGACGGCGTCGCCTACTTCAACCTGCCCGATCGGGTCCGCCTCGGGACCGAGATACCGCCCCACGCGCGGCGCGCACGCCTGCAGCTCAGCGGCGAGCTGCCGGTGCTGGCGCCCGCCGAGGTGCACGAGGTCGGGCTCGAGGTGCGCAACGACAGCGGCGTCGACTGGCCGCTGGAGGCCCAGCTTGTGGTGGGCAACCACTGGCTGTCGGCCGGCGGGGACCTGCTGGTCGGCGACGACGGCCGAACCCCGGTTGACGCGGCCGTCCCGCCCGGGAGCCGGCACCGGGTCACGCTGACCGTGCACGCGCCCTCCGATCCCGGCGATTACCTGCTCGAGGTCGACCTGCTCCAGGAGCACCGCGGATGGTTCGCCACCTCCGGTTCCGAGACGCTCCGGCTGCCGGTGTCCGTCGTGGCGACCGGTGCATCATCGGCTGCGGTCGCGCCGGCGCCCACGGCAGCGTCGCCGCTCGTGCCCCGGATCGAGATGCACGTCCTGTCCCGGGAGGACGCCGTGCAGACGATCGAGGCCGCCGGCGGCGTCGTGCTGGACATCATCGCCAAGGATCGCTGCGGTCCGGAGACGCCAAGCTTTGACTACATCGTGGCCCGAGCCCCCGCGGCCGGCGGGACGAAGCATGGATCCGCGGCGCCCCCGCCCGCACGGCCGCTCGAGCTCCCGATCCCGGCGCCCCCCCGGGCCGAGGTGCTGGCGGCGCGTGCGCTGCTGGACCGGCGCGCGGACCTGATCTCGTTTGAGCTCTCGAGCCGGCTCGGCCGCCTGGGCTGGCTCAGCACCGCGTCACGCCGCCTGCTGCGGCGGGCCCTGCTCGAGGTTGTCTTCCGCCAGACGGAGTTCAATCAGTCGGGCACCACGCTGATCCACGAGCTGGAACGGCAGGTGGAGCATCTGCACTCAGAGCTGGAGGCCCGCGACGCGGTGATCGCGGATGCGCGCCGCAGGATCGCGTCGCTGGAGGCCAGAGCGGGCCGATCCGATCCTCCCGGGCCCTGAGGCCGCGGGGACGCTCGCGGTCGGTGCCGTTCACTCCCCGGGCGACGGTGTCTAGGGTCGGACGCCGAGCGTGCGCGCGACCAGCGCGACGAAGGCGGGGGAGGCGAATCCGTCCGGGGTGGCCCGGTAGTCGAACTCACGCTCCACGCTCTCGAGCACCACCTCGCGCGCGGCGCGGATCGCGGCCGCCTGCCGGCGGGGCGTCGTGGTGTTCCAGTTGACGTAGGTCAGGTGGCGGAAGTAGGGCTCCAGCAGCAGCGGCTGGGTGATGTTCGTCCCGGGCATCTCCGCGTAGGAGTCGCCCACGAGCACGGTCGGCGCCTGAATCACCGGTGCCCCCGGAGCCCGGCGGATCGCGCGCGTGGGCGCCGTCTCGTCGTAGGACAGGCCCGACAGCGTCAGCAGGTCCCCGGCGTAACGGATCGGTGGCGTGGTCACGACATCGCTGGGCAGCAGGCGCACGGTGCGGCTCAGCGCCGGCAGCACCGCCTGCGTCATCGACAGCGCGCCCACGGCGTTCCAGTGCGAGTCGGTCTTGAAGTACAGCCGCACCGCCGGATCGGCGCGCTTCTCCGCCAGCAGCGGTGCGCGGAGCGGGAGGATTCCCGCGGCGCGGACCGAGCGGCGCTGGAGCAGTGACCACAGCGCATCGGTGCCCTGGCGCCCGCAGGCCAGATTGGGGGTCGAGGCCGGCAGGTACTCGGGGTAGAGGCTGGACTTGTCCGGCGGGACGACGAGCACCACCCGCCGCCCGCTCGCCCGTATCACGTCGATCAGGCGTTCCCATTCCCGCACGGCGGCACCGAACGCGATGAAGGGATGGCACGCCCGGTCCAGCACTCCCTGCAGGTACAGCCACCCGTCGCGCCCCACGATCACCTGGGACGCGGTCGACGGAACCGCGGCCTGGGGCGCGGCGGCGTGCGCGTTGCCCGCCACCCTGGCCCGGTCCTGCGCAGTGGTGCCGCTGAAGGGGAGCGCTCCCTGATCGGCCTGGACCCCGCCCAGGCCGTTGGCGCCGTAGTCCGGATTGGTAGCGAAGATGTGCTCGTCGATCCAGGTGTTCGCGTGGACCGCCTGATCGCGAAGCGGCATCCGATCGATGAGAAAGCGCGTCGCCCCGTTGAAGAACCGGAATCCCTGGGCCAGGCGTGGGGCCGCGGCAAGCGGACGGTTCTCGAAGGGGCGCGGCTGGACTCCGACCAGGCGCAGGGCGACCGGGGTGAAGAAGAAGACCAGGCCCAGAGCGGCCACCGTCACCCGGATGAGAGCCTGGCGCCGCATCACCCTAGAAACGGAAGTACAGGAACGGGCTGAAGCTGCCGGCGGCCACGTAGATCGCGGCCAGCGGCAGGGGCACGAGCACCGCCGCCCGGGCCAGCAGGGGGGTCAGGCTCCAGCCCGCGTCGGACACGAGCCGGCCGACGACCAGCCCGCGGGGGAGCAGCACGGTGACGATTCCGATGGCCAGGGCCGAGATGGTCTGCCGGGTAACCGCCGTGTGGACCGTCGCGGGCAGCCCGTGGAAGTGCCACGGCAGCATGGCGGCGTAGACCCGGCCGGCGTCCCCCAGCGTGTGAGCGCGGAACAGGACCCAGCCGAGGATGACCAGCAGCAGGGCCAGGGCCCGCCGTGGCGCCACCAACCGGTCCTCGGGCAGGCGCGCATACCCGGTCAGCCGTTCCAGAACGATGATCACGCCGTGGTACAGGCCCCACAGCACGAACGTCCAGGCCGCGCCGTGCCAGAGGCCGGTGAGCAGGAACACGAACAGCAGGTTGCGCGCGGTCCGCCTCAGGGTGCCGCGGTTGCCGCCCAGCGGGACGTAGACGTAGTCGCGAAACCAGCCCGACAGCGTCATGTGCCAGCGCCGCCAGAAGTCCGTGATCGACAGCGATGAATAGGGGCGGTTGAAGTTCTCCGGGAAGCGGAACCCGAACATCCGCGCCATGCCGAGGGCCATGTCGCTGTAGCCGGAGAAGTCGAAGTAGATCTGCACCGTGTAGGCCAGCGCACCGAGCCAGGCTCCGCTCGTGCCCAGGCCGTGCGTGTTGGCAAAGGCGGCATCGGCGATCCGGCCGACCTGATCGGCGACCAGGACCTTCTTGGACAGGCCCCAGGCGAACCGGGGAAAGCCGTCGGCGAAGTCCCACAGGCGCTGCGAGCGCGGCGGGGGATGGCGGATCTGCGCGTCGATCTGGTGATAGCGCACGATCGGCCCGGCGATCAGCTGGGGGAAGAAGGCCATGTACTGGGCGAAGTCCTGGAGGCGGCGCATCGGCGGGGAGACTCCACGGGCGGTGTCCACGACGTAGCTGATGGCGTGGAAGGTGAAGAACGAGATCCCGATCGGGAGCGTGATCGACGGGATGGCGATCGCGTGGGGATGACCGAGACCACCGAGTACGCGGTCAAGCTGCGTGGCCGCGAACACGGTGTACTTCCAGACGAACAGAAACCCGAGGTCGACGGCGATCGCGGCGATCATCACGATCCGCGCAGCCCGGTCGCGGTCCCGCGTCCGATAGTGCTCGATCGCGCGCCCGGCGCTGTAGTTCAGCCCCACGCTGATCAGGAACACGTACACGACGGCGTGAGCACCCCAGGCGTAGAAGACGACGCTGGCCGTGGCCAGCAGCGCGTTGCGCGCGCCGGGTGGCGTCAGCGCGTACAGCACGAGCACTGCGGGCATGAAGAACCACAGGAACTCGATGGACGAGAACACCATCGCGGCGGGAGGATAGGGGCGCCGGGGCCTCGGATGAGTGGCGCGATAGCCTGGCCTGATGCCTGACGCCGTCGCCGCCCTGGCCCATCTCGCCGTCAACGTCGGCGCCCGGGTGACCCCTGGCCAGACGGTGATCGTCAACGCCAAGCTCGGCCAGGAGCCACTGGCCCGGGCGATCGCCGCCGCCGCCTATGACGCCGGGGCCCACCTCGTCGACGTCGGCTACTCGGACCCCCATGTGTTCCTGGCTCGGATGGAGCATGCGCCCGAGGAGGCGCTGGGCCAGGTGCTGCCCTGGGTGCGCCGCCGGCCGCTGGACCTGGCCGAGGTCCAGGGCGCCCTGATCAGCCTCAGCGGTCCGGCCAGCCCGGGGCTGCTGGATGCGGTCGATCCCGGCCGGATCGGCCGTGACAGCCCCGCTGTGCCCGAGCACATGCAGGTGATCGCCGAGCGGGCGATCAGCTGGACGATCGTGCCCGGCCCGACCGAGGGCTGGGCGCGGCTGGTCTACCCCGACCTCGCGGGCCCGGCCGCGCTGGAGCGGCTGTGGTCGCAGATCGCGCACGTCTGCCGCCTGGGCGAGGACGATGTCCTGGCCGCCTGGACGGCGCGGTCCGATCACCTGCACGAGGTCGCCGCCCGGCTCACCGCGGCCGAGCTCGACACGCTGCGCTTCACCGGCCCCGGCACCGACCTCACGGTGGGCCTGCTGCGCGGGGTGCGTTGGACCGGCGGCGCCTTTCAGACCCGCTGGGGCCAGCCGCACCTGCCCAACATCCCCACCGAGGAGGTGTTCACCAGCCCCGACCCGGCGCGGACGCACGGGACGGTCGCCTCGACCAAGCCGCTGCTCGTCGCCGGGCGCGCGGTCACCGGGCTGCGGATGCGCTTCCAGGACGGGCGCGCCGTCGCGGTGGACGCCGACGACGGCGCCGAGCTGATGCGCGAGCTGGTCGCGCGCGATGAGAACGCCAACCGGCTGGGCGAGGTCGCCCTGGTCGACGCCAGCGGCCGGATCGGGCCGACCCACACCGTGTTTCATGACACGCTGCTGGACGAGAACGCGGCCAGCCACATCGCCGTCGGCGCCGGCTTCCCGCTGCTGGCCGACGACGAACGGGCCGCCGAGCCCATCAACCACAGCGGCGTGCACACCGACTTCATGATCGGCGGGCCGGAAATCGACGTCGTCGGCGTGACCCGCGACGGGCGCGAGATCCCGGTCCTGATGGCCGAGCAGTGGGCGCTGTAGAGCCGGTCAGCCGATCGATGCAGAGCCTGCCCACCCAGCTCGACGGTCCCCTGCACCTGGCGCCCGCCGTCCACGGGGACGAGCGCGGCTTCTTCCTGGAGTCGTTCCGCGAGAACGTCCTGCGCGAGCTCGGGGTGAGCGATCGCTTCGTCCAGGACAACCACTCGCGCTCGGGTCAGGGGATCGTGCGTGGCATGCACTTCCAGCCCGGCCAGGCCAAGCTCGTGCGCTGCGTCCGCGGGCGGATCCTCGACGTGGTGGCCGACATCCGCCGTGGCTCGCCCCAGTTCGGCCGCTGGGAGGCGTTCGTGCTCGACGACGTCGATCACCGTCAGGTGTTCGTCCCCGACGGCTTCGCGCACGGCTTCTGCGTGCTATCGGAGATCGCCGACGTCACCTACAAGACCACGGCGTATTACGATCCCTCCAGCGAAGGAGGGTTCGCGTTCGACGATCCCGAGGTTGCGATCCAGTGGCCGCAGGAGCCGCCGCCGGTTGCCTCCCCCCGTGATCGCAGCGCCCCGACGCTCGCCGAGCTCGAACCCACGCTTCCGTTTTAGCCATGCGCTCTCTGCCCGATCGCCTCCGCCTGACCCCGCTCCGGTTCCGGTACCTGGCCGACGTGACGCTGATCGCGCTGAGCCTGATCGTGGTCACCGGGGCGGCGGTGCGGCTGACCGGGTCTGGTCTGGGCTGCCCCGACTGGCCCAAGTGCTACGGCCACGACCTCCCGCCGATCTCCTACCACGCGCTGATCGAGTTCGGTAACCGCGCCCTGTCAGGGAGCGTTGGCGTCCTCACCGTGGCCACCTTCCTGCTCGCCATGCGCCGCCGGCCGTACCGGAGTGACCTGATGTGGCTGGCCCTGCTGCTGCCCCTCGGCGTCGTCGCGCAGGCCGTTCTGGGCGGGTTCACGGTGCGCGAGCATCTCGCGCCCGGCTTCGTGATGGCCCACTTCAGCCTGTCGATGCTGATCCTCGTCGCCTCCGTCGCGCTGTCCTGGCGGGCCCGGTATGAGCCGGGCGAGCGGCCGCGCTCTGATCAGCGCACCGGCGTGTGGGCGGTCCGGGCGCTCGTGCCCCTCGGCGCGCTGACCATCGTCGCCGGAACCGCCGCGACCGCGGCCGGCCCACACGCAGGCGGATCGCCGGGGCAGCGGATCCACCGCCTCACCTTCAAGGGCGCCGACACGCTGCAGTGGGTCGTGCACGAGCACGCCACGATCGCCGCGGTGTTCGGGCTCGCGGTCATCGGCGTCTGGTTCCTGCGCCGGCGCCAGGGCGCCCGTGACGCCGCCCTGGAGCCGCTGACCATCCTCGGGGTGCTGCTGGCCGGTCAGGGTCTGGTCGGCAGCGTCCAGTACGAGCTCAAGCTCCCCACCGACATGGTCTGGGTCCACGTCGTGATGGCCACCCTGAGCTGGCTGGTCGTGCTCTGGGCGGTCGCCGACGCGGGTCGCCTCGCGCCGCGCCGCGTCACGGTTCCGGCCGGCGAGCCGCCGGTCCCCGCGCGTGAGCTCGAGCCGGTCGGCTGACGCGCCCGGACGACAAGAGATCGTGCACGGTCCCCGATCTCCGGGCCCCCCGGTACGATCGGCCCTGGGATGTCGTCTGATCAGATTCCGGAGATCGCGCCCGCGCGCGGCGCCGACGCGTCGCTGAACATCCTCGTCGTCGACGACGAGTCCGATCTGCGGGAGATGCTCACGCGTTCGTTCTCGCGTGAGGGTCACCGCGTGCTCGCCGTCCCGGACGGCCGCTCGGCCATCGACCGGGCCAGCACCGAGCACTTCGACATCGTCCTGCTCGACGTCGCGCTGGGCCCGGGCCCCGACGGCTACGAGGTCTGCCGCACGCTGCGCAGCCGGCGCAACGTCGTGCCGATCATCATGCTCACCGCCCTGGATTCCGAGGCCGACGCGGTGCTGGGCCTGGAGGCGGGCGCCGACGATTACGTGACCAAGCCGTTCGGGCTGGCCGAGCTGCGCAGCCGCATCCGTGCCGTGCTGCGGCGCGCGGGGACGCGGGCGATGGGCGACGAGCTGCTCAACGTCGGCCCGCTCGCCCTGGACCGCGCCCAGCGTGAGGTGACGATGGACGGCCAGCCGATCAAGCTCACCTTCTCCGAGTTCGAGCTGCTCGATGCCCTGATGACCGACCCGGGCCGGCTGCTCAACCGCCAGGAGCTGCTGCGCGCGATCTGGGGGGACAGCGCCTACCGCGACCCGCGCGCGATCGACGTCCACATCCGGCATCTGCGCGAGAAGCTCGAGCCCGAGCCCGACAAGCCCCGCTACATCCTCACCGTGCGCGGCGCCGGATACCGGTTGCGGGGGCCGTAGATGGCGTCCGGCTCCACCCCGCCGTGGAGTCCGCCCCCCGAGCAGCACGACGCGCCGGGTGGCGACCGCTGGCTGCACTGGTTCGGATGGCCGGTCAGCACCGCGCTGGGATTGCGCAGCCGGATCGTCGGGGTGGTGATCGTCACCACCGTCGGCACCCTGGCCGTGGCCGCCCTGGCCCTGCTCGGTCCGCTGGAGAACAGCCTGCGCCATGCCGAGCAGACCACGCTGCGGCGTGAGCTCAGCCGGCACACGATCGACGCCTTCACCCGCTTGAACCTCGGCAACGTGGCCACCTCGTTCGCCGAGCAGAATGCGCTGGCCAGCGCCCAGACCAACCTGCAGAACCGGATCAGCGCGACGGTCACGGTGCTGGGTGATCCGCAGACCCCGTACGGCACCGGGGCTACGCCGCTGCTGCCCCGCGACAGCGACGACAACTACTCCGATGTGGCCGTGGCCTTCCGGCGCAAGACCAAGCCGTACTACAGCTTCGGGACGATCGACGGGCGCACCTACGTGCGGGCTGCGATCCCGTTCGTCTCCGACGCCGGTCCCCACTCTGACTCCCGCGAGATCCTCTACGTGCTCGCGGTGCGCAAATCCGTCGATCAGATCACGGCCGCCGTCGCGGTCGTGCGCCGCGCCTTCATCACCGCCGCACTGGCCGGACTGGCCCTCAGCCTGATCCTGGGCATTCCCCTGGCGGCGACGCTGGTCCGGCGGCTGCGCCGCCTGCGCGAGGCGGCGTTGGCGCTGACCCACGAGACCCCGGGCGTCGAGCTCCCCGTGGACCGAGCCCGGGACGAGGTCGGCGACCTGGCCCGCACGCTGGCGGTCATGCAGCAGCGTCTGCGCGAGCAGGAGGAGGCGCGGCGCGCGTTCGTGGCCACCGCCTCCCACGAGTTGCGCACGCCGCTGACCTCGCTGGACGGCATGCTCGAGCTGCTCGACGACGATCTCCAGGCCGACCATCCCGACGTGCAGGACGCGCGTGCGCTGCTCGCCCGGGCCCGGGCCCAATCCCGCCGCCTCGGGCGCCTGGCCGCCGACCTGCTCGATCTCTCGCGTCTGGACGCCAGAGTGGAGCTGCGCTCTGAGCCGGTCGAGCTGGGCGAGCTCAGCCGCGCGGTGATGGCCGAGTTCGAGCTGGGGACGGCCGAGAAGGCGGTCGGGCTGCGTCTGGAGGACCACGGCGCCGCGGTCTGGGCGCTCGGCGACCCCGGCAGCATCGCGCGGATCCTGCGCATCCTGCTCGACAACGCGCTGCGGATCAGCCCCGCCCGCTCGCAGCTCTCGATCGAGCTGGCCCGGGACGGTGTGGCCAGCGTGACCGTCACCGACGAGGGGCCGGGCGTCCCCGAGGACGAGCGCGACCAGATCTTCCGGCGCTTTCACCGCGGCCGCGACACGCAGGGCAAAGCCGGCTTCGGGCTGGGCCTGGCCATCGGCCGTGAGCTGGCCCAGCGGATGGGCGGGGAGCTGCGGCTGGAGCCGACCGCCGGCCCGGGGGCGAGCTTCACCCTGGAGCTGCCCGCGGCCCCGTCACCGGCCAGGGCGCTGTCCAGCGCGCGTAGCTGACAGCATCCCCGACCATGGATCAGGCGCTCATGCAGGCGACCATGGCGGTCGACGATCACCACTGGTGGTACCGGGGGCGCCGGCGGATCATCCGCGCGGAGCTCGACGCGCTGCCGCTGCCCCGCCCGGCACGGATCCTCGACGCCGGTTGCGGCTCGGGACGGACCATGCAGGAGCTGGTCGACTACGGGGAGGTCTCAGGCCTCGAGCTCGATCCCGACGCGGCCGAGATGGCCCGCGGACGGGGCCTGGGGGAGGTCATCACCGGTCGCCTGGAGGAGATGCCGTGGGCGGACGCCAGCTTTGACCTGATCACCTGCCTGGACGTGATCGAGCACACCCCGGACGATGGTCCGGCGCTGCGCGAGCTGCTGCGGGTGTGCCGGCCGGGCGGCTTCCTGCTCGTCACCGTGCCCGCCTACCCGGCGCTGTGGTCGCGCCACGACGAGGCCAACCACCACTTCCGGCGCTACACGCGGCGCTCACTGCGCGAGGCGGTCACCGCCGCCGGCTGGGCCGAATGCCGGCTGAGCGCGTTCAACAGCCTGCTGCTGGCCCCGGCCGCCGCCGTGCGGCTGGCCCAGCGGCATCTCGGGACCTCCCAGGCGTACACCAACGACCTCGATGTCGGACCGGCCTGGCTGAACCGCGCGCTCGAACAGCCGCTGCGCGCCGAGGCGGCGTGGCTGCGCCACCGGCATGCGCTCCCCGCCGGCCTCTCGCTCGTCTGCGTGCTGCGCCGGCCCTGGGCGGCCGGATGAACGCGGCGCTGATCGCCGCGATCATCAGCGTCTCCAGCGGCCTGGGCTACGCGCTGCCGGCGATCATCGGCCTGGAGTCGATGGGGATCCCTTCCCCGGGGGAGACCGCGCTCGTGCTGGCGGCGGTGCTGGCCAGCCAGGGCAAGCTGCAGATCTGGCTGGTCCTGATCATCGGGATCTCCTCGGCGATCATCGGCGACAACCTCGGCTACCTGCTCGGTCGCCGGTTCGGGCGCGAGGTGCTCGAGTCCGAGCGCGGGCCGTTTCATCACCGTCGCGTCGAGGTGATCCGGGCCGGGGACCGCTTCTTCGCCAAGCACGGTCCCAAGGCGGTGTTCCTGGCTCGCTGGATCGCGCTGGTGCGCTTCGCGGCCGCCTGGCTGGCCGGCATCAACGAGATGCGCTTCATCGAGTTCTTCGCCTTCAACGCGCTCGGCGCGATCAGCTGGGGTCTGACCTTCGGGCTGGTCGGCTACTTCGCCGGACAGGCCGCCGCCGACGCGATCACCCAGTTCGGGGTCTACGCCTTCATCGCGCTCGCCGTCCTCGCCGTCGCCGCGTACCTGCTGCACCGCCGCCGCGAGCGCGGCCGCCGCGCTCAGTCCTGAGGCTGGAAGTCCAGCGCGCAGCTGTTCATGCAGTAGCGCTGGCCGGTCGGTGCGGGGCCGTCATCGAAGAGGTGGCCGAGATGGCCCCCGCAGCGGCGGCAGAGGACCTCGGTGCGCTGCATGCCGTAGCTGGTGTCGGTCCGCAGCTCGACGTTCGCGGCCACCACCGGCTCATAGAAGCTCGGCCAGCCGGTGCCGGACTCAAACTTGGTCTCGGACGAGAACAGCTCGGCACCGCACCCGGCACAGTGATACGCGCCACTGTCCTTGACGTCGACGTAGGCACCGGTGAACGGGCGCTCGGTCCCGTGACGGCGCAGGACCTCGTACTGCTCGGGCGACAGGCGCGCGCGCCACTGGTCCTCGGTCAGCTCGATCTCACGTTGCGTGTCCATGCCTCTGACTCTAGTGGCCGCCCCGCCGTTCACGCTGTCGCCGTCACGACGGAGCCGTCCCTGGCGCCGGGCCAAGGTGGCTGAGCGCGGCCCCCGGATCGGGATCGGTCATCTCGAGGATCAGGCTCGACCAGCCGAAGTCGATCGCACCCATGCCCGCACCGGTGTACGGGTGGTAGTACTCGCGCAGCCCCTGGCGTGACACGGTGGCCGCCAGGCGGCCCGCGAGGCTCGCGGCCGCCTCGGCGTAGCCCAGGCGGCGCAGGCCGAGCCACACCAGCCAGGCCGCGTTGACCCACGTCGGGCCGCGCCAGTAGCGCCGCATGCCGATCCGGCTGCGGTCATCGAGCGAGAAGCGCGGCTCGCGGGCCGACACCGAGGCCGGCGCCACCGGCAGCCAGAAGCGGGCCGGATCGAGCAGATGCTCCTCGACCAGCCGGCGCCCGATCGCCTCGGGCAGGTCGGGCAGGGCGAGCGGGCTGAGCGCGGCGATGGTCACCGGCAGCGGGCGACCCGGGTCGGGATAGGCCCGCGGGCTGAACAGCCCACGCCGCTCATCGTAGGTGCGCGCGATCAGCTCACCCGTGAGCGAGGGGAGCCCGAGGGCCTGGCGCGAGAGGTTGTAGAGCACGTTGGTAAAGACCTCGAGCACCACCGGCCCGCCCGCCGCGGCGATGCGGCGCAGGTCGTAGCCCAGCCGCCGGTTGCGCCGCACCAGCAGCGGGAAGGCGAGCGTCGAATGCGCGCGCCGGCCCCAGATCGGATCGAATTGGGGCGAGGCGTCGAGCCCGCTCTCATCCGGCTGCACGATCCACAGCAGGCCGTCGCCCTCCAGGTCACGGTGCTCGGCCAGCCACGCGTGGTGGCGGGCCAGCGCGGGCACCTCGGCGGGATCCCCGACGGCGATCCGCCACGCCCAGGCCAGCAGCGGCGGCTGGATGCTGGAGGTCATCGGGTCGCCGCGGTGCACGCGGTTGTAGAACAGGCTGCGCGGGAAGCGCAGCGGTTCGCGCCAGAAGATCGTATGGCCGATGAAGCCATCCTCACGCTGAGCGGCCAGCAGTGATTCGAGCTCCCGGCGGGCGCGGGCGGGGTCAAACCGCCGCCAGACAATCGCCGTGAAGCACGAGTCCCAGTACCACTGCCAGGGATAGTGGCCGGGGCTGGGGCAGGTGTAGGCGAAGGGGACGCCGTCGGACCGCCGACCCTCGCGCCAGCTGCGCTCGAGCACGTCGGCGACGACATCGGGCAGGGGAGGGCGCGGCGTGTGTGTCAGCATCGTCGGGCATCCTCGCATCCGCCGGTGCGCGGGCAGGCCCCGCCCCGGGCCGCCGCCCGGCGGGGATCTTCGCCATGCGCCGCCTGCTCGCCCAACTCCGCTCCCGGATCGCCGCCCGGCGCGTCCCCCCGGCGGCCGCGTGGGCGGTGCGCAGGATCCGGGAGCTGATCGAGCTGATCCCCGCCCGCGGCCCGCTGCGCCTGGAGGCCGGCGGGATGACCGGCCGGGCCGGCCCGGCCGCCGGGGATGCGGTCCCGCTGCCGCCGCGGCGGCTGCGGGCTCGGGCGGGAGCGCCGGGGGCGCGGGAGTACCGCGAGGGCGGCGCCCGCGCGGCCGGTGAGCTGGCCGCCGCCCTGGCCGCTGCCGGCCGTGAGCTGAGCGGCGCGAGCGCGATCCTGGACTTCGGCTGCGGCGCGGGCCGGGTCCTGCCCCATGTCGCCGCGCTGGCCGGCCACGCCCGGGTGTCGGGTTGCGACGTCGACGCGGCGGCGATCGCGTGGGCGGCCGAGCACCGGCCCGGAGCCGACTGGGCGGTCAGCTCGTTCGAGCCGCCGTTGCCCTACCCCGAGGGCCGCTTTGACCTCGTCTACGCGATTTCGGTGTTCAGCCATCTCGGCCGCGGCCTGCAGGACCGCTGGCTGGCCGAGATCCGGCGCGTGCTTGCGCCGGGCGGGACGGCGCTGCTCTCCGTCCACGGGCCGAGCGCGTTTGACGCCTTCCGGGCCGGTGACGCGCGCACCTCGTGGTGCCGGCCCGAGCTGTTCCGCCGCGAGCCCCTGCGCTCCGGGGACTTCGTGTTTGTGCCCTACCAACGCTCGCCGTGGACCAACGGGGACCTTCCCGGGGTCGGGCGCGAATACGGGCTCGCCTTCCACGGTCACGACTTCATCCGTCAGACCTGGAGCGCCCAGCTCGAGGTGACGGCGATCGCGCCCCGCGCGGTGACCGGCTGGCAGGACCTGGTGGTCGCCGTCCGGCCCGGGACATGAGCACGCTCGTGCGTCGTTCCGCCGGGCCGCTGGACTGGGTGCAGGGGCGCGAGCGGCTGTTCGGGCTCGCCGGCGCGCTGACCATCGCCTTCTCGAGCATCCTCGTCCGGCTCAGCCATGCCTCGCCCTCGACGGCGGCGATCTTCCGCTGCGTCTACGCGCTGCCGGTGCTGGCCCTGCTGGCCCGCAGCGAGCGGCGACGCTACGGAACCCGAGCGGCCGGGGACCGGCGCGCCTCGCTGGCCGCGGGCGTGTTCTTCGCCGCCGACCTGATCATGTGGCATCACTCGATCGGCGACGTCGGCGCGGGTCTGTCGACGGTCCTGGCCAACGTGCAGGTCGTGCTTGTGCCGCTGGTCGCCTGGCTGCTGCTGTCCGAGCGGCCGAGTCGGCCGGTGCTGGTCATGTTGCCGGTGACTCTGATCGGTGTGGTGCTCATCTCCGGCGCGCTGGAGACCGGCGCCTACGGGCGCGCCCCGCTGCGGGGGACGCTGTTCGGCTTTGGCGCCGGGGTCGCCTACGTCGGCTTCCTGCTGCTCCTGCGCCGGGGCGGGGCCGACCTGCGCCGGCCGGCCGGCCCGCTGTGCGACGCAACCGCGGTCGCCGCCGTGCTGTGCGTGATCGCCGGCGCGGTCATCGGAGACGGTCATCTCGTCCCGACCTGGCCCTCGGCCGGCTGGCTGCTCGTGCTCGCCATGACCTCTCAGGTCGTCGGCTGGCTGCTGATCGGCACGACCCTGCCGCGGCTGCCGGCCGCTCTGACCTCGATCCTGCTCACCGTGCAGCCGGTCGGGTCGGTGGTGCTCGCCGCGCTCATCTTCTCCGAGTCGCCGACTCCGCTGCAGCTGGCCGGGGTGATGCTCGTGCTGACGTCGCTGATCGTGGCCGGGCGGCGGCGCGCCGGGCCCCCGCCGCCGAGCGGCGTCGGCGCGCCGCCGAACGGCGTCGACGCGGCGTCGAGCGCCGCCGTGCCCGCGTCGCCGGGAGGGGCGGTACGGCGCGCCTGACGGACTTCCCGCGGCCACCGGCGGCCGGGCAGCCGCGCATCCGGGCTGTGGCGATGGCCGGGGGCCGGGAGAGTGCGCTCCCGGCCCCGGGCCGCTCCCTCACTTCGCGTGGGAGCTCTGGGGGCCGGCCCCGGTCACGGTCGGGGTGACCGCGACCGTTCCCAGCGGGGCGCCGGCGCCGCGCTGCTCGGCGATCCAGCCGTCGATCAGCCACCCGGAGATCGAGAAGGGACCTCGCGAGGTGCTCTCGGCTTCCACCTCGTCGGCCGTGAACCAGCGGGCCTGCACGATCTCCGACTCCTGCACGACGATCTCACCCGAGGCGTAGCGCGCGCGGAAGCCGACCATCAGCTGGTGGGGGAACGGCCACGGCTGCGAGCCGAAGTACTCGATCCTGTCCAGCTCGAGCCCCACCTCCTCGCGCACCTCGCGCCGCACGGCGTCCTCGAGATCCTCGCCGACCTCGACGAAGCCGGCCAGCGTGGAGAAGCGCCGCGTGGGGGCCCGGCGTCCCCACGCCAGCAGGGCCTCCTGCTCGCGGTCGCCGCGCGTGATCAGCACGATGATCGCCGGGCTCAGCCGGGGATACGCGGTCAGGCCGCAGTGCGGGCAGACCCGCGATCGCTCGCCGGTGGCGGGCACGGTCGCCGTTGCGCACCGGCCGCAGAAGCGGTGGTTGCGGTCCCAGCCGACGATCTGGACCGCGCGGCTGGCCAGCGACCACTCCAGCTCGGAGACCAGCGGATACAGCTCGCGCAGGTCCAGCTCCACCAGCTCGCCGGCCGGCGTGTCGGGCCCGACCGTGACGGCCACGTACGGCGTGTCCTTGAGCCGGCCGAGGACGAGCCAATCCCCCTGCGGTGGCGGATCCGGGAAGCTCACGCGCCCACCGTTGCGGTGGACGAGGACCCGGTCGCCCCGCACGGCGTAGAACCGTGGCCCCGGCCCGTCGCCGGTGGGCAGTTCAGTGTCGGGTACGAAGGCCGAGGTCGCGCTCACGCAAAGGTCACCTCATGAGAGCAAACCACACCGCCGCGGTCAGGACCGAGCGCCTGCGCGCCGGGGAGGCTCAGCGCGGGGTCTGGACGAGGACGATCCGGTCCCGGCCGAGGGGCAGAGCGCCGAGTTGGGCGGCGGTCACGGTCACGGGACGGGCCGAGCGGAAGCGCAGGAAGCTGTACCCGGTCCGTACGCCGCCGGCGACGCGCACGAAGCCGGCCGGGGGCGGGATCGTGATCGGCGCCGGCGGCGGCAGGGGAACGGTGCCGCCCGGCACCTCCACGTACTCGAGCTCACGAACCGCGATCGCGCCGCTGAGCAGCCGAGCGTCCGGCGCGTAGGCCCGCACCGGGGGCAACGACGCCTGCGGATTGATCACGATCACGCGCGGCTCGGTCAGCGGCCCCAGCGCCTGCACGGCGCCACGCCAGTTGATGCGCTGGTAGGCCGGATGGGTGTCGACGAGCGCGACCACCGCCAGCGACACCACGGCCAGGCCGGCCGCGCACCACGCGCCCAGGCGGCCGGACGCGGGTGCCGACAGCCCGGCGGCGGCGAGGGCGGCAAAGGCCGGCAGCGTGGCCAGCAGATTGCGGGTGTCGATGAAGTCGATCCCGACCAGGGCCAGCAGCACCGGGAGCAGGACCCCGGCCACGGCCGCGCCGGCGATGAGCCCGGCGGCGAGCGGCACCCGAGCCGGCCGCGCGGCGGGCAGCGAGCGACCCCCCGCCCGTGCCGCGGCGGCCGGGACCCGGGCCCACCCGGCGCGCAGCGCGGGCGCGACCCCGGCCAGCAGCAGGACGGCGGCGAGGCCGGCCGTGATCACCTGACCCGGGCTCGCGTAGCCGATCAGCATCTGCTTGGGGATCTGCAGCAGACGGATGCTGAGGCTGCCGATGGCGATGTAATTGGCGTTGCCGGTGCCACGCTGAGCCAGCGCCAGGGGGACCAGCGCCGCCGCCGCGGCGCCCACGACGACCAGCGCCGTGCGGGCGGCGGGCGAGCGCCGGCCGGTGACGGCCAGCCACACGGCCCCGGGCAGGATCACGAACGCGGTGAAGTAGTGGGTGCACAGGGCCAAGGCGGCGGTCACCGCCCAGCCGGCGAGATCCCGGGGCCGCCGTGCCTCCGCGTAGCGCAACAGGAACAGCAGCGCGGCCGCGGTCAGCAGGGTGGCCAGCGCGTAGGCCCGCGCCTCCTGGGAGAACCACACCAGCAGGGGGCTGACGGCCAGCAGAAGGGCGGTGATCAGCGCCGCGCGGGGCCCGGCCAGCCGGCGTCCGATCAGGCCGCCGAGGAGGACCGAGCCGGTGCCGGCCAGGGCCGACAGTGACCGCAGCCCGACCTCGCCGGTGCCGAAGGCGTGGCGCCAGCACCAGGCCAGCACGTAGTAGAGCGGCGGGGTCGATTCGGTCCGCGGGATCGTCGAGAGCATCGAACCGAAGCCCAGCCGGACGAGGTGGACGGTGTAGGACTCATCCACCCAGTAGCTCTGCTCGCCCAGCGTGACCATCCGCAGCACGAGCGCGGCCAGGGTGATCGCCGCCAGCCCGGCCGCAACGGTGATCGGCAAGCCCTCACGGGGCGCGGGTGCGGACCGCGGGGAGGCTGAGGCGGTCGCCACGGCGGTGACGATACCGCCGCCGGCCGGCCGATCAGGGAGCGCTGGGATCCATGGCGGGCGCATAGCCCGACGAGGGCGGCTCGGGCGAGGAGGGCGCCGCCGCAGGTGCGGCCTGTCCTGCGGTGTCGGCCTCGGGGCGATGATGCGCCGCGCCCGCCTCGAAGTCCTTGCTGCGGATCAGCACCAGCGTCAGCACCGCGGCGACGAGGGTGAGCGCCGCTCCGATCAGGAACACCTCGTTCAGTCCCGAGGTGAAGCCGGCCCGCACCGCGTGCACGGCCGCGCCGCGCGCCTGCGGCGGCAGCCTGGTCAGGCCACCGGTCACGCCGCTGCCCTGCGAGACGCCATCGGCCAGGGCGTGGGCCGCCCGCGGGGAGATCCCGGGCGATCCGGACAGCAGCGAGATGATCTCGCCACGCACCTTGTGGGAGAAGATCGCGCCCAGACCGGCGATCCCGGTGGCGATGCCGATCTGGCGGAAGGTGGAGTTGATGCCCGAGGCCATGCCGGCCCGCTGGGGCGGGACGACCCCGATCGCGGTCGAGGCCAGGGGCGGGTTGATCATCCCCACACCCATGCCGGAGATGATGAAGCCGGGGATCAGGTGGGTCCAGTGCGTGGCCGGGTCAAGGCCGCGCATGAGCAGCAGCCCGGCGCCGACCATCGCCAAGCCCGGGGCGATGAGCAGGCGGATGGGCACGTGGGCGGTGAGCCGCCCGGCCAGGGTCGAGGTGAGCAGGATGCCGCCGGAGAGGATCAGCTGGCGCAGGCCGGTCTGCAGGGCGCTGTAGCCGAGCACGTCCTGCAGGTAGAGCGTGATGTAGAGCAGCAGCGCGAACAGGCCGCCCGACAGCGCGAAGGCGGCGATCGAGCCGCCGGTGAAGGTGGGCTTGCGGAACAGCCCGAGATCGAACAGGGGGTTCTCCCGGACCAGCTCGACGACGAGGAAGACGACGAGCAGCACGCCGGCGCCGATCAGGCAGGCGAGGATCGTCGTCGAGCCCCAGCCGGTGCTGTTGCCCTTGATCAGCCCGTAGACGAGGGCGGCGAGCGCGCCGGAGAAGGTGATCGCCCCGATCAGGTCCGGCTTGGCCGCGCGCTCGGGCCGCGACTCCTGCACGCGGCTCAGGCACAGGGCGATGGCGACCAGGCCGATCGGCACGTTGACCAGAAAGATCCAGCGCCACGACAGCCCGGTCGTCAGCGCGCCGCCGACGACGGGCCCGATGGCCACGGCAAGACCGGTGATCGCGCCCCAGATGCCGAACGCCGTCCCGCGCTCGCGGCCCTGGAAGGCGCCGCCGAGCAGGGCCAGCGAGGTCGAGAACATGGCCGCGCCGCCCACGCCCTGAGCGCCACGGGCGAGGTTGAGCCACAGCGGGTCCGAGGCCATGCCGGAGAGCAGTGAGGAGGCGGTGAACACGCCGAGACCGAGCACGAACAGCAGCCGCCGCCCGAACAGATCGGCCAGGGAGCCGGTGGTCAGCAGCAGCGCGGCGAGCATCAGCGAGTAGGCGTCGACCACCCACTGCAGGTCGCTGAACGACGCGTGCAGCGAGCGCTGGATGTCGGGCAGCGCGACGTTGACGATGGTCACGTCGAGCAGCAGCATGAAGGTGCCGATGCAGACGGCGATCAGGGTCCACCACTTGCGATCCATGGGCAGTCTGCTTTCGGTCGTGCGCGAGTCGAGCGGGTGCTGCCCGATCAGGCTAGCGAGCGGCATCTACGGCCCAGAACCACGGGCAGGCCGGCGGCGCGCCAGGCACAGAAGCCGCCGTCGAGGTCGGTCGCGCGCGCGAAGCCGAGATCCTGCAACGTGGCCGCAACGAGCACGGACTGGTAGCCCTCCTGACAGACGATCACGACGTGCTGCTCGATTCCCGGTGCCTGCGGATGCCGGTAGTCGCTGTCAGGGGCCAGCCGCCACTCCAGCACGTTGCGGGCGATGATCAGCGCGCCGGGGATCGTCCCGCCGTCGGCGATCTGATCGTCGCCCCGGATGTCGATCAGCACGGCTCCGCGGACGGCGGCGGCCGCCGTCTCATGGGCCGACAGGCGCGTCAGTCTCGCGCTGGCGCGCGCGAAGAGCTCGTCGAGCGTCAGAGCCATGGCGTGTGAGCTTAGGTACCGACGGCGGGCGGAGCCCGCGCGCCGCGAGCCGGGTTGTGCGGTCTGAGATGATCGGGTCATGACCCCAGCAGACCCTGACCAGCGGGTGGAGCAGGACATCGAGTCCCTCGTCGCGCGCGAGCACGAGTTGCGCGGACACGCCGAGGGCCGCGGTCTCTCCGCCGAGGAACGGACCGAGCTCGATCACCTCCAGGTGCGCCTGGATCAGCTGTGGGACCTCTTGCGCCGCCGGCGGGCCACGCGCGCCGCGGGGGGCGATCCGTCGGCTGAGCCGGTGCGCGACGAGAGCACGGTCGAGAACTACAAGCAGTGAGCGCGACCACGGACGACGCGGCCGCGTCCCCCGTCCCGTCCGCCAGCCCGCCCCGCCGGCCGGCCATTCTCACCGTGGACGACGAGCCGGCCGTGCTCGCCGCGGTGGCCCGGGACCTGCGCCGCCGCTTCGGCGAGGAGTACCGGATCATGCGCGCCGGCTCGGGCGATGAGGCGCTGGAGCTGCTGGCCGAACTGCACGCGCGCGGCGACGCCGTGGCCATGCTGATCGCCGACCAGCGGATGCCCGGGCTGGACGGGACCGCCTACCTGACCCGTGCCCGGCTGATCTACCCGGAGGCCAAGCGGCTGCTGCTCACCGCCTACGCCGACACGACCGCGGCGATCGCCGCGATCAACGAGGCGCGCCTGGATTACTACCTGCTCAAGCCGTGGGATCCCCCCGAGGAGCACCTCTACCCGGTCGTCGCCGACCTGCTCACCACGTGGGAGGCGGGGGCGTCGCTGGCCGCGGGCGGCGCGCGGCTGATCGGCCATCGCTTCTCGCGCGAGACCCACGAGCTGCGCGACTTCCTGGCCCGCAACGGCGTGCCGGGACGCTGGCTGGACTACGAGCGAGATGCCGAGGCGCGCCAGATGGTCGAGGTGGCCAACGTCGCCGAGGACGGCCTGCCCGTCGTCTTCTTGGAGGACGGCACCGTGCTCGAGCGCCCCACGGTGCTCGAGCTGGCCGAGCGGCTTGGCGTGGCCGGCACGCCCGCCTCTGACCACTACGACCTGGTGATCGTCGGCGGCGGCCCGGCCGGGCTGGCCGCCGCCGTGTACGGCGCCTCGGAGGGGCTGCGCACGATCATGGTCGAGCGCGAGGCCCCGGGCGGCCAGGCGGGAACCTCGAGCCGGATCGAGAACTACCTCGGCTTTCCGGCCGGCCTGTCGGGCTCGGATCTGGCCCGGCGCGCGACCGATCAGGCGCGGCGTCTCGGCGCCGAGCTGCTCACCGTCTCCGACGTCGCCGCCCTGCGCGTGGAAGGGGCGGGCCGGCACGTCGAGCTTGCCTCGGGCGCGACGCTGAGCGCCAACACCGTGCTCGTCGCGGCCGGCGTCTCCTACAACCGGTTGCTCGCCCCCGGCTTCGAGGACCTGACCGGGGCCGGGGTGTACTACGGCGCGGCGCTCACCGAGGCCCGCGCCTGCAAGGACCAGCACGTGGTGGTCATCGGCGGGGCGAACTCGGCCGGTCAGGCCGCCGTCTACTTCAGCGGCTACGCGCGCCAGGTGACGATGCTCGTGCGGGGCGACTCGCTGGAGCGCTCGATGTCGAGCTACCTGATCGCGCAGATCGCCGAGCGACCGAACGTCGACGTGCGGACCGGCGCCCAGGCCGTGGCCGCCCGGGGCCAGGACGGCCACCTCGCCGCGCTGACCATCCGTGACGCCGAGGGTGAGCGCGAGGAGCCGGTGGACGCCTGCTTCATCTTCATCGGCGCCGCCCCGCGGACCGACTGGCTGGACGGCCTCGTGGCGCGCGACGACCGCGGCTTCATCCTCGCCGGAGCCGACATCCCGCCCCAGCTGTGGCCGCTGGCTCGCGAGCCGTATCCGCTGGAGACCAGCGTCCCCGGCGTGTTCGTGGCCGGGGACGTGCGCTCGCGCTCGATCAAGCGCGTGGCCAGCGCCGTCGGCGAGGGGTCGATGGCCGTCTCGCTCATCCACCAGTACCTGGCCAGCGCATGACCGACGCCGCCGGCACCCTGAGCGCCTCCGACCTGGAGCCGTTTGACCTGTTCTCCGGACTCGGGGAGGCCGAGCGGGCCCGCTGGGCGAGCGCGGCGACGGTGCGCGAGCTTGCCCCCGGCGAGTCGCTGACCGCGCCGGACCCGACCCGGTTTCACCTCATCCTCGAGGGCACGGCCGAGGCCCGCGCGCTCACCGGCGGGGAGCCCGAGCCGGTCGGCAGCCACGTGGCCCCCACCTGGGTGGGCGCGGTCGCCGCCCTCACCGGGTCGCTGAGCGCGGTCGACATGGTGGCGGTCACGCCGATCCGCGTCGCCGACATCCCGGCCGCGCAGTTCGTCGACCTCGTGCTCGCCCACCGGCCCGTGTTCGAGCGGGTGATGGCCGTCGTGCGCCCGGTGGCGGGCCGCATCGCCTCGGTGGAGCAGAACCGTGAGCGGCTCGCCTCCCTGGGGACGATGGCCGCGGGGCTGGCCCACGAGCTCAACAACCCGGCCGCGGCCGCGCGCCGGGCCGCCGGTGACATGGCCGAGGCGCTGGAGGTGCTCGGCTCGACCCTCGGGGTGTTCCTCGAGTCGGGGATCGAGCGTGAGCAGGCCGGTGAGCTGCTCGCCCTGCAGCGTCAGGCGATGGACGCCGCCAAGGACGCACCGCCGCGGTCACGGCTCGAGGCCGCCGACGCCGAGGATGGGCTGTTCGACGCGCTCTCGCAGCTTGGGATCGCCCAGGCCGCGCGGCTGGCCGAGCCGCTGGCCGCCGCGGGGATCGGTGCCGACTTCCTGGCCCGGGTGGGTGAGCTGGCCGGGCCGCTGACACCCGCGGCCGTGGGCTGGATCGCCGCCTCGCTGTCGGCGCGGGAGCTGGCCGATGAGCTGATCGACTCGACCGCGCGCATGAGCGCGCTGGTCAAGGCGATCAAGCGCTACGCCTACATGGACCGAGGTGAGGTCGTCGCCGTCGATCTGCGCGAGGACCTGGAGGCGACGCTGACGATCCTCGGCCACAAGCTCAAGCACACCCGCATCACGGTCCAGCGCGACTACGACGACGCGCTGCCCCCGCTGGAGGGGCGCGGCGCCGAGCTCAACCAGGTCTGGACCAATCTGCTCGACAACGCGATCGACGCGCTGGGGCAGTCGGGGACGATCAGCATCACCACGCGCCGCGACGGCGACTGCGCCGAGGTCGACATCGCCGACGACGGACCCGGCATCCCCGACGGCGTGCGCGAGCACATCTTCGATCCCTTCTTCACCACCAAGGGCGTCGGTCAGGGCAGCGGCCTCGGCCTCGACACCGCGCGGCGGATCATCGCCGACCGCCACCACGGCAGCCTCAGCGTGTCGTCGGCTCCGGGACGGACGGTGTTCCGGGTGCGCCTTCCGCTGACCCAGAGCTGATCGCCCCCGCGCCCTCTTCGCCGGCGGAGCGCTCGGTGGTCAGCGCAGGGGTCAGGGAGAGGACCGCGATCGTCCCCAGCAGGGTCTGCAGCCCGAGCGAGATGATCCGGTACAGCAGCACCGCGGCGCCGCCGAGGCCGAGGTCGACTCCCGAGCTTGAGAGCACACCGAGCATCAACGGTTCGACACCGCCGATCCCGCCCGGCAGGGGCAGCGCGTTGCCGAGCTGACCGAGCAGGTAGGCGAGCACGATCGTGCCCAGCGGCGGCGAGCCGCCCAGCGCGGCGAAGGTGAGGATCAGCACGCCGCAGTCCCCCGCCCAGTACACCAGGCCACCGGCGAGCCGGCGCGGTGAGCGCAGCGCAGCCGGGATCTGGCGGATCCCCCCGGGGATCGCGTCGGCCGCGTCGTGACCGAAGCGCTGCCAGCCGGGTCCGGGGGGAACGGCATCGGCGCGCAGGTAGCGGGCCATGAGCAGCGCCAGCGCCGTGAGCACGATGATCAGGGCGAGCGGGGCGAGCGCCACCAAGGTGGAGGCGTGTCCGGGTCCAAGCCCGGTCACCACGGTCACCCCGAGCACCGCCGCCGCGACGGCGAAGGGCAGGTTGAGCACGGCGGCGTGCACGACGCTGCGCTCGACGATGGCGGCAAACGGCAGGCCCGAGCGCAGCAGCGCCCAGACCCGCAGGGCCGGACCCCCGATCCCGGTGGGGACGACGACGAAGGCGGCCAGCTCGGCCAGCCCGACCTGGACGCTGCGCAGCGGCGACAGCCGCCAGCGCCCGCCGGAGAAGATCGTGTGGAACAGGTCGGCGTAGGCCGCGCAGGCCAGCGCCTCGGCCAGGATCGCCGTGACCACCCCACCGGTGCTCGCGCGCTCCAGGCGCTGCGTGGATCCGGGGATCAGCCCGGCGATCGCCACCGCGACGGCGCCGAGCAGAGCCACCAGCAGCCCGACCCGCACAAGCAGGGTGCGCCGGCCCCCGGGCCCGGAGGGACCGCCGCTGGGCCGCCCGTCGGGTTTCGCGGCGTGGATCGACACGGAAGCGAGGCTACTCGCGGGGGGCTGGGACCCGGCAAGTCAGCGCTCGGGCCCGTCAGGGTCCCGCGCCGTCGCGGTTGCCGTCGGCGCTGGCGCCGTCCGGGGCGGAGCCGTCGCGGTGGCCGTCGGCGCTGGCGCCGTCCGGGGCGACGGCGGCCTGGGAGAACGGCACCGCCTCAAAGAGCAGCAAGACCAGCCCGACGTCGAAGGCGGTGCTCTCGGCGGCCTGCACGCGGGTCCTGGCCGCCTGCTCGATGCGCTCGGTCTCGGCCAGCCAGCGCTTGGAGGCCTGCGCGAGCTCGTTCCAGGCCGTTTCGTCCAGGCGCATCGCCGTGCGCGTGGCCTGCGCCTGGGCCCGGTCAAAGCCGCCGCGGGCCGCGCTCTGGGTCGCGTACTGGCCGGCCTGCGCAAGCACGGAGGAGACCAGCGCCTGCTTGGCGATCGGGGACGCGCTGGCCCACGCCTCGTCGCTGATGCGCGGATGCGGCCGGGCGGCGAAGACGTGCTCGGTCGCCCCCCGCCGCTGGTGGGTGGCGACCAGCTCGACGAGACCGAGCTGCTCGAGCGTGCGCACGTGGTAGGCCACCGTGCCGAGCGTCGCGTGGAGTCGTGCCGCCAGCTGCACCGGGCTCATCTGCTGCTCCTCGAGGATGGCCAGGATCCGGATCCGCAACGGGTGCGACAGGGCCTTGACGTACCGCGGGTCCTCGACGCTGGTGACCGGCTCGATGACGGTGGGCTCTTGCATGCGGGCAGACAACGGTACCTGTCCGCACGCAGACATGACCTCAGCCGTCTGGCTGAGCGATCGGATTAGTCCGAAATGATGAGACGACGGCCGAGGGCCCCGGTTTCCCGGGGCCCTCGATCACGTCATCTCACCGGTGCCGTGCTGGGCCGCTTCCGGTGTGCCCAGTCGCTGCTCAGCCAGCGCAGGAGGCCCGGCGCGCGCAGCCATGGGCGCCTGCGCAAGCGGCGGGCGCGATCAACCGCAGCCGGTGTTAAAGCCGCAGCTGGAGCACGTGTAACAGCTGCCGGTCCGCTGCATCATCCCGCCGCACTGCTGGCACGCCGGGCCGAGGTCCAGCCCGCTGCGCACGACCGGGATCACCGGCGGCGAGTCGGTCAGGGCGTCGGTGGCCGGACGGGGCCGCTCGACGTCGGTCGCCGGGGGCGAGGGCATCGCCGCCGCCGGCCGGGCCGTGTCACCGTAGTGCGAGCTGGCCGCATCCTCGGCGGCCTTGCGCGCCCGCACCTCCTTGGTGAGGATGCCCAGCTCCTCCTGCAGGTCCACGTCCAAAAAGCGCGAGGCCAGCCACCGCATGATGTAGTCGGGCATCGACTTGGCGAACGGGATCTCCGGGTTGGAGGTCATGCCCTCGGGCTCGAAGCGCATGTAGCTGAACTTGCGCACCAGCGTCTCCAGCGGCACCCCGTACTGCAGGGAGATGGAGATCGCGGTCGCGAACGAGTTCATCATCCCGCGCAGGGTCGAGCCCTCCTTGCCGATGTCAGTGAGGAAGATCTCGCCGACCGTGCCGTCCTCGTACATGCCGGCGGTGATGTAGCCCTCGTGACCGCCGATCGAGAACTTGTGCGTGATCGATTGACGCTCGCGCGGCATCCGGCGCCGCTTGGGCGGCGCGGCGGCCAGGGCCTGAGCGACCGCCTGGTCGATCTCCGCCTGCGTGTCCACCGGCGCCGGCGCGTCCTTCTGGGCGTCGGTGCGCAGGGCCTGAGCGGTCTTTGACCCGTCGCGATAGATGGCCAGGGCCTTGATCCCGAGCCGCCACGCCTGCAGGTAGGCGTCGGCGATGTCCTCGACGGTCGCCGTCTGCGGCATGTTGACCGTCTTGGAGATGGCCCCCGACAAAAACGGCTGAACCGCTCCCATCATCTTGATGTGGCCCATGTGCGAGATCGCCCGCTCACCCACCGCCACGTCGAACACGGGCAGGTGATGGTCGGCCAGGCCGGGAGCGCCGACGATCGTGTTGTGCTCGTTGACATAGGCCAGGATCTGCTCGATCTGCGGCTCGCTGTAGCCCAGGGTCTGCAGCGCCAGGGGCACCGTGTGGTTGACGATCGTCATTTGACCGCCGCCCACCAGCTCCTTGAACTTGACCAGCGAGAAATCCGGCTCGACGCCGGTCGTGTCGCAGTCCATCAGGAAGCTGATCGTCCCCGTCGGGGCCAGCACCGTCGCCTGCGCGTTGCGGTACCCGTGCCGCTCACCGGTCTGGACCGCCTGATCCCACGCCGTCCGCGCCGCGGCCAGCAGCGGGGCGTCGACGCAGGACTCCTCCGGGATCTCATAGGAGGCATCACGGTGCATGGCCATCACCGTGTTGTGGGCCTCCCGGTTCTCGGGGTAGCGATCGTAGGGACCCATCGCCGCGGCGATGCGGGCCGAGCCGAGGTACGCGCGCCCGGTCATCAGCGCGGTGATCGCCGCCGCCGTCCCGCGCCCGGCGTCGGAGTCGTAGGGGACGCCATCGGCCATCAGGTAGGCGCCGAGGTTGGCGTAGCCCAGGCCGAGCTGGCGGAACGCCCGCGCGTTGGCGCCGATCTCCTCGGTCGGGTAGCTCGACGGCCCGACGATGATCTCCTGGGCCAGGAACACGATGTCGACGACGTGCTCGAACCGCTCGACGTCGAAGGTGCCGTCCGGACGGCGGAACGTCATCAGGTTCAGCGAGGCCAGGTTGCAGGCCGAGTCGTCGACGTGCATGTACTCCGAGCACGGGTTGGACGCGTTGATGCGCCCGGAGGCCGGGCTGGTGTGCCACGCGTTGATCGTCGTGTCGTACTGCACGCCCGGATCGGCGCACCGCCACGCCGCCTCGGCGATCTCCTTCATCAGCTGGCGCGCCGGGATCGGCTCACCGACGGGCTCGCCCGTCGTGCGCGCGATCAGGTGCCAGTCCTCGTCGTTCTCGACCGCCTTCATGAAGGCGTCGGAGACCCGGACCGAGTTGTTGGCGTTCTGATACTGGATGGAGTGAAAGCCGTCGCCGTCGATCGACATGTCAAAGCCGGCGTCGCGCAGGGCCGCGGCCTTGTCCTCCTCGCGCGCCTTGCACCAGACGAAGTCCAGGATGTCGGGATGGTCGACGTCGAGCACGACCATCTTGGCCGCGCGTCGCGTCTTACCGCCGGACTTGATCGTGCCCGCCCAGGCGTCGGCGCCGCGCATGAAGCTGACCGGGCCCGACGCGGTGCCGCCCTTGGACAGCGGCTCCATCGAGCCGCGGATCTTCGAGAGGTTGATGCCCGAGCCCGAGCCGCCGCGGAAGATCTTGCCCTCCTTGGTGTTCCAGCCCAGGATCGAGTCCATCTCGTCGTCGACGGAGAGGATGAAGCAGGCCGAGCACTGCGGGCTTTCCTCAAAGCCGACGTTGAACCACACCGGGGAGTTGAAGGCGGCGAGCTGGTGCAGCAGGATGTGGGTCAGCTCGGCCTCGAAGATCGCGGTCTGGTCGGCGTCGGCGAAGTAGCCGCGCTCCTGGCCCCACCGCGCGATCGTGCCGGCGACGCGGGTGATCATCTGCTTGACCGAGCGCTCACGGTTGGTCGTGCCGAGCTGGCCGCGGAAGTACTTCTGGGCGACGATGTTGGTCGCGTTCTGCGACCAGCTCTTGGGGAACTCGACCCCGACCTGCTCGAAGGAGACCTTGCCGCCGTGGCCGATCCGGGCGTCACGGATCTCCCACTCGATGGCGTCATAGGGATGCTGGCCCGCAGTGGTCAACACCCGCCGGATGGTCAGACCGTTCTCGGACTGCGAGGTGGGTGTGATCTGGGACTGCGGTGCGTGCGACATCAGTCGGCTCCTCTCGAAAATTCCGCCCTGTTCGTTGACCCCGTTCGGCGCTCGGGCCGGCCGACGGGTGGACAGCGGATGGTTACGATCGGCTCGGACGGAAAAGCTCCGGTCCAGGGCGCGGGGCGGAAGCTCGCTGACAGACACGATTTTATCGTGTCTGCACGTATTTTTCGGGTCGCGAGCGGGTCGCGAAACTCGCCAAAGAGCGGGCTCGGTCAGCCGTTGGGGCCGGGGTGCGCGCCGGCCCGCTCGTACTGGCTGAGCGCAGTGCGCAGACGGACGAGCTCGCGCTCGTCGGCGTCGTGCGCGGCGCGCAGGGCGCCGAGCTCCGTCGTCGTGGCCGCCAGCCGCCGTTCGAGCTCGGCGCGCCACACCTGGAGCTCGTTCAGGGTCGACTCGCTCTTGGCATGAGCCGTCTCGGCCGCGGATGCGCGCTCGCGGGCCTTGATCGCGACGGCGTCAAAGGCCTGGGCCTGGCGCTCGAGCTCATCACGTTCGAAGGTCATCAGCCGCAGCTGGTCGCGGGCCTGATCGAGCTCGCGCTCCAGCGTGCGCTGGCGGTGTTGGAGCTGACGCACGTCGTCCCGCAGGCCCGACGCCTCCGCGGTGCGGACACCCAGCTCGCGCTCGAGCGCCGCGACCCGGTCCGGATCGACCGGAGCCGTGGGTGGCGAGGGGGCGGCGGCCCGGTCGCGCGCGGCCAGCTGCGCCCGCAGGCTCGCCACCTCGGCCAGGGCATTGATCAGCTCGTCGGCGGCCTCGGAGATCAGCCCCGGGTCCGCAGGCGCCGGGGCCATCGGCTCGTCCGGAGCCTGCGCCTGGGCAAGAACGCCGTCGCGCCGGCGGCCCGCCCCGCTCTCGGGCTCAGGCAGCTCGAGCCGGGCGCCGTCGGCGAGCTGCAGCCAGCAGGAGCCGCGCTCGGAGACGATCGAGGTCGGGACGGCGTAGGCCGCGCGCAGCACGCCGGGGCGGTCAGACGGGGCCGGGAGGGGGTGGAAACGGGCCTCCCCGGACGGGGTCTGCATGACCAGCACCGGGCGGGCGCCGGCGGCACGGTCGTCGGGCGCGCGCCCGCCGACGCGCAGCAAGGACTGCGATGGCCCGGTGACCACATGCTCGAATTCCGTGAGCCTGATCGATCGCCAAGCGTCGTTCACGACCGGCGATTCTAGGGGTCCCCGGAGCCTGCCCGTGGCTCGTCCGCCGGTGACTCAGGGCCCGAGCACGGCGGCCGATGCGGCGAGAGCGGCGGCGAGGACCTCATCCGGGGCCTGCGCCGCGTCGATCACCCGGAAGCGCTCGGGCTCCTCGGCGGCGAGCTGCGCGTAGGCCGAGGCGATGCGCGCGAAGAACGGGTCGGCTTCGCGCTCGAGCCGGTCAGGCGCCCCCCGCGCGCCGGCGCGCCGGCGTCCCAGCGTCGGGTCGAGCACCAGCAGCAGGGTCAGATCGGGGCGCAGGCCGCCGGTCGCAAACGCGTTGATGGCGCGCACCGGTTCGATGCCGAGCTCCCGTCCGCCGCCCTGATAGGCCAGCGAGGAATCCACGAAGCGGTCGAGCAGCACGTCGGTCCCCGCCGCCAGCAACGGCACCAGCGCCTGCTCGACCAGCTGGGCGCGGGCCGCGGCGTAGAGCAGCGCCTCGGCCCGCGCGCCGACGGTCAGCGCCGGGTCCTTGACCAGCGCACGGATGCGTTCGGAGGTCTGCACCCCGCCGGGCTCGCGCAGCAGCTCTACGGTGCGTCCCCGGGCCCGCCAGGCCGCCGCCAGGCCGCCGGCCAGGGTCGACTTGCCCGCCCCGTCCAGGCCCTCGATTGTGATCAGCCGTCCGCTCGCCGTGCTCACAGGAGGGCGACGTTACCGGTGGCTACGATCGCACCGATGCTCGCCGAGCTGCAACGCCATCCCCATGCCCGTTCGGTTCTCGCTCCGGCCCTGCGGGACGGGCGGGCGTCGCACGCCTACCTGTTCCACGGCCCCGCGGGGTCGGGCAAGCGCGCCCTCGCCCGCGCGCTGGCCGCCGAACTGCTCGCCGAGGGGGCGGCCGATCCGGCCAGCGCCCGCGCGCGCGTCGCCTCCGGCGCGCACCCGGATCTCACCTGGGTGGTGCCCAGCGGTGCGCACGAGATGCTCGTCGGCGACATCGCAGAGCCGGTCATCGCCGCCGCCAGCAGGACGCCGTTCGAGGCCCGCAAGCGGGTGTTCGTGATCGAGCGGGTCGACGAGCTCGGTGAGGAGGCGGCCAACCGCATGCTCAAGACACTCGAGGAGCCCGCGTCCTTCGTGCACCTGATGCTGCTCACCGACCGGCTCGGTGAGGTCCTGCCGACGATCCGCTCGCGCTGCCAGCTCGTGCGCCTTGAGGCTCCGAGCCCCGAGTCGGTGGCGACCGGCATCCAGCGCCTGGGGGTCGACGCCGCGGGGGCGGCGGCCTGCGTCGCGCTGGCCCTCGGGGACGCCGACCGTGCCGCCGAGCTGGCCTCTGCGGACGGCCGGGCGCTCCGGGCCGCGGCCGAGGCCTTCGCCCGCGCGGGCCTCTCCGGTCAGATGGCCGTCGCGCGGCCCTGGCAGCAGCTGCTGGCTGCGGCCCGCGGGCGCGGAGCGGCGGTGGCCGAGGAGTTCAAGGCCCGCTTTGACGCGGATCGGGAGCTGACGGCCAAGCGCGACCAGAAGCGGCTGGAGACCGACTACGCCGAGCGGGGCCGTCGCGCCCAGCGGCGGGCCCAGACCGCGGCGCTGGATCTCGGGCTGCAGATCGTGTCCCTGTGGTACGCGGATCTGGCCGCGCTCGCCTGGGACGCCGAGGATCTCGTGCGCAACGTCGACCGGCGCGCGGAGCTGGCCCAGGACGCCCAGCGCGACGTCGTCGGGGACCCGGCGCGGCTGCGGGCCGCGATCGAGGCGGTCGAGGCGACCCGGCTGCGCTTCGCGTCCAACGTCACCGAGGAGCTGGCGTGCGAAGCGCTTGGCTACCGCATCGAGCAGGCTCTCGGCGCGTGACGCCGCCGGGCCGGGTGTTCCTGCGCCCGCCCGGGCGCGGCGACCGCCAGGAGTTCATCGCCTTGATGCAGGCCAGCCGCGCCTTCCACAGCCCGTGGGCGACCGCGCCCACCGACGACGAGCGCTTCGCCGCCTACCTGGCCGACGCGCGCCGCGCCGACTTCGAGGCGATGCTGCTCTGCCGCAGCGAGGACGGGGCGATCCTCGGCTTCTTCAACCTCTCCCAGATCGTCCGGCGGGGTTTTCAGAACGCCTACCTCGGCTACGCCGTCGGCGAGCCCTTCGCCGGCCACGGGTACATGCGCGAGGGCATCGAGCTCGTCCTGCGGGCGGCCTTCACGAGCCTGCGTCTGCACCGCGTGGAGGCCAACATCCAGCCGACCAACACGCGGTCGCTGGCGCTCGCACAGGGGGCGGGGTTCCGGCGCGAGGGGTTCTCGCCGCGCTACCTGAAGATCGGCGGCCGCTGGCGCGATCACGAGCGCTGGGCGATCCTCGCCGAGGACTGGCGGGCGCGCACGGGGACGCGCGCCGACGAGCTCGCCTGAGCCTCAGCGGTCTGTCCTCGGCGCGGCGCGGCACGGCGCGGCACCTGAGTCAGGCGCCCGGGCGCGGCAGCTGAGTGAGGCGCCCGGAAAACATTAGTGGTCAACACTCAGGCGACAGGACGGGCCGCCGGGGACAGTGTGCGCATGGCTGACGGGGACACCGTCGCCGTGGCGGTCGAGTTGCGTTCCGGCTGTGACCCGATCGCTGGGGCGTTGCGGATCGACGGTGGACCCGTCAAGCCATTTCGTGGCTGGCTGCAGCTCACGTTGCTGCTGCAGGCCGCGACCGGGGCCACGGACGGATCCGCCTGGGCGGCGGACGCAGAGACGCCAGACGCCTGACACGAGGGGGTTGTGATGATGAGAGTACGCGCAGCGATCGCGACAGTCGCGATCGCACTGATGGCCCCGGCCGCGGCGTCGGCCGCGCCGGGGAACTTCGATCCGACCTTCGGCACCAACGGCGTGACGCTGACGGCGGCGGGGACGTCTGGAGACGGAGGCACGGGGATCGCGCGCGAGAGCGACGGCAGCTACCTCGTGGTGGGCTCCGGCAGCGACGGCAGCGGCAACCTGATGCCCGAGGTCGCGCACTACACCGCCAGCGGCGCGCTGGACACCAGCTTTGGCACCAACGGATTGGCGGCGCTGCCCACGCACGCCGGCGACATCCTCTTCACCCCGTCGATCGCCTACCAGCCGACCACCGGCAAGATCCTCGTCGCCGGCACCTGGCAGGATCCGGCGCACCTGTACACACCCGGTGACTTCGGCGCCGCGCGGCTGAACGCGGACGGCAGCGTCGACACCACCTTTGGCAGCGGCGGCGTGGTGGACACGCCGGTGGCGGCCGGGGGAACCGCGCAGGCCATCGCGGTCGATCCGACCAGCGGCGAGATCTTCGTCGGCGGTGACGCAGAGCCCGCCCCCAGTTCCGACAGCGAGTTGGCGATTGCGGCCTATGACGCCAACGGTGCGCTGCGCAGCGACTTCGGGTCATCGGGGATCGCGCTCACCCCGTTCGCGGGCGGCGGCGCGCAGATCGCCTCCCTGGCCCTCGACGGCTCCCACATCGTCGCCGCAGGCGCGCTCTACTCGTCGACCAACGGCGGGGCCATCGTCATGCGCTACACGTCGGCCGGCGCCCCCGACAGCACGTTTAACGCAGGCCGCCCGGCGCTCTTGGCGCTCGGGGACGGCTCCTACTCGGCCGCGTACGACGTGCTCGTGCAGCCCGACCGCTCGATCCTCATCGGCGGCTACGGGACCTTCTCGGGGGCCGGCTGCTCCGCGCTGGCCCGCGTCAGCCCCTCCGGGAGCCTCGACACCAGCTTCGGCTCCTCGGGGGTCGCCCACCTGTGCGCGTCGAGTGACAGCAGCGCGTACGCCGTGGCCTCGGACGGGACGTACCTGTACACCGCGGGGAACGCGTATGGCTCCCACAACCAGACGCTGGTCGCCCGGTGGACATCCGATGGCACCCTCGACACGGGCTTCGGCGCGGGCGGGAAGGTGGTCGCCGACCTCGCCGGTTCCGGCAACGACTCGATGGCCCACGGGATGGTGCTCGATGACGCGGCCAATCCGGTCATCGCCGGACAGGCCCATGACACCTCGAGCAACGCGATCTCGTTCGCGATCGCGCGGCTGCTCGGCACGCGGCCGGCCACCGGAGGCCCGCCGACGCCGGTGACCGGCGGCGTCACGTCGGTGACGGCATCCGGCGCGACGCTGCACGGGACCGTCGATCCCAACGGCTCCACCGTGACCGACTGCTACTTCGAGTACGACCGGACCGGGCTCTACAGCGATTCCCCGATGCCGACCGTCCCGTGCGCGCAGAGTCCCGGCGCCGGCACGACATCGGTCGCCGTCAGCGCGGCGCTCAGCGGGCTGCCGGCGAGCACCACGTACCACTACCGGCTGATCGCCACCAACGCCACCGGCACCAACGAGGGCGCCGATCAGACCTTCACGACCGCCGTGGCGGTGGTGGAGCCGACGAACACGCAGGCGCCGAGCCTCGACATGGCCTCGGTCGACCCCACCCGGGGTGGGTACTGGGCGGGGCAGTGGTGGACGCAGGTCGGGGTGACGCTGGTGGGCACGCCGGGGAAGTGGTCGGGCAATCCGACACGGTACGTCTACGTGTTCCTACGCTGCCCGGCCGCGACGTCGCGCAACGGGTGCCAGGCGATCCAGAACGACGACCTGCCTGCGACCACGCCGGGTGATCAGTACACGGTGAGCAGCGCCGACGCCGGCAGCTACCTGGTACTCGAGGTCAAGGGAGCCAATGCTGCGGGATACAACGAGGCCTTCAGCCTGCCGCGCTACATCTACGCACCGCCCAGCAACCGGACGGCCCCGGGTATCCGCTTCACCGCCGGCGGCCAGCCGATGGTCGGCGAGTCGCTGACCGGCACCCCCGGCACGTGGGCGGGGACGCAGTCCCTGACCCTGTCCTACCAGTGGTTGCGCTGCCGGGCCGACAAGACCGGCTGCACGCGGATCCCGCAGTCGGCGGGCGGCACGCAGCAGAGCTACACGCTCAGGAACGCCGACATCGGGCACCGGCTGTGGCTGGAGGTCACCGCGGTTGATTTCGGGGGCTCAGTCCAGAAGTACGCGTCCACGATCAGCGGCGTGATCCTGCCGGCGCCCACCGGCCAGGTCCCCTCCGGGCACGACCCGGCTGTGCCCGCGGGCCCGATCAACGGCGCCAACGGTCAGACGGGGAGCATCGTGGGCGGGATCTACGTCCCGGGCGCAGGCTCGAACTCGGGCTCGGGTGGCTCCGGTGGCTCGGGTGGCTCGGGTGGCTCCGGCGGGTCGCAGGGCACCGGCGGCTCGACCGGCACGATCGCGATGCTGCCGCCCGGCGGCTCGAACGGTGGTGGCGGCACGGCCGGCGGCTCGGCCGGCGGCCCGATCGGCTGGTGCGGCCCCGACAACGAGTGGCCGCTGTTCAGCGACGGCTGCGGGGTCCCGCACGAGCTCGGCCAGGGCCTTGAGCCGAGCCCCGCAGCGGGAACGCTGCCGCCGTTCGCAGCCGCGGCCCGCGCGGTCAAGCGCCAGTCACACCGGTTTCGCATGATCAGCGCCGCGACGCTGAAGCACCTGTCACCGGGCGTTCACTACCTCGTCCTGAGGATCACTGCGGGGCTGCGTCACAGGCTTCTGCGCTACGCCCACCACGGAGTGATCCAGGTCCGCGTGGTGACATGGGTCACCCCGGCCAGGGGCAGCCGGGCCAAGCCGTTCGCGCGGCTGAGCCGGGTCACGCTCCACCTGGTGGCGACCAAGCATCGCAAGCACCACAAGCACCACACGCACGCCACGCACAAGACGCGTCCGAAGAAGTAGGTGCGTGGGATGTCGCAGTGGCTGGCGGCGGCGGTCCTCGGACTCGCCGCCGCCTCGGCATCGGCCGCGGGCGCTGATCGGCGCCCGATCCCGCCGGTGTTCCGCGACCGGGTCATCCGCAACCTGGAGGGTGCACAGGGGGCCGTTGCCGCCGCGGCCGCGACGACGCTGCGCACGGCGGACGGGTACCGGATCCGCGTCGTCGTCTCGCCCGCCTATCGGCCGCGGCGCGCCACCGAGCAGGCCTACGTCGACTTCCTGGGCAGCCTGCTGCACGGCCGCGAGCTCGGGCAGTTGGGCGGGCTGTACATCGAGACGCCGCGCGAGGTGGTCAGCGCCTGCGGCGCCGGCGCGCTCGCGTGCTACGTCGTGGACCGGCAGATCATGATCGTGCCGGGCCGCCCGCCCTTCCCGGGCGCGCCGGTGACCTACGTCATCGCCCACGAATACGCGCACCACATCGCCGCGCACCGCCGCAACGCGCTCGGCTCGGCGGAACTGCTCGGGCCGGAGCGCTGGAGCGCGTACGAGCACGTCTGCCAGGGCGTCGTCAGCGGCGTCCTGAAGCCGGGGGCCGAGGCCGGGCCCGCGTACTTCGAGAACCCCGGGGAGGCGTGGGCGGAGGCCTACGCCCAGCTGCGCTTCCCCCACACGGAGCCGTGGCGGTTCGACCGGCGCCTGGCGCCGACCCGGCCCGGGGCCGCGGCCGCGATCCGCGCCGCCGTGCTCCACCCCTGGGACGGCGCCCGGCGCCGCGGGCGCGTGCGCATCCGGCTCGGCGCCGGAGCTGCCGCGGCCGCCCGCCTGCGGCTGCCGATGGCAATCGGGGGCGCCGTGCGCGTCGGCGTCCGTGCGCCGCACGGACTGCGGTACCGGCTCGCGATCCGGGCCGGCCGGCAGCGCCTGGCGACCGTCGTCGCACGAGGTCGCCGGCGGCTCTCGCTGGTCCAGTGCGCGGCCGGAGTGAACGTGAGCGCAACCGTCACCCGTCTGAGCGGTGCGGGCACCGCCAGGCTCGACCTGGAGGTTCCGGCAGCATGAGACGAGCGTACGTGGTGGCATTGGTCCTGACCGCGGCGCTGACCATCGCCCCGCGGGCGCTCGCCGCTCCGGGCGATCTCGATCCCTCGTTCGGCTCCGCGGGGATCGTCCTGACGCCCGCCGGCAGCCCCGGCGACACCAGCGCGGCGGATATTGCGCGCCAGCCCGACGGCAAGTTCGTCGTGGCCGGGACCGGGACCGGCGGCAGCGGGACACCGGTGACGAAGGTCGCCCGCTACACGTCCAGCGGCGCGCTGGACCCGAGCTTCGGCGACAGCGGCTCGGGCGTGACGACGATCGGGCCGTTCGCCGGCGCGACGTTCAACGGCTCCGCGGTGGGGCTCCAGCCCGGAACCGGTGACGTGATCGTCGCGGGGACGCTGCTGCCCGCGGGCGCCACCACGGGGGACTTCGCGCTCGTTCGCCTGCGCGGCTCCGATGGAGCGCTCGACACCAGCTTCGGCTCCGGCGGCATCGTGGACATTCCGATCGGGGATGCCCACAGTGCGCTTGACCGGACGCTGGCGATCGACCCGAGCTCGGGGGAGATGTTCCTTGGCGGCACCGCGCAATCGGGCGGCACGGGGGACTTCGCCGTCGCCGCCGTCGACGCCTCCGGCGCCGCCGAGAGCGGGTTCGGGACCGCCGGCCATGTCCTCACCGCCGTGCCGGGCGGCGACGCTCAGATCGAGTCGCTCGTTCTCGACGGATCAGGCCTGGTCGTGGCGGGCACGGCACAGTCCGGGTCGGCTGCTGGGGTGATGCGCTACACGGCAAACGGCGGCGCGGATCCGAGCTTTGACGGCGGCGGCCCCGCGATCGTGCCGATCGGGACCGGGTCGGCCTCAGCCGCGTACTCCGCGCTCGTGCAGTCCGATGACAAGATCGTCGTCGGCGGCTACGGCGGGTTCTCCGGCGGTTCCTGCCTGGCCCTCGCGCGCCTGAATCAGGGTGGCGGCCTCGACACGACCTTCGGCCACGGAACCGGTGTCAGCCATATGTGTCTGGGCCAGTTCAGCGCGGTGAACGCGATCACCTCGGGCCCGGACGGGATCGACGCGGCGGGCTACGAGGTGACGTCCTCGGGATCGACGCGGCTCGTCGTGGCCCGCTTCACGGCCGACGGAACACCCGATGCCGGGTTCGGCACCGGGGGTCAGGTGACCAGCGATCCGGCCGGGGCGGGCAACGACTCCCAGGCCAACGCGATCGTGCTCGACGGCGTGCACCCGGTGATCGCCGGAGAGGCAGCCGAGCCGACGCGAGGGGATTTCGTGATCGAGCGCTTCACGGGCGGGACACCGCCGGCGAACACGTCGACGCCCACGCTGAACGCGAACGCCACCCCGACCGCCGGTCAGCAGCTCACCGCCTCGCCGGGGAGTTGGAGCGGCACCCAGCCGATCGACTTCACCTACACCTGGCTGCGCTGCCCGGGGGCATCGAGCGCCGGCTGCACCAGTGCCCAGTCGGGGCCGGCGTCCTCGTACACCCTGACTGACGCCGATGCCGGACACCACCTGATCGTCGAGGTGCAGGCCACCAACGTTGCCGGCTCGGCCGGTGCGGAGTCGGCCGCCACGGCCTCGGTGCTGGCGCCGCCGGCGAATCTCGCCCCACCGGCGGTCTCGGGCACGCCGAGGGTCCTCCAGACGCTGACGGCATCGCCGGGCGCGTGGTCGGGCTCACAGCCGATCTCCTACTCCTACGCCTGGCTCAGCTGCCCGGGGGCCGCCGATTCCGGCTGTGATCCGGTCCAGACCGGCCCGAGTCCCACGTACCGGCTGGCCCTCAGTGACGCGAGCCGACGCATCGCCGTCCGCGTCACGGCCACCAACGCCGTGGGCAGCGCCACCGCCCTGTCGAGCTTCACCGCCGCGGTCGACTTCGGCGACCTCAAGCCGCCGACGCTGACCGGTTGCGGCCAGCACGTGACCATCGGCCCGATCTCCGCCACCGGCTGCTTTGACCGCAAAGGCGACACCTGGGTCGCCTCGGGAGAGGTTTCGATCAACGGGATCTCGCTCAAGCCGGACGCCGCCGGCGCGCAGGTGGTCTTCGATCCCCGCAAGCTGACGATCACGAGCACCGGCGTCTACACCTTCCAGCTCGGTCCGGTGGAGTTCAACGGGCAGAAGTGGGGCCCGTGGCTCGTCGACAAGGGCAAGTTCAGGTGGGACTTCTCACTGGCGGGTCTGCCGCACCTGACGCTTCCCGCGAGGTTGCCGACGGTGATCACCCTGCCCGGGGCGTTCGAGCACGCGCTACCGGCGATCACGATCCCCAGGCTGCCCGGCCTGAGCTTCCTGGGCCTCCCGGTCGTGGGCACCCCGACGATCAAACCGGCCGGCGGCGGCATGACGATCACCCTGCCGGTGGGCCTGCCCAAGGTCCTGGGGATCACCGGGCAGGTCGTCCTCACCGCCAGCGAGAGCCAGGGCCTTCGCTTCGGCGGGGCGAGCGTGGCCGTTCCCGATCTGATGCTCGGGCCGGTCGAGCTCAAGAAGACCGATCTCGCCTACCAGCCGGATGACAATTCGTGGCACGCCGAGACGTCGATCGTGCTGCCGACCCCGAACCACAACGCGGTCGGGGCCTCGGTGGACATCGTCGGTGGCCACCTGAAGTCCATCTCGGCGCAGCTCGCCAACGCACAGATCCCCATCGGTCCGGGCGCGATGCTGCAGAGCCTCGCCGGGTCGCTGAGCTTCTCGCCCCTGCACATCGGCGGGAGCATCGGGATGACGGCCGGCCCGCAGATTGCCGGCGCGGCCGCCGCCCGCATCGACGGATCGCTCAGCTATGACCTCGGAGATCAGGCCAGCAACCTCGCGGTCGGCGGGACCCTGACGCTGGCGGGCCTCAAGCTCGGCAACGCCACGCTGGACTACGTTGTCGACCACGGGGCCTGGTCGATCAAGCTCGCCGGGCAGCTCGGCTACCTCTACACGATCAAGGGCCCCTACGGCACGTCGGCGACGATCGGCGCCGCCGGAGCGCTGACGGGCAACATCTACGGCGGCCGCGACTTCTACGCCGACGCGGTGGCCCAGGTTCAGGCCCCCCTGCTCAAGGCCCAGGGCGAGGTCCGCGCCAACGGCAAGGCGCTGGCCGGCTGCGCTGCCATCGGCAATGGCTGGGGCACGCTCGCCGGCGGCTTCGTGTACCCCTGGGGCGGCCATCCCCAGCTGTTCACCGGCTGCGACCTCGGTCCGTACGTCGCGGATGCCCACGCAAGTGCGGCGAGCGCGACCGCCGCGCGGTCGGTGAGGCTCGCCGCCGGGCTGCCGATGGCCGCGATCAAGGTGAGCGGGGCGGGCGGACCGCCGCTGCTGCGCGTGCACGGTCCGCGGGGCGCGTCGCTGGTGATGCCGGCGACGGCCCCGGGGGTCAAGAGCCGGCGCTATCTCGCCTACCGCGATCCGCAGGATTCCTCGACTTACCTGCTGATCAACCACCCGGCGGCCGGGCGCTGGACGGTGTCCGCCGCGCCGGGCTCGCCGCCGATCACCGGCGTGCAGACCGCCGACGGACTGCCGGCGCCCCGGATCCACGCCCGGGTCGTGGCCCGCGGCCGCAGACGGGCCCTGCGGTACATGCTGCGCCCGCTGCGCGGTCAGACGGTCCGCTTGCTGGAACGCGGCCGGGGCGTGGCGCGCGTGCTCGGCACCGCTCGCGGATCGCGCGGCACGATTCGCATCCCCAGCTCCGGACCGGCGGGGCGCCGGACGATCGTGGCCGAGGTCGTGCAGAACGGGGTACCGCGCGCCACGCTGATCGTCGCGCGCTATCCCGCGCCCGGCGGGGCGATGCGCCTCCCGGCGCCCGCACGCGTCCGGGCCGTCCGACACGGCGCGGTGTTGACCGTGCGCTTCGCGCCGGTGCGGAGCGCCGCGCACTACGTCGTCCGCGTGTCGACCCAGGCCGGCACGAGCCAGACGATCCTGCCCGGTGGCCGGCTGCGCACGACCGTGCCCGGGATCCTCCCCCAGGCGCGTGCACTTATCAGCGTCCGCGCGCTGGACCGGTTCGGAGCCCCGGGGCGGGCGCGGACGACGCTGGTGCGCGCGCGACACGTCCGGCGCTAGCAGAGGCCACTAGCCCGTGCCGTTGTCGCGGGGTTCCGCCAGCGCCTCGGCGAGGCGGGCGCGCGAGCTGATCCCGAGCTTCTTGTAGGCGTTGTAGAGGTGCTGCTCGACCGTGCGGTGGGTGACGAACAGGGCCTGGGCGATCTCCCGGTTGCCGGTGCCCTGGGCGGCCATCTCCGCGACCCGGCGCTCGGACGCGGTGAGCGCGTCGGCGCCGGAGAAGGCCAGGCGCCGCGGGCGGGCGCCGGCCACCTGCAGCTCCTCCCGCACCCGCCGCTCAATCCGCCGGGCGCCGATCGCGTGGGCCTGCTCGAGCGCCTCACGGAGCATCTCGCGGGCTGCGGCGCGCTGTCCTGCCCGTCGCATGGCCGCTCCGAGCTCGCTCTGGAGGCGGATGCGCTCGGTGCGGGCCTGCGAGGACTCGAGGCCCCGCAGGGCCTTGCCGAGCAGCTCGACCGCACACTCCGGCTCGAGCTGGGCTCGTGCGCGCAGCACCGAGGCGGCGTGCGTCGGGGTGCCCGTGCGCTCGGCGATCGCCGCGGCCTGCGCGAGCAGAACCTCCGCCTGCTCGCGATCGCCCAGCTGGGCGGCTGCGAGGGCGGCGTCGGGCCGCCACGGCACGAGCGAGTCGTGGTCGCCCGCGACCTGCCCCATGACCTCCGCGCCCGCGAGCAGATCGGCCAGCGCCTCTCGCGGGCGCGCCTGCAACAGCCGCAGGCGCCCGCGCATCGCCACCGCCCAGGCCCGGTCGCCCGGGGTACCGCAGCCGGGGTCATCGATCGGCTGCAGCTGCCGGTCGGCCTCCTCGAGCTGGTCGAGGTCGATGAGCAGCCCGGCGAGGACGGCGCGCAGCGCGCCCTCGTAGGTGCGCCAGCCGTGGCGGCGGGCGTCGAGCGCGGCCTGGGCGTGGGCGTGCGCGTCGCTCAGCCGCCCGACCATATGGGTGGGCTGAACCGACGCGAAGCTGGCGGTCGCGTAGGCCATCACCGAGCCGCGCTGGCGTGCCTGCTCGATCACCGCCGCCGATACCTCAAGCGTCGCCGCGCACTCGTCGGTCCAGCTCAGGGCGCCGGTGACCAGGCTCCAGGCCCACCCTTCGGGCCCCTCGTCGGCGAGCAGCTGTCCGTCTCCCCACGCGCGCCGGGCCAGCCCGATCGCCTGCTCGCGCGGCGCGCCGGAGATCGCCAGGTACACCGCCGCTCCGGCCAGCGCCCCACGCTCAGCCGGACCCTCGTCTCCGGGGGCGCGCGACAGCAGCGGCTCGATGCGAGCACGCGCCTTCGGTGCCAGGTCGGGGCTCACGCTCGCCGCCGCGTAGTAGGCGGCGGCCAGCTCGCGCCCGAGGCCGTCGTCGGGATCGTCGATGAGCGCGAGGGCCCGCTCGAACTCGTTCGCCGCCTGGGCGGACGCCCCGCGGTGGTAGAGCACGTTGCCCAGTGTCTGGTGTGCCTGCGCCCTGACCCGTGGTTGGTCGAGCAGCGGCAGCGCCCGCTCGAGATCCTGCTCGGCGGACGGCTCGCCGGCCGCCGCCTTGGCCCGCGCCAGATCGACGAGTGCCTGCGCACGCGCGTCGCGCTCGAGGGGCTCCTCGAGCGCCCGGGTGAGGTATCGGATGACCGACTGAAGGTTGCCGGCCTGCAGCGCCCGGTCCGCCGCCTCGCGCAACACCGCGGCGGCCCAGCCCTCTCCGACCCGGCTGGCGGAAAGCAACTGAGCGCAGACCAGCTCGGCCGGCGCCGCCTCGTCGTACAGGAGCCGGCTGGCGCGCGCATGCCAGCGTCCGCGCCGGCCGGGCGGGATCTCCTCGTACACGGCGCCCCACACCAGCGGGTGGGCGAACGCCAGCGGATCGACGCTGGTGAGGATGTCGGCGGCGGCCAGTGCGTCGGCCGCCCGCGCGCCCGCGTCGGGCTGCAGCCCCGCGAGCACGGCGGCGTTGGCGATCGAGGCGGCGTCGCCGAGGACGGCGGCCGCGGCGGCAAGCGCGACCGCGTCGGCGCCACGTCGCGCAATCCGCACCAGCGTATGCTGGCGGACCGCGTCCGGGCGCAGGCCGTCGATCCGCGACGTGTTGTCGTCGCTGGGGACGATCTGCTCCTCGCCCAGCGACTGGACCATCGCCTCGACCAGGAGCGGGTTGCCGCCCGTCGCGTGATGCGCCGAGGCGGCGAATCGCGGTCCGACCTCGTGATCGAGCCGCTCGGCGACCAGGCGGCTGACCGCCGTGGTACTCAACGGCAAGAGCCTGATCCGGCGTGTCGCCGCCTCACCGGCCAGCTCACTGTCGAGCCGGCCGGCCGCCCCCGGCCGGCGGGTGGCGACGACCGCGACGGGCAGACTGTCCACCTGGCGCGCGAGGTAGAGCAGGAAGCGCAGCGATGGCTCGTCGGTCCAGTGCAGGTCATCGATGGCCAGCAGCAGGGTCTGTTCGTCAGCCAGGTTGGCCACAAGCCAGAGAAGGCCATGGAATAGACCGTCCTGGGCGGCCTGCCGAGCCGTGGTCGTCTGCCCCCAGTGCTCGCCGGAGAACAGCGGCCGCACAAGCGCGGCGGGGCCGCCGAGCAGGTGCGCGCGCTCGCCTTCCGCGGCGAGCCGGAGGCGGCGCTGGAACAGTTGCAGCGCCACGCCGAACGAGAAGTCCCGCTCGGGCGCGCCGCTCCGCGCGCTCAGCACCTGCAGCCCGCGCTCCCGCGCGCGCTCGGTTGTCCAGCGCAGCATTCGCGATTTGCCCAGGCCCGCCGACCCCTCGATCAGGACCAGGCCGCCCCGCCCAGACGCGGCCGACGAGATGGCGTCCTCCAGCTGCGCCATCTCCTGGTCGCGCTCGAGCAGCCCGACGCCCGCGCCGACAGCCGGCGCTGGAGCGCGCGTGAGTCGAGATGCCCCCTCGCCCCTTACAACGTCCGGCACGGCGCGTAAATCCTAGTCTCGCCCGTGATCGGGGTCAACCGCCGTCGCGGCGGCCGGTCCGCGTGAAGCCGACCTACGACTGGGAATCTCCGCCCGAGCCTCAGCCGGCCTCAGGATCGAGCCGCCGCCACGCGGCCTGCACGTCTCGCGCAGTGGACATGGCGGAGACCGACAGCCCGCCGTCGACCACGATGTCCTGGCCCGTCACGTGTCCGGCGGCCGGCGAGAGAAGCCAGACGATCGTCGCGGCGACCTCCGACGCCTGCGCGATGCGGCCGACCGGAATGGCGTGCTCGATTCGCTCGCGAACCGCGGGACGCCCCAGCGCGGGCGCGGCCATCCCGGTCTGCATCCAGCCCGGTGACACAGAGTTCGCGCGGACCCCGTGCGACGCATACTCCAGCGCCACGGCGCGGGTCAGAGCCGCCACCCCGGCCTTGGACGCTGCGTACGCGGCCGCCCCGGGCTGCGGCTGGCCTGCGGTCACCGAGGCGGTCAGGACAAGGGCCCCCGACGAGGACATCAACTCGGGAAGCACCGCGCGAGCGAGCGCGAACGCGCCGGTGAGGTTGATCGCGATCGTTCGCTCCCACACCTCCGGGGCGAGGCCGTGGAGGGGCACGACCTGCTCCGGGAAGACGCCCGCGCAGTGCACGGCGGCGTCGAGGCCGCCCAGCGCGGCGGCCGCCGCGCCGACGGAGCGGGCCACCGCAGCGACATCACTGACGTCACAGACCTCCCGGTGCTCGGCCTGCACCTCGGGGGTGCGGACATCGAGCGCGGCGACCGCGTACCCCTCGGCCCGCAGCGCGTGGACGCACGCCATCCCCAGCCCGGAGGCAGCGCCGGTGACGATCGCGCGGCGGCGCTCGGTCACGCGGGCGCTCCGCTCAGGGCGCGCTTGAGGGCGCCGGGCGCCTGCGCCCCCTCCCGGAACGCCCGCTCGGCGTTGAGCTCGGCGGCGTCCGCCGCGCCGCCGATCACGACGTGCGGCACCCCCGCCGAGGACAGCACCGGCACCAGCGCATCGTGCGGGAGCTGGCCCGCCGCCACCACGACCCTCTGTGCCGGCAGCCGGCGCAGATCGCCGCCCACGCCGACCAGCACGGCCTCGCGCTCGATCCGCTCGTAGGTGACTCCGGTCAACACCTCGACCCCCGCGCGCTCGAGGGCCTGGAGCACGACCCAGCGGCTGGAGGGCCCGACGCCCTCGGCCACGCGCCGGCCGCGACGCGTCACGGTCACCCGGCGGAACGCCTCCGGCCTCTTGGCGCCGGCGTTCACAGCCATATCGCCGGTGTCCGGATTCAGCCCGTGGCGCGCGTAGAACTCGTGCACGGGGTCTCCGCCGCCTCGGTGGCTCAGCCAGTGCGCGATGTCGACCCCCACTCCGCCCGCTCCGATGACGACGACCTCCTCGCCCACCGCGCCGACGCCCTCGGGCGTGAGCAGCACGTCCGCGTAGCTGCGCACGTGCGGAAGATCGGATCCGGGCAGCGCGAGCCGGCGAGGCACCACGCCGGTGGCGACCACCACGGCGTCGAAGCCCGTGAGGGCGGCGAGGCCATCGACGCGCGTGCCCAGCGACACCGAGACCCCGGCGCGCGGAAGCGCGTCCTCGAAGTACTCGATCGTGCGCGCGAAGCTCTCCTTGCCGGGGATCCGGCACGCCATACGGAATTGGCCGCCGAGTCGCCCGGCGGCCTCACACAGCGTGACGCGATAGCCGGCGTGCGCGAGCGACAGCGCCGCCTGCATCCCGGCCGGCCCGCCGCCGACCACGGCCACCGGTAACGCCGGCCCCCCGCCGCCCGCGACCCGCGCGCCCCGCCCGTCGCGCGGCGGTGGGTCCGCCGCGCCGGCAGCGGGAAGCTCGAGCTCGTAGCCGGCGCGCGGATTGACCAGGCACGACACGCGGCGGTCGAAGATCGAACGGTCGATGCATGCGTTACAGGCGATACAGCGGTTCACGCGACCAGCCGTGCGGCCGCGGCTCTTGCGCACGAGTTGTGCGTCGGCCAAAAAGGGCCGGGCCATCGAGACGAGATCGGCCTCGCCGGCGGCGAGGACTCGTTCGGCGAGCTCCGCGGTATCGATGCGGTTGGTGGCGATCACCGGGACCGGCACCGCGGATGTGATCGCACGCGCCCACGGCCGCCACGCCCCCGGGGGTACGACTCCCTGAACGGTCGGGATCTTGGCCTCGTGCCAGCCGATGCCGGTGCTGAGCGCGTCGACGCAGCCGTCGGCGAGGCGCCGGGCCAGCTCGATCACCTCAGCGTGCGTGGCGCCGCCGGCCACGAGATCGGCCGCTGAGATCCGGTACACGACAGCTTGCCCGGGTCCCGCCGCCGCCCGCACCGCAGCCGCGACGGCCAGCGGAAAACGCCGTCGCCGCGCGCCGTCGCCGCCCCACTGGTCATCGCGGCGATTCGTCAACGGGGCCATGAACTGGCTGAGCAGGTAGCCCTCCGAGCCCATGATCTCGACGCCGTCGAAACCGAGCTCGCGGGCGCGGCGGGCGGCTCGGGCGAAGTCCTGGATCGTGTCGTGGATCTCGTCCTCGCCGAGCGCTCGCGGCTCACAGCGGCTGAAGGACGAGTACACCGCGGAGGGCGCCACGGGCTGCAGGCCGGTGAGCGCTGCGGGGCCGTAGCGCCCGGCGTGAAAGAGTTGCAGCACGATGCTGCCGCCGGCCCGGTGCACCTCGGTGACGATCCGCTCGAGCTTCGCCGCGTCGCCGTCGGCGTCGACCCTGCCGTAGCTGGCGCCGCCGGACCCCACGCGGTTGACGGCCCAGCCGCCGGTCACGATGAGCGCGGCACCGCCCTCGACGCGCTCGCGATAGAACGCCGCCAGCGCCGCACCGCCGTCGTCGAGCGCCTCGAGCCCCAGGTGCATCGAGCCCATGACCAGCCGATGCGGCACCGTCAGCGGGCCGATCGTGGCGGGACGCCAGACGTGGTCGAGCATGTCGAGAGGGGGTGACGGCGTGCGAGGCCTGGCTCAGCGCAGAAGCTCGCGGGCGATCGTCGTCTTCTGGATCTCGACCGTGCCCTCCTCGAAGCGCTGCGCGCGGGCATCGCGGTAGACCCGCTCGATCGCGCTGGAGAAGTAGCCGATCCCCCCGAAGACGTTCAGAGCCGAGTCGGTCACCCGCTGCAACATCTCCGAGGCGAACAGCTTGGCCATCGAGGCCTCGGCGACGGCGTCGTGGTCCTGCTCCCACCGCTGAGCGGCGTGGAGCACCAGGCGCCGCGCCGCCTCGACGTCAGTCGCCATCTCGGCCAGGCGGAAGGCGACCGCCTGGCGGCGGGCGATCTTGGTGCCGAACGTCTCGCGCTGCTGCGCGTGGGCGACGGCCAGCTCGAGGGCGCGCTGCGCGAGCCCGACGCAGCTCATGGCCAGCGAGATCCGGCTCGGGACGAGGAACCCGCTCAGCGCGACCTGCAGTCCCTGGCCCTCCTCGCCGAGACGGTTGGCGACCGGGACGGGCGCGCGATCGAAGATGAGGTGGGCGTGGTCGGTGCCGCGCACCCCCATCGTCTCCGCCATCGCAATCGCCTGCACGCCCTCTCCGTGCGGGGGCAGCATCAGCGCGACCGTCTGCTCGGCCCCACGGCTGCCCTCCAGCCGCGCGAACAGGAGCAGATAGTCGGCGATCGTCCCGAAGGTGATCAGGTGCTTCTCACCGCTCAGGTAGTAGGTGTCGCCGGTGCGCGTGACGCTGCAACGGATATCGGCGCCGCTTCCGGCTCCGGGTTCGGTCAAGGCAAAGGCGACCCGGATCTCACCGCGGACCTGGGGCAGCACGAAACGCTCGCGCTGCTCGTCGCTCGCGTGTGAATCGAGCGGGCGCCAGATGCCGTTGGAGACGTGGACGATCATGCGCAGCGAGGCGTGCGACATTGCGAACAGCTCGAGCAGCTCGAGGTAGCGGGCGAGCGGGATCTCGCGCCCGCCGTATTCCCGCGGAGCCGTCAGCCGCAGGTAGCCCCGATCGCGGAGCTGGTCCCACAGGGCGCGCGGCACTTCGCGCTCGCGCTCGATCAACTCAGCCCAGCGCTCTCCCTCCTCACCGACGTAGGCGCGCACCTCGTCCTTGAGCGACGCGAACTCGGCCTCGTCGAGATCTGCGTTTCCCAGCGCCCCCTGCGACGAGACTGTGGTCATGTCGGCACCGCCTTCCTCTGTCTGACGCGTGCCGCGCGATCGCGCAACACGTACTTCTGGATCTTGCCCGACGACGTCCTCGGGAGCTCGCCCGCGCATTCCAGGCGCTCGGGCCAGTACGTCTTGGCGACGGAGTGGGCGGCGAGGTACTGCTGCACGGAGGGCAGGTCGAGCTCGGCCCCGGATTCCAGCACGACGAAGGCGCAGGCCCGCTCGCCCAGGCGCTCATCGGGCATGGCCACGATCGCCACCTCGCGGATGGCCGGGTGCTGGTAGAGAAGCTCTTCGATCTCCACGACCGGAACCTTCTCGCCCCCGCGATTGATGACGTCCTTGACCCGGCCGGTGATGTGCAGGTATCCGTCGCCGTCGAGCTTGGCCAGGTCGCCCGTGCGGTAGTAGCCATCCGCGGTCAGGACCTCGGCGGTCAGCTCCGGGCGGTTGAGATACCCCTCAAACAGGCAGTCGGTTCTGACCTCGAAGTGCCCCTCCTGACCGGGGGGCAGCGGCCGGCCGGTCTCGTCGACCACACGCAGTCGAACGTTGTCCAGCGCGCGCCCGTCGGTGCTCCAGGCCTTCTCGGGCGGGTCCCCGGGCGCGAAGGCCGCGCCGAGGCAGCTCTCGGTCGTGCCCCAGGCGCCGCCGACCTCGCCGTCGAGAGCCTCCCGCGCCTCCCGGGCCAGTTCGCGCGGGACCGCCGCGCCCGTGGCCACGAAGGCTCGCAGCCGCTCGGGCCGCTCTCCTGTCGCCTGTGTCGCCCGGACGAGATCGGCGAGGAACGGGGTGGCGGCCTGCACGAAGGTGACCCCGAAGCGGCGCATCGCCTGCAGGCCGACGCCGGCGTCCCAGCTCTCCTGGACGACCTGCGGGACGCCGAGCCGCAACGCGATCCACATTCCGTACAGGAAGCCCGTCTGGTGAGCGAGCGGCGACGGCACGTAGATGACGTCATCGGGACCGAGGCCGAAATGGCGGATGTGTGCGTCCGCGGCCCGGGTCAGCACGTCGTGGCGGTGCAGAGCACCCTTCGGCTCCCCGGAGGTGCCCGAGGTGAACAGCAGCTGGGCGATCCGATCAGGGTCCGGCCGGCGCGCTTCCAGCGCCTCGGGATCGAGTGACGCGGCGGCGAGCAGGTCGTCCCACGCCCTCGCGCTCGGGCCGTCGGCCGAGGCCCGCCCACCCGGGGCGTCGAGGACGACCACGTGTTCGAGTGCGGTCAGCTCACCCTGCAGCGCGAGCGCCATCTCGAGGTGATCGTGGCCGCGGAACGCCGCGGGCACGATGAACACGCGGGCGTTGCTCTCGCGCAGCATGAAACGCAGCTCCCGCGCGCGCAGGATCGGCATCAGCGGCTCGCAGACCGCGCCGATGCGCAGGGTGGCGAGGGCCACCGTGACGAACTCGATCCGGTTCGGGAGCTGGAAGGCGACCGGCTCGCCGGCCGCGACACCGAGGGACAGCAGCGCCGCGGCGACGCGATCGACCTCCTCTTTCAGGCCGCGCCAGCTCAGCTCCCGACGCGTCCCGGCGGGCCCGACCGCGATGACGGCGGGGGCATCGGGGCGCTCGCCCGCGTGGCCGCGCAGGTCGTCGAGGATGAGCGAGGCGGTCGCCGTCATCGTCCGGCCTCGGGCAGGGCGGGGACCTGCGTACCCACCGCCATCGGGATGCCCAGAGCGTTCATGTGATCGACGAACTCCGGATAGGAGATGCGGTAGGCGTGGGGATAGGAGAGGGCGGTGACGCCCTCGGCGGTGGAGCCCGCGACGGCGAGCGCCATCAGGACGCGATGGTCGTTGAACGAGGACAGCGAGGCGCCGCGCAGCCGTTGGACCCCTTCGAACTCCATGTCATTACCGTCGAACTCGACCCGCGCCCCCATGCGGCGTAGTTGCATCATCGAGGTGACCCGGTCTGACTCCTTCAGACGCACGTGGGCGACGTGGGCGAGAACCGTGCGCCCGCGCGCGCGGCTGGCGAGCGTCGCGAGGATCGGCACCATGTCCGGGACGTCGCGGCAGTCCAGCCGGCCGGCCACCGGGGGGGTGCCGTCGTGATCGAGCGAGATCGCCATGCCGTCCTTCGCGAAGCGCATGGGCACGCCGACGCCCTGCAGCTCGTCGAGCACCGAAGCTTCGGGATGACCGTGGATGGGCACGCCGCTGCGGAAGGTCACCCGCGATGGATGCAGCGCACAGGCGGCCAGCCCGAAGGCGGCTGAGCCGATGTCGGGAGGCAGCACGACATCGGCCGGTCGCGCCTGCTGGTTCGGGGGGATCTCGAACTCGCGCCAGTCCTCGCGCACGCTCACCTGGAGCCCGAACTCCCGCATCATCTCGAGCGTCAGCCGCAGGTAGGGCCGCTCGTTCAGTTCCCCGCGGACCTCGATCGTCGTCGGCTCGAGCGCAAACGGCGCGAGCATCAGCAGGCCGGAGATCCACTGCGAGAGCGTGCCGTCGATGCGCACGCGGCCGCCGCGCGGCCGGCCCGGATGGACGGTCACAGGCAGGCTCTGGCCCTCGTAGTCCAGGCGGACGCCGAGCCGCCTGAGCGCTCTGAGCAGCGGCCCGATCGGTCGCCGGCGGAAGTAGCGCTGGCCGGTGAAGGTCACCGGTCGGTCGCCCAGCGCGGCCAGCCCGAGCAGGAAGTACAGCGTGGTGCCCGAGCTGCCGACCGAGACCGTGTCGCCGCGCGGCGAGAAGGGGCCGCCGGTGACCCGCCAGCCCTCACCCGCCGGCGCAATGGTTGTCCCGAGGGCGCGCAGCGCCTGCACCGTGAAGCCGACGTGCCGGGCGGCGGTGCGGCGCACGATCGTGCTCTGACCGGGCGCGAGCGCGGCCAACATCAGCGCGCGGTGCGCGTGGTACTTCGAGGGCGGGATCACGACCTCCCCCTCGAGCGGCGCGAGGGACTCGGCTACGAAGAGACGCATCGCCCCAGCGATCGTGGTGAACAGCTCATGGCGTCCAGCCCCCGACCGGCATCGAAGCCAGCAACCGCTCCCGAACCTCGGCCAGGCGCGCGATCTGAGTGAGCGGATCACCGGTCAGCGGCATGAGCACGAACTCCTCGACGCCGACGGCGAGGTAGCCCTCGAGCTGCTCGGCGATGCGCTCGGCCTCCCCGAGTCCGGTCCAGTGCTCGACCCGCGCGAAGTCCATCCCGTACTGCCCGCGGATGTAGTCCGCGGCCGCGCGGCGGGCCCGACCGGCGTCCTCGTCGACATGCACGCCGAGGAGCAGCGCCAGCTTCGGTCGTGGTCGCCGGTGCTCTTCGGCCAGCTCCGCCAGGCGCTGGCTGCGCTGGGCGACCTGCTCGGGCGCCAGCCACATCGGGAGCCATGCATCGCCGAACCGCGCCGCCCGCCGCAGGGCGGCCTCACCGCGACCTCCGACGAAGAGGGGCGGCGGCGCGGCCATCGCCGGCGCCAGCGCGGGGATGTCGAGTTCGAAGCCGCGGCCAAGGTGGACCGGCTGCCCGGTGAGCAGGTGGGGGAGCGCCTCGAGAACCTGATCGAGCCGCCGGCCCCGCTGGGCCAGCGGGACACCGCTCGCGCTGTACTCCTGAGGGAATTCACCCCCGACGCCGACCCCGAGGACGAGCCGGCCACCGGAGAGGACGTCGATCGTCGTCAGCTGCTTGGCCGCCCACGCCGGCTGCCGGAGGCCGAGGAGCATCACGCTGAAGCCCAGGGCGACGCGTTCGGTCACCGCGGCGGCCGCGGCCAGCGCGGTCGGGGCGTCGAGCCCGGGCGCCGGGCAGTGGAGATGGTCACCCACCCACGCGGCGTCAAAGCCGTGCTGTTCGATCGCCTGCGCCGCTTGCACCAGGGGCGGGCGGCCGCCCACGCCCATCGCGTCGAAGGTCGGCAACAGGACGCCGAGGCGCGTCACCGGCCCCGCCAGATCGGAGCACGCTTCTCGGAGAAGGCGACCGATCCCTCGCGCGCGTCGTCGGACTCCTCCACCGGCCGGGCGATTTCAGCCTGCCGGTCCCAGGACTCCGACTCGCTCCAGCCGAGCTGCTCGTACATGATCCGCTTGGTCGCGGCGACCGCGAGCGGACCCCCCGCGGCGATCATGTCGGCGAGCTCCAGGGCCCTCGCCAGCGTCTCACCGGCGGGCGCGACCCGATTGATCAGCCCGCGCTCGTAGGCCTGCCGGCCGGTGATCGACTCGCCCGTGAGCGCCAGCTCGAGGGCCAGACCGAAGGGCAGACGCCGCGGCAGCCGGCGCAGGCCGCCGCCGGTCGCGACCAGCGACCGCTTGACCTCCGGGAGCCCGAGCAGCGCTCCCTCGGCCGCCACGATCAGGTCGCACGCGAGCGCGACCTCAAGGCCACCGGCCAGGGCGAAGCCCTCGATCGCCGCGATCAGCGGCTTGGTGGCCGGCCGCTGCACGATGCCCGCGAAGCCCCGGCCCTCGACGACGGGCTCTCCCTCGGCCAGGAACGCCTTGAGGTCCATCCCGGAGCAGAAGCCGCGACCGGACCCGGTGATGACGCCGACGGCGAGCGCGGGTTGGTCATCGAGCTCGTCCAGCGCCCGGGCGAGGCCACTGGCCACCGACTGGTCGATCGCGTTGCGAACCCGCGGGCGGTTGAGCGTGATCACCAGCGTCCGCCCGCGGCGTTCGGTGAGGACGGAGGAGGCGGAATCCGCGGTCATGGGGCGGTCGAGACGGGCGACGGGAGTCAGGTGCCCGGGGGCGCACGAATCCTACTGAGGGCGACGGGCGCCCCGCCGGGAGCCCGGGTGTGCTCGCCCACGCGCCAAAAACTAGGGTGCAACCCTGGGGCGAAAGGCCCGCATGACCTCCACAATCCGCGCTGGGCGCCGGGCGGGATGCCACACCGCGAGGGCCAGACGCCCCACCACTCTCCCGGCGACCGAAAGAGACACCTTGATGCACCTCCTGTACAACGTCCTGAGGACGGCCCGCGCTCTGACGGCACTGCTCGCTGTGGCAGGTCTCACGCTGGCCGTGGACGGCTCGGTGGCCGCGGCCAGGCCGTCGAAGTCGCATGCGCGGTGTCACATGGTCGGTCACCGCCGGCACCGCCACCGCGTCTGTCGGCGCGTGCGACGCCGCACGCATCACGGTTCAGGCGGGACCAGCCACCCCAGCGAGCCGAGGCCGGCGCCGCCTGCGACCGGCGCCCCCACCGGGCCGACGCCGGCGCCGCCCGGGACCGGCGCACCGCCGTCCCCGACCGGACTGGCGGCGACCAAGGTGATCTATGACTCGGGCGGCAACCTCTGGCAGGTGGACGGACTCGGCCAGACCAAAAAGCAGCTGACCTTTGGTGGCAGCGCCGGCAGCGACGTCAACCAGGCCATCGAGCCGTCGCTGTCCCTGGACGGGACCAAGCTCGTGTTTCAGGGCAACCAGTCCCACCTCTTCGTGGCCAACCCGGACGCGATCCAGTCGACGATGCAGGATATGACGGTGCCCAGCGACGACCTGCCGGCGATGTACCCGCGGATCAGCGCTGACGGCAGTGAGGTGACCTGGACGGAGAGCTTCTCATCGGGGTCCATCCAGCAGTACGTTCAGTCGCCCACGCCGGGCGCGGGCTACACGTTCTTTCACACCTCGCCGTCGATCGGATTTGCCCCGGGGGGCCTGTGGCAGTGCTCCTGGAATCACCAGGTGCGGGTCGGACCTGATCCGAGCGCCTGCACCACCTCCTCGCCGCTCGTGGCCGACGACTCGGCGGATACCAACGCGAGCTTCGGCTGGCGTCCGGTGTTCTCGCCTGACGGCAAGCTCCTGGTGGCGTCGATCTATGACTACCCGGACTTCGTCAACCCGATCGGCCTCTTTCTGTTCGATGCCACGACCGGCGCGCTCATCCGCCAGCTGACCAACGTCGCGGGGGACGACATGCCGGTGTTCTCGCCCGACGGCAGCGAGATCCTGTTCAACCGGGGCAGCGACATCTACGAGGTTCCGACGGCGGGCGGGGCCGCCACGCTGTTCGTGTCCGGCGGCAACGACCCGACCTGGGCCAACTGACGGGAGTGGGGGCCACGGGGACGGCCTGGGGGGGCCGTCCCCGTGAGAGCGCACGCGGAGTCGCCCGCTGAGATCCCGGCCCTCAGCCCACCTCTTCTGCGCGTCACGAGCCCCGTCGGCGTCGGCTACGCTTGGCGCAAAGCAGCGGCCGACCAGGATTTTGCAGCCCCTGCGCAGCCTGAAAACCACACCAGGCGCGCGGAAGATCCGGGACACCCCTGCCAACGCCGACGTAGCTCAGCTGGTAGAGCACTTCACTCGTAATGAAGGGGTCCCCGGTTCGAATCCGGGCGTCGGCTCTAGCGTTTTGCAGGGGTTTCGGTCAGGTGCGGCGTGTCGGCGCTGTCGGCGGCACGTCCATTCCGCTTGACGTAGGCGCGGCCTTGATCTGATCGACTGCGGGCGCCTGCCTGCCGTCTCAGTTCGCGATCACGCTGGCGTAGTGCTGCTTGATCATCCGCACGCTTGTGCCCGCCTCGCGGGCGATCTGCGTCAGCGGGATCCCTTCGTAAACGCGCAACGTGATGAAGCTCGACCGCAGGTCGCGCGGGCGAGTGCCCGCCGGCCTGCAACCCCTCCTCGCCGGGTCTGGGGTTCGCGCGGTCGTGGCGCGGGCGTTCGGGCTCGTCTTGCCATACGCGGGTTCGCCAGTTGCGCCAATCGTCGCTGTCCCAAAAGCCGCCGTCATGCGCCGGGAAGACCGGTCGGGTCGGCTCTGGACGGCC
>DASSZP010000071.1:0-28580 GCA_035713465.1 Solirubrobacteraceae bacterium | reverse complement strand
CGAAGAAGGTCTTCTCGCCGCCGGTCGACGAGGTCCTGTTCGCGAAGAAGGTCCTCGAGGCGATCCCCGACGGCCGCGGCGTCCACATGATCGACGGCAAGATGCAGGACGACGCCACCTGGAAGCAGTGCAAGGTGATGGTCGAGCTGGCCGAGGCGCTGGCCGAGCGCGATCCCGAGCTCGCCGAGGCCTACGAGATGTCCCCGGCCACGGCATAGCCCGAGGGCTGGGTCAGCGCGCGGGCCGGGTCAGGCGCTGACCGGGAGAGCGCCGCCCGGATCAGACACCGACCGGATCAGACACCGACCGGCGAGAGCGTGGCGCCGGCCTCGCGCACCCACTCCTCCCCCACCTCATGCAGGACGGCGAGCATCGCCGCGGCAGCGGGAGAGCGGTAGCGCGCCGGCAGCACCGCGGAGATCGGGCGGGGCGGCGGCGGCGGCTCAAGCGCGCGGATGCGGACGTCATCGCGGCCGCTGCGAGCGACCATGTCCGGGATCATGGCCACGCCGACACCGGCGGCGACGAAGCCGAGAATGGCCGAGTAGTCATCGTTCTGAAAGGCGATCCGCGGCTCGAAGCCGGCCGCGTGGCACGAGCGCAGGAACAGGCGCGAATCCGGGCAGCTCTGCGTCGTGGCCAGCATCCACGGCTCCCCGGAGAAGTCGGTCAGCGACAGGCGGCGCGCGCCGGCCAGCGGGTGGGTGGCGGCCATGGCCACGTACATCGGGTCCTCGAACAGCGCCACCAGCTCGCAGTCGGCCCCGGGCGCGGAGACCTCCCACATCGCGTCGTGGGAGAGCACGAGGTCAAAGCGCCCGGCCCGCAGACCGGGCATCGATGTGTCGGGGTCGGCCATTGCGATCTCGAGCTCCACCGCCGGGTAGCGCTCGCGGAATCTGGCCACCGCGATCGGCAGCACGGAGGCGGCGGCCGACGCGAAGGTGGCCAACCGCAGCGTGCCGCCCTGCAGGCCGTGCAACGCGGCAAGCTCGGTCTCGGCGTCGTCCAGCCGGGCCAGGATCGCTTCGGCACGGGTCACGAGCAGCCGCCCCGCGTCGGTGAGCACGATCCCGGCGGGCACCCGGCGCATGAGCACGGTGGCCGTCTCAGCTTCCAGGGTGGCGACCTGGCGCGAGATCGCGGGCTGGGTGTAGCCGAGCGCGGTGGCCGCGGCCGAGAAGGACCCGTGCTGCGCGACGGCGCAGAGGACGCGGAGACGGCGCGTATCCAGCATGCCGAGTAGTTATACCTGACCCAGCAAACCCCTATTTGCCTTTATGGCTTCAGGCGCGCACGATTTCGCCATGGACACTCCCGGCTTCGCCCCCATCACCCTGAGAGCGGCCGGCCCCGCCGACGCTGGGCCCCTGCGCCGCCTCGCCGCGCTGGATTCCGCCTGCGTGCCGGCGCCCCCGCTGCTGCTGGCCGAGGTCGACGGCGTGCTGCGGGCCGCCCTGTCGCTCGCCGACGGTCGCGCGATCGCCGACCCGTTTCAGCGCACCGCCGGACTGATCGCCCTGCTGCGCGCCCAGGTCGCGGCGCAGGCCGAGGTGCGGCCCCGCCGTCCTGCGGTCAGGCGGGCCGCGCGCCGTCCCCGGCTGCGGCCCGCTCACTCCTGACCGGGCCGGCGCCCCCGCCCGGCTCACCCCTGCGCGGGCCGGCGCCGGCCACCGGCACGCCCCTCCGGCGGCCGGGTCGGTAGGCTCCGCCGCCGCCGATGCGTTTCTTTGAATACGAGTCGCGGGCGGTCGTGGCCAAGGCCGGGATCCCCGTCACACAACACGGGTTCGCCACCACCCCTGAACAGGCCCGCGATATCGCCGCTGAGATCGCCGGCCCCGTGGTCATCAAGTCCCAGGTCCTCACCGGTGGCCGCATGAAGGCCGGCGGCGTGCAGTTCGCCGACACACCGGACGAGGCTGCCCGCCACGCCGAGCACGTGCTCACGCTGGAGATCAACGGGCACATGCCGCGCGGGGTGCTGGTCGACTCCAAGGCCGCGGTCAAGCGCGAGTACTACGCCGGCGTCGTCTGGGACGGGATCCGCAAGCGCCCGGTGATGCTCTTCTCCGACATGGGCGGAATCGACATCGAGGAGGTGGCCGAGAGCCACCCCGACCACGTCGCCCGCACGCACTTCTCCACCCGCACACCCTTCGCCGACTGGCAGGCCAAGGCGCTGATCGCGTCCCTGGGGATCACCGGATCGGCCCTGAACCGGCTGACCCCGATCCTGACCCGGCTCGCCCGCCTGTTCCTCACCTACGACATGACCCTGGCCGAGATCAACCCCCTCGGCGAGCTGCAGGACGGCTCGTTCGTGGCCCTGGACGCGCATATGGACATGGAGAACGAGGCCCGTCCGCGCCAGAAGGCCCTGCTCTCCGAGCTGCGCGTCGGCGACGAGGAGACCCGCCAGGCTCGCGAGGCGACCCCGTTCGAGCTGGCCGGCGAGGAGGTCGACGCCCAGGACCACCGCGGCGTGGCCGGCAACGTGACCGAGTTCGACGGCAACCTCGGGCTGGTCATCGGCGCCGGCGGCGGATCGCTGACCCTGTTCGACGCGGTGCGCGCGCACGGCGGCGATCCGGCCAACTACTGCGAGATCGGCGGCAACCCCTCCGTGGCCAAGGCCTGCGGGCTGGCCAAGCTTGTGCTCTCCAAGCCCGGCGTGGACAAGATCGCCGTGATGATGTCGATCGTCTCCAACACCCGGGTCGACATCGTCGCCCGGGGCGTGATCAAGGCCTGCCTGGAGCTCGGCCACGACCCCGCCGAGAAGATCGCCATCTTCCGCATCCCCGGCGCGTGGGAGGACGAGGGCTTCAAGATCCTGGAGAAGTACGGGGTCGAGTACGCCGACCGCTCGGTGTCGCTCAACGAGGCCGCCCGGCGCGCGGTGCAGAAGATCCAGGGAGTGGCGACATGAGCATCCTCGTCAACGGCGACACGACCTTCATCGTTCAGGGGATCACCGGCCGCGAGGCGGTCAACCTCACCCGCGAGTGCCTGGACTACGGCGCCGGCGCCAAGATCGTCGGCGGCGTCACCCCCGGCCGACTGGGCCGCGACGTGCACGGCGTGCCTGTGTTCGACACGGTCGGCCAGGCCGTCGATCACCACGGCGGTCCGATCGACGGCTCGGTGGTCACCGTCCCCCCCGCGTTCACCAAGGACGCCGTGCTCGAGGCGATCGAGAACGGGGTCAAGCTGGTCGTGATCGTCACCGAGCGGATCCCGCGCCGCGATGTCGCCGAGATGGTCGAGGTGGCCGACGCCCACGGCGCCCGCATCATCGGCCCCAACTGCCTCGGGATCATCGTGCCCGACGTCGTCAAGATGGGCGGCATCGGCGGCCCGGCCAAGGATGCGGCGAAGTCCTACCGGCCCGGCCCAGTCGGCGTGATCTCCCGCTCGGGCGGCATGACGACCGAGATGTCCTCCACGCTGAGCGCCGCCGGCCTCGGTCAGTCGACCGCGGTCTCGATCGGCGGCGACGCGATCATCGGATCGAGCTACGCCGAGCTGATGCCGCTGTTCGAGGCCGATGAGGAGACCCGGGCGATCGTCATCTACACCGAGCCCGGCGGCCGCATGGAGGCCGAGCTCTCCCGATGGGTGACCGACCACGAGTCGCGCCTGCCCGTGGTCGCCTTCATGGCCGGCCGCTTCATGGACGAGATGCCGGGCATGAGCTTCGGCCACGCGGGCACGATCGTGGAGGGCAAGGAGGACACCGCGACCGAGAAGATCGCCCGCCTCGCCGCCGCCGGGATCGTCGTCGCCGAGCGCATCGAGGACATCCCCGATCTCGTCAAGGAGCGGATCTAGATGCTTCCCGATCCCAGGAGGGCCCACTGATGCCCGGCACCTTCATCGACGTCACCGTCGACGACTCGGTCGCCCGCGACCCCGAGGCGGCCCGCAAGCTCGCGGAGGTCTGCCCCGTCGACATCTTCGCCGCCGGTGTGGGCGGCCTGGCCATCGTCGAGGCCAATCTCGACGAGTGCGTGCTCTGCGAGCTGTGCATCCGCGCAGCCCCCGCGGGAACGGTCACCGTGCACAAGCTCTACTCGGGCGAGACGCTTCCGGCCTGAGTCGGCATGGCCGCCGCGCGTATCGCCCTGGCCGCCGTCCTCAGCACCCTTGCCGCCTGTCCGGTCGCGCTGGCCGGGCCGGCCAGCACCAACTCCGACGGTGACGTGCTCGTCTTCTCGGCCGGGGTCACGCCTCCGATGGCCGGCACCGCCAAGGTCCCGCAGGGCATCGGCCTGAGCCTTGACGCGTTCGTGGGCAACCGGATCAGCGCCGGCGCGGCGATCCCGACCAATTCGATCACCCTGAGCCTCCCCGCCGGGATGACCGAGAATGGCCTGCGCTTCCCCGCCTGCCCGATCACCCCGGACGCGATCTCCGCCTGCCCGCGCGCCAGTCAGGTGGGCTCCGGCACCGCCGAGACCGAGGTCCTGAACCCCGGCAACGAGCCCCCCACCTTCACCACGGCCACGGCCGCGCTGTACAACGGCCTGCCGCTCACTCCCGGGGCGGTGCCGACCCTGGCCTTCATCCTGCGCGTCGGCGGGCGCCCGGCGGGAGAGCTCGACTTCGCCGTGCGCCCGTCGCCTCGGGGCCTGCAGCTCAGTCAGGTGCTGGTCGCGACCGCCGGCCCCGGGATCGGCATCACCAAGGTCAGCCTCACCGTTCCCGACCGGACGGTGACCGTACGGTCCGGGCGCCGGACGAGCACCGTGCACTTCCTGACCGCGCCGACGACCTGCACCGGCGCCTGGACCTTCGGGTTGACCACGACGTCGGCGGGGCGCCGGCCGATGGTGGCCACCGACCGGGAACCGTGCGTCCCGGCGGCGCCGGTCACCCGCCGCCGTACCCGCCGCTTCCGCTCGGCTCAGCCGGTCAGCCGCTTGCGCTCGGCCGCGGTCAGCGGCTTGTAGCCATCCGCCTGCGGGCGGCGGTGGAAGGCGGGGCGCGCCTTGGTCGGCGCCGGCAGGCCCGCTTCACGCAGCGAGGTGGTGATCGGCCGGTACCAGGTGGTGACCGGGATCTCGTCCACGACGCGTACGACGACCGGGCGCTGGCCGCGCTCGAGCCCGGACAGCGCGGCGTCGAGGTCGGCCGCGGTCAGCTCGTGGTCGGGGCGCACGGTGACGGCCGCGACCGGCACCTCCCGGCCCTTGGGATCGGTGATCCCGTAGGCCACCGCGATGTCGACCGCGGGCAGATCGCCGAGGGCGTCGCGGATCGGCGCCGTGAACACCGGCCCGGCGGGGGTGCGGATGATCTCGCGGACGTTGTCCAGGCGGAAGTAGTCGCCGTCAGCGTCGCGCCGGAACAGGTCCCCGGTGGCCAGCCACGCGTCGCCGCGCGCGAACACGCCGCGCAGGGCGATCATCGAGGTGCCGGTCGTCTCGCGCGATCGCGCCAGCAGCATCCCGGGCTCGCCGTCGGGCGTGCGCTTGACGAAGCCGTCGGCGCCGAGTACGAGCTGATCGGCGTCCAGGTCATAGGCGGCCAGCGCGACCTCGGGGCTGCCCGGCAGCGGCCGGCCCATCGCCCCCGGCTTGGCGTCGCGGACGTTGACGAGGATCGCGCCGGTCTCGGTGGAGGCGTAGAACTCGAGCACCCGGGCGGGAGCGAACCGGCGCTGCACCCGGCGCCACAGGCCTCGGGGCATGCCCGAGCCGATCCACAGGCGCACCGGGTGGTGGCGCTCCCCGGGTTGCGGCGGCGCGGCGACGAGCTCGTGCAGCATCGTCCAGGTGTAGGAGGCGACGGTCACGCCGTAGCGGCGGACCTCCTGCCAGTAGGTGTCGGGATCAAACCGGGTGGCCATGGCCAGCCGCGCGCCGCCGACCACCGCTCCGCCGACGCTCATCATCAGGCCCGAGGGGTGGTACAGCGGGGTGACGCTGTAGACGGTGTCCTGCTCGGTGAGCGCCGCCGCCGAGGCCGTCCCCAGCGCCGAGGTGACCCAGCGGCCGTTGGTGATGCGGCTCATGCGCAGCCCGTCGCCCGAGCCGGTGAAGAGGATGAAGGCCAGGTCCCCGGCGCGTCCGGGGTCGGGCCGGTACCAGCGCGGCAGCGTCACCCGGTGCGGATCGATCTGCTCCATGTCGGAGACGAGCGGCACCCCGAGGTCACGGGGACCCCCTCCCCCGCCGAGCACGAATGTGTGGACGGTCCCCAGCCCCGACGCCAGCTTGGCGCGCTCGGGATCGGCGATGATCCGCCCCACCTGACCCATCTCCGCCTCGTGGGCGACGTCACCGTCGGGGCGCAGCAGCACCGACACCGCGCCGAGCCGGTTCAGGGCCACGGTCAGGGCCAGCGCGCTGGGCCGCGGCCCCATCAGCACGCCGACGTGCTCGCCCTGGCGCACGCCGATCTCGATCAACCCGCGCACGACGTTGTCGATCCGCTCGTTGATCTCCGCCGCGCTGTGGGCACGATCCTCGAACAGGAAGAAGATGTCGTCGGGCGCCCGGCGCACCCGCTCGGAGACGAGCAGACCAAGCGAGATCCGGGTGCTGGGCTGGACCTGCTCCAGCCGAGCCAGCCGCGGCAGCTGCCCGGCCGCCTCGCGGGTCAGCTCGCGCATCCCGCGCGCGGTGCGCCGCGCCGCCCCGACCATCGAGCGCGCGATGCCCGTTCCGACCGCGCCGGCCAGCTCGACTCCGTAGCCGACCCGTCCGCCGACCCCGGCTTCGATCTGCTGGCCGGGATCGTCGGGCACCTCTGTGATCCCCTCGGGCCGCTCGCCCTCGCCGTCGCGCCAGCGGGCCCAGCGGGCCACGGTCGGCCAGGTGACGCGATTGGAGGTCGAGCCGACGACGAGCCCGAAGTGGCCGGCCTCCAACGCGAGCTCGTAGACGTCGGCGCCGGGCGCCGCCTGCCGGATCGCACGCACGCCGGCCGCCGGGGCGATCTCGTCCACGGTGCCGACGACCGAGAGGATCGGGCTCTTGATGTCGGCCAGGGTCAGCAGCCGGTCGTCGACGACGAAGCCGCCCTCGAGCATCCGGTTGTGGGTGATGAACTGATGGACGAAGTCGGCCAGGGCCGGCCCCGGCCAGGCCACCCACCCGTCGGCCTCGAGAAACCGCCGCTGCCCCTCACGGGGCAGCAGTGCCTCGCGGTCGTGCAGCTGCATGATGAACTCCAGGCGGCTGCGAGCCGACTTGACCGGGTCGAGCATGCGAAAGCTCGTGCGGCTGAACCAGGCCGGCACCTTCCAGCCTCCGAATACGTGATCGGCCAGCACCGCGGCGAGGCCGCCGGCGAGCTGCTCCGGCAGCCCGAACGGCATCCCGAGGCGGGTGTCAACCGGGCTGCCGAAGGTGATCAGCGAGGAGAGCCCCTTGCCCCGCCGGTAGGCCGCGGTCTGGTAGCAGAACATGCCGCCCTGGCTGTAGCCGGCCAGGTGCACGTCGCGGCCGGTGGCCCGCTGCACGCGGTCCACGGCGTCCGAGACCGCGATGACGTGGTCGGCCAGGGTGCGCTCGAGGCCGCCTTCGGCCTGCTCGGGGGCGCCGAAGTCGACCACCCACGGGTCGGCCCCGTTACCGCGCAGCAGCGTGACCGCGCTCGTGGCCGGCGAGACGTCGTAGACCTCGGCGGCGAGCATCATCGGGGGCACGAGCAGGACCGGCGGTCCGGCCGTGCGGGGGCGCGAGCGGGACTTCCCGTTCGCTCGGCGGCCGTGGTCGGGGTAGTAGTGGCGCAGCCGGTAGACGCGGTGCTCGGCGGTGACCTCGTACGGCGAGGGCTGCTCGTCGGTGGTCAGACCCCCGAAGCGGGCGACCTCGAGGGCGTTCTGAGCCGCCGCGCCGAGGCGGGCGACCGGGGAGGTGATCGTCTTGGGCAGAAGTTCCATGGCCAGGCCACATCATCCCCGATCGGCGCGCGGTCCACTATTGTCCCGCCGCAGGGATGAGCGCACTGAACCTGGAAACGGTCAAACTGGAGCGCGACGGCCACGTGGCCCGCATCGTGCTGGACCGCCCCGAGGCGTTGAACGCGTGGACCCGCCAGCTCGGACGGGAGACGATCGCCGCCCTGGACGAGGTCGCCGAGGACCCCGAGCTGCGCGCGATCGTGATCACCGGAGCGGGCCGGGCCTTCTCCTCGGGCGCCGACCTCAAAGCCGGCGGCGAGCTCGGCGAGAGCGGGCGCCCCGACGTGCTCACCCCGCTGCGTGAGATCTACAACCCGCTGATCCTGCGCGTGCGGACGATCCCCAAGCCGGTGATCGCCGCCGTCAACGGCCCCGCGGTGGGGATCGGGTGCTCGCTGGCCCTGGCCGCCGATCTCGTCATCGCGGCGCACTCGGCCTATTTCCTGCTCGCCTTCGTCAACATCGGCCTCGGTCTGGACGGCGGCGCCTCCGCCCTGCTGGCCCAGCGGGTCGGTCACGCCCGCGCGTTTGAAATGGCCTACCTGGGCGAGCGCATCGGCGCCGAGCAGGCCGAGCGCTGGGGGTTGATCAACGAGGTCGTCGACGATGAGACGCTGGCCGCACGGGCTGGTGAGCTGGCCGCCCGCCTGGCGTCCGGCCCGCCCGGGTCCTACGCGGCGATCAAGCGCACGATCAACGACCGTGCCTACGCGGGCTTTGCCGAGCTGCTCGACCTCGAGGCGGTCGTCCAGCAGGAGCGGGCCGAGTCCCAGGACTTCGTGGAGGGCGTGGTCGCCTTCATGCAGAAGCGCCCGGCTGAGTTCACGGGCCGCTGATGAACCTCGCCCAGCCGTTCCTGGATGCGGCGGCGGCGGACCCCGAGCACGTCGCGGTCCGGCTCGACGACACCGAGCTCAGCTACGCGATGCTGGCCGGCGCAACCGCGCACCTGGCCGGGCTGCTCGCCGAGCACGGCTTCCAGGCCGGAGACCGGGTCGGGATCATGCTTCCCAACGTCCCGCACTTCCCCGTCGTCTATTACGGCGTGCTGCGCGCCGGCGGCGTGGTGGTCCCGATGAACGTGCTGCTCAAGAAGCGCGAGGTGACCTTCTACCTCAAGGACTCCGGAGCCAAGCTGCTGTTCGCCTGGCACGCCTTCGCCGACGACGCGGTGGCCGGGGCGCAGGCGGCGGGCGCCGAGTGCATCCTCGTCGACCCCGAGAAGTTCGTGCCGATCGTCGGCGCCGCGAAGGCGATCGACGAGGTCGCCGAGACCGATGACGACGACACCGCGGTCATCCTCTACACCTCCGGAACGACGGGCCAGCCCAAGGGCGCCGAGCTCACCCACGCCAACCTGATCCGCAACGCCGAGGTGTCCCGCGGTCTGTTCGGCCTGGGCCAGGAGGCGGTCGTGCTCGGCGCGCTGCCCCTGTTTCACTCCTTCGGGCAGACCTGCGGGATGAACGCGACGCTCGGCGGCGGCGGGACGCTCAGCCTGATCCCGCGCTTTGATCCCGGCAAGGCGTTGGAGATCATCGCCCGCGACAAGGTCAACGTCTTTCAGGGGGTGCCCACGATGTACAACGCGATGCTGCACCACCCCGGCCATGAGGACGCCGACACGTCATCACTGCAGGTGTGCGCGTCGGGCGGCTCGGCCATGCCGGTCGAGCTGATGCGCGGCTTCGAGGAGGCGTTCAGCACCAAGGTGCTCGAGGGCTACGGCCTGTCGGAGAGCTCGCCCGTGGCCTCCTTCAACCACCCCGACCGCGAGCGCAAGCCCGGCTCGATCGGCACGCCGGTCCAGGGCGTGGAGATGAAGGTCGTCGACGACGAGGGCCGCGAGGTCGCCCAGGGCGAGGTGGGCGAGATCGTGATCCGCGGGCACAACGTGATGAAGGGCTACTGGGAGCGTGAGGACGCGACCGCCGAGACGATCCGTGACGGCTGGCTGCACACCGGTGACATGGGGAAGGTCGACGCGGACGGATACTTCTTCATCGTCGACCGCAAGAAGGAGCTGATCATCCGCGGCGGCTACAACGTCTATCCCCGGGAAATCGAGGAGGTGCTCTACGAGCATCCTGCGGTCCGCGAGGCGGCGGTGATCGGCGTGCCCCACGACGAGTACGGCGAGGAGGTCGCCGCCGCGGTGGCCCTCAAGGAGGGCGAGTCGGTCGAGGCCTCGGAGCTGCGCGACTTCGTCAAGGAGCAGGTGGCGGCCTACAAGTACCCGCGCCAGGTCTGGTTCGTCGACGAGCTGCCCAAGGGCCCGACGGGCAAGATCCTCAAGCGCGAGATCGAGCCGCCCGCCGCCCTGGACGAGTGAGCGCCCCCGCCCCGGGCGCCGTGCGGGTGCGCGCGGCGCAGCCCCGCGATGTGGAGACGATCTACGGCTTCATCGTCGAGTTGGCCGAGTACGAGCGAGCCCCCGAGCAGGTCGTCGGGACCCCGGCGCTCCTGCACGAGGCCCTGTTCGGGCAGCGCCCGTCCTGCGAGGGGCTGGTCGCCGAACGCGAGGGCGCCGTGGTCGGTTTCGCCATCTTCCACGGGACCTTCTCCACCTGGGAGTGCCGGGCCGGCCTGTGGCTGGAGGACCTCTACGTGCCGGTCGCCGCCCGGCGGCACGGCGTCGGGCGCGCGCTGCTCGGCGCTCTGGCCGCGATCGCCGTGCAGCGGGGCTGTCCGCGCCTTGAGTGGCACGCCCTGGACTGGAACGAGCCGGCGCTGCGCTTCTACGAGCAGCTCGGGGCGCAGCGGCTGTCCGAGTGGGAGCTTCACCGGCTGAGCGGTGAGGCCCTGCGGCGGGTCGCGGCCGGCTGATCGGGTCGCTGACCGGGTCGCGGCGGGTCGCGGCGGACTGAGCGCCCTCCCTTGACCCCTCGGCACGGTCCCGATGGCCGCATCGGTGGCCGGTGGCCGGTCGGCGAGCATGCAATTCATGACAAACCACCGGGGCCCTCGCCGGTTTGGCATAAAACGCGTCTATAGCGTGCAGTTCGTGACAAGCCAGGAAACCCCGGCGCGGTTTGGCGTGAATTGCACCCTGATGAGGGTCCGCGCGGCTCCCTAGGGTCGTGAACCCACCTTCGGGGGCCCGGCCGCATGGCGCCGACCTCCGCAGGACCCGATGACCGCAGCACCGGGCGTCCGCAGGATCCGAGCGCCGCCGGATCCAAGCGCCGCAGGACCCGAGCGCCGCAGGACCCGGACTCAGCGGGTCCCGACACCCCCACGGACCGCCGGCCGCCGGCGCGGACCACGAGGGCCCGCGCCGGCACCGCGCAGCGGTGTTACTTGCCCAGCAGGACGATCTCTGAGCCGGGATGCTCAGCCTGCAGTTGCTTGGCCGTGTAGGCCAGCGGGACCCATTTGCCCTTGGCGTAGAGCTTGGTCATGTTGCTGTACCACGGCGACCGCGGGTTGGTCGCCTGCGAGTAGGTCAGGATGCCTTCCGACTCCGGACCGCCCGGGTTCAGCTGCGTGGTCATGACCAGCGAGGACCCGTCGTAGACCTGGCCGTAGGGCGCCTGGTTGACGGGGTTGGTGCTCAGCCCCAACGAGCTGTAGATCGCGTTGAAGCAGCCCACCGAGCACCCGGGGATCGGGATCCGGCGCGACTGCGGCGCGTGCTGCACCTGACCGTAGGTGGCGGTCACCGGCAGGTTGTGGGCCTGCAGGCTGAGCACCGCGTCGGCCAGCCACTTCAGCGGCGTGGCCGGAGCGGTGGCGGTGCCGGGGTTCAGACCGGTCGGCGTGGTCAGCGGCTTGGTGGCGTCAAACGGCGTGGCCCAGAAGTTCTGGTCCCCGTCGGTCTCGTACCACACGTAGAACAGCCAGCCGCCGGTGTCATTGAGCCGCCCGGTGCCGCGGTAGGCGGCCAGCGCGTTGCAGGCCGGGGTCAGGTCGACGCTCTGGCCGCCCGAGGCCGTCTGCGTCGGGTTGGCCCGGCACTGGGACACCAGGTCGGCGAGCACGTTCGCGGCCGCCCCGGAGCGGTCACCCTCCCACATCCTCTGCAGGGTGGAGATGGTGAACTTCGGCGCGCCGAGGCCGTCGGTGCCGGCCATCCGCTGGGCGATCATCTCGTTGCCCAGCCGGGTGCGCAGGTTCTGGACCGTGCCCGACAGGCCGATGATCGGCGAGTAGCCGGTCAGCGGGTGTGATGGGTTGGACAGCCAGAACGAGTCGTTGGAGTTCTCCACGTAGTCGCGGCGGAACTGGTGGGGCAGCAGGCGGGCGGGGAAGATCCCGGCCTCCGGCGTGCCCGCATAGTTGGCCGGAGCGCACGAGCTGCGCGAACCGTCCAGGGTGATCACGCGCGCGGCGCGGTAGACGAGCAGCGGCGCGCCCGCGGGCGTGCAGCTGTTGATCTCATCGAGACTGACCGCGGGCGTGGCGCCGACGTCGCCATAGTAGGCGTTGCCCTTGTCGTCGGCGGAGATCGTGTTGAACGTCGGGATGGCCAGGTACTTGGCCTCGACGTTGTACAGGCCCTGGACCGAGGTGGCCTGACCCATCCGCAGGTACTGGTCGGCGGCCCGGGGGCCGTTGTTGAACTCCGCGTCGTAGAGAGCGTAGGCGTGCTGCGTGTCCCAGCCGTAGTTGGCCGCCTTGACGTTGGCGACCGGACCCCAGCGCGTCGTGTAGAAGGTGTGACGCACCGTGGTCGAGCCGGACTTCACGGCCACCGAGATGGCCCCCATCTTGGTCGGCTTGCCGTCCAGGTAGTAGCTCGTCGGATCACCGGGGACGAGGTTGAGCTGGTAGGCGACGAACCGTCGCGAGGTGGACACGGTGTGCGTCCAGGCGATATGGCGGTTGAACCCGATGCCGATCATCGGGAAGCCCATCAGCGTGCCGCCCTCGACGTTGTACTTCCCGGGGACGGTGAGCTGGGCCATCCAGAAGCGCTCGGTGCCGCGCCACGGGAAGTGCGGGTTGGCCAGCACCATGCCGTGACCGGCCCGCGTGTCCTGCGCGCCGAGGCCGATGCCATTGGACCCCGAGCTGGGGTCGGCCGGGCTGAACTGCGCCTTGAGCGCGGCGAGGTCCAGGCGCGTGCGCGGCGTGGCGTGCGCGCGCGCCGCGGTGGCGCCCGGAGGGGCGGCGGCGACCAGGCCGGAGATGAACTGCGCCGAGGAGGCCTCGGTGACGATCTGCATCCCGCGCAGGAGCATGTCCTTCAGCGTGATCGGGTGCACCCACGGCTTGCCCTTGCAGGTCGGGTCGTTGAGCTTGCCCGACTTCAGGTAGTGGTTGTAGCCGTCGACGTAGCCGCTGTAGAGGTCGCGGACCTGCGGGAGCAGGCCGTTGATGCCCCGGGCGTGCAGCTCGCGCTGGACCACACCGGTGCCCTGGACGTACTTCCAGTACAGGTCCGAGTTGATGTTCGGGTCCGAGACGCCGGCCGAGTAGTTGATCGCCAGCCCCTGGGGCCCGAAGTACCGGGAGCGGTTGCCCTCGACGGTGACCATGTCGTTGGCGAACGTGCAGAGGTTGTCGGCGGCGAAGCTCAGGGCCTCGCCGTAGCCGAGCGCGTAGAAGTTCTTGGCCACGATGTGCGGGATGCCCGCCCTGTCGCGCGTGATGGTCGCCAGGACCTTCTGCTTGGCGACGGTCTTGACCTTGTGGCGGGCGATGACCGCCGGCGCCGACGCGAACGCCGACGGTGCTGCGGCCAGCAGGCCGACGAGCAGGACCAGAAGCGAGGTCACGCCCCGGGTCGATGACGAACGGGGACGGCCCCGCTCACGACATGGATTCACAGCGAACACCCTTTCCACTTCTCTGCGTGTAGACCGCCCCCGGTGAATCGGATGTTATGGGAGCCCGGCTGCGCCACGCGCTGCGCCGCCCGGCGGCGCCGCCCCCGCTCCGTCCGCCCGCACCGCGCGTCCATCGTCCCGCGTCGCTTCGGCGGCGCCGCTTGGCCCGCGCGGTATCCTCGGGAGCGCAGGCTGAGCAGTCGCGGAGGTTCGCCTTCGAGGAAAGTCCGGACATCACAGGGCAAGGTGGTCGGTAACACCGACCCGGGGAAACCCGCGGGAAAGTGCCACAGAAAAGACACCGCCTAAGCCTGGGGCCGCTGCAGCGCTCCGGGCCGGTAAGGGTGAAATGGTGCGGTAAGAGCGCACCGGCGTCGCGGTGACGCGGCGGCCAGGTAAACCCCACCTGATGCTAGGCCAAGCAGGACCGTTTGTAGGTTGCCCGCCAAGGTCCGGGTAGGCCGCAGAGATGGATGATTGCTCTCGACAGGATCCGGCTTATAGGTCTGCTAAGGAGAAGCCTCGCTCCGGCGGGGCTTCTCTACGTTCGGGGCCATCGACGCGACGGACGCGGACGCTAGGCGAGGGTGGTGCCGCAGCCGGTGCAACGGCCGCCGATCGGCCGGGCATGCGCGCCGTAGGCGGGGCGCATCTCAGCCCCGCAGAGCGGGCAGTCCGCCGGACGGTGGGCGACGAGTCCCTCCCATACCCCGGACAACTGCTCGTCCAGGGTGGGCTCGTCGCCCAGACCGTCCAGAAGGCCCGGGGCCGAACACGGTTCCCCCCGGCGGCGGGGGATCCGGCGGGTGTAGGCGATCGTGCTCACGACAGGCTCCGCATCAGGCCCACGACCTTGCCCATCACCCGCACATCGCGGCTGCGGATCGGCTCCATGCTCGCGTTCTCGGGCTGCAGGCGAACGTGGTCGGCCTCCTGGAAGAAGCGCTTGACCGTGGCCTCCTCCCCAACCAGAGCCACCACGATCTCGCCGTCGGTCGCGGTCTCCTGAGGCCGGATGACCACGAGGTCACCGTCGTAGATGCCGACGTCGATCATCGACTCGCCGCGGACGCGCAGGAGGTACTCGCCGTCCTCGCCGCCGGCAAAGCTCGGCGTCTGGATGTACTCCTCGATGTTCTCCTCAGCGAGGATCGGCTGACCGGCGGCGACGTGGCCGACGAGCGGCAGGCCCGGGTTGACGAACCCGCGTACGCCGGCCGCCGCCCGGTCGAGCATCTCGATCGCACGCGGCTTGGTCGGGTCCCGCCGCAGCAGGCCGATCCGCTCGAGGTTGGCCAGGTGCGCGTGCACCGTCGACGACGAGGCCAACCCCACCGCCTTGCCGATGTCGCGCACGGTCGGCGGGTAACCGTACTTGGCCGAATACCGCTTGATGAAGTCGAAGATCTCCTGCTGTCGCTTGGTCAGGTCCATGCGTCTGCTCCTTCGTGAACGGGGCCGCCGTGGCCTGCATCGAACATGTGTTCGTGAAACTAGCGCAGCTCACGGACGGACACCAGCAAAAGCACTGCATTGGCCGTCTTGCGGGCGAGCAGAGACGGTAGGCGGCACGCCGGCCCGGGGCGCATCGGGGGGCGCACCCGGCGCGCGCGCCGGGCGGACGCTCGGCTCGGGACCCAGGGCTATACTGCCCGCCCACGCGCCTGTGGCGGAATTGGTAGACGCGCAAGGTTGAGGGCCTTGTGGACTGAATGGTCCGTGGAGGTTCGAGTCCTCTCGGGCGCATCGAGAAAGCCCCGCTCAGAGGCGGGGTTTTCTCGTTCTTGGGGCCGCGTTGCGGCCCGCAGGGCCGACGGCCCTCCCTACGGTTTTGTCCCAACGGGACCCAGGCCGCCCCGATCGGTCGGGAGCGCGCACGCCGGACGCCCGATGTAGTAGCCCTGCGCGAGGTGCACACCAGCGACGCGAAGCAGTTCGAGTGTCGCACCGTCCTCCACGCCCTCGGCGACGGTGCGCTGACCGAACGAGGCGGCGATGCTCACGATCGATTCGACCACGCGCAGATCGGCCGGGCTCCCGGCCAGGTTGCGCACGAACTCTCGGTCGATCTTCAGATAGTCGGCGGGCAGGTTCCGCAGGTAGGTCAGCGAGCCAAATCCGGTGCCGAAGTCGTCCAAGGCCAGCCGACAGCCGAGCTGCCTCAGACCGGCGGCGAAGTCGCGCGCGCGAGTCATGTTCGCGATCGCCGCCGTCTCGGTCAGCTCGAAGACCAGGTTGGCGGCGTCCGCGCCGGACTGCTGCAGCAGCTCACCAAGCTCTTCAAGCAGGGCCTCTGAGCCGATCGACCGTCCGGAGAGGTTGATGTGGACGCAGCGGCCGCTCGCGGCGAGTGCGACCCCACGGCTGACGACCCAGCGGTCGATCTCGCCGATCAGGCCGAAGGTCTCCGCGGTGGGCAGGAACTGGGCGGGAAGGATCAGCGTGTCATCGTCATCGAGCATGCGCAGCAACAGCTCCTCCTGGACCGTCTCACCGGTCGCCAGGTCGATGATGGGCTGTGCGTGGAGTACGAACCGGTCCGCCTTGAGGGCCTCGCGGATGCGCTGGACCCAGGTCAGCGACGTGCCGGGCTGGCCGGTGAAGAACTCCACCCGCCCGCGGCCGGCCTCCTTGGCTTGGTAGAGCGCGATGTCGGCCGATACCAGCAGGTCACCGGCGGTGGTTGCCGTATCCGGCGAGAAGCAGATCGCCCCGACGCTGGCCCCGATCTGCAGCCCCGAGGGACGCGCCTGCTCGATGCCCGCGGCGAGGCGATGGGCAACGGCCGAGGCCTCTTTCTGATCGGCGCCGGACAACAGGACGGCGAATTCGTCACCGCCGAGGCGCGCCAGGACATCACCCGCGCGCACGCGCTCGGTCAGCACGACGGAGATCGCCCGGATCAGGTCGTCGCCGGCGGCGTGTCCGAAGGAGTCGTTGACGAACTTGAAGTGATCGAGATCGAGCAGCAGCAGGGCGCCCGCCTGGGTGCTGCGGTCGGTGAGCCGCTCGGCCACCAGCTCCTCGAACCGACGGCGGTTGATGAGGCCCGTCATCGGATCGACCTCGGCGAAGGTGCGCAGGCGCGCCTCCATCTCTCGGCGCTCGGTGACGTCACCGAAGACGATCACCGCCCCGGTCACGCGCTCGCCGTCGCGCATCGGGGCGCTCGTGTATTCGACGGGCAGAAACGTGCCGTCACGGCGCCGGAGGAAGTCATCGACGACGCGATGCGTGTCGCCGCTGGCGAGCGTCAGCCGGATCGGGCACTCCTCCCAGCGGTGGGAGATCCCCTCAGGGTGGCTGCGATGCACGACGTCGTGGATCGGGCGACCGAGCAGCTCGGTGGGCGTGTATCCGAGCAACCGGGCGGCCGCCGGGTTCATGTAGGTCATGCAGCCCGCGGCGTCGACCCGGAAGATGCCCTCCCCCGCCGAGTCCAAGATGCGATCGTTGTCTCGGCGCAGGCCCTCGGCGCGCTCCTCGGCGCGACGGCGGCCGGTGACGTCCTGGGCGTAGCCCTGGATCGTCCGCGGTGAGCCGTCGGCGCCCAGGGTCACCTCACCCCAGGCGTAGATGTGGAAGACCTCCTCGCCGCGAACAGCGCGGTACTCCCAGGCCTTGGCGATTCGCCCGGCGAGGGCCTCGTCGACGATATGACGCACGTGGGCTCGGTCCTCAGGGTGCACAAGCCCCAGGAAGGCGACCTGGGAGGGAGCGTGCGCGGGGTTGAAGGCACCGAAGATGTCGTCCAGCCCGGACGACCAGCTGAAACGATCACGCGCGATGTCCCACTCCCAGGCGCCGATGCGGGCCAGGCGCTCGGTGCGGGCCAGTCGCTCCTCGCTCGCGCGCAGCGCGTCCTCGGCCGCCTTTCGCTCGGTGATGTCCTGCACCTGCCCGATCCCGTAGCGGGTCTTCCCGTCGGCGTCACGGGTGGCCGTGCCGTGAACCAGGCCCCACATGACGGTCCCGTCGCTGCGCAGGAAGCGTTTCTCGATCTCATAGCCGGAGCTGTGTCCCGCGAGCACCGCGGCGAACAGTGCCTCGTTGGCGGCGATGTCGTCCGGGTGGGTGACGTCGGCAAACGTCTTGGTCAGCAGATCGTCCTTGGGGTAGCCCAGCATCCGGCTCAGGGCGTCGTTGACCCGGAGCAACCGCCCCGGGTGCTCTGGGTCGACACTGACGAGCGCGATGCCCACGGGCGCCTGATCGAAGACCTCCGTGGTGCGTGTCTCACTGTCCTTCAGGGCGCGCTGGGCTGCGTGCTGCACGGAGAGGTCGCGCACGAACGCCGTCACGCGGAAGGGCCGCGTCGAGGTCTGCGTGATCGTCAGCTCCGCGGGGAACTCGGTTCCGTCCGCCCGCAGCGCGCTGAGCTCAAGGCGCTGGCCGCGAAGCTGCCCCGGTGCGCCGGCCGCGGCGCGACGCACCCCCGCGCGGTGCTCGGCGCGGTGTGAGGTAGGGACGAGCAGCTCCGACAGAGAGCGGCCCAGGGCGTCCTCACGGCAATAGCCGAACGTGCGCTCCGCGGAGGAGTTGAACTCGACGATGCGATCCTCCCCGTCGATGCTGATGATCGCGTCCGGAGAGCTTTCCATCAGATCCTGGCGCCGGCGGTCGGGCTCCCGCTCGTCGGTCACGTCACGGCCGCTGAGCACCAGCCGGTCCGGTCCGGCGACTCCCGACCACCGAATCCAGTGCGTCGTGCCGGTCGCGGACCGCATACGGCACTGAAAGCCGGGGGTGACCGATCCGCGCTCGCTGAACGTGATCAGCTCGAGCGCGAGACGCTCGCGATCGCAGGGGTCGGCGAGATCGCAGAGGTGGCTGCCGACCAGCGCGCTCGGAGCCAGACCGAGCTCGCGGGACCATGCCGGCCCGGCCCACAGGACGTTGCCGGCGCTGTCGACCTCGCACAGCAACTCCTGAACGAGATCGAGCAGCGCGATCGCCCTTCCGGCAGCGGTAGACACCATCAACCGGGATATCGACGCGGCGCAGGGAAACTTGAACGTCCGACCCTGCCGGGCGTCAGCCGCAGCCGGCTCAGGGTTTCCCCGCACGTGCGGTGGGCATCTGAGCGGATTGCCCGCCGCCGCCGCGGATCTACCGTCCTCCCAGACGTGTTCGAGATCCGCATCCATGGTCGTGGCGGTCAGGGCGTGGTCACCGCAGCCGAGCTGCTGTCGGTGGCCGCGTTTGACGAGGGGCGCCACGCGCAGGCCTTCCCGAGCTTCGGCTCTGAGCGCACCGGCGCGCCGGTCGTCGCCTTCTGCCGCATCGGTGACCGGCCGATCCGGACGCGCGAGCCGATCGCCGACCCCGGGGGCCTGATCATCGGCGACCCGACCCTGCTGCATCAGGTCGATGTCTTCGGCGGTCTGAGGCCCGACGGCTACGTGCTGATCAACACGTCGCGCGAGCTCGGCGAGCTTGACCTCGGCGACGTGCTGCGCCGCCACGACGCCGAGCGCTGGCGGACCGTGGCGGCGACCGAGCTCGCCCGCGCCCACCTCGGCCGGCCCCTGCCCAACGCCGCGCTGCTGGGCGGCTTCGCCGCGCTCACCGGCGCCGTCGGGATCGAGGCCGTGACGGCCGCGATCCGCGAGCGCTTCCCCGGCCCGACGGGTGAGGCCAACGCCGCCGCCGCGCTTGACGCCCACCGACGCCTGCGCGCCCCGCGGGCCCTGCTGGGGACATCCCGTGCTTAGGCAGATGGAGGGCTCCGCGGCGGTGGCCGAGACCGTGGCCATGTGCCGGCCCGAGGTCATCTCCGCCTACCCGATCTCCCCCCAGACCCATATCGTGGAGGGGCTCTCGGCGCACGTCAAGACCGGCCGGCTGGAGCACTGCGAGTACGTCAACGTCGAGTCGGAGTTCGCGGCCATGTCGGTGGCGATCGGGGCCAGCGCGACCGGCGCGCGCACCTACACCGCCACGGCCAGCCAAGGCCTGCTGTACATGGCCGAGGCGCTCTACAACGCCGCCGGGCTCGGCCTGCCGATCGTGATGACGGTCGCCAACCGCGCGCTCGGGGCGCCGATCAACATCTGGAACGACCACTCGGACTCGATGTCCCAGCGCGACTCGGGCTGGATCCAGCTCTACGTCGACTCCAACCAGGAGGCTCTGGACGTCCACATCCAGGCCTACGCGCTGGCTGAGCAGCTGTCGCTGCCCGTGATGGTGTGCATGGACGGCTTCATCCTCACGCACGCCCACGAGCGCGTCGAGCTGCCCAGCCAGGACCAGGTCGACGCCTTCCTGCCCCCGTTTGCGCCGCACATGCTGCTCGATCCCGGCGATCCGATCACGATCGGGGCGATGGTCGGGCCCGAGGCGTTCACCGAGGTCCGCTACCTGGCCCACTACAAGCAGCTGCAGGCCCTGGACCTGATCCCGGAGATCGCCGCGTCGTTTGAGCAGCGCTTCGGGCGTGCGTCCGGCGGCCTGCTGCGCCGCTACCGCAGCCATGATGCGGAGACGATCATCGTCGCCCTCGGGTCCGTGCTGGGGACGATCGAGGATCTCGTCGACGATCTGCGCGATCAGGGCATCCGGATCGGCTGTGTCGGGATCAAGGCGTTTCGCCCCTGGCCCGCCGAGGAGGTGCGCGCCGCGCTGGCCGGCGCCACGCGCGTGATCGTGCTCGAGAAGGCGCTGTCGGTCGGCATCGGCGGGATCGTCAGCCAGAACGTCCACAGCGCGCTGGAGGGGAGCGGGGTGCGCATCCACACCGCGATCGCCGGACTGGGGGGCCGGGCGATCACCAAGGCATCGCTGCATGCGCTGGTCGACGACGCCCGTCACGGCCGCCTGGAGGGGTCGCTCACCTTCGTGGGCCTGAACCGTGCGCTGGTCGAGCACGAGCTGCAGCGCAGCCTCGCGCGGCGGCGGTCCGGGCCCCACGCCGAGAACATGCTGCGCGAGCTGGGCAGCGTGGCCGCGGGGCCGGTGTAGACGATGGCCTACCAGCGCGTGAAGTACTACCAGGCCGGCAGCTTCGTGGTCGGCAACCGGCTGCTGGACGCCGAGCAGCGCTCCGTCCAGGCCGACAGCGGCCGCTCGAACACGATCACCTGCGGCCATCGCGCCTGCCAGGGCTGCGGGGAGGCGCTCGGGGCCCGGTATGCGCTGGACGCCGCGCTGCGCGCCGCCGGCGGCGACCTGATCGCCGCCAACGCGACCGGATGCCTGGAGGTCTTCTCCACCCCCTACCCGGAGACGTCCTGGCAGCTGCCGTGGATCCACTCCCTGTTCGGTAATGCGCCGGCCGTGGCCACCGGGGTGGCCGCCGCCCTGAAGGCCAAGGGCAACACGCACACGCGGGTCGTCGGGCAGGGCGGTGACGGCGGCACCGTCGACATCGGCATGGCCTGCCTGTCGGGGATGTTCGAGCGCGGCGACGACGTGCTCTACATCTGTTACGACAACGAGGGCTACATGAACACCGGCGTCCAGCGCTCGGCGGCGACGCCGCCGGCGGCACGGACGGCGACCACGCAGGCCGTCGGTGACCAGCCCGGTGCGCCCTGGGGGCAGGGCAAGAGCGCGCCCCTGATCGCGCTCGCGCACGAGATCCCGTACGTGGCCACGGCGACGATCGCCGACCTGCACGACCTCGAGGCCAAGGTGACGCGGGCGATGGAGATCCGCGGTCCGCGCTACCTGCACATCCTGGTCACCTGCCCGCTGGGCTGGGGAACGGCCTCCCGGGACTCGATCCGGATCGCGCGACTGGCCGCCGAGACCGGCCTCTTCCCCGTCTTCGAGGGCGAGCACGGCGACGTCACCGCGGTCACGAAGATCCGCCACCGGGTGCCCGTGCAGGAGTACCTGCGCGATCAGCGGCGCTTTGCCCACCTCTTCTCCCCCGTGCGCCGCGACGACGTGATCGCCCGCATCCAGGCCCGGGCCGACCGCAACATCGCCCGCTTCGGACTGCTCGAGGACACCGCCCCGGAGCCGGCGCGATGAACGCAAAGCCCTTTGCCGTCACCCTCGACGTCGGCTCCAGCCGCGCCAACAAGACCGGCTCGTGGCGGACCGAGCGCCCCGTCTACGTCCGCACGCCGGCGCCGTGCGGCGCCGCCTGCCCGGCCGGTGAGGACGTTCGGGGCTGGCTCTACCACGCCGAGGAGGCTGACTACGAGCGGGCGTGGCGGGCGATCATGCAGGACAACCCGCTGCCGGCCGTGATGGGCCGGGTCTGTTACCACCCGTGCGAGACCGCGTGCAACCGCGGCGAGCTCGATGAGGCGGTCGGGATCAACTCGGTCGAGCGGTTCCTCGGCGACGAGGCGATCCGCCAGGGCTGGGCGGTGGCGCCGGAGGCGAGCCGGTCCGGGCGGCGCGTGCTGATCGTCGGCGCCGGACCCTCGGGGCTGTCGGCGGCCTATCACCTCGCCCGCCGCGGTCACGACGTCACGCTCCGCGACGCCGGCCCCCGGGCGGGGGGCATGATGCGCTTCGGGATTCCCGCCTACCGCCTGCCCCGCGACGTGCTCGACGCCGAGATCCAGCGCATCCTCGACCTCGGCGTCGGCCTGGAGCTCGACGCGCCGGTCACCGACGTGCTCGCCGCCCAGCGCGACGGCGCCTTCGACGCCGTGTTCCTGGCCGTCGGCGCGCGGCTGGCCAAGCGCGCCTACATCCCGGCCGGGAGCGCGTCGCACATCCTGGACGCGGTCTCGATGCTGCACAGCATGGAGGGCGAGGACCGCCCGCTGCTGGGGCGCCGGGTCGTCGTCTACGGGGGCGGCAACACGGCCATCGACGCCGCCCGGACGGCCAAGCGGCTGGGCGCCGAGGAGTCGATCATCGTCTACCGCCGCACCCGCGAGCGCATGCCCGCGCACCCCTCAGAGCTCGAGGAGGCCCTCGAGGAGGGCGTGCTGATGAAGTGGCTGACCACCATCACCCGGGCCGAGACGGGGCGGCTCCTGGTCGAGCGCATGGAGCTCGACGAGTCCGGATTCCCGCAGCCCACCGGCGAGGTGCAGGAGCTGGCCGCCGACTCGCTCGTGCTCGCCCTCGGCCAGGAGACCGACCTCTCCCTGCTCGACGGCGTGCCGGGGATCGCCGTGCAGGACGGCGTGGTCACCGTGGGCCCGAACATGATGACCGGCCACCCCGGGATCTTCGCCGGCGGCGACATGGTCCCGGCGCAGCGCACCGTCACCGTGGCGATCGGCCACGGCCGGCGGGCCGCGGCCCACATCGACGCGTGGCTGGCCGGCGACGACCAACCGGTCACCGGGGCGGCGTCGCCGGCGAGCGCCGGGGCTCCACGGGCGAGCTCCACGGGGCCCCAGGCGGACCCCGAGGCCACCCCGATCGGCGTCGATCAGCTCAATCCGTGGTACTACGCCGACGCGCCGCGCACCGTCCGTCCCCGGCTGGACGCCGTGCGCCGGCAATCGACCTTCGACGAGGTCGTGGGCGGCCTGGACGTCTCCACCGCGCTGTTCGAGGCTCGCCGGTGCCTGTCGTGCGGCAGCTGCTTTGCCTGTGATAATTGCTACGGGGTGTGCCCCGACAACGCGGTGATCAAGCTCGACCCCACTGGGTCCTACGCCTACGAGATCGACTACGACTACTGCAAGGGCTGCGGTCTGTGCGCGCAGGAGTGCCCGTGCGGGGCGATCGCGATGACGCCGGAAGCCATCTAGCGGGACCGGCGTGAGCATCTCGGCCCCCGACGCCGCGGACCTCTCCATCCGGCCGATCACGCCGCAGGACAAGCAGGCCCTGCTGCGCGGGTTCGAACGCCTCGGCGAGGCCTCCCGCTACCGCCGCTTCCTCTCCCCCCATCAGCGGCTCTCCGACGCCGAGCTGCGCTATTTCACCGAGGTCGACCACCACGACCACGAGGCGCTGGTGGCGATCGACCCGGTCACCACCGAGGGGGTCGGTGTGGCCCGCTACGTACGTTCGCGCGACGACCCCGCCCGGGCCGAGCTCGCCGTCGCGGTGGTCGACGACTGGCAGCGCCGCGGGGTCGGCACGCGGCTGATCATGGCTCTGGCCGATCGCGCCCGCCAGGAGGGCATCACCGCCTTCACCGCGATCGTCCTGGCCGACAACGAGATGATGCTCAACCTGGCCGGCGAGCTCGGGGACGTGCGCATCGAGCACCGCGAGCTGGGCACGATCGAGACGGTCGTCGATCTGCCCGAGCAGGGTCCGGCCCGGCTGCGCGATCTGCTGCGCACGGTCGCCCGGGGCGACCTGACGCCGTTCGCGTGGCACCGCCGCCCGAACGGCCGGTCACCCGAGCCCGGTCAGGCCGGGCCTCCGACGTCTGCGGAGGGCAGCGCGTAGCGCTTGGAGCGTCCAGGAGGGGAGGGTCGGCGGCGGCGGACCTGTCCGGTCCCGGGGTTAGCTTGACGGCGTGGAGAGCGACGCACCGTGAGCAGGCGGACGTGGCAGGCAGCGCGGGTGGCGACGCGAGGCATCGGCCTGTTCGGGCTGTGGATGGTGCTCGTCGACACCACCGTCGAGCCTGAGATCCTGACCGGCCTGGTCACCGCCGGGATCAGCGCGATCATCGGGGAGGTGGTGGCGGCCGTCCGCCCGCAGCGCACCTGCCGCGTCTCGCCGGTGATGCTGCGCCACCTGCACCGCCCGTTGTGGCTGCTGGTCACCGACACCGTTCGCGTGTCCCGGGCGCTGGCCGCGCGATTGCTGCTGCGTCCCGAGCCGCCGGGGCGGTTTCGAGCGGCGCGCTACCGCGCCACCTCGGCCGGCCCCGAGGACCGGGCCCGGCGCATCCTGACCGAATGGGGAGCCTCGCTGGGCGCCAACCGCATCGTCATCGATATCGACTGCGACCACGGGTACCTCCTCGTTCACGAGTTGGTGCCCAGCTCGGGAGCGCTTGACCCGCTGGCCCTGGGATGAGCGTGTGGATGACCGCATCGATCGTGCTGGCCTGTGGACTGGGGGCCTGCGCGCTGGCGTGCGCGCGGGCTGGCGCGCCGGCGGTGCTGGCGGCGTTGAACGTGGCCGGCGTCACGGTGGTCATGCTGCTCATCACCCTGACCCAGGCATTTCGCCGTCAGCCGTTCATCGACCTGGCCGTCGTGCTGGCGCCGATGACCCTGGGAGGAGGACTCGTGTTCGTGCGCTTTCTGGAGCGCCGCCGGTGACCGCGCGCCAGATCGCGGTCGATGTGTTCCTGTGGGCCGGAGTCGTCCTGACCCTGATCTCGTGTCTCGGGGTGCTGGTGATGCGCGATGCCTACGCGCGTCTGCATTTCACGAGCCCCGCCATCCTCGGTGCGATCTGCATAGCGGTGGCCGTTGTCGTGGAGGATTCCTTTTCGCTGATCGGCGACAAGGCGATCCTGATCGCTCTGTTCCTGGTCGTCGTATCGCCGGTCCTCACCCACGCCACCGCCCGGGCGATCCGCATCGCGACGCGCGGTGACTGGCCCGTGACGCCGGAAGAGCGGGTCGAGGTGGAACAGCCGTGAATGTGCTGCTGGCGATCCTGCTGACGTTGGTCGGGGGCGTCGGATGGCTGACCGTCGTCACGCGGGAGCCGGTGCGCCAGGCGATCGTCGCCGGCGTGCTCGGGCTGACGCTGGCCGTCCTCTTCTTTGCCGTGCAGGCTCCCGATGTGGCGCTGTCGGAGCTGGTGGTCGCGACCGTCGGGGTCCCCCTCATGCTGCTGTTGGCGATCGGCAAGATCCGCTCGCAGCAGACGCAGGCGGGGAGCCGCGAGGAGGATTAGCGTGTCCCGCACGCGACTCGGGGTCGCGGCCGTCGGTCTGATCCTCGTCGCGGGGGGCTTTGCCTGGGGCGCGAGCGGGCTACCCGCCTTCGGTCACTACCACTTCCGCTACGGCGCGATCGTCAGCCGCGACGCGGTGCCCGACCGCGCGGCCACGAACTCGGTGGTGGTGACCGCGTTTGACTACCGCGCGTTCGACACCCTGGGCGAGGAGTTCATCCTGTTCGTCTCGGTGGCGGGGGTGACCGTGCTGCTGCGCCGGATGCGCGAGGAGCACGACGAAGACGAGCCGGACCGCAGTCTCGAGCAGGAGCGCGCAGGCAGCGCAGCGGAACGGTGGCTCGGCGGCGTGTTGGTGGCGCCGTTGACCCTGCTGTCGGTGTACATCATCGTCCACGGTCAGCTCACCCCGGGCGGCGGCTTTCAGGGCGGGGTGATCCTGATGAGCGCGCTGGCCTTTGCGGTCCTGGGCGGCGAGTATTCGCTGCTGAGATGGTGGCGCGGCGGCGCGAGCTGGATCGAGGTCGCCGAGGCGGCCGGCGCCGCGGGGTTTGCGATGCTCGGCTTCGGTGGCTTGATCGCCACCGGCGCATTCTTCGCGAACTTCGTCGCCAAGGGCAAGTCAGGGCTGCTGACCGGCGGTTTCATCCCGATTGCCAACATCGCCGTCGGGCTGGAGGTGGCCAGTGCCCTTCTGATCGTCATCTCCGAGCTTCTCTACCAGCGGCTGCTGGCGGCTCCGTCATGAGTGTCTATCCCTATCTCGTGGCCGCGTGGCTGCTCGGCGTGGGGCTCTACGGAGTCATCACCTCGCGCAATTACGTGCATCTGATCGTCTGCCTGACCGTCATGCAGGCCTCCACGTACGTCCTGCTGCTCAGCGTCGGCAACGTGGCCGGCGGGAAGGCGCCGATCTTCGCCGATATCCCCTCTCGCTCGGTGGTCGTTGACCCGGTGGTGCAGGCGCTCACCTTGACCGACGTGGTCGTGGAGGCAACCGTCGTGGCACTGCTGCTGGCGCTCGTGATCCAAGCCAACAAGCGGTTTGGCACCACCGACCCGAACCGGATGAACCGGATGAAGGATTGAGCCAGCTCGCCCCGTTGACGGTCGCCGTCCCGCTGCTGGGTGCGGCACTGCTGTCCGTGGCCCACGTGCTGCTCGGCCGCGCCGTCGCCGACGCGCTGGCGATTGCGGCCGCCGTCGCCACCATGGTGATGACGCTGCTGCTGCTCGTGCACGTCGGCGACGGCCTGACGGTCTACTGGTTTGGCGGCTGGCACCCGCGGGCCGGCGTCGCGATCGGTATCGACTTCGCGGTCGGGCCGATCGGCGCGGGGCTGGCGACCTTCGTCAGCCTGCTGATGGTGCTCGCGCTGATCTACGGCAGCCGTCATGTCAGCGTCGAGCACCCCTATTACCAAGTGCTGATGCTGACCTTTCTGGCCGGCATGATCGGCTTCTGCCTCTCGGGCGACCTGTTCAACATGTTTGTCATGTTCGAGGTGATGAGCGTCTCGGCGGTGGCGCTCGTGGGGTACAAGGTCCACGAGCGCGCGGCGCTGGAGGGCGGCCTCAACTTCGCCGTGATCAACACCATCGGTGCGTTTCTGTTCCTGCTGGGCATCGGCGTTCTCTACGGTCACACCGGGGCGCTGAACCTGGCTCAAATCGGGCGGGCGCTGCACCACAGCGGCAACAGTCGCGTCGTGGTCGTCGCGTTCGTCCTGATCGCCAGCGCATTGCTGATCAAGGCGGCCATCGTCCCGTTTCACTTCTGGCTGGCCGACGCCTACGCCGTGGCCCTGTCGCCGGTATGCATCCTGCTCGCGGGCGCGATGAGCGAGATGGGGATCTACGGTCTCGCGCGGATCTGGTTCACGGCGTTTTCACCCGCACTCGGCGGCCACGCGGCGACCCTGCGGGTGATCTTTGTCGGCGCGGGAATCATCACCGCGCTGTGGGGGGCCGCGATGGCGCTCAGCGAGGACCACCTCAAGCGCATGCTGGCCTTTACGACGATCGCGCTCGTCGGCGTCTACCTGATCGGGGTCGGGCTGCTCAGCGAGGATGGCATCGCCGCCGTGGCCGTGTTCGTCGTCGGTGACGGTTTCGTCAAGGCGCTGCTGTTCGCCTGCGTGGGCATCCTTCAGCAACGCACCGGGTGGGTCTCGCAGCGGCGCCTGCATGGTCGGGGCCGCCATCTGCGGGTGACCGGCCTGCTGTTCGCGGCCGGCGGGCTGCTGATGGCATCGCTGCCGCCATTCGGCTCCTTCCTGGGCAAGTCGATGCTCGACGACGCGGCGATCAAGGCCGGCTACAGCTTCCTGCCCCCGTTGGTGATGCTCGTCAGCGCGATGTGCGGCGCTGCCGTGCTGCGCGCCGGAGCCCGCATCTTCCTGGGCTGGGGACCCGCTCCCGCGGCGCAAGACGAGACCGATGACGACACCGAGCCCGAAGCAGACGCCGTGCTCGATCGGACCCCGGCCCTGATGCTGATCCCAGTCCTCGGCCTCCTCGTGGGAGCCATCGGCACCGGGGCGTGGCCGGGATTCGCGGGCTTGGCCGCAAGCGCCGCCCACCGCTTCGTCGACGTCAGCGGCTATGCGACGATCGTCTATGGCGGCTCGGCGTCGCTTCACTCCGTCGGATCATCAGCACCGGAGTGGTTTGACTACCTGTACGGCGGTGGAGCCTCGGTCCTGGCCCTCGCGATCGTCGCGCTGGATCTCTGGGGCGAGCGACCGACACAGCTTTGGGGCGCGATACAGGGCGCAGCCACCCAGCTGGTCCGGCCCCTGCGCAGCGTGCACTCCGGAAAGATCGGTGATTACACGGCAGCGCTCACGCTGGGCGTCGGAGTGCTCGGAGCGCTGATCGCCCTCACCCTCGGCTAGCGGATTGGCTCCCCCCAGAGCGCAGCATGGCGCGACGGTCGCGCCAGGAACTGTGGCGGTCGCATCCGGCGGCGGGTGAGCTCATCCCCCTGTTCGGTTCGACCTATGACAGATGCTGTTTGCGTGGCCGAAGGCCGGGGGTAGCTAACCGCCGCATGCGTCGTCCTACGCTTCTGCGCCAGCTCACGGGAGATCCCACCGCCCGTGGCCGGGCCGCACAGTCCAAACGCTCGGAGCGGCTGCAGCCCCGCACCGCCA
>DASSZP010000070.1:0-4267 GCA_035713465.1 Solirubrobacteraceae bacterium | reverse complement strand
ACTGGACGGTCGTCCAAGAACGGCCAAAACCGAGCCAACCCTTGCACTAGTTTTCCATCGCTTTTCGGATTAATCCCGTGCAATATTAGGCCTAGGGCGCTCGGATGGCAACACTCGCCCCCACCGTCCGGGGTTGGCATGCGCTATCTGAAGACGAGCGAGGCGGCGGCCCTGCTGAACGTGAGCCCGAACACGCTGCGCGCGTGGGAGCGGCGCTTCGGCTTTCCCAAGCCGCAGCGGTCGCCGGGCAGGCACCGCCTGTTCACGCACGCGGAGATCGCGTCGCTACGCGATGCCCTGCAGGAGGGACTATCGATCTCCTCCGCGGTCTCCCGCGCACGTGAAGGATTGGCCGCGGATTCCAACTCGCTCGTGGGCGCGCTCATCTCCTACGAGCGTGAGCGGGCCGATCAGGCCATCGAAGCTGCGCTGGCCCTGCGGACGGTCGAACGGTCGGTCGAGGAGGTGCTGCTGCCCACCCTGGAGGAGATCCAGCGCCGCCACGGCACCGAGTCCGCCGCCTGGGCGTTCGCTTCGCACTGGGCGGGGGACTGGCTGCGCCGGGCGATCCGGCTCGCGCCGACGCCGGTGCGCCCGATGTCGATCGTGATCGGTGACGCGACCCGCGACGAGCTGGATCCCGATACCGCCTACCTGCGGGCGCTCGAGCTGTTCTGCGCCCGCGCGGGCCTCAATGTGCTCACGCTGTCGGCGCGGGGCGTGACCGGGATCGGCGATGCGGTCGCCGTGCACCGGCCCAACCTTGTCGTGGTGGCCGGAACCCATCTCGACGACGACACGATCGCGCGCTGGGCCTACGCGATCCGCCTCGCCGCCGGCGCGGTCCCGATCGCCACCTACCGCCGTGGGGGACCGCGCGTCCGGATGCGCACCACCGGCACGCAGGCGCTGCCGGTCGGCGCCGCGGAGGCTCAGCGGCGGATCGTGGAGATGATCGAAACCGAGCGTCACCGGATGCTGGAGCCGAGCCGCCGCTCCGGCGGGACGCCGCGCTCGGCCCTCGGCTGAGCTCACGGACGGCCGCGACCAGCCTGCGCCGGCCGCGGCGACGGTTCCGGTCCGGGCCGCCGTCACGACTGCCCTTCACACCTGCCGACCTCCCCGGAGTACGGTTCAGGGCGCGCGTACGACGCCCGTCGTGCGTTTCCTTCAGGCCGCACGACCTCGACCAAAGTGCAGGTCGGGTTGCGGAGATTGCGGTTTCGTGCCGATACGGCGATAAATCCCCCATGAATGGAATTCGGACCAACGCGGCTGCGGTCATGCTCGGGATCAGCCCGAACACGCTGCGCAGCTGGGAACGACGCTACGGCTTCCCCAGCCCGCTGCGTTCAGCGGGCGGCCACCGCCAGTACTCGCTGACGGAGATCGAGGCCCTGCGGATGACGTTGGCCGAAACCCACAACGTCTCCTCGGCCATCTCACTGGCCCGCGAGCGGGGTGAGGGCCCCTCCACCCCCACGCGCCTGGGCGCGGCGTTCCAGGCCTTTGACGAGGAGCTGGCCAACCGCCTGCTCGAGGAGAGCCTGGGCCTGCGTTCGGTCGAGCGCACGATCGAGGAGGTCCTGCTCACCGCGGTCACCGCGCAGCGGGACCCGGACAGCAGCACGGTCGAATACGAGTTCGGCTGGCGGCACGCCACCGCCTGGCTCTCGGCCCAGCGCCGCCTCGCTCCCCCGGCCAGCCGGCCCGAGGGGATCATGATCTTCGACGCATCCGCGCCCTGTGACCTCGACGCCCTGCACGCTCAGGCACTCGAGGTCATGCTGCGCCGTGCCGGCCTGCGCACGCTGGCCCTGACCCCCGGGGTCGAACTGACCCGCCTGGGCCGGGCGTTGCGTGCGCTGGATCCGAGCGCGGTCGTGCTGACCGGACGCCGCGTCTCGCTGGACTCGATCGGGCGACTCGTCTACGCGGTCCGCTCGGTCGTGCGCGAGGTGACCGTCTTCGACTATCGCGGAGCGGTGCCCGACACCGGCGCCAGCACCGTCTACCGGCTGGGCGACAGTCCCAGTGCGGCGCGCGACGCGCTGCTGGCCCGCATCATCCCGCAGGTCGAGCGCAGCCCCGTCCGGCCGGTTCTCCCCGGTCAGATTCAGCGCCACAGCGCCTAACCCACCCGGACCGCGAGGACGCCGGCGCTGGCGCCGGCCCAGGACAGCCGCTCGCGTGGGCGGCGTCGCCGAGCCGCCCTTCTGCCGGCACGGCGAGCCGGAGGGCCACGGCGGCGAGGTGGCTCCGCGCCCCCCACCTAGAATCGACCGCCATGCCGCTGCGTCCCGTCGATCCCCGCGTTGCCTTCCCCGCCCTGGAGGAGACGGTGCTCGCGCGCTGGCGCGAGCGCGACATCTTCGCCCAGTCGATCGAGCGCCGCCGCGGCGCGCCGCAGTGGGGGTTCTACGAGGGCCCGCCGACGGCCAACGGCGCCCCGGGCACCCACCACGTGCTCAGCCGCGTGTTCAAGGACATCTTCCCGCGGTACCGCACGATGTGCGGCTACTACGTCGAGCGCAAGGGCGGATGGGACTGCCACGGCCTCCCGGTCGAGCTCGCCGTCGAGGCCGAGCTGGGCATGACCCAGAAGGACGACATCGAGCGCTACGGGATCGCCGAGTTCAACGCGCGCTGCCGCGAGAAGGTGCTCAGCCACGTCGAGGACTGGAACCGGCTGACCGAGCGGATCGGCTTCTGGATCGATCTCGGCACCGCCTACAAGACCCTCGACGCCGACTACATCGACTCGGTGTGGTGGGCGCTGAAGACGATCAGTGACAAGGGCCTGCTCTACGAGAAGCTCAAGGTCGTCCCCTACTGCCCGCGCTGCGGCACCGCGCTCTCCAGCCACGAGCTCGGCCAGCCCGGCGCCTACCAGGACGTCCATGACCCGTCGGTCTACGTCCGCTTCCCCGTCGTCAAGCCCGCCGGGCGCGCGCAGAGCAACGACGACCTGCTGATCTGGACGACCACCCCGTGGACACTGGTCTCCAACGCCGCCGTGGCCGTCGACCCTGAGCTGACCTACGTCCGGGCCCGCGACGGCGACGGCCGCACGAGCATCCTCGCCGAGGCCCTGGTCGAGAAGGTCCTGGGCGAGGAGGCCGAGATCATCGAGCGCTTCCCCGGCGCCGAATTGCTGGGCGCCGGCTACGAGCCGCCCTTCTCCTACATCCCCGGCGAGGCCTATGGACCCAAGGGCCACACGGTCCTGCCCGCCGACTTCGTCACCGCCCAGGACGGCACGGGTCTGGTCCACACCGCGATCGCCTTCGGCGAGGACGACTTCCGCCTGGGTGAGCAGCAGGGCCTGACGGTGGTCAACCCGGTCCGCCTGGACGGGACCTACGACGAGCGGATCGGCCCCTACGCCGGGCGCTGGGTCAAGGACGCCGACGCCGACCTGATCGAGGACCTGCGGATGGCGGGCAAGCTGGTGCGCTCCGAGAGCTACGAGCACTCCTATCCCCACTGCTGGCGCTGCGGCACGCCCCTGCTCTACTACGCCAAGCCGTCCTGGTACATCGCCACCAGCCAGATCAAGGACCGCATGCTGGCGGCCAACGAGACGATCAACTGGCATCCGGAGCATGTCAAGCACGGACGCTTCGGCAACTGGCTGGAGGGGAACGTCGACTGGGCGCTGTCGCGCGAGCGCTACTGGGGCACCCCACTGCCGGTGTGGCGCTGCGCGGAGGGCTGCCTGCACGCGGTCGGATCCCGCGCCGAGCTGCGCGAGCTGTCCGGGGTGGAGCTGACCGACCCCCACCGGCCCTACGTCGACGCGGTCACGTTTCCCTGCCAGGCCCACGGCAAGCCGATGCACCGGGTCCCGGAGGTCATCGACGTGTGGTTTGACTCGGGGTCGATGCCGTTCGCCCAGTTCCACGCGCCGCTGGAGAACGCGGCCCATTTTGAGGAGCGCTTCCCGGCGGACTTCATCTGCGAGGCGCTTGACCAGACCCGCGGCTGGTTCTACTCGCTGCTGGCGGTCTCGACGCTCCTGTTCGATCGGTCCTCCTATCGCAACGTCGTCTGCCTCGGCCTCATCCTGGACGAGGAGGGCCGCAAGATGTCCAAGTCGCTGGGCAACACGGTGGCGCCCTGGGACGTCATCAACCGCTACGGCGCCGACGCGCTGCGCTGGTACTTCTTCACCTCCAAGCTGCCGTGGGACGGCTACCGGTTCTCGCTGGAGACGATCGGCGAGGCGGTGCGCCAGTTCATGCTCCAGCTGTGGAACACGTACGGC
>DASSZP010000069.1:0-12182 GCA_035713465.1 Solirubrobacteraceae bacterium | reverse complement strand
GCCTGCAGTTGCATGAGCAGGTCGTTGGCGCTCGCCCCGCCGTCGGCCCGCAGGGTGCGGCCAGCGCGCGAGTCACCACTGACCATCACGTCGAACACGTCGCGGACCTCGTAGGCGATCGCCTCCAAGGTGGCGCGGACCAGGTGCGCCCGGGTGGTGCCGCGGGTGATGCCGAACATCGCGCCCCTGGCGTCGGGATCCCAGTCGGGCGCGCCGAGCCCGGTCAGCGCCGGCACGAACACCACCCCGCCGCTGTCCGGGACCGACCGGGCGATCGCCTCGCTCTGCGCGGCGTCATCCAGCAGCCCGAGCCCGTCCCGCAGCCACTGGACCGCCGCACCGGTCACGAACACCGACCCCTCCAGCGCGTAGGTCAGCGCGCCGGTGGCGTCCATCCAGGCCACCGTGGACAGCAACCCGTTGCCCGGGCGGACCACCGTGCCGCCGGTGTTGGCAAGCACGAATGAGCCGGTCCCGTAGGTGCACTTCGCGTCGCCCGGTGCGAAGCACGCCTGGCCGAACAGCGCCGCCTGCTGGTCGCCGGCGATCCCGGCCACGGGGACCTCGTGGCCGTGCAGGGCGTCCCCTCGCGTGCGGCCGACCTCCCCGCAGCTGGCGACCACGGCGGGCAGCGAGCGCGGCGGCACCCCGAGCAGCGCGCACAGCTCCTCGTCCCACGCGCCGCGGCCGATGTCAAACAGCATCGTGCGCGAGGCGTTGCTGGCGTCGGTGGCCAGCTCCCCGGTGAGCTGAAACACGATCCAGGCGTCGATCGTCCCGAACACGGCGCGACCGCCGCGGGCGCGCTCGCGCAGACCCTCGACGTGGTCCAGCAGCCATTCGATCTTCGTCGCCGAGAAGTACGGGTCGAGCACGAGCCCCGTGCGTGACCGCACGAGCGCCTCGTGCCCGGCCTCGCGCAGCTGATCGCAGCGTGCGGCCGTGCGCCGGTCCTGCCAGACGATCGCCGGGGCCAGCGGCTCGCCGGTCCCCGGGTCCCAGGCGACGACGGTCTCGCGCTGGTTGGTGATGCCCACCGCCTCGAGCTCGCCGTGGCGCACGCCGGCATCCGCCAGCGCGTCTCCGGCCACCGCCTGCGTGACCGCCCAGATCTCCCGGGCGTCGTGCTCGACCCACCCCGGATGCGGGAAGTGCTGCGTGAACTCGCGGTAGGCGCGCCCGACGAGCTCGCCCTCGAGGTCGAAGACGAGACAGGTCGTCCCCGTCGTGCCCTGGTCGATGGCCAGGATCACGGGCGCCGCCCCCGCCCGGTCAACGGACCGGGAAGGCCAGCCGGGCGCGGGACAGCACCAGCGTCCGGCCGCGCGGGGCCAGGTACGCGCACGCGTGATCGGTGCCGGCCGCGGAGGACTTCCAGCCCGTGACCTCGGCGAACGGACCCTGAACGGCGAAGTGCTGCGCGGAGCTCGGCGCGCGCCGCAGCTCGCCGGCCAGGGTCCGCGCACAGCCGGCGTAGTCGACGAACAGCCACGCGGTGGCGCGCTGCGCGGCGAAACCGGAGATGGTGACGTCGTAGACCGAGCCGCGCACGACCGGGCCCGAGCCGGCAATCCGGATCGAGTCGCGACCGGCGGCAGACGCGCCGGCGGCAAAGGCCCCGGCCGCCCCGACCAGCGCGGTGCCGATGCCCAGGATGACGGCGATCCGTCGCACGAGCCCATTATCGACGGCACAGACCGGGATTCCAAGCGTCGGGCGCCGTGTCTATGCTGCGGCGCGAATCCGTCGTCGTCCCCCTGTCAAGGAGTGCGAGAGTGCCCGAGGTCGAAGCCCACATCACCGGCACCGTGTGGAAGATCGAGGTCGAGGTCGGCGACACCGTGCAGGAGGGCGATCCGGTCGTGATCCTCGAGTCGATGAAGATGGAGATGCCGGTCGAGGCCGAGGATCCCGGCGTGGTCACGGAGATCCTCTGCAGCGAAGGCCAGTCCGTGTCCGAGGGCGACCCGCTCGTTGTCCTCGAATAGCCCCTCCGTAGGCGAGCTGCGGATCGACGAGCTGGTTCCCGGCGTCGTCCGCCTGACCATCTCCAACCCCGGCAAGCGGGGAGCGCTGGACCAGGCGATCCTCGACCGCTTCGCCGCCGTGATGCCCGAGCTCGACGCCCGCTGCGTGGTCATCACCGGCGAGGAGAGGATCTTCTCGGCCGGCTACGACATCTCCGACCTGCCCGAGAGTGTCTTCGCCGACGAGGCCGAGCGGCTGATCGCGCACCCCTTCGCGGCCGCGATCGACGCGATCGACGCCTATCCGTTCCCGACCGTGGCCGTGCTCAACGGCCACGCGATCGGCGGCGGTCTCGAGCTCGCCGTCTCCTGTGACCTGCGCCTGGCCGCGGACGGGATCACGCTCGGCATGCCGCCGGCCAAGCTCGGGCTCGTCTACTCCCACACGGGGATCCGCAAGTTCATCGACGCCGTCGGCTCGGCCCGGACGCGCGAGCTGTTCCTGGTCGGCGGGCGGATCGACGCCCGTCTGGCCCTGCAGTGGGGCCTGGTCAACGCGGTGCACGACCGCGGCGAGCTGATGGACGCGGCGCTCACCCTGGCCGCGGAGATCGCCGGCAACGCGCCGATGGCCCAGCGCGGCAACAAGCGGGTGATCCGGGCCGTGCTCGACGCCGAGGCGCGGCTTGACCCCGAGGTCGAGCGCGAGCTGCTCGAGCTGCGGCGAGCCTGCTTCTCCTCCGAGGACTTCCGCGAGGGCGTGCGCGCCTTCGCGCAGAAGCGCGCGCCGCGCTGGCAGGACCGCTAGGCGGGTCGCGCGAAGCGCAGCGAGGCCAGCCGCCGCGACGCCTCGGCGATCACCGGCTCGGCCTTGCCGAAGGCGAAGCGCACGAGCCCCGGCGCCGTGGACGGGTCCGCGTAGAACGCCCCGGTGGGGATCGCCACCACGCCGCAGCGCCCGGGCAGCGCGGCGCAGAAGGCCACCGCGTCCTGCCCCACCTCCGCGTTGACGAAGTAGGTCCCGGCGGGCACGATCGGCTCAAGGCCCGCGGCCCGCAGGCCGGCGCAGAGCTGATCGCGACGCGCCCGCAGTCCGTCGCGCAGCGCGGCCAGCGGCGCGTCGCCGAGATTCAGCGCCGCGGCGGCCCCGTGCTGCAGCGGCGTGCCGCCGGCGAAGCTCAGAAACTGCTTGACCGTCCGGGCGGCCGACACCAGCTCGGCCGGCCCCGAGCACCAGCCGACCTTCCAGCCGGTGAGCGAGAACGACTTGCCCAGGGACGAAACGGTCAGGGTCCGGGACGCCATGCCCGGCAGGGTGGCGATCGGGATGTGGGTGCCGTCGTAGACGAGGTGCTCGTAGACCTCGTCGGTGACGCACACGAGATCACGCTCAATGCACACGGCGGCGAGCAGCTCGAGCTCTGAGCGACCGAGCACGCGCCCGGTCGGGTTGTGCGGCGAGTTGAGCAGCAGCACGCGTGCGCGCGGGCCGATCGCGGCCTGCACGGCCGCCTCGGTGACCCGGAATTCCGGGGGCCGCAGCGTGATCGGCCGCGCGGCCGCGCCGGCGAAGGCCGCGCAGGCGGCGTAGGAGTCATAGGACGGATCGAGCATCAGCACCTCGTCCCCGGGGTCGCACAGCGCCAGCAGCGCGGCGGCGATGCCCTCCGTCGCGCCGAAGGTGACGAGCACGTCCTCGGGCTCCAGGCCGTAGTACGCGCGCTGGTGCGCGCGCACAGCGTCACGCAGCGCCGGGACGCCGGGCAGCGGCGCGTACTGGTTCTCACCCGCTCGCAGCGCGGCGACGGCGGCCGCGACGACGGCGCCGGGCCCGTCCTCGTCCGGGAAGCCCTGCCCGAGGTTGACCGCACCGGTGCGCGCGGCCAGCGCGGTCATCTCGGTGAAGATCGTCGTGCCCAGCCCGGCCAGCCGGGCGGCGCCGCGGCTCACCCCTGACCCCGGGTCAGGAGGCCGCGCGGGCCTTGGCCCGCTCGGCCTTGTGGGCCCGCTTGACCGCCTGGTAGTCGGCCAGCGCCTGCGGCGAGTCGACGTCACCGAGGGTCGGATGCGAGGGCACCAGCCCCTGCGCGGCGGCCACGCCGAAGCGCCGGGCCAGGACCGCTCCGAGCGACCTGATCTTCATCTCCCCGAGGCCCGGAACGGCCGCGAGATTGGCCCGCAGAGTCTCGGTGTCCGGGGCCGAGGTCCAGATCGCCGCCGCGTCCCCGTCGTACTCGTCGCGGACGTGGACCGCCATGTCGTGCACGCGCTTGGCCATCGAGCCGGGGTAGCGGTGGATGGCCGGGCGCTCGCGGAAGACCGCGTCCAGGTCGGCCGCGGCCAGCGTGTCGGCGTCGATCGCCCCGAGCCGCTCGCGCATGACCAGCGGGCCGGAGAACGCCTTCTGGACGGTCACCTGCTGGTCGAGCACGAAGCCGATGAGCAGGGCCATCGGGTCGCGGGCCAGCAGCCGGTTGGCCTGGTCGGAATCGGTGAACGGCAGCTCCTCGGGCACGCTGGAATGATACGTCCGCGGCGACGACTACGTTTTCGCCCATGCCGCCGCTGATCACCCCTGACGAGGCTCGGCGCCTGGGCGAGATCGAGGATCACGCCGAGATCGAGGCGCTCGTGCAGCGTGCCTGGGAGGCCCGCCGCGAGCAGTTCGGGGACGCGACCGACATGTGCTCGCTGGTCAACGCCAAGTCGGGGGGCTGCGCCGAGGACTGCGGGTTCTGCGCCCAGAGCAAGTACGCCGAGGCCGAGACCCCGCTGCACGCGATGATGGAGCCTGAGCAGATCCTCGAGCATGCGCGCGCGGCCGAGGCGGCCGGCGCGCATCGCTTCTGCATGGTCACCCAGGGTCAGGGCCTGTCCAAGCGCGACTTCGAGAAGGTCCTGGCCGGGGCGCGCCTGGTCGCCGAGCACACCAACCTCAAGCGCTGCGCCTCGATCGGCCACATGTCGGTCGCGCGCGCCCAGGCGCTCAAGGACGCGGGCATCCAGCGTGTGCACCACAACGTGGAGACGGCCGAGTCCTACTACCCCGAGGTCTCGACCACGGTCCGCTACCAGGGGCGGCTGCGCACGATCGACGCCGTGCGCGAGGCGGGCCTGGAGACGTGCGTCGGCGGCATCCTCAACCTCGGCGAGACCCGCGCACAGCGGGTCGAGATGGCCTTTGAGCTGGCCAAGATCAACCCGACCAGCGTCCCCATCAACCTGCTCAACCCCCGGCCCGGGACCAAGTTCGGGGACCGCGAGCTGATGGATCCCTGGGAGGTGGTCAAATGGATCGCGATCTTCCGCCTGATCCTCCCCGAGGCCCTGTTCCGCCTGTGCGGGGGCCGGGTGGAGAACCTCGGGCAACTGCAGGCCACCGCCGTCAAGGCCGGCCTGAACGGGGTGATGATGGGCAACTTCCTCACCACGCTGGGCAACACGCCCGACGAGGACCGGGCGATGTTCGAGGACCTCGGGCTCAACGTCGCCCGCCAGCCTGACAACGGCGCCAACCCGCGGCCCGACAACCGCACGGGCTGGCTGGAGGGCGATACCCCCGACCTCGTCGGGGCGGCCCTGGCCGGCGCCGAGCCCGCGCCGGCACCGCTCGAGGTGCGGCTCTGGGATCCGTCCTCGCAGCTGCGCTTCGCCGCCAAGCGGGCGGTGCCGCCCCGTCCCGACGGCGCCCCCAACCGCCGTCCGGCCCGGGAGCGCGAGGCGGCATGATCGAGCTCGAGGCGCGGCTCGACGAACTGCGGTCCCTGGGACTGCAGCGTCGGACCCGCCTCGTCAGCGGCCCCCAGGGGCCGCACGTGCTGCTGGACGGAAAGCCTGTCCTGCTGCTGTGCTCCAACAACTACCTGGGGCTGGCCGATCACCCGCGCGTGCGCCAGGCGGCCGCCGAGGCCGCGATGCGCTGGGGCGTCGGCGCCGGCGCTTCGCGTCTGATCTCGGGCACGATGACGATCCACCGCCGGCTCGAGGAGCGGCTGGCCGCGTTCAAGCGCCGCGACGCCGCGCTCGTGTTCGGGTCCGGCTATCTGGCCAACGTCGGCACCGTCTCGGCGCTGGCGCGGCCCGGAGATGTCGTCTTCTCCGATGAGCTCAACCACGCCTCGATCATCGACGGCTGCCGGCTGTCGCGCGCCGAGGTGTTCGTCTATGACCACGCCGACGCCGAGCACCTGGAGTGGGGCATCGAGAAGGCGGAGGGCCGCGGGGCGCTGATCGTCACCGACAGCGTGTTCTCGATGGACGGTGACATCGCCCCGCTGACCGAGATCGTCGAGCTGGCCCAGCGTCACGGGCTGCGCACCGTGATCGACGAGGCGCACGGCACCGGCGCGCTCGGGCCCGGGGGCCGCGGCGCTCTGGCCGAGGCCGGGCTCGAGGACGAGGTCGACGTGATCGTCGGCACGCTGGGCAAGGCGCTGGGCTCCTACGGCGCCTTCGTGGCCTGTGACGAGACGATGGCCCGCTACCTGATCAACGCCGCGCGCACCTTCATCTTCTCCACGGCGCTGCCTCCACCCGCGGTGGCCGCCGCGCTCGCCGCGCTGGAGCTGGTCACCGACCGCCCCGAGCGGGTGGCCAAGCTGGCCGCCAACGCCGCCGCGCTGCGCGATGCGCTCACCGCCGAGGGCTTTGACGTGAGCGGCTCGCGAACCCACATCGTGCCGCTGATGGTCGGCGAGGCCGATCGGGCGATGCGGATCTGCGAGGCCGCGCTGCACCGTGGCGTCTTCGCCCAGGCCATCCGCCCGCCCACCGTGCCGCCGATGACCTCGCGCCTGCGCCTGGCCGTGATGGCCAGCCACCGCGAGGCGGAGCTGCGCGACGCCGCGCGGCTGCTCGGATCCGTGGCCCGCGCCCACGGTCTCGATCCCCGCGCCCACCGCGCCCCGACCGCCGTCGCCGTCAGACCGCCCGGTGACGGCGACGCGCACGAGGCCGGCGACGTCGAGTTCGCCCACGCGACGGCGGCGCGCGACCCGCGCCCGGCCCCGCGGGGCGGCCGCACCCCACTGCCCGGCGGGCACCCGGACGGCGTGTTCGACTTCGAGGCCCCCGAGCCGGTCCGTCGCGCGGCCTGACGGCGCAACGCGACCGCAGCCCGCCCGAGGACCCCGCGATGCCGGACGCCCGCCCGCCGTCACCGGATGCCCGCCCGCCGTCACCGGACGCCCGCCCGCCGTCACCGGACGCCCGCCCCCCTCTGCGTGGCTGCTTTGTCACCGGCACCGACACCGGAGTGGGCAAATCCGTGCTCAGCGCGGCGATCACCGCCGCGCTGCTCGCCGCGGGGACGCCGGTCCGCGCCTTCAAACCGATCCTCACGGGCCTGGAGGAGGCGGCCGATCCCGTCTGGCCCCGGGACCACGAGCTGCTGGCGACGGTCACCGGGGCCGACCCGGCCGACGTCGTCCTGGCCACCTACGGACCCCCCGTCTCCCCGCACCTCGCCGCCGAGCTGTCCGGCCGGCCGATCGACCTGGCGGCGATCGGGTCCGATCTGAGCGCCGCCGCGGCGGCGGACCCGGACGCCGCGATGATCGTCGAGGGGGTCGGCGGCCTGCTCGTGCCGCTCGGCCCCGGTTCAGACGTCCGGGACCTGGCCCGCCTCACCGGCCTGCCGCTCGTGGTCGCGGCGCGGCCCGGCCTGGGCACGATCAACCACACGCTGCTCACGCTCGCCGCCGCCCGGACGGCCGGGCTGGACGTCCGCGGGGTGGTGCTGACCCCGTGGCCGGCCGACCCGGACCGCATCGCCCTCTCCAACCGCGAGACGATCGCCGCTCTGGCAGCGATCGAGGTGCAGACGCTCGGCCTGGTCCCCGGCCCCGAGCCGGCGGCGCTGGCCGCAGCGGCCGCCCACCTGCCGCTGTCGCGCTGGCTGGCCTGAGAAGTCGCGCTGGCTGGCCTGAGAACCGCCGTCCGATGCCACCCGGACCACGCGTTTTCCGACCGGTCGCGCGCGTAGCTTGGGGCGATGCGCTCCACCTCTGACCTGATCGCCGCCGACCGCCGCCACGTCTGGCATCCGTTCACCCAGCAGCAGGGCTGGTGTGAGGAGGAGACGCCGCTGATCATTGCCCGGGCCGAGGGCTTCGACCTCTACGACACCGACGGCAACGCGTATCTGGACGGTGTCTCATCGTTGTGGTGCAACGTCCACGGCCACCACCACCCGGTGATCGACGCGGCGATCCACGCCCAGCTCGACCGCGTCGCGCACTCGACGATGCTCGGGCTCACGCACGAGCCGGCGATCGTCCTGGCCGAGCGCCTGGCCGCGATCGCCCCCGGGGACCTGCAGCGGGTCTTCTACTCCGAGTCGGGTTCGACCGCGGTGGAGATCGCGCTGAAGATGGCCTTTCAGTGGTGGGCCCAGCACGGGCAGACCCAGCGCACGCGCTTCATCTGCCTGGAAAATGCCTACCACGGAGACACCGTCGGGGCCGTGTCGGTGGGCGGGATCGAGCTGTTTCACTCGCTCTACCGCCCGCTGCTGTTCGACGCGCTGTCCGCCCGGGCCGGTGACGCCGAGCACATGGAGGCGCTGCTGGCCGAGCACGGGGACGAGGTCGCGGCGGTGATCGTGGAGCCGCTCGTCCAGGGCGCCGCCGGGATGCTCATGCAGCCCGAGGGCTACCTGCGCGAGGTCCGGCGGCTGTGCGACCGCCACGGCGTGCTGCTCATCTGCGACGAGGTCGCGACCGGGTTCGGGCGCACCGGGCGGATGTTCGCGTGCGAGCACGAGGATGTCGTGCCGGATCTGATGTGCGTGGCCAAGGGGCTGACCGGCGGCTACCTGCCGCTGGCCGCGACGCTGGCCACCGAGCGGATCTACGAAGGCTTTCTCGGCCGCTTCGAGGAGTTCCGCACCTTCTTTCACGGCCACACCTACACGGGCAACCCGCTGGCCTGCGCGGCCGCCCTGGCCACGCTTGACGTGTTCGAGTCAGAGCGCACCCTCGCGGGCCTGCCGGCGCGGATCGACGCGCTGGACCGCGCCCTGCGGGAGCGGGTCGCGCCGCTGGACGGCGTGGCCGAGATCCGCCGGCGCGGGCTGATGGTCGGGATCGAGCTCACCGCCGATGACCCCGCCGAGCGGCTCGGGCACGCCGTCACGCTCGCCGCCCGCGCGCGGGGAGCGATCGTGCGCCCGCTCGGCGACGTCGTGGTGCTGATGCCCGCTCCCTCGATGCCCGAGTCCGAGCTCGCGCGCCTGGTGGCCATCACGGCCGACGCGATCGCTGCCGTGACCGGGGCCGGTCGGACGACCGCCGCCGCTCAGGCAGCCTGAGCGCGGACACCGGCGTGGACGTGTCCGCCCGGCGGGCTCAGACCCGCCCGGGCATCAGTCCTCGTAGGGGGTGAAGTCCTTCTTGCGCGCACCGCACACGGGGCAGAACCACGTGTCCGGGATGTCAGCGAACTCGGTCCCCGCCGGGATGCCCCCGTCGGGGTCGCCCTCGGCTGGGTCGTAGATGAACCCGCACGATTCACACATGTATCTCACCCCGGCAAGGGTACTGGGAGCCGTCGCCCGGTAGGGTCGCGGTCGTGGACGCGCGACCCGAGCCCGGCGCCGAGTTCAACTCCGGACCGGCCACCGTTCCCCGCGTCGCCGCGACGGTGATCGTCCTGCGCGGCGAGCGCGACGACCTCGAGGTCCTGCTCGTCCAGCGCACCCCCCACGCCCGCTTCATGGGTGGCGCCTGGGTGTTCCCCGGCGGCGCGGTCTCCCCCGAGGACGGCGACGGGGACGCCGCCCTGCTCACGGCCGGGATTCGGGAGCTGGAGGAGGAGGCGGGCATCCGCGTCAGCGGCCCGGACGAACTCGTCCCCTTCTCGCGCTGGATCACGCCCGAGGAGGTCAAGATCCGCTTCGACACGTGGTTCTTCCTCGCCCGCCTGCCCGACGGCGCCGAGCCGAGGGTCGACGGCGAGGAGGTCGTCGACGCGCGCTGGTACACGCCGGCGGCGGCCCTTGACGCCGGCCGCGCTGACGAGATCCTGCTCGTCTTCCCGACCGTCAAGCATCTCGAGCAGCTGTCGGGCTTCGGCTCGGCCGCCGAGCTGCTGGACCACGCCCGCACCCGCACCGTCCGCCCGGTTCAGCCGCGGGTCGTCGGCTCGGGGGAGCAGGCCCGCATCCTCCTGCCGGGCGAGCCCGGTTACGACGACTGATCGAGGTCACCGCATGCCCGCCCCGCGCAAGTCCACCCGCCCCTCCTCCGCCCGCCCCTCCTCCGCCCGCACGCCCGCGGCCCGCCGGCCGGCGGCCCGCACCCCCTCCGGGCTCACCGTCGCGGTCACCGGGCCCACCGGCGACATCGGCCGCTCGCTGCTGCGCGCGCTGGAGCGCAGCCGCGACGTGGGCCAGATCCGGGCCATGGCCCGCAGCCCGTTTGACCCGGCGGCGGCCGGGCTGCGCAAGACCGAGTACCGCCAGGCCGACGTGCTCGACGCCGACGCCGTGGCCGATGTGGTGGCCGGCGCCGACGTCGTCGTGCATCTCGCCTTCATCATCCTCGGTGACCTGGCCGAGACGACGAGCGTCAACCTCGAGGGCTCGCGCAACGTCTTCCGCGCGGCGATCGCGGCCGGGGCCAAGCGGCTCGTCTACGCCTCCTCGGTGGCGGCCTACGGCTATCACGGCGACAACCCTGAGCGGCTGGACGAGGACGTTCCCACGCGCGGGACCGACCGCCACTACTACTCGGCCCAGAAGGCCGAGCTGGAGCGCGTGCTGAGCGAGCTGCTGCAGGGCTCAGCCACGCAGGCGTACGTCTTTCGCCCCTGCATCGTGGCCGGCCCCGACGCTCAGACCATGCTGGAGAGCATCCCCTACATCCAGCTCTCGGACCGGATGCCCGGCGCGGTGCTGCGCGCGCTGGAGTTTTTGCCCGCGCTCAAGCCGGTGATCCCCGACCCTGGCGTCCCCTTCCAGCTCGTGCACCACGACGATGTGGCCACGGCGATGCGGGCCGCCGTGCTCGGCCGCGGCGAGCCCGGCGTCTACAACCTGGCCGGCCCCGGGACGATCACGATGAGCGACCTCGCCGCGGCCCTGGGCTGGTACGCGATCCGGATTCCCGACCTCGCCGTCGATGCCGCGGCCGAGCTGGTGGCCCGGCTGCCCTTCGTCCCCGCCGAGGCGCAGTGGATCGAGACGGTCCGCCATCCGGTGCTGATGGACACGACCCGGGCGCGGCGCAACCTCGGCTGGCGCCCGCGCCACGACGCGTCCGAGACGCTGGCCGAGATGGTCGCCGCGGGCCGCTCGGCCAGCCTGATCCGCTAGATCAGGCGCTGCCGTCGGCGAGCCCGATCGGCGCGATCAGGCGCCGCCGTATGCGACGACCAGGTCGGTGAGGACCCCGACGACGAACCCGGCGGTGAGCATGGCCAGCTCCAGCTCGCGGTAGCCGTAGCGGCGCATGCCGTTCCAGACCTCGCCGATCACGTACAGGATCGCTCCGCCGGCGGCGGCGTAGAAGGCCAGCTCAAGCGCGTGGCTGGTCACCTCGTAGCCGACCATCGAGCCCAGGAAGGTGGGAGCGCCGGCAATCAGCCCGGCCAGGCCCAGCCAGGCCCAGGACGGGCGCACGTCACCGAGCGGGCCGACGATCCCGAAGCCCTCGGTGGCGTTGTGCAGCGCGAAGCCGACGATCAGCACGGTGGCCAGGCTGATCGCGCCGGCCCGCGCGGAGACGCCGATGGCCAGCCCCTCGGCGAAGTTGTGCATGCCGATGGCGGCGGCGATGGTCAGCCCCGTCCGCAGCGCGCGGCGGCGGGCGGCGTCCATCTCCATGGCCACGGCGTCGGCCGCGATCCCCCCGGCCACGGCCGCGACGTCCGCGCCGCCGGCGATCGGCGGGCGGCGCGCGCCCAGGGGCCGCAGCCGGCGCTGAACCGTGGCCAGCCCGGCGCTGCCGGCGAGGAAGCCGACGGCGAGAAGGATGACCAGCCAGGCCACGTAGGCGAAGGACTGATGACCGGCGTGCAGGGCGTTGACCGCGCCCCGGACGATGTCCAGGCCGTTGGAGAGGACGTCGACGAGGATGAAGGCCAGGATCCCGACGGCGAACATCGCCAGCGCCACGCGCGAGCGGCTCGAGAGGGTCGGCATGCGCCCGACCGGCAGCCCGATGAAGATGGTCAGGCCGGCGACGGCGCCGAGGACTGCGGTCTGTGCGAAGGACA
>DASSZP010000068.1:0-2013 GCA_035713465.1 Solirubrobacteraceae bacterium | reverse complement strand
TACCGAGCCGACACCGCCCGCAGCACCGAGGGGACCGGCCTCGGCCTCGCCGTGGCGCGGGCGATCGTCGAGGCCCACGGGGGTCAGATCTGGATTCCCGACAGTGACGCCGGAGCCCGGGTCCGCTTCCGCCTGCAGGCTGCCTGAGGGTCCTGAGTCTGATCGGCCTGGACGTTCTGGGCGGCTGGGCTGTGCGCCGCTCGAGGATGCAGAACGCGACAAACCACCGGCGGGGCTCGCAAGTGGTCACGAAATGCGCGCTGGACCGCCGTTTTCCGACATTCCGCTAGCCGACAGGGCGGTTTGTCATGAATTGCGCCCCAGCCCGAGGGGCGGCAGGGCCCGGGCGTGGGGCCGCGGGCGGTCGGGCCGCGGGCCGTCGGGCTGCGGGTCGTCGGGCTGCGGGTACGGCGGCGAGCGGTTCAGGCCGCGGGCTCGAGCACGAACACGGAGATCCGCCGGTGGCTCGCGCGCCGCTCGTACTGGTCAAAGCCCGGGTACACCTGCAGGCCGCGCTGCCAGATCGCAGCGCGGCGCGTGTCGTCGGCCTCGACGGCACGGACACGCTGGCTGACACCATTGACGGTGATCTCCGCGCTCGGGTCCGAGCGCAGGTTGTGCACCCACGCAGGATGGTGACCCTGGCCGAAGTTCGAACCGATGATCGCCACGGTGTCGCCGTCGGGCACGCCGAGGAGCGGCACGCTCCGGGGCCGCCCCGACTTCGCGCCCGTCGTGGTGAGCATCACCACCGGGATCCCGGACAGCAGGCTGGCCACGGTGTGCCGGCCGCGCGTCAGACGGAAGACCGGTCGGTCGATGTGATGCAGCACCCGCACGAACAGCCACGACCCGGGGCCGCTGGCGGCGAAGCGGCGCATCAGCTTCTGCGCCGCGTTGGCCTGATCGAAGTCGATGCCGGCGCTCACGCCGGTCAGCTTTTCGTCATTTCGTGACGTTGTCAAGACGGTCGTGCACGACCCCGACGGTGACCGCGTAGGCGGCGTGGGTGAGCAGACTCGTGACCAGAAAACTCCGCGGCCAGCGCCACGGCGGGGGGGTGCGCCCGAGCACCGGAAACAGGCTGAGGGTGGCGGTCATCAGTAGCCCTCCGAAGGCCGCCGTCGCCTGAGGCTCGGGGAGCCGTTGGCGCAGCAGGCCGTGGGCGACGCCGAACACCGAGCCGTAGCTCCAGCGCAGGGCGAGCCCGAGCTCGTGCTCCTCGCGCCCGCTGACTGACGGCAGATGCAGGATCGTGGCGACGATCTGGCCCGGGACGTCGCTGTCGTCGTAGTCCAGCGGCCCGTTGGGCCGGCGCAGCCGACGCTCGAGCGCGTACGCGGCGGTGAGCACCGTGGTGCCCGCCGTCCCGGCGGGGACGCCCAGCAGCAGCCGGACCGCGACCGGCCGCCCGCCCACTAGTAGAACCCCAGCCGCGCGAGCGGCTCGACGAGCTCGCGCTCCTCGTAGCTGAGGTGGGACAGCAGCGTATCGGTGAGCAGATCCACGGCGGCGCGCAATGCCCTCATCCCGTCAGGCTCGGTGACCATCGCGACCAGGCCGCGGTCGACCTCGTCGAGCACCCGGGCGATCACGTGATGTTCCTCCTCGAGGCGGTCGATGACCGGGGCCAGTCCGGGATCGGCGCGGCGCAAGTGGGGGAACACGCTGGCGTCCTCCAGCGAGTGGTGGCCGGTGACGATCCGGCAGTACCGCGCGCAGTACGCACCGAGCGTCCAGTCGTTCTGGCGCAGCGTCATCGTGGCGATGAACGAGCGCGCCGCGCCGGCCTCGAGCGTGCCGGCGGCGACCTGCTCGACGAGGTCGCGCAGCTGGGTCAGCTCGGCCCGCAGGCCGTCGTGAACGTCAACCAGGTGCTGGCCCGCCGCCTGCTCGTCGGGCGTGTAGTGGCGGCCGGGATCGGGAGCGGGGGCGGCCGGTCGCGACGCCTCGTCCCACGGAACCCGGTCGGAGTGCCGCGTGCCGTCGTCCGGGGTCGGGGTGACCTGCAGC